>NC_013166.1:1426036-2139054 GCF_000024085.1 Kangiella koreensis DSM 16069 | reverse complement strand
GACATGATAACAATAACCGCGAACATTGAACGGTGTTTAAAGCCGAGCAATAAAATCGGTAGCACTAAAAATAGTAGCCAGAATCCAGCATCTTCCCAGCTGTCTGCCATAATATCCTGTTTCTCAAGCTTTTCATCGATAGTGAGTTGCTCCCGCTCAAGTAACAAATCAATATCATCATTGCCCGCGGTCATTGGCGTTAAGGTTGCGCCTATATCATCGGCAAGGCTTGCCAGCTCGTCATAGTTAAGTTTGGGAATAACGATGTTGCCCTTGGAATCTTTAATAAATCCGGAACCATTTGGCATCGGGATAGGGGCACCTTGTTCGGTTCCAATAGCCAGAATATTAAGGTTGTAAGGCGTTTTACTCATTAGACTTTCAATGTTGGAAAGCTCACGATCACTGGCGCCATCAGTGATCCAGATAATATCACCTTCACCTGCCGCGCCATTGTCTAAAAGCTCTATTGCTTTTTCGATACCTTTGCTGGGCTGGCTACCGACGAGGGGCATTAGATTGGTCGCAAGAACTCCCACCATATTATCAATAGTGTCAGTATCAGTGGTTAAAGGGCTTAATACAAAACCGTCGCCGGCATAGACTACAAAGCCAGTTTGTCCATCTTTAATCGCTTTCAGGATGTCTGTAAGTTTGAACTTGGCTCGAGCCAAACGACTGGGTTTCACATCGGGAGAATCCATTGAAGCCGAAAGGTCGAGTACTAAGACTCGTGATGCAAGGTTTGAGAAGACTGGTTGAGGAAGCTTCTTCCAGCTTGGCCCGGATAAAGCGGCCACGGCTAAAATCCAGAAAGCGAGAAGTAGATTCTTTTGCCATTGAATGCTCTTGCCTAATTGTGATTTAGGCATTAGCCAGCTTAAAAGGTGTTGGTCAATCAGCTTTGCCCAACCGCTGGCTTGTTGACCTCGGGTTCGGTAGAGCCACCAAAAAATAAAAACTGGTATTAACAATAACCATGCCCAGGGGCGAACGAAATGTAGTAGGTGTATGTCAGGGAGGAAATCAAACATGAGTATCCTCCTGATTAGTACTGCCAACTTTCGTTTGGGTGATAGCACTTGAGTGCATGCGCCAGCTGATTAATGTTCGAATCAAAATTGATAGTAATGAAATCAACAACGCTAAAGAAAGAGGAATATAAAACAAAGCCTTGATAGGACGATAACTCTGGTAGTCATCTTCCACCGGCTCTAGTTCATCAATAATTTGGTAAATCTCTTCCATCTCCTTGGTGTCACGAGCTCGGAAATAACGACCACCGGTTTTTTCGGCAACTGCAATCAAGCTTTCTTCATCCAGTTCCAGCGATGGGTTTATACGACGATTACCAAAGAATCGATTTTTCACAATCATCTCATCGGCACCAACACCGATAGTGTAAATGGTAATTCCTGCATGTTCGGCGAGTTCGGCCGCTTGAAGCGGATTTAGCGCTCCGGTGTTATTCTGGCCGTCAGTTAATAGAATGAGCACGCGATTATTGGCATCACGTTCGCGCAAACGCTTTACTGCCAGGCCAATGCCATCACCGATAGCTGTGCGTGATGAGCCTGCTAAACCGATAGTTGTTTCATCCAGCATGGTTTGCACGGTTTTTAAATCAAAAGTCAGTGGTGTTTGCAGGTAGGCTTGTTCGCCAAATAATATCATGCCGACGCGGTCACCTTTGCGGCGCGCAATAAAGTCAGTGAGTAAAGCTTTAACTGCTACCAAGCGATCAACTTCTTTGTCTTCAATGACCATGTCCGGCATTTCCATTGAGCCTGAAATATCAATGCTGATCATCAGATCGCGGCCAGTAGCCGGCAAGTCCATGGTATCGCCGACCCATTGTGGGCGGGCTAAGGCAGTTATCATTAAGGCCCAGATTAAAAAGGTCAGCCAGGGAAAGCGTTTAGTTGATTTACCTTGCTGTTCCTGAATGCTGCGCCAGTACAAAAATAGTGGAGCTCTTAAGGCTTGCTTTTGACGCTTGCGTTCCGCCAGCCACCAGATCAACAGGGGAAGAGGTAATAGTACCCAGGTCCAAGGCCAGACAAACTCAAACATGAGACTGTCCTCCTTGAGCTTCCATGGCGAAAGACTCTGTAAAGGCTGGCAATTGCTTTAAATGGGGTAAGTTATTTAGCCACAAACTGGCTTCTTGCAAGAACTGCTCTTTATGCTCGGAATCAATAGTGTCTGGATTTCGATAGACGCCTTCTTCTAACAGTTGCAGGTTCTGTTGTGTCCAGATATCGCTACCAGTTTGATACAACAATATGACCCAGTGCTTGGTATCCATCGAGGCTACTTGCGATTTAGGGAAATAACATAAACTGGCACGACGCATAATCTGGTGCGTCTGAATGAGCCAATCTTTATTATCGCTGTGCTTGATATCTTCAAGCTCAATCAGCGCAAAACGGGCATAGCGTTTACGACGTTGCTGCACAATGGCTTTAGCGATCAGTAAAGTAATCACAGCTATTATGATCGCTAAAACAACCCACCAGCCAATAGCCAATGGCCACCAGCTGACATCATCCGGGAGATGGATATCGCGTAGTTGTTCTAACAATTGAGCCTGTTGAGGATTCGCCATAGTCTCTGTTTATGCTCTTTTACTGGATGTTGAACGATTGCGGTATGGATTGATTGCAAAGTCGCTAAGTTCTTGTGAGGTGCTGTATTCGACAAAACTACACTGAGCTTCCTGGAAAAATCTTTGCGTCTTTATCAGCTTGTCATGAAACATTTCCTGGTAGCGATTTTTAAAACCGGGTCTTGCTGAATTTAAAGCGATAGTACTATCACCATCAGTCAGTAGAAATTCTCCTGCAACCGGGATCGACTGCTCCAGTGGGTCGGTCATCATGACCGCATGAATGTCGTTATGTTGTGCAAGATGGATGAGATCTTGCTTGCATGCTTCAGAGAGATTGGAAAAGTCACTGAAAATATAAATCAAACTACCACCTTTAACCAAATGACGAAGCCGTGATAATGCATCCGACAGAGCATTGCTGTTAATGGTGAAGGGCTTTTCCTGCTGATAAATCGCTTGCAGCCGCTGGTTGTGCAACTCCAGCATATGTTGCAAGAGTCGCAGGCCATTTTTGCGGCGGTTAGAAGGTTTTAGCTCAACGTGTTCATCAGCGGTATTTAATAACGCTCCTACTCGGTTGCCAGAGTTATGCGCGGTCCAGAATACTCGCGCCGCCTGCAAACAGGCCAGAGTTGATTTGAATCGCTTTTTGGAACCAAAAAACATGGAGTCCTGTAAATCCAGCAACAGGAATACAGGTCTTTCCCGTTCTTCCTGAAATATTTTGGTATGTACTTCACCAGTGCGTGCGGTTACTTTCCAGTCAATAGTTCTAATATCATCACCAGGTTGATACTGACGTACCTCAGAAAACTCCATACCTCGACCTTTATAAGGTGATAAGTGACCACCCACTAAATGAGCTTTAGATTTTTTATTGGGCAGCGGAATGCTTTCGCGAGCCCAATATTGGCAGGCAATCAGTTGTTCCAAACTTAATTCAATAGAGTTTGAGCCTGCTTGCTGTGAGGTAATTGGCTTATGTGTCATGAACTGATCTTAAGGTGTTGGAACTTGTTTGATTAACTCATCAATGATGGCATCAGCAGTAACACCTTCGGCTTCGGCTTGGTAACTTAGAATAATGCGATGGCGCAGGATATCAAACAATACGGTTTGCACATCGCCAGGCGTAACATAGTCTCGATTATTCAGCCACGCATTTGCGCGTGCGCAACGATCCAGAGCTATGGTCGCACGAGGGCTTGCGCCGTACTCAATATAGCTGGCTAAAGCTCCGCCCAGTTTTTCTGGTTGACGGGTGCTGATAATCAGTTGTACCAGATACTCTTCAATTTCTGGTGCCATATAAGTAGAGAGAACTTCTTTGCGCGCTACAAATAAATCTTGCTGGCTAAGTGGGTTAATGGGCGTTGACTCACCAGTTAAAGCTTCTTGACGATTCAATGCTAGAATTTCGGCCTCAGCTTCTGTGTCAGGATAATCAACAATAACCTGCATTAAGAAACGATCCAGTTGGGCCTCGGGCAATGGGTAGGTTCCTTCCTGCTCAATCGGGTTTTGCGTAGCCATGACTAAGAAAAGCTCCGGAAGTGCAAAGCTATGACTACCCACAGTAATCTGGCGTTCTGCCATGGCCTCTAACAGAGCCGATTGGACCTTGGCTGGCGCACGGTTAATTTCGTCGGCCAGAATCATGTTATGAAACAGTGGGCCTTTCTGAAAATGGAAGGTCCCTTCCTGTGGGCGATAAATTTCGGTACCGGTTAAATCTGCTGGTAATAAATCTGGAGTGAACTGAATGCGGTGGAAGTCACCTTCAACGGCGGTCGAAAGTTCTTTAATAGCACGGGTTTTGGCTAAACCTGGTGCGCCTTCTACCAGCAAATGGCCATCGGCAAGTAAGGCGATCAGCATTTTATGAACGAGCTCATGCTGACCTATAATTCGTGACTTAAGGAATTGTTCTAATTCAATAAATTGTTGTTTGATACTCATGTTATGGGGTATCCAGTTGTGGTAATGCTTTGTAAGCCGAACTGATGAATAGTTCAATGTATAAAAAAAGCTCCCTGAGTTGTATCAAAAAACACTTTAAAAATGCAACTAATTGTTTCTTCGCCGAAAACTAATGAAGTGAATTGGAGTGGCTTGCGATACGGTATTCAAACGTTCGTTTGAAAAGTTGGGCTGTTCAGGTACAATCGAAGGAATAATCATTTTAAAGACTCTTGATCAGGAGACAGGCATGAGTGAAACATCAGCAGGTAAAAAAGCACGGTCTAAGCAAGATCGTGTTGCCATCGTTTCAGGCTTGAGAACACCGTTTGCCAAACAGGCGACTCATTTCAGAGGCATCAATGCTATTGAGTTGGGTAAAATGGTGGTCAATGAGCTGATGGTACGCAGCGAGCTTGATCCTAAGTTAATTGAACGTGTTATTTTTGGCCAGGTGGTTATTCTGCCGGAAGCACCGAACATCGCACGAGAAATTGTGCTGGGCACACCGATGAATGTTCACACCGATGCCTATTCTGTCTCGCGAGCCTGTGCCACCAGCTTCCAAACCGTTGCCAGCATGGCTGATTCGATTGCCTTAGGTGATATCACCATTGGTATTGCCGGTGGTGCTGATTCTTCATCTGTGGTGCCGATAGGAGTCAGTCGTAAGCTACAGTTAGCCTTAGTCGACTTGCAGAAAGCGAAAACAGTCGGCCAAAAGCTTTCTATTATCAAAGGCCTGCGTTTTAAAGACTTGTTACCGGTTCCGCCTGCAATCAAAGAATATTCAACAGGTATGACGATGGGCGAGAACGCCGAGCAAATGGCGCGTGATCGTGGTATTACTCGTGAAGAACAGGATGCTTTAGCCCATCGTTCGCACTCTTTGGCCGCGCAAGCCTGGGAAGAGGGCAAGCTGGATGATGAAGTGATGACCGCTTATGCAGAGTCCTACACAAAAGACCCGCTACACCGTGATAATATCGTTCGATTTGATTCGACGCTTGAAGGTTACGCCAAGTTGCGTCCAGCCTTTGACCGCAAGTACGGTACTTTGACGGCAGCCAATTCTACGCCACTAAGCGATGGCGCATCAGCTGTCTTGATGATGAAAGAATCACAAGCCAAAGCATTAGGCTACGAGCCATTAGGATATATTAAGAGTTATGCCTTTGCTGCAATCGAAGCCACTCATGACATGCTGATGGGCCCGTCCTATGCAACGCCTATGGCATTGAAGAAAGCCAAAATGCAGCTAAAGGATTTAGACTTGATTGATATGCATGAAGCCTTTGCAGCGCAGACCATTTCAAATATTCAGGCTTTTGGTTCCACTGAATTCGCCAAAGAAAAGCTCGGTCAGCGTACCAAAATTGGTGACATTGATATGGATAAATTCAATGTGCTGGGTGGCTCGTTGGCTTATGGCCATCCGTTTGCCGCAACCGGTACAAGAATGATTACGCAAACATTGAGAGAACTAAAGCGCCGTGGCGGAGGGGTTGGTTTAACAACTGCCTGTGCTGCTGGCGGTCTTGGTGCAGCAATGATCCTGGAGGTTGAATAATGTCTGAGTCAATTTTTGAATTAGAAATGCAAGATGATGGTATTGCTGTCATAACTATCGACCTGCCAGGCGAAGCGCAGAATGTTTTGAAGCCTGAGTTTGGTGAACAGGTTGGCGAGATCCTTGAAAAGCTATCCGATGACATCAGTGTTAAAGGCGTGATTATTCGCAGCGGCAAGGAAGGGAGCTTTATTGCTGGAGCTGATATCAGCGTTCTCAAAAGCGCTGATACCGCACAACAAGCCGAAGAAATTGCTAAAACAGGACAGCGACTATTTGCTCAACTGGAAAAGTTTAAAGTGCCAATTGTTGCGGCGATTGACGGCGCTTGTTTGGGTGGCGGTTTAGAGTTGGCGTTAGCCTGTCATGGCCGTGTGGTGAGTGATAGCCCAAAATCAAAGTTGGGATTGCCAGAAGTGCAGTTAGGCTTGCTACCGGGTAGTGGCGGAACACAGCGTTTGCCACGTTTAGTGGGAATACCATCAGCGTTAGATATGATGCTGACCGGAAAGCAGCTGTTCCCGAAGCAGGCTAAAAAGCTGGGCTTAGTGGATGAGGTTGTTCCAGCAGCGAACTTGATGAAAGCGGCGTACAGACGTTTGCATGAATTACGCAAAGACCGCTCGAAGAAGAAGCCCTGGACTTATTATCTGTCTTTGGCTGGTATCAAGGAGCTGTTATTAGAAGCTAATCCACTGGGGCGAAATCTGGTTTTCAATCAGGCTCGTAAAACTGTCGATAGTAAAACTAAGGGCAATTATCCTGCACCTCATAAAATTATTGAGTGTGTGGAAAAAGGTTATAGCCAAGGGTTCGATGCCGGTCTGGCGATAGAAGCTAAAAACTTTGGCCAGCTAGTAGTGACGCCGGAGGCTAAAGCACTAATCAGTATTTTCTTTGCAACAACTGAGCTGAAGAAAGACAAAGGCGTTGATGGTGATGTTGAGGCGATAACCGTCGACAAAGTGGGCGTGTTGGGCGGTGGCCTGATGGGCTCGGGCATTGCTTACGTTTCAGTGGATAAAGCAGGTAAGCAGGTTCGCGTTAAAGATGTTAGCGCAAAAGGTGTTAATGGTGCGCTCAATTACAGCTGGAAAATTATCAGCAAAAAAATGAAGCGACGTATTATTTCGCCCAGCGACGCGCGCAATGCCATGTCTTTTTTGACCGGCTCCACTGACTACAAAGGATTCAAAGATTGCGATATGGTCATTGAGGCGGTGTTTGAAGATTTGGATTTGAAGCATCAAATGGTAAAGGACGTAGAAGAGAATTGCTCTGAGAAGACTATTTTTGCCACCAACACTTCTTCAATTCCAATTAGCAAAATTGCAGAGGGTGCAAAACGTCCGGAGCATGTCGTAGGACTGCATTATTTTTCACCTGTTGAAAAGATGCCTTTATTAGAAATTATTAAAACTGACAAGACGGCAGACTGGGTGATCGCAACCTGTGTCGCTTTAGGCAAACAGCAAGGCAAAACACCTATCGTGGTAAATGATGGGGCGGGTTTTTATGTTAATCGTATTTTGGCGCCTTATGTGAACGAAGCTGGGATTCTGTTGAGCGAAGGCGTGGCTATTGAGAAGCTCGACAAAGCGATGGTTAAAGCGGGCTTCCCTGTAGGGCCTATAACTTTGCTGGATGAGGTGGGGATTGATGTGGCAACCAAGGTCGCGCCAATCCTTCAAGATGCTTTTGGCGAACGCATGGAACCACCAAAGGCATTCAGCAAACTGCTCGATGATGATCGCAAAGGTCGTAAAAACAATCGCGGTTTCTATCAATACCCCGCTAAAGGTAAAAAGAAGCAGGTGGATGAATCTGTTTATCGAGTGCTTGGTGTTGAGCCAGGCAAAGAAGTCAGTTCTGCCGAAATTGCTGAACGAGGCATGTTATTGATGGCAAATGAAGCTGCTCGTTGTTTGGATGAGGGTGTTATTCGCAGTGCTCGTGATGGGGATGTGGGTGCTATCTTTGGTATCGGTTTTCCACCATTCCAGGGTGGCCCTTTCCGTTATATGGATAAGCGTGGAATTGCTACCGTTGTGGATAGATTGGAGCATTATCAAGAGCTTTATGGAGCGCGCTTCAAACCAGCCGATGTCTTGGTTAAGATGAAACAAAATCAGGATGGCTTTTATTAACTCTCTGAGTTGCAATAAAAAAGCCGAGCTGCGGGCTCGGCTTTTTTATTCGTGTTACTAGGTACTATAAAAATAAAAGGCGACCGAGGTCGCCTTGAAAAACTACAGGGAGGAGTTATTACTCAAAGATTCTCTTTAACAATGGTTTAGCAGCTAAAGTTAGGACCAATGCAACAAACAACTCTTTATTTTCAGCAAAAAGCTGTGCAAAGTACGGAGTGTCTGCCAAAAACTTGATACCTGCTAAAGCAGCTACAATAACAAGTATATATTTCATCATTACTTCCTACGTCTATGTTGATTACATCAGTATGGTTTGTATTCTAGAGATATTGTAGAAATGATCTGTGTTCTGATTCTCACTGCATCGGGGGCTAGTGTGAAACAGTTTGCAAAAAACGTCAGAAATCTTTACAGGCTAATCATTGGTTGGAATATCAGGGTTTAAAGAATGAGCCAAGCGCCATCATTGGTTTGAAAGACTTGGCTCAAATACCACTATGGTGTGAAGCGTAGGAATAGCCCGGAAGTTAGGCCTGTCGCCTCTTCAGAAACCGCAATGCCCACTGACCATAGCTTTGAGAAGTAGTAGTGAGTCTCAAAGCCGTATACTGTATCGTTATCATCTTCGTGATTGATTTCATCCAGATAGGGGGAAAAGTCTACATCACGGTATCCTGCTGTTAGTTTATACTCCCAGTTAGCGGAGAAACGGCTGCGGATACCTATATTAGCCAAATAACCATCTTCGTCATTGCCATAGATATCACCAGGAAGGATGCCTTCACCGTCTTGCTTTAAATAGCCTATTTCTGTAAAAAAATCGGTACTGCGTCCCAATGGGGAGTGCCAACCAAGGGCGAGTGAATATTCTTTGGCCGTTATTTCACCAGATACCGTATTCCACACATCGGCAGATTGCTCCTGAATAAGGTAGCGCAGATAAGTTGAGTCGTTAAAGCTACCCACAAGATCAATTTTCAAACCAGTTTTGTCGCTGGTCTTTTCACCAGCGCTGTGTATATACCCAAATTGCCAGTAATCATAGCTCAGTTTTTCGTTTGCTTGTGCTGACAAGCCTAAAGAAGCCATTAGTGCGAAGAATAAAGCTTTTTTCATCGTTATCATTCCATATATCTATAAAATTTCACCGGCCATCATACTATAACCAAATCCGGAAGAGAAAATAAAAAGCCACTTAAATCAAGTGGCTTTTTAGACAGTATTGAGCAGAACTTAGAAGCTATAACGGAAGTTGACACCAATATGCTCATCTAGCTCGTCATCGTTACCAATCTCAAGAGCAACAGACATGTTGCGGTCAAAGTGATAACGACCTTCAAAAGTGATGTCTGTAGATTCTAATACGTCTGAATGCGAAACGTAGGCACCGACTTCCAAGTCATTGGTGAACATACTTCTAACACCAGCCATAATATTATAGCCGTTATCATCAATACCAAAGTCTGCATCAAAGTCTTCATAGCCTAACTCGGCAACAAAGTCAGTACTGTTGGTAAGTTCCATGTTAAATCCTGCATTGAGACGCAAGATGCTGATATCAAAGCCACCATTTTCTAAGTCGCTGTAGTCCACTTTACCGTAGAAGTTGTCAGTAAAGCTTTTTGAAAACTTGAAATTAACACCGTCAACTTGGTCATAATCAATAAGACCACCTTGAACGTAGTCATAGCTGACGTTGTTCGCCATTGCTAGACCTGATGAAAGTGCGATCGTAGTGGCAACGAACAATTTTGTTAATGACATTATTATCTCCTCATGTATTCTTGTTAAATAATGCGAGGTCAATTATCCTCGAAAGTATCTGAACGATAACTGAACCCTTGTTTGTTAAATATTAATAGGTTCACAGAACTAACATCAGGAAAATCTATGCGTAAAAAATTGAACCCTGTCCTTGACCAGTTAAATAAGGTGGTTTTGGGTAAGCCTCATCAAGTTAAGCTGGCAGTTGCTTGTTTATTGGCCAAAGGGCATCTGTTGATAGAAGACTTACCAGGCATGGGTAAGACTACTTTGGGACAGGCCGTTGCCAAAGTGTTCGGCTTAGAGTTTCAACGGGTTCAATTCACAAGTGATATTCTGCCTGGTGATATCGTTGGGGCTAATATCTATGATCGCGAAAAAGGAAGCTTTGAATTTCATCCTGGTCCAATCTTCTCGCAGTTAGTACTGGCCGATGAAATTAATCGAGCAACTCCCAAAGCGCAAAGTGCTTTGCTTGAAGCAATGGAAGAGCAGCAGGTTACCATAGAAGGCAAAACCTATCCTCTACCACAACCCTTTTTTGTGATTGCTACACAAAACCCTTCTTATCAAATTGGGACTTACTCTTTGCCAGAGTCGCAACTTGATCGTTTCTTATTTAGAGTTCAATTAGGATACCCTGAAGCTGGTTTTGAAAAAGTGTTACTGCGCGGTGAATCTGGACGCGTACAAATGAACAAAATCGAAACTTTATTGGAGCTTTCTGAATTGAGTGAAATTCAAAGTTTCGTTCAAACTATAACCATCAGTGATCACCTGTTGAGTTATGTGATGGATTTAATCAATGCCACACGTCAAAGTCCTGACTTTGCTCATGGCCTATCTCCTCGGGGAGGTTTAGCGTTAATCGGTGCAGCAAAAGCCTGGGCATTTCTAGATGAGCGAGAATATGTATTACCCGAAGACATTCAGAAAGTTTTTGTGCCAACCGTGGCTCACCGACTGCAGTCGGTAAAGACCTCTAGTGAGAAAATAGAAGTTTTGGTTGAGCAAATTGTTCATGACACTCCAATTTCAGCATAAAGAAAAATAAATGAAACTAGTCAGTGCCGTTCGTCAGAAATTCTTTTCCTGGGTTGATAGTCGTAGTCCTGAACAGAATGTTGTGCACTTACGGCAAAGGAATATATATATCTTACCTACCCGCTATGGCTGGTTAATGTTAGTGATCTTAATCTTGATATTAGTAGCTTCAACAAACTATCAAAATAATATGGGGTTCATGGCTGGGTTTATTCTATTAGCTATTGGTATGCTGTCGATTTTTTACACCTATCGTAATATTCGAGGACTAAGAGTTAGGGCACTGAAACCTCAATCTGTTTATGTGGGGCAGGAGTGTCTGTTTCCATTCGAGTTCAGCAACTCATCGGAGACTTATCGTTCATCAGTAGGTGTCGGTCAAAGTAAAAAAAAGGTTCGTTATTTTGATATTCAGCCTCATCATAAAGAAGTTTTCATGGTTTCAATTCATGCGGCAAAGAGAGGGCTTCTAAAGCCAGAACGATTGGTTTGCACCAGTATTTTCCCCTTTGGGATTTTTCAGGTCTGGTCCTGGTTTAAACCTTCTCATGTGGCATTGATTTATCCAAAGCCAATAGAGTGTCCTCAAGTCTTAGCACCACAGTCTCAAGGGCAGGAACAGGGTGCTTTCGCACAAAAAGGCTCGGAAGACTTCCATAGCTTAAGAGATTATCAGTCAGGTGATCCCATTAAACAGGTGATGTGGAAAGCTTTTGCACGAGAACGTGGTTTATTGACTAAAGAGTTTGAAGAGCAAGTTGGTGAACAACATTTGCTGACCTGGGAAAGCGTTAACCAATATGATAAAGAACTGGCGATTTCCTATTTAACTGATGCGGTTATCAAAGCTGAGCAAGCAGGAACATTGTATGGACTTGAGTTACCGCATATCCTCATTGGAAAAGGGCAGGGTGCAGAGCACCTGCATCAATGTTTAAGTGCTTTGGCGTTGATGGAGTAATCAGTGAGCTACCAATTATGAATACACAATCATTACCACTGACTCGCCATGGAATCGTTCCATTATTAATTATGGTGCAAGCCGTGGTTCTTATGCCACTATGGTTTCATTTGCCGGCTTGGATTTCTGCTTCGACTATTGCCTTGCTGTTGACCCGTTATGTTATTTATAAAAAATCTCTTAAATTGCCGTCCTGGCTAATTTTGATGCTTGCGTTGTGTGCACTTGGTGGCGTTTTTCTCTACTTCCGAACAATCAGCGGGCGCGAGGCTGGTGTGGGTTTGATCTGTTTGATGTATACCTTTAAGTTACTTGAAGCTAAAAACTATCGTGATGGCGCGCTCATTCTGTTCATCTCATTTTTCATCTTAGTTACTGCATTTTTATATGACGAGTCCATTTTAATGGGTGCCTATTTGCTCATTTCTATGATGGCCATTTTGATGGGGCTGATTGCTTTAAATAGTGTTAAAGGTGTGGCAGGGATTCGCCATCTTGGGAAAGTCTCCGGTGTTGCCCTACTGCAAGCATTACCCATCATGCTGATATTGTTTTTTCTTTTCCCAAGGCTGTCAGGACCACTGTGGGCTATGCCTTCAAACCTTGAAGCGGGCATGGGTATTGATGACGAGATGAGTCCTGGAGCTATTAGTACTTTATACGGTTTTGACGATATTTCATTCCGTGTGGATTTTGATGGGAAAGCTCCACCCATTAATCAAATGTATTGGCGCGGTTTAGTTTTATCCGAGTTTGATGGTATTGCATGGAAGATTGGTGTTGAGTCGCCAATTCGTGGTGAAAGCTATCCTACAGGCGAACCTACCTACTCTTATAGAGTGCAGTTAGAGCCACATAATCGGCGCTGGATTTTTGGCTTGGAGGACCTCATTGAACCACCAAAGGAAAGGGTCTATTTGTTTAATAACTATACCTGGCGAAGAGCACAAAGGGTCACTCAGAGGTTGTTATATCAAGCTCAGTCTTATCAATTAGATTATAGTAAGGTTGATATGTCGCAATGGCAAAGACAGCTTAATACTCAATTACCAGGCAACGGCAACGATCAAACCAAAGAATGGGCTATTAGTGAATATGAGAAAGTTGGAGATCCAGAAGAGTTCATTCGATATGTCTTAAGCTACATCCGGCAACAGAACTATCATTACACCTTGTTGCCTGAGGTAATTGAGCAGAACGTTGTTGATGGTTTCTGGCTTAATAGCCGAGAGGGATATTGTGAGCATTATGCCAGTGCATTTGTGTTTATTATGCGAGCTGCTGGAATCCCTTCCCGGGTTGTCACTGGCTATCAAGGAGGGGAATATAACCCTTATGGCGACTACTATATTATTCGACAAAAAGATGCGCATGCCTGGACTGAAGTTTGGTTGGAAGGAGAAGGCTGGCGCAGAGTTGATCCGACCGCAGCAATCCATCCATCTCGCGTTGATGACTCTCTGCTAAATCAAACCAGTTCGCGTGATGATTGGTTTGCTGATTTTGATAGTTTGACCACTACTGATAGTGAAATTGCCAGAAATGTCTGGCAACAAATTAGTCTGCGATGGGATGCCATGCAAAGTTTCTGGAACGAGAGCCTGATGGGTTACGACAAGGATATGCAATTTAGTTGGCTGTCTGATTTAGGGGTCAAGAAAAATCAGTGGCGTTATCTAGGTTATGCTCTCTTAGCCACTATTCTGCTGGCAGGTGCTGGTTTCGGCTTGTGGATTTTGAGCCAAGCCAAAAGTCGAGACAAGGTGGAGCGCGCCTACCGGTATTTCCAGCAGACTCTGGCCAAAAAAGGTGTCGAGGTTAAATTAAACGAAGGCCCGAAAGATTTATTGATTCGTATTAAGAAAGAGCATCCTGAGCATTATGCAAAAGCTGTGCCTGTGATTAAGCGCTATATTTCGATACGTTATCAGAAAGAAAAATCATCAGTGAGAAGTCAGCAGAGTTTTATTAAAGCTGCTAAAGCTTATCATTGAGTTGGTACAAGGGCTGCTGACTGACAAGCACAGGGTAAGTGGGTATAATGCGGCCACATTTGGCTACCGACGAACATGATCATGGCTGACATTACGCCAATCCACGATTTTCTTCTTTGTAAAACTCCCTCCTTGTGGTTGGAGCGGGCAACTCAGGAAATAGAAACCTTGTTGATTGACCATGCTCATTGCGAAAAAAAGGCTGCTGCCACAGCGGTTAAGTTGATGTTTCGTTATCCTGATCGCATTGACCTGCTAAAAAAACTGTCGCAACTGACTCGCGAAGAAGTGCTGCACTTTGAGCAGGTGCTGGAGTTTATGGAACAGCGCAATATTCGTTATCGTGCTATTAAGCCTTCGCGTTATGCAGCTGGCCTGCACAAGCATGCCAGTAAAGATGAGCCTCAACGTTTAATAGATGGTCTGATTATTGGAGCCATTATCGAGGCACGCTCCTGTGAGCGCTTTCACGCCTTGGCTCCTTATTTTAAAGATAGCGAACCTGAGCTCTCAAAATACTATCGTTTTTTATTGAAATCCGAATCACGCCATTTTGCAGACTATCTTGAGTTGGCGCAAAGTTATGCCAAAGATCCTATTGATGAGCGTGTTCAGTTCTTTCTTGAAAAAGAACAAGAACTTATAGAAAGTCCCGACAAACAGTTTCGTTTTCATTCCGGCGTACCTGCGTAAACTTATCTTAATGACTTGATGGAGAGACCCTTTATGTCACACACATCACAACAGAAATTATTATTACTCAGCGCTTCAAGAGAAGGGCAGACCGAGTATCTTGAACATGCATTACCCATGATGAGTTCGTTTTTACCCTCGTCAGTGAAAGAAATACTTTTTATACCTTATGCGGGTTTTGCCATGGGTTACGATGCTTATGAAGCCAAAGTAGCTGAAGCGTTAAAAAGCATAAACCGTAAAGTGGTTTCGATTCATCAGTTTGATGATCCGGTTAAAGCTATCGAAGATGCTCAATCAATTGCCATCGGTGGCGGTAACACTTTCTACCTATTAAAACAGCTTTATGACAATGAATTGGTGGATGCGATTAGAACAAAAGTAAATGCAGGAACGCCTTATATGGGCTGGAGCGCAGGCTCCAATATGGCGGGGCTGACTATCTGTACTACCAATGACATGCCTATCGTACAGCCGCGCAGTTTCAATGCCTTGTCTTTAGTTCCTTTCCAGATCAATCCACATTACACCGATTATCAGCCACCTAATCATAATGGCGAAACTCGTGCGGAACGTATCTATGAATACACTCGCGCTAACCCGCACCGGTATGTGGTGGGAATTAAAGAAGGTACGGCACTAGAACGTCAGGGTGATAAGTTATTCTTGCGTGGCCAGAAAGATGGTCTGATTTTCCGTGATGGCGAAGGCATCAAAACCATTAAAGCGGATAGTGATATAAGCTGGCTATTATAAGGCTATACAATTAATGCAAATTTGACCTGATATAATGTGCTGGTAAGACCAAATAATCTTTTAGTATCAATTGGTTATCGATTGATATAGGATTAAAGTTAGCCAAGGATGGATAACTTATTCAAACCATAATTTCAAAGGCCTCCTTGGTGGTAATTTAAAACTTAACCATATAGCACCAAGGAGATCTAACAATGAACAACTTTCCAAAGTTAAGTTCATGGTTAGGAGGGATCATAGTTGCTGGATCATTAGTATCATCCGCGCACGCCTCCGAGCCACAACAGCCTCAACACGATGATGAATTGCACGGCAAAGTACCATTTCTGACTTCTACCGCTCAGAACTTAAATTACGCCAATTCACCGATTCACCCTTTTCTTAACTCAGCATTACCCAATCCTCCACAAGATGTCTATTCAGGACCGCTGTTTCAACTGCGTCATGACTATCCATCTCAAGTTCCTTCAGGACAAAGCTTTCCCTGGAAGAAGGTAACTAATAACGGCCTGATTACGACTCAGAACTCAATGGCCTATGTTGAAGCTTTGAAAACGTATGTTTCTGATGACATGCGAAAACTTCTCTACAGCTATGATAAGTGGGAGCCACAAAGTGAACCTTGGTGGCAATCCATCTGGTTGGGAACCGAGCGTGAGCCTATTCATGGGTTTTACGTCGGCTCAGGTTTCCCTGCCGGTACCATGCCTGAACAAACTCTCGATTTAACTACTTACGTGTTAACCCTATACGATGAAACCGCAGCGGTGACTCTGGGTAATATCTGGGGCACTACTGAAGATCAGGCTTATAATCCAAACCTGACTAATCCTGCAGCACAATATGCCGAAGGCAGTGTCATCGTGAAGTTTGCTTTTGTTACTCCTTGTGGGGCTGACTGGGCACCGATGGATGGCACCTTGTCATGGCCGATTTATTCGACTCTGAATGAAAGTAACGGTTCAGGCAATAGTCCAAGCGTGTCGAAATGTCCAAACAATGGATCTGATGGGTCGACAGCGGATCCGACATTGACCAATGTCTACTTGATGCAGTTTGACATCATTGTCAAAGACAGCGTGGCAGCTCCGGAAACGGGCTGGGTATTCTCCACTTTGATCTATGACAAAAATGCACCGGGTAAAGACGTGTGGGATAAAATGATTCCACTGGGCGCTACCTGGGGTGGTGATCCGGATATCATCAATACCGCAAGCACCGCACTAACGCCACCAGTTACGGTAAATACCAATCTCAAGCAGAATTCGGTTAATCCTCAGGCCCCCGTCTATGCAACGGCAACGTTGGGCTGGGATGGACGCCTGTCTGGTCCGAACGACGGAGCTGTAGTGACGCCTGCCTGGGCTGGTAGCCATTACTATCCAAAAGGTTTAGCATCAGCTGGTTGCTTAGGCTGCCATAGTAGTGCTCAGTATCCACAAAAGTCATTCTTGTTGCCGTCTACCACCTATCCGCCTCAAGTGACTAATGCCCCTGGTTCAAGTACCAAGCAAGCATTGGTACTCAACGACCCGGGCTCAACAGGATGGATGAAGTGGTTCCAAAGCCGTTCAGGTACTGAAGCCATGGATTCTGACCAAGACAGCATTGGCCTGGATTATGATATGGTTACTTCATTTAAAGCCATTCCAATGTGGCAGGCAGCGCTTAAAGCGATTGAAGCAGAAAATGCTACTAAACCATCCTTAAAAAGAAAGTAGTAAAGGAAATTGTATCACTATGAACTTAGATGATTTAACACGCCATGTGTTGGACTTCTGGTTCGGCGCGCCTGACTCTGCTGAGTTAGGCGCTGACCGCGCCATCTGGTTTCAATCCGATCCAGAATTCGACCAAGAGGTTCGCGATCAATTTGGTGAAGCTCATCAGCTTGCCGCAGAGGGCAAACTGGATGACCTGATGCAAACCCAAAAAGGAGCTTTAGCTTTAATTATTATTCTTGATCAATTTTCGCGCAATATTTACCGTAATCAGGGGCAGGCTTTTGCCACTGACTTGCAGGCTCAGCAGTATGCCGAAGCTGCTTTAAAGAATGATTTTGGTCAAGGCTTATTGACGGTTGAGCGGAAATTCTTCTACATGCCTTTTATGCATGCCGAAGATCTTAAGCTTCAGGAAAAAAGTATTGAGCTGTTTATTAAACTAGGTGATCCCAACACACTTAAATTTGCTTTGTGTCATCGCGACCAGATTATACGCTTTGGAAGATTCCCTGGCCGAAATCAGGCGTTGGGTATAAAAAGCACTCCAGCAGAAGAAGCTTTCTTAAAGAATCCTTTTTGTTAAAAGGCTTTACTCAAAATAATGACTGTCGATCTCGTCACCTGCAATGGTGAGGTAGTGACCTTTATCGCCCCAGTCGCTCAGTACGATGCGTTGGCAATGGTTGCCATCGACTTCAATGTCGTGAAAATCAGGGCGGTGAGTGTGGCCATGAATCAGGATATCTGCATTATGCTTTTGCAGAACTTCTTTAACTGCATCAGGATGCACATCTGTGATGGCGCTGGCTTTGTTGGCCTGAGCTTCACGGCTTTTCTGGCGCAAGTCGGCTGCAATTCCTCGGCGCACGGCTAAAGGTTGTGATAATAATTGCTGTTGCCACTCTTGTGAGCGAACCATCTGGCGAAACTGCATATATTCTTTATCGTCCCAGCATAGGCTATCGCCATGCATCAGGATGGCTTCTTTGTCCCCAATCGTTACTGGATGAACTTCTCTGACTATGACACCGCCAGTGGCTTTGGCAAATTCATCGCCCAATAAAAAATCGCGATTGCCGTGCTGAAAATACAGTGGCTTGCCTGAGTCCGAATAGGCTTTAAACTTGGCTATGATACTTTTAACAAATTCCGAATCATCATCGTCACCAATCCAGCTTTCAAATAAATCCCCCAGCACATACAGAGCATCCGACTTGGGAGCTATATCATTCATGTATTGAGTGAAAAGGGCGGTCAGATCAGGGCGTTCTTCGCAAAGGTGTAAATCGGAAATGATATGAATCATAGAATTATCTTTTATTGGATGTTGAATTAGGTTGAATGAAAAAGCTGTATCAGCTTGGTGCCAATACAGCTTATTTGACTAACTTGGGATCTTATTCCTGGTCAATAACTGCTTTTTCAATGATGACTGGCTCTACAGGAACATCCTGGTGGACGCTATAGCTGCCCGTTTCAACTTCTTTGATGGCGTCTACCACGTCCATGCCTTCGACCACTTTACCAAACACACAGTAGCCCCAGCCTTGCATGGATTCCTGAGAGAAGTTCAGGAAGTCGTTATCTTTTACATTGATGAAGAATTGGCAGGTGGCTGAATGGGGATCCATGGTTCGAGCCATGGCGACCGTGCCGCGGGCATTGGTCAGCCCATTGTTGGCTTCGTTCTCAATCGGACTATCGGTAGGAAGCTGCTCCATATCGGTAGAAAAGCCACCACCTTGAACCATAAAGTTAGAAATAACTCGATGGAATATAGTGCCGTCATACTGACCTTTTTCCGCGTAATTGATGAAGTTTTGCACGGTTTTAGGGGCTTTGCGAGCATTAAGCTCGATAACGATATCACCATGATTGGTGGTTAAAGTGACTTTTGGATGTGCATTGCTCATGATTTAATCCTAATTTTTGCCTGTTTTTAAACTATCACCGGGCCCATATTTCGCATTGAGCTAGCCTGTAGGCCTGATGATGGTTACAATATCGGGCTTCTAAGTTTGCGCATATGATAATGTTTTTTATCGCTAAAAGCTAAATTCAAAACCGAGAAAAGATACTTATGTTACAGATCTACAATAATTTGACCCGTCAGAAAGAACCTTTCAAGCCCATGGAAGAAGGCAAGGTTTCCATGTATGTGTGCGGTGTGACAACTTATGATCTGTGCCATATTGGTCATGCTCGAACCTATGCGGCATTTGATGTGATTAACCGTTTTCTAAAGTTTAGCGGTTATGACGTCACCTATGTGCGTAATATCACCGATATCGATGACAAGATCATCAATCGTGCTAATGAGAATGGTGAAGACTTTAGCGAACTTACTGAGCGCTTCATTCAGGAAATGTATCAAGATTTTGACGCGATTGGTCTGCAGCGCCCAGATATCGAGCCGCGCGCAACCCAGACCATGGATGAAATTATCCAAATGACGCAAACCCTGATCGAGAAGGGTGCAGCTTATGCAACTGATAATGGCGATGTGTATTTTCACGTGCCAGCCTTTAAAGACTACGGCAAACTCAGTAAGCAGGATCTGACTCAGCTTAATGCTGGTGAGCGTGTCGATGTAAATGACATCAAAAAAGACCCGATGGATTTTGCCCTATGGAAATCTTCTAAGCCGGGTGAACCTTCTTGGGATTCCCCATGGGGTAAAGGTCGTCCCGGCTGGCATATTGAATGTTCAGCCATGAGTAAAAAATGCCTGGGTGATACTTTTGATATTCATGGTGGTGGTTCTGACTTACAGTTTCCACACCATGAAAATGAAATTGCTCAATCGGAATGTGCTAACGATTGCACCTTCGCCCGAGTCTGGATTCATACTGGAATGGTGCAGGTGGATAAAGAAAAGATGTCCAAGTCCCTAGGCAATTTCTTCACCATTCGCGACGTATTAAAACAGTACCGCCCTGAGTCCGTACGTTACTTCCTGATGAGCGGACATTACCGTAGTCAGCTCAGTTACACGCAAGCTAATCTGGAATCAGCTGATGCCAGCCTCGAGCGTTTGTACACTTCACTTAGAGGTGTGGATTTTAATCGGGCAACTGATGACAAGCTGGGTATTCTAGAACAGGCCCAGTTGCGCTTCACGGAAGCCATGGATGACGACTTCAATGTGCCTGAAGCCATGCCCGTATTGTTTGATTTGGCAAAAGAGGTTAACCGCCTGAAAGCCACCGATATGGCTACAGCAGCAACCATTGCGGTTAAGATAAAAGAGCTGGCAGGCGTTTTGAGTCTATTGCAACAGGATCCTGAGAGCTTCCTCAAGTCCGGTGCGGGCGACAGCGACGTGTCCGATGAGGACATTGATAGTTTGATTCAACAACGTCTGCAGGCGCGTGCCGATAAAAACTGGGATCTGGCAGATGAGATCCGCGATAAGCTGCATGCTATGAACATTGAGCTTGAAGACGCAGCGGGCGGTACCAGTTGGCGTCGGAAGTAATCTAAAGCTAACATAAAAGAAGAAAGTCGCTAAAGCGGCTTTCTTCTTAATTCATTAAACACTGACAATTCCCAGTTCCTTAAACCAACCACCAGGCTGGTTCCTTTTTTCTCTGCCAGCGCAACATTCTTGTCTTCACGCAATTGCTGGCGATAGGCAGTGCCCAGTTCATCGATCAGTTCCTGAATCTTGTGATTGGATTTGTCGCTTAACATGCCCGAAATAAACAACACCTTTTCATTCTTTTCAGTAAAGCTGGAGCGAAAGAATTCATTCTGGATATGCTCCGCAAAGAAATTCTGAACCGGCCCTTTGGGGTGCCATTTAAAGTGCGGACTGACGCGTTTGCGTATTCTATTGCCAGGTAACAATTCTATAAAAGCAATCTTATCCAGTTGCACCAGATATTTGATCAGCTGAGGCTCAGTAAAGCTATAGCGCTCTAACATCTCATCGAATTTCCAATCCGACAGACATAATTGTGCGACCAGTAAAAGTCGTTGATCGCTAATCAGCTGGTTTTCCTGTTCTAGGGTCAGTTGTGAGATTTGCTTGCGTTGTTGATGAGCGGATTGAGCTAACTGCAGAATATCCAGATGCAGTAGATCACAAATTTTTTCCAGGCGGTCGAGGCTAATTTTGTGCTGTGAAAACATGCGCTTGATATTGGCTTCACTCATGTCTAAAGCCTCGCTCAGGGCCTTATAGGTAATCCCTTCTTTTCTAAGCTCTTGTTTCAGAGCCTCTAGAATCTCCAGCGTTTGATTGCTCATAGTCTATTATTTGTATACCAAAAAGCCACTTTTGCACGACTTTAGCATTAAAAGTAGATTAAAGGTAGCTCCTGTGACAACTTAGCCTCATCAAAACAACGATTCACAAGGAAATACAATGATTAGCGTTTATCAACTTAAACCAAAATTTCAGCAACTTCTCAGACCGCTGGTTAACGGTTTAGCCAACAAAGGCGCTACCGCTAATGAAGTTACGGTCTTTGCAATGCTGCTGAGTGTTGTTACAGGTACAGCCATTGTTATCAGTAACAGCTTACTGGCCTTACTGGCTCTGCCAATTGTTTTATTAACCCGTATGGCACTTAACGCAATCGATGGCATGTTAGCCAGAGAGCATAACCAGCAGTCTAAGCTGGGCGCTTACCTTAATGAAATCGGTGACGTGATTTCCGATCTCTTCTTAATTCTTCCTTTACTCATTATTCCTGACATTAACTTGTGGTTACTAGCGACTTTCGCCTTTGTTGCGTTACTAACCGAGTTCGCAGGTGTTCTGGGTGTCTTGGTCGAGGCTGAACGTCAGTATCAGGGCCCAATGGGGAAAAGTGATCGGGCATTGGTATTGGGGCTGATTGGCCTGCTGGTGCCATTGTTTGCTTTGCCAACTGTTTATTTAAATGCTGCTCTGACTGTTGCCATCATTTTGTCAGTGTGGACTGTGATTAACCGAATTCGTGCTGCGCTGTAAGCGTTAGCAAATTTAACCAGAGGATATGGATATGTTTTTCGATATAAGTAGCTTACAACCAGTCACTCAAGTTTTTGGTAGTTTGTTCTTACTGTTATTGGTGGCGACACTAGTGTCATTTTTACTTAGCCGCGCAAAACCACAAACTAATTACACGGAACTTACGCAGCGCATCAATTCCTGGTGGATCATGATGGGTGTATTTGCACTGTCACTTTACATGGGACCGATGGTGACGATTCTAATGTTCGCCATGTTGAGCTTTATCGCGCTCAAAGAATATTTTTCCATGACACCAACACGACTGGTCGATCGTCGAGTACTGTTTTGGGCTTACCTGACCATACCGTTGCAGTACTACTTTATTTCTATCGGTTGGTACGGCATGTTCATTATTTTCATTCCGGTCTATGCTTTTCTATTTATTCCGTTCCGTATGGTGCTGGCCGGCGAAACCAAAAACTATCTGCGAGCGGTCGGTAATATCCATTGGGGATTGATGCTGACAGTATTTACTTTAAGTCACCTGGCTTATCTGGTGGTGTTGCCGAACGAAGCAGAAGTCAAAAACCTGATGGTCTCAGGCTCTGGCGCAGCATTACTGTTGTATCTGGTGCTACTGACTCAACTGAATGATGTTAGCCAGTACGTTTGGGGAAAGTTATACGGTAAGAACAAAATCGCTCCGGCCATCAGCCCGAACAAAACTCGCGAAGGTTTGATTGGTGGTGTCCTGACCACCGGCTTATTGGCCATGGCTTTAGCAGAAATATTAACCCCAATGTTGTGGTGGCATGGTCTGTTGGTTGGCCTGGGTATTGGCATTGCGGGCTTTATTGGTGATGTGTCTTTGTCAGCCATCAAGCGTGATATTGGTATCAAGGATTGCGGTCAGCTCATTCCAGGACACGGCGGTATTCTAGATCGCCTGGACAGCCTGACCTTTACCGCACCACTATTTTTCCATGTCATTCGTTACTGTTATTACTAGGTTGGATAAGGAGCAAAAACATGAAAATTATCAATAAAGCATTACGTTGGTTGTTTTTCGCTATCATTATCAAACCGATAGTGAAATTAGTGATAGGTCTTCGTTATCAGAATAAGCCCATTCTTCCAGCGGATGGGCCAGCCCTGATTATCGCTAACCATAACAGTCACCTGGATACCATGGTGTTGATATCACTGTTGCCATTAAAAGTGTTGCACAAAGTACAACCAGTAGCTGCTGCCGATTATTTCTTGAAGAATAAATTTCTCGCCTGGTTTGCCCTGAATATTATTGGCATCTTACCGATTGAGCGTCAGTCTGAACGACAAACCAAAAGTCCTGTTGAACAGTGTGCTGAATCCTTAAAGCAGGGCAAGATACTGATTTTCTTTCCTGAAGGTTCGCGTGGAGAGCCTGAGAGTATGTCCGAACTTAAGTATGGAGTGGTGAAGCTTGCAGAAAAGTGCCCAGAGGTTCCAGTGTATCCGATCTATATGCATGGGCTGGGTAAGAGTCTGCCGAAAGGTGATACCTTACTGGTGCCTTTCTTCTGTGATGTGGTTTTTTCAGAGCCACTGCACTATCAAGCTCATCAAGACAATTTCTTTGAGCAAATCAAAACTCGATTCGATGAGATGCAGTCGTCAGTCAAGTTGCCAAAGTGGGATTGATGATTGTTTTGTCTAACTGAAAGGCATCGGGGTAGAAGACTATGAAAAAAAGCTGGCTAAGTGGGACCTGGGGATTTGCTGAGGCGACCCTCTTTTTTATCCTGCCAGATGTATTGCTTAGTTATTACGCGCTGGATAAAAAACATAATCTGACTCGTTTGTGTTGTATCACTTTATTAGGTGCTTTAATAGGTGGTGGTTTGATGTACTGCTGGGGACAGTATAATTTTGCTACTGCGTATCACTTAGTTGAATCGGTTCCTGCGATTAACAATGAATTAATGGCCAAAGTGAGTGAGCAGATGAAATCTTCAGGTGTGCTCGCAATTTTTACAGGGCCACTGCAAGGATTGCCCTACAAGACGTTTGCAGTACAGGCGTCTGCTGCACATATCTCAATCATAGAGTTTTTATTAATAAGTATTCCGGCAAGGTTAGTGCGGTTTCTAGCGATTGCCTATATAGCCCGTTGGATATCCTCCAATTTGTTGAAGCAGCTACAGCGACGGCATTTAATTGCTGTGTGGGGTGGAGTCTGGCTAGTAGTGTATGGTTTGTATTTCTACCACTTTCCATCCTAGAGCTTTTCATCATAGGATTTTCCATCATAGATAATAAAAGCCATGCGCAAAGGCATGGCTTTCAGACTAACTAATACAGCGTTGTGTTGTTAATCGTGTAAGTTCTCACAAGCGTATAAAGTATTAGTCATCAACATGGCAACGGTCATTGGGCCAACGCCGCCTGGAACCGGGGTAATCCATGAAGCCTTTTCTTTAGCCACATCAAATTCCACATCACCGACTAGTTTACCGCTTTCTAAACGGTTGATGCCTACATCAATGACGATGGCGCCTTGTTTGATCCAGTCACCTTTAACCATTTCCGGAATGCCAACACCAACCACCACAATATCTGCTTCAGAGACTTTTTTCGGTAAGTCTTTGGTTTTACTGTGGCAGAAAGTAACGGTACAGCGTTCCATTAATAGCTCTAAACCCATCGGACGACCGACAATATTGGATACACCGACTACAACAGCATCTTTGCCGACTAAATCGATGCCCGTTTCTTTAAGCATGACCATGACACCATAAGGCGTGCAAGGGCGCATGGTTGGCATCTTTTGTGCTAAACGGCCCATATTGTAAGGGTGGAAACCGTCCACATCTTTATCAGCCTTAATGCGTTCTAAGATGACATTAGAGTCAAGGTGTTCAGGAAGTGGCAGTTGCACCAAAATACCATCAATGGCTGGATCAGCATTTAATTGGTCAATATGCTTTAATAGTTCTTCCTGAGTGGTTGTTGCTTCGAGGACAATTTTGCGAGAAATAAAGCCGACCTTTTCACAAGCTTCTACCTTTTTGTTAACGTAGATTTGTGATGCGGGGTCAACACCCACTAGGATTACCGCCAAGCCCGGTGCGCGTAGCCCTTTATCAAGGCGTGCTTTGACTTTTTCGGCCAGTTGTAACTTAACTTTTTCGGAAATGGCTTTGCCATCAAGAATTTGAGCAGACATAAGGTGTATTAAATTCAAATGAGCGTTTGAAAGGCGCTATTGTCGCAATATTTAGCTATAGGCTCAATGCTTTTATAAGAAGCCTCTAGTTTGAAAAAAAACACAAGAAAAAGTGTTGACGGTAATGGGGGAAATCAGTAATATGCGCGTCTCGCAGGGGCAAGCCCTTGCGTAGCTTCGGAGATTAGCGCAGTCTGGTAGCGCGCCTGCTTTGGGTGCAGGATGTCGGGGGTTCAAATCCCTCATCTCCGACCAATTTTTTCTTGCCTCGAACGTCTGGATTCACATGCGTCCGTAGCTCAGTTGGATAGAGCAACGGCCTTCTAAGCCGTGGGTCGCAGGTTCGAATCCTGCCGGACGCGCCATTTTCACAGATGGGCGGTAAGAGGGAAGGATTTAAAGGTTGATGGTGGGCGTAGCTCAGTTGGTAGAGCCCCGGATTGTGATTCCGGTTGTCGTGGGTTCAAGTCCCATCGTCCACCCCAGATTCTATCTGTGATGTATTATGATTCTAAGAATCAAGCAGTTAGAATAACAATATGGTTCGATGAGGGCTTAGGGCCCGCATTCAAAAATGCGAAAGTGGTGGAATTGGTAGACACGCTGGATTTAGGTTCCAGTGCCGCGAGGCGTGAGAGTTCGAGTCTCTCCTTTCGCACCATTTTAATCTCGGTGCTTAACATAATTGCTTTATAGCAGAGTAGTAGTCAGACCAGAGATTAAATGGTATTCCCTTCAAGTCTTCATCCAAAAGCCTTATCATATTCATTTTATGTAAAGAATAGCTATTGCTAACGATAGCCTATTGGAGATCAGCGAATGCAAGTTTCAGTTGAAACCACCAACGGTTTAGAAAGAAAGCTAATTATTGATGTTCCAGCCGAGAATATTGATGGCGCAGTTCAAAAGCGTCTACAGGACTTGGCTCGTAACGTTAAAATGAACGGCTTTCGCCCAGGCAAAGTCCCATTCAGCGTAGTTAAGAAACGTTATGGCTCATCAGTACGTCAAGAAGTGCTGGGTGATGTTATGCAACGCCACTACTTTGAAGCGGTACAGCAAGAAAAATTGATGCCTGCTGGCTATCCTCAATTAGAGTTGATTGAAAATAATGATGGCGCGAACCTTAAGTTTTCAGCAATTTTTGAAGTTTATCCAGAAGTTAAACTAGCTGATCTAAACGCTATTGAAATCGAAAAAGCGACATCTGAAGTTTCCGATGAAGATTTGACCAAAATGATGGATACCTTGCGTGGCCAAAGAGCTAGCTGGGTTGAAGTTAAGCGTAAAGCTAAAGATGGCGATCAAGTGGTTATCGACTTTAAAGGTTTCATCGATGGTGAAGCATTTAAAGGTGGCGAAGCTAAAGAATTCCCATTGGAGCTTGGTGCTGGCAACATGATTCCAGGCTTTGAAGAGCAACTAGTGGGTGCTTCTGCTGGTGATGATGTCGAAGTTACAGTAACTTTCCCAGAAGATTATCATGTTGATGATTTGAAAGGTAAAGAAGCTAAGTTTGAAACGCATGTACATGCGGTAAATAAAAAAGAACTTCCTACAGTAACTGAGTTAGCAGAGCAACTTGGTGCTGAAGATATCAGCAGTTTAAAAGCTGATGTTAAGCAAAACATGGAGCGCGAGCTTCGTAACGCCATTAAGTCTCGCGTTAAAGGCCAAGTGATGACGCAGTTGGTTGATAAGCATGACGTTGAGGTTCCTAAGGCAATGCTTGATCAAGAAATTGAGCGTATGCGTCAGGAAATGGCTCAGCAGATGCGGGCACCAGAAGGTCAAACTCCAGACTTGCCAGCATCATTGTTTGAAGAGCAGGCAACCCGTCGCGTTAAACTTGGTTTGATTGTATCTGAAATCATTAAAGCCGAAGGCTTGAAAGCAGACGAAGATAAAGTACGTGCTCAAGTTGAAGATTTAGCCGGTGTTTATGAAGACCCGAAAGAAGTTGTTGATTGGTACTATGGTGACCCAGGCCGCTTACGTGAAGTTGAGTCTCTAGTATTAGAAGATACAGTAGTTGACTTGGTGCTGGAAAAAGCTAAAGTAACTGATAAATCAGTAAGCTTCGATGAACTTTTAAATCCTGATAACAAACAGGGTTAAAAGCGACGCGATTAATTAGCGTTTATTCTCAAAAAAGAAGCGGACTTGTTCCGCTTCTTTTGTTTTCAGGCAAGGAAAATACAACATGAGTAAAATTATAGAAACTCAGGCATCTGGCCTGATCCCTATGGTCGTTGAGCAAACCTCTCGAGGTGAGCGTTCATACGACATTTATTCCCGATTACTGAAAGAGCGAGTCATTTTTTGTGTTGGCCAGGTTGAAGACTACATGGCTAACTCAATTGTTGCTCAAATGTTATTTCTTGAGTCTGATAATCCAGACAAAGATATTTACCTCTATATCAATTCTCCAGGTGGCGTAGTAACTGCAGGCCTTTCAATTTATGACACTATGCAGTTTATTCGCCCCGACGTTTCTACAGTTTGCGTTGGGCAGGCAGCCAGTATGGGTGCTTTATTGTTAACAGGTGGTGCCAAGGGGAAGCGGCATACCTTGCCTAATTCACGTATGATGATTCATCAACCTCTAGGTGGTTTCCAGGGCCAGGCATCTGATATTGCGATTCATGCTCAAGAAATTACTGAGTTGAAGCACAGGCTAAATTCAATCATGGCGCACCATTGTGGTAAAACTGTTGAAGAGGTAGAGCGCGACACTGATCGCGACAATTTCTTGACCGCTGACGAGGCCGTTGAGTACGGTCTGGTAGATTCAATTATTAGCTCTAGAAAGCAAAGCTAACCCAATTTCAAATAGTTCCACTTCTAAGCTCTTACTATGATGTAGGAGCTTACTTTTCCCTCTCTTTTAATTTTCCATATAAATCACTTCTGTGCAGTTTTTCGCCAACTATATTGTCTAATAGTGATTAGGCAGGCAAAAGGTACGCTTTAAACTAGCGGTCTTTTGACTTTATAAGCAGGAAATCCCATATTCGTGGGGGCTTTTATGGGCAATATTAAAGGAAAATACAGCTGGCTAGAGTCTCAACTGACTCGAGTTGTGAAGATCCGGATGGGTGAAGGCAAAAGTATTGCTCTGCACTTCGTTACACTTTTTATCTTGATGTTTTCATATTACCTTTTGAAAGTTATCAGGGACCCTTTGATTTTGTCTGAAAGTACCGCTGAAGTTAAAAGTTACTCTACGTCTGTACAAGCATGTTTGTTGTTAGTGCTGTTGCCACTTTTTAGTAAATTGTATTTCACATTCTCACAGCATAGTGACCACTCACGATTCATCAGAGTTGTGATGTTGTTTTTCAGTACTAATTTGTTGTTATTCGCATTGTTGTATTTTTTAGGTCTTGCAATTGGTATCGTTTTCTATATTTGGCTAGGTATCTTCAGTGTGGTGGTGGTGGCGCTGTACTGGGCTTTTTGTGCTGACTGCTATAGTACGGATGCCGGTAGCCGACTTTTTATATTTATTGCTGTAGGCGGAGCAATAGGAGCTTGGGTGGGCTCACAATGTGCGGGATGGAGTTATCAGTTAATAGGTGTGAGCGGAATTATGGGGCTATCATCTGTTTTACTTATGACTGCCGCCATTCTTACTGGAGTGTGTTATCAGTCAGTCCCAAGTCGCTCAAAATCGAGAACTCCAGCAGTAATTGCCAACCAGGACAACTGGCGTTTAGCGATATTAAAAATCTTTAAAAAACCTTACTTATTACTGATTGCTACTTTCATCATCCTGATTAATTTTATTAACTCTATGGGGGAGTATATCTTGGCAAAATTCGTCGTGGATTTTGCAATGGAACTGGAGCTAGCAGGTGAGGATAAGCAGTTATATATGACGGAGTTTTACGCTGATTATATAGCTTGGATTACTCTTTTTGGGTTAATCTTACAGATATTTGTGGTAGTTAAACTATTTAAATGGGTTGGGGTTGGAGCGTCTATTCTAATCTTACCAATTATAATGATGTTCAATTATACATTTGTGTTATACATCCCTATGTTTAGTGTAATTAAGTGGACCCTAGTAGCTGAGAATAGTGTTAATTACTCGATTCAAAATACTACACGACATGCACTTTTCTTGCCTATCTCCCGCGAGGATAAATATATTGGTAAAAATGTTATTGAAGGCTTTTTTTATCGATTCGGAGATATGCTTTATGGTGGGGTTGTTGCGATTGGGATAACCTTTTATGGTGTCGATAAGATGGGCTTCATCATGCTAAATGCAATGCTTGCATTTTGTTGCACTATAGTTGCTTTTAAAATTCGTAATCATTACAGAAACCTAGAAGATGAAATGGATTCATTAAAATAAGGCGACAATGAGTGGATTGTAATTCCTCAAAGTTATTGGTTTTTACTATAAGTTTCTAATATTTTGTCTCTTCTTTTGAGCAGGGCAGCAATTTGCTTCGCGTTCAAAAGTGAGCCTAATTCTTCTTCGAGTGATTGCTTAGATAAGGACTTCAAGGCCTGCTCAAATTGCAGCGAGAGACTGCTCAGCGGGGGAAGATCATATTTTGGTAACATATATTGATTTCGAAAACTTCTTGAATGATCAATAAGCCATAGGTAGCCAGTGTCTAGACTATAAAGTTCGTTGCCCGTATTTCTGTCATCATTATGGATTAACAAATCAAAAACATGCATTAATGCTTGTTCATCTTTAGCAGAACAATAGCTTTGAAGTTGCTGCTTGTTTTGGATTAACTCTGTTTTGCTAATCGAATCCTCAATCCAGTATTGAATCACGCCACTCTGTCCTTTGTATTTAAAGGGTGCCGTATAGGGAACCAAGTAAAGGCCTAATAGTCGGTCCAGCTTATAAGCAGCCAAATCATACAAGAAACGATCTGCAAAGTTATCTTGTCGAGAATACTTCCTTTTACTTTCCAGCTTTGGGTCGCTATCAAGATATTTAAATATCACACTATGTTGTAAGCCTTGATGCTCAAAAGTTAGCTTTAAAGGCTTACTGAAGAAGTCTTCTAACGGTATTTCTGAAACTACATTTGCGCTTTCAAAATACTGAGACAGGTATTGATCACTTAGTTGGTTTGGGAAGAGTGGTTTCCTAACAGGGTCGGGCTTTGGTTCTGTATTATTGGGATCATCCAAGTTTACTAAACGTAGTTTATCTTTTTCAATGACTGCTGCTGTGGGATGCCCTTTATAATGGGTTTGCAGCATACCCGTATCCAGAAGAATCAATTTCCCATTAAATCGAGAGCGGGCTTCCCGGCTATCATCTGGTGTATGACCAACTAGAATTTGATTAACTTGAAAGTGATCAAAGGCTTTTTCTATTGTTTTGCTTTCCATATATTCATGGCAATAGATATTTCCACGATACCAAACTGGTCCCTGGGTGGTAATTAATAGTGATTGAGAGAGCTGAATAAACTCTTCGGCTTTTTTCAGTATGCTTCTTTTGGAAAATCTATCCTGTTTAATCTTTCCCGCCAGGAGCGCTTCCAGAACTTCGATTCTTTGTCGCTTATTGAAATAATGCTTAAATAATCCCAACCCTATAAATTCGTGATAGAGTTCTGCGTATAACCTAACAGTTTGGCGAATTTGATTATTGATTTGTTGCTCTGTTAAACCTAGGCCGAGTAGCTCCTCAGATATTCCTGCGTGTAGATAAAGCCGATCTTTAAATACTTTAATAGTGTCCTTTTCAAGTAGCCATTTGCCATATTTTCCCGAAGGTGAGAAGGCTTCAACCAAACCAAAATAACCGGGTGGATACAGCTTATTAAAGCTTTCCTGACTGCCATCAGAATGAGCAAGTTTAGAGTAATTTAGAAAGTCTTCGTAGACCGATTTTCGGTAGCTGGCTGACTCTTCGGGTTTGAAAGCAAGGAACTCCTGATCAGAGACATAACGAAGATCTGCAATGATATTCATGATTTCATGGTTGCCAAGTAAGACAATAACATTGCCTCCACTCTTTGAAGCTTCTTGTTCAAGCCGCATGAACAGGTCTACGACCTTGCGCGATTCAGCACCTCGGTCAAGATTATCTCCCAGGCTGATGAGGGTAGTAGTGCTACCGGTCCAGTTTAACTCATTGTTTACGACATCGGTGGACTTTAGAAGATTGACCAAGGTATTAAAGTCGCCATGAACATCAGTTAAAACTACTGTTTTACTCTGTCCGGGCTGGGCGTGAAGCATGCCGCCGAACACCAGAGTTAAAAACAAAAATGCCTTGAATAATGTAGGGGTAATATGGCCCATTGGTCTGCCTCTTGGTATCTCTTATTTATAAGGAGTACGTTAAAATATATTTAATGATATTAGCATATTGGAAAACTATCGATACCTTCGCTAAAGGTACTGTATTTATTATGGATTAGACACTAAGTAGAGGGATTTGTGCTTTTGTTGAAGTAATTATTTTGATACTGTAATTAGTAATGAGAAATAAAAGGGGCGTTACGCCTTGAATTTTCAAGGTTCGGCCATACTAAACAGCTCAAGAAATGCCGTTTTACGGCTAGTGGAAAATGTCTAACAGACTGTAACGACAGTCTTTTGAGGTAGCGATGAGTAGCGATAACTCAGACAACAAAACGTTATATTGCTCTTTCTGTGGTAAAAGCCAACATGAAGTGAAAAAGCTTATTGCCGGTCCAAGAGTGTTCATTTGTAATGAATGCGTGGATCTGTGCAATGATATTATTATTGAAGAAATTCAGGAGATTGCGGCAAAAGAATCGCGCAGTCATTTACCTAAGCCACAAGAAATAGCTGAGTTTCTTGAGCAATATGTCATAGGTCAGGATCGCGCCAAGAAAGTATTGTCGGTAGCTGTTTATAACCATTACAAACGATTGGAAAGTGAACCTGCCTCTAGTGAGCATAAAGATGTTGAACTAGGGAAAAGTAATATTCTGCTAATCGGTCCAACTGGTAGTGGTAAAACCCTATTAGCTGAAACTTTGGCCAGGATGCTTGAAGTTCCTTTCACTATGGCTGATGCAACCACTTTAACCGAAGCTGGTTATGTCGGTGAAGACGTAGAGAACATCATTCAAAAACTGCTGCAAAAATGTGATTATGATGTTGAAAAAGCACAGCGCGGAATCGTTTACATTGATGAAATCGATAAGATTTCTCGTAAATCGGATAACCCTTCTATTACTCGTGATGTGTCAGGTGAAGGTGTTCAGCAGGCCTTGCTTAAACTAATTGAAGGTACTGTTGCGTCAGTTCCTCCGCAAGGCGGGCGCAAGCATCCGCAGCAAGAGTTTCTACAGGTAGATACTGGAAATATCTTGTTTGTTTGTGGCGGCGCCTTTGCTGGTCTGGAAAAAATCATACAAGAGAGAACCGAAAAGGGTGGTATTGGTTTCGGTGCTGACGTTAAGCAGGTTAAAGAAGGCAGGGCAATTGGCGAAATGCTAAAAGCAGTCGAGCCTGATGATTTGGTCAAATTCGGTTTGATTCCTGAGTTTATTGGTCGTTTACCAATTGTTACAACTTTACAGGAGCTTGATGAAGAGGCGCTTGTTCGAATTCTTATTGAACCTAAAAACGCATTGACCAAGCAGTATAGTAAGTTGTTTTCATTGGAGAATGTTGATCTTGAGTTCCGAAAAGATGCGCTGGTTGCGATTGCTCATAAGGCAATGCAACGAAGAACCGGGGCTCGTGGATTACGTTCAATCCTTGAAGAAATTTTATTAGACACCATGTATAACTTACCTTCCCTCGAAGGCGTCAGCAAAGTGTGTATTGATGCGGCTGTTGTAAAAGGTGAGGCTGAGCCTCTACTAATTTATGACAATCAGCAACAAGCAGCTGCTGAGTAGCCTTCAGTATCAAGCAACAGAGCTTGATGGTGAACAAATATAGCTGAGTAAAGGGGAGGAGTTTAACTTCGCCCCTTTTTTATTACTTATTCAGGATTAAACATTCATGCAAACAGAAACTACTACCAAACAACTTCCTCTGCTACCACTGCGAGATGTCGTGGTTTTTCCACATATGGTGATTCCACTGTTTGTTGGTCGCGAGAAGTCAATCCTGGCCTTGGAAGAGGCAACCAATGGCGACAAGCAGGTTATGCTGGTTGCTCAACGTGAAGCCACTGAAGATATGCCTGATACTGAGCAAATCTATGATTATGGCTGTGTGGCGACAATTTTACAGATGCTTAAACTGCCAGATGGTAATGTTAAAGTTTTGGTCGAGGGTGTGCAGCGAGCGAAAGTGAAGCGGTACGTTGATACCGACCCCATGTTTGTCGCTGAGATAGAGCTAATCCCATCGGATGCGGAACATAATGATGAGGCAGATGCTTTGTCCCGAGCAGCCTTAAGTAGCTTTGATAAATATGTAAAGTTGAATAAAAAAGTCCCAGGTGAAATTTTAACGACACTTTCTGGAATTGAAAACCCGAGTCGCTTGGCTGACAGTATCGCTGCACATATGTCACTAAAAATCGAAGACAAACAACAAATCCTTGAAATGGAAAATGTTTCTGACCGTCTTGAACAATTGATGGCCAAGATGGAAAGTGAGATGGATTTATTGGAAGTAGAAAAGCGTATTCGTGGCCGTGTTAAAGGGCAGATGGAAAAAAATCAACGTGAATATTATTTGAATGAACAGATTAAGGCGATTCAGAAAGAATTAGGCGAGGGCGAGGAAACGGTTTCTGAGCATGAAGAAATTGCGCAGCGAATAGAAGAATCCGGAATGTCCAAGGAAGCGAAGGAAAAAGCTGAAGCTGAATTGAAGAAACTGAAAATGATGTCTCCCATGTCTGCTGAGGCTACCGTAGTGCGAGGTTACATCGATTGGTTGCTAGGTATGCCTTGGAAGAAACGGACGCGTGTTAAGCATAATTTGAGGCACGCTGAAGAGACGTTGGATGCAGATCACTATGGTTTAGAAAAAATTAAGGATCGCATCCTTGAATATTTAGCCGTTCAACAAAGGGTTAAAAAGCTGAAAGGGCCAGTTCTTTGTTTGGTTGGCCCTCCTGGTGTTGGTAAAACCTCACTAGGGCAATCAATTGCGCGCGCTACAGGGCGTAAATATGTTCGTATGGCTCTAGGTGGCGTTCGTGATGAAGCTGAAGTACGAGGTCACCGTCGTACCTATATTGGTGCCATGCCCGGCAAGCTAATGCAGAAAATGAGTAAAGTTGGCGTTAAAAACCCACTATTCTTGCTGGATGAAATTGATAAGATGTCCATGGACATGCGCGGTGATCCTTCTTCTGCATTGTTAGAAGTACTTGATCCTGAACAGAATCATACTTTCAATGATCATTATCTAGAGGTTGATTACGATTTGTCTGAGGTGATGTTTGTTGCAACATCGAACTCTATGAATATTCCAGCGCCTTTATTGGATAGGATGGAAGTTATTCGTATTCCTGGTTATACCGAAGCTGAAAAGCTCGAAATTGCAAAGCGTTATCTAGTACCTAAGCAGATGAAAAATGCTGGTCTTAAGAAAGGCGAGCTGAAGATGGATGACTCAGCTATTACAGGTATCATTCGTTACTACACCCGTGAAGCTGGGGTTCGGAATCTGGAGCGTGAAATTTCTAAGGTGTGCCGTAAAACAGTCAAGCAACAGTTGTTAGCAGATAAGCCCGAGAAAACGGTAAAGGTTGATGAGAAAAATCTCGATCAATATCTAGGAGTTAAAACATTCGATTATGGCCGAGCTGGTGAGTCAAATAAGGTGGGCCAAGTCACTGGACTTGCGTGGACGTCGGTCGGAGGTGAGTTGCTTACTATTGAGTCTGTTGTCGTGAATGGCAAAGGTAAAACAACCTATACTGGACAGCTGGGTGATGTAATGAAGGAGTCGATTCAGGCTGCTTTGACGGTTGTCAGAAGTCGTTGTCTAGCATTAGGTATTGAGCCCGACTTTTATGAAAAAAAGGATCTTCACATCCACGTTCCCGAAGGAGCTACTCCTAAAGATGGTCCAAGTGCAGGTATTGGAATGTGTACAGCTCTGATTTCCAGCTTGACTGATATCCCGGTTAGAAAGGATGTAGCCATGACTGGTGAAATCACTTTGAGAGGAGAGGTGCTACCGATTGGTGGACTCAAGGAGAAGCTGTTGGCAGCCCATAGAGGTGGCATTAAAACGGTAATTATCCCTAAAGAGAATGAACGTAACCTTGCTGATATTCCAGAGAATATTAAGAAGGATTTGAAGATAGTTTGTGTCAAGTGGATTGATGAGGTTATTGATATTGCTTTAGAGCGTCCACCCGAGCCAATCACCAGAACGGTCGCAGAAACAGCTGATGCAGAAACAGCAAAAGGCGAAGAACAAGACAAGCTACATGCTCACTAATGCTCAAAAAGCCCGCAATTAGTGGGCTTTTTAGCCGATTGTCGGAAATTTTCTTGACACATAAAAGGCTCAGTTGATATAACAGCAGACCTTGAGTTGTGCAGTAGAACGCTAATAATTACTGCTTATTTTTTGTACATCTAATTACTCGAAATAAAAGGGGAAAGTGAGTGAATAAATCAGAACTAATCGACGCTATCGCAGCCGGCGCGGATATCTCTAAAGCAGCTGCAGGTCGTGCACTAGACTCTATGTTAGGCGCAATAACAGATTCATTACAAAAAGGCGAGCAGGTATCTCTAGTTGGTTTCGGTACTTTCGCTGTTAAAGAACGTGCTGCTCGTACAGGCCGTAACCCAAAAACAGGTGAAACTATTCAGATTAAGGCTGCAAAAGTTCCTGGTTTTAAAGCTGGCAAAGCTCTTAAAGACGCGGTAAACTAGCCGCCGTTTTTACGGGTGGTTAGCTCAGTTGGGAGAGCATCGCCCTTACAAGGCGAGGGTCACTGGTTCGAGCCCAGTACCACCCACCATGTTTCTTGAGCTACTTTAGGGCATGGCGTCCGTAAAACGACAATTTAGGAGCGGTAGTTCAGCTGGTTAGAATACCGGCCTGTCACGCCGGGGGTCGCGGGTTCGAGTCCCGTCCGCTCCGCCAGAAACTAAACGCGCCTTTCAAGGCGCGTTTTTTTTATCTTGATGTCTATGGGCTTGCTGTAAGTAAGTGAGCTCTCATCGCAGAGGATTAACTGAAGCAATAATAACAGTTATAATCTTTGCTAAACTCCGTTGTTTGAATAACAATTAAAGATTACAGTTCGGACTGAAGATTTAACAAATAGGTAATTTCAGCCATGATGTTGGAAAGAATACAGCAAAGCATGCAAGGGCCAATAATGAAGGTGGTGTTGTTTGTTATCATCATTTTCTTTATCTTCGCAGGCTATTTCACAGGTACTTTGTTTAGCGGTAACCCAGATAAAGTCGCTGAAGTTGAAGGGGCGGAGATTACTAATGCCCAGATTCAGCAAAGAGTAGACAACGTTCGCCGTCAAATGGGTGACCAGTTTGAGCAGCAATATGCAACAGAAGCCAGTCAGCAGTTACTACGTCAACAAATCAAAGAGCAGCTTATTTCTGAACAAGTGCTACGAGCCAATTTAACGAAAGCAGGACTGACGGCTTCGGAGCAGCAGATTAAGGCATGGGCCAGAGAGTTCCCAGCATTCCAGATCGGTGGGGTCTATTCAGCAGATCAGGCAAAAATGATTCTGGCTCAGCAAGGTTGGTCTGAGGAACGTTTTCGCCAGTTTGCACGTCAGCAAATTGCTCAGGAACAACTTGAGCAAGGAGTTGGGGCCAGTAACTTTGCGCTGAACTTTGAAGTTGAAGCATATTATCAGCTTCAGGAACAAACTCGCGATGTTGGTTATGTACGAGTGGCCCGTGAGGCATTTTCTGATTCGGTAGATGTCTCCGATAGTGAAGTGAAAGAGTATTACGAGCAAAATCAAACTCAATTTGAACAACCAGAGATGGTTAACTTGCGTTATGTTCGCTTGTCTCTGACTGAGCTGAGCCAAGATCTTATGGCTGATGTTTCCAACGAGCAAATAACTTCATTTTATGAGCAGAATAAAGCTAACTACCAGGATCCAGCCGAGATTCTCGTGGCTCATATTTTGATTGATAGCTCTGTCGAGGATGCTCAGAGTAAAGCTCAAAGCTTGCTAAGTGATATTGAACAGGGTGCTGATTTTGCTGAGCTGGCAAAGGAGCACTCCAGTGACACCTTCAGTGGCGAAAACGGTGGCCAATTAGATTGGGTCGATGCCGTTCCAACATCTGATGACAACCCAACCGGTACGGGTTGGGTGCCTGAGTTCGAAGCTGCCGCTTTAGCTTTAGAGAATGTAGGCGATGTCACCGATTTGGTTGAATCTCAATTTGGGTATCACATTATTAAGTTAGTGGATAAGAAGGCAGCTGATGTATCACCACTTGAAAATGTACAAGATGAGATTCGCCAGCAATTGGCCCTTGAGCAGGCTCAAAAAATATTCTTTGAAAAGCAGGCAATCTTAAACGAAAAATTGTTTGAGTATGGCGATGACCTGGAAAAGTTTGCTGAGCAAGTCGAGCTTGAGATTCAAGAGACAGGATTGTTTAGTAAAGATTCTGCGACAGGTATTGCTGATAACCCAGTGTTTCTTGAGAAGGCTTTTTCAGCATCTATCCTAGAGTCGACAGAGGTCAGCGACATGATAGAGCTAAGCCAGGATGATATAGTTTACCTGACTGTTAAAGACTATCAGCCTTCGCAAGTTCAACCTTTGGAAGAAGTTAAACAAATTGTCGTTGATACCTTAAAAGAAGAAAAAATTGCCGAGGCCACAAAAGCTTATGCTGAACAGGTGTTAGCTGAGTTGGAAGCTGGCGGTTCTGCTGAGCAGTTGTTAGCGACCAAAGAGTTAAGCTGGACTGAAAGTGAAGCATTGAAGGCTCGTGGTTCTTCTGTGCAGTTTGATCTCTCTAACGCAATTTTTGCTTTACAGCCTCCCAAAGAAGGCGAGGTTATACGAGCCGTTGAACCATTATTCAATGGTGATTATGCTGTTATTGAAGTGCAGGCAGTTCAATATCCAGACCCTAGCACTATGGATGAAGCAACTCGTAAGCAAATTGCTCAGCGCTTAGCAAATGTTAATGCTCAAGCCGAACTTCAAGGTTTAATGAAAACCTTTAGAGAAAAGTCTGAAATTTCAGAGTAATATTTTGAAGCACGTTAAAAGCCACTCTATTTGAGTGGCTTTTTTTGTCTCTGGATACTCCAGTCCAGTTCCTGTCTATCTTTCGATAGCTCTTCGATAGGTCGCGGAAGCGTTTAAGAGTTCTATGGTGTATTTAGACTGAGGCTGGCTGAATACTTCTCCCACACGCCCATACTCTTTTTGCTCACCGTTATGCATAACCAGTACTTTATCGCTAAAGTGTTGGACCAATCCGAGATCGTGAGAAATAAACACATAAGCTAAATCTAACTGATCCTGCAAATCTAGAAGTAGGTTAATGATTTGTGCCTGGACAGAAACATCGAGTGCTGAGACTGGCTCGTCAGCAATGATCACCTTGGGGTTGAGCATTAAGGCTCTAGCAATAGCGATACGCTGCCTTTGGCCGCCTGAGAAGGTATGCGGATATCGATCTGCATATTCGGGTCTGAGGCCAACTAGCTCAAGCACTTCAGCTATACGTTCCTTTCGGGTTTGGCTGCTCCCGACTCTGGCGTTGATAAGCGGTTCTTCAAGGCTTTGCCGTATGCTGGCTCTTGGGTTCAATGATGCCGCTGGATTCTGAAAGATCATCCGAATATTTTGATACCAGCTGAAGGATGAGTCTTTCAGTATATTATTACCTTCAAATAATAGTTCACCACTGTCTGGTTTTTCGGCCCCAACCAGAATTCTAGCTAGAGTTGATTTACCCGAGCCTGACTCGCCAACTACTGCCAGAGTTTGTCCTGGGTTCAAAGTGAAGCTAACGCCTTTTAAAATTTCAAGATAGCGTTGTTTAAAAGGGTTATTAGAAACCTTATAAGATTTGCGAATGAGCTTTGCAGACAACAGGCTAGGCATCAGGATTCATCCTCTTCAATTAGAGGAAAGTGGCAGCGCACCTGACGGCCTTTGATATTAGTCAATTCAGGATGTTGAACGCACTTCTTGCCTGCATAGGGGCAACGAGGTCCAAGATAACAGCCAACAGGTAAGTGGGTCATGGGTGGTGTTGAACCCGGAAGGTTAAACAGGCGGCGTCCTTTTTTATAGCGCATACCAAAATGTGGAACGCTATCCAGCAGCGCTTTAGTATAAGGGTGGTACGGTTGGCTTAATAGATTGTAAGTTCTTCCCGACTCAACTATTTCCCCACAATACATGACGTGAACTTTGGAAGTGGTTTCTGCCAAGATTGAAAAGTCATGGGTGATCAGCATTAATGCCATATTATGCTCATCTTTAACTTTTAATAGCAGATCCAGAATTTGCGACTGAATTGTAACGTCAAGGGCGGTGGTGGGTTCATCAGCAATTAACAGCTTTGGCTGGCAAGCAAGAGCGATGGCTATCATAACCCTCTGATTCAGGCCCCCTGACAATTGATGGGGGTATTCTTTATAACGCCGCTTGGCGTCCATTATCCCAACTTGGGTTAATAATTCTAGCGCACGCTCTGTACGTTGCTTCGGTGTTCCGCCTTCATGAAAGCGAATAGTCTCATCGAGTTGATAGCCGATAGTTAAGGCGGGATTTAAACTTGATGTGGGTTCCTGAAAAATAATTGAAATGTTACTTGTTATGTGTTTTTGCCGCTCAGCCACTGACATGCGAGTTAAATCGTGGCCGTCCAGGGTAAATAAGTCAGCTTGCATTCTTGCTGCTGGCGAGAGTAACCCGGCAATTGCCAGTGCCATAACGCTTTTTCCTGAGCCAGACTCACCGATAACCCCCACAACCTGACCTTCATTGATGTTTAATTTGACATGGTCAACAGCCATGACTAACCCATCGTCGGTAACGAAGTCAACATTGAGGTTTTCAATTTGCAATAAGCTCATCAATTTACCTATTAAGACGCGGATCAAAGGCATCACGAAGCCCGTCACCCACCAGATTGATAGAAAGTACCGTTAAGAAAATGGCCAGGCCCGGCAAAGTCATCGTCCAGGGTGCAAACTGTATGAATGCTCTAGCTTCTGAAAGCATGGTTCCCCATTCGGCCATTGGTGGTTGCGCGCCAAGCCCCAGAAAACCTAACGCAGCAATATCTAAAAGTGCGGTTGAAAAACTAAAAGTTAACTGAACAATAATGGCTGGAACTATATTGGGCCAGACATGATGGAGCAATAAGCGTAAATGCCTCGCACCATCCAGTTTTGCCGCCATCACATAATCCTTTCCGAGCTCCTCGGATATGGCGCTTTGCGTCACTTTGACAAACTGTGGGATCAAGACAATAACAACTGCATAAACTGCATTGGGTAGGCCTGGACCTATGATGGCCACAATGGCGATTGCCAACAATAAGGATGGGAGCGATAGCAGTAGATCCATAAAGCGCATGAGCAAGGCACGTAGGCCAGAATTAATAAAGGCTGCGGCTGCACCGAGCAGGATACCGATAAACGCAGCTGCGAATACCACCATAAGGGTTAACTTTAACGATAGGCGAGCGCCATGAAGCAGGCGTGATAGCATGTCGCGGCCTAGGTCATCAGTACCTAGTGGCGATACAAAATCGCCATTTTCGTACCAAAGCGGTGGGGTTAGTATTTTGTCGCCAAACTGCTGGGCTGGATCATGTGGAGCAAACCAGGGGCCGACCAAGCTCATCAATAATATAATAAGTAAAATCAAGCTACCCGTCATCGCACTTTTATTATGACTGAAAACATTCCAGGCCAGCTTGGTATTGGAAAGCGTCATGAAGGCCTCCTTAGCCGAGGATTCATGTAACTTGCCAACAGATCCAGTGCTAGGTTAAAAGCAATAACCATTAGGGAGAGGGCTAATATACCTGCTTGAATGCTGGCAAAGTCGCGACGGGATACCGCTTCAAGTAACCATTTTCCCACGCCCGGCCAGGCAAAGATGTATTCAGTGATAATTACCCCAGACATGATGATACTTATTTGCACACCGCTGATCGTTAAAATCGGCAACACCGCGTTTCGAAGGGCGTGCACCCAAACGATCCTTTGTTGAGTTAAACCTTTAGAGCGGGCTGTTCTGATATATTCTGCTTTAAGCACGCCTAGCAGCGAAGAGCGAGTCATTCTGGCGATAATGGCCATCGGGATAGTGCTTAAGGTAATGGCCGGGAGTATTAGATGTAGTAATGCGTTAAAAAATGCATTGAGCCCATACTCAGCTTGGTTCAATAAGGTGTCGATCAACATAAAACGAGTTATAGGCGTTATGTCGTATGCATAATCAATTCGCCCTGCCACCGGTGTCCAACCTAAAGTAAGAGAGAACAGTAGCACTAGCAACATTCCCCACCAATAAATGGGCATCGAGTAACCAACTAGAGTCATTCCCATTAAGCCGTTGTCTAACCACTTACCACGTCGATTGGCAGCCATGATGCCAAGAGTCAATCCCAGCACTACCGCAAATAATAACGCCAATAAAACCAGCTCAATGGTTGCCGGGAAATGGATAAGGAAGTCGCTTAATACATCGCGGTTATGGATACTGGAATAACCCCAGTCGCCAGCGAATAAGAATTGAAGGTATTCACTATACTGGCCAAAGAAATGCTCGCTTTGATAGCGATGAAGTGCTTCATCTCCTTGCTGGCTGAGTATAAACGTCAGCAAAGTTAAACCAAATAGACTGACGATCAATGTTGTGCCATGTCTGAACAGGAGCTTTAACATCAGTTAGTCTCCTCTTCTGGAGCTGGCAAACTGGATGTAGAGGGTGTGAATTCCAGTGATACTTTATCAAATTCAATATTGCCAACCGGAGATATGACTAACCCCTTGATGTTCTGTTGGCTCAGCAAACTTTTATTAGCGTGCGCAATAGTCAGCCAGGGAGACTCTTCTTTGAATAAAGTTTGAGCTTTAAAGTAATACTCTTTGCGTTGCTCAAGGTCTGATGATTTGCTGGCATTCAATATAAGCTGATCAAATTCTGGATGACACCATTTTGCGTAATTATTGCCGCTTCTGGCTGAGGCACAACTGAGTAATGGGTTGAGGAAGTTACTGGGGTCGCCATTATCAGCGTTCCAGCCTAACAAAACACTGTGGTGTAGTCCTTGGCTAACACGAGCAAGAAAGGTTCCCCATTCATAGCTTATGATCCGTGCCTTAACGCCAATTTTTTCTAAATCCTGCTGCATCATTTCAGCCATTTTGCGTGCATTAGGGTTATAGGCTCTCTGGATAGGCATTGCCCAGATGTCTATAGAAAAGCCGTTTTCATAACCAGCTTCTGCCAAAAGTTGCTTAGCCTGCTGGCTGTTATGGCGCACTCTGGTGACCTGTTTATTGTAGGCCCAGGAGGAGGGTGGAATAGGGCTGGTTGCGAGTTGGGCCTGTCTGTCGTAGACGGCTTTCAAAATCGCATCGCGATTTATAGCCATAGATAGTGCTTTACGAACTTTTGGGTCATGGAAGGGTGGCTTTTCCACATTAAAGGCCCAGTAGGCAACATTAAGGCCTGGCACTTCCAAAATAGAGAATTTGTTTTGGCGTGCAATTCTTAAGTGCACTGGTAAAGGGTTGCTCATGATATCGCATTCACCGGCACTGAATCTGGCAAAGCGCATCGCCGCATCAGGAGTTATGGAGTAGACCAGATTTTCAATCTTTGCTGGTCCAGCAAAATAGTTATCAAACGCCTCATAACGGATATGTGAGTCAGGCTCGTAACGTTTAAGTCGGTATGGTCCTGTTCCTATTGGCTTGCTATCTATCCATTCTGGCCTACCTTGGGCCAGTAGCAAACCAGCATATTCAGCGGATAATATCGAGGCAAAGGGAGTGGCTAAGATTGCAAGAAAAGGGCTTTCTGGTCGCGAAAGAATAAAATCTACCTGATACTCGTCGACTTTTTGAATATCCAGAATTAGCTGATCAAGTCCTTGAGAATAAAAGTACGGATAGCGACCTCCGGATACGGAATGAAACGGATGTTCGCTTAAGCGTTGGCGATTAAAGCTGAAAATGACGTCATCAGCGTTTAACGGGCGAGTTGGTGTGAAAACGTCATTGCCATGAAAGAACACATCCCTTTTAAGCTGAAAGCGATAGCGGGTGCCATCGTCACTAATCTGCCAAGAGGCAGCAAGGCCTGGGGCAATGTCAGTTGTGCCTGGAGTGTAGGTAACGAGCTGGTTGTATATGGTATGAGCAGTTGCATCATAGGATGTGCCTGAGCTGACTAACTGAGGGTTAAAAGCATCCGGACTTCCCTCTGAGCAATAGACCAACAAATCATTATTGTTTTTTGCCTGCTGGGGGGCAGGATTTGGCTGACAAGACCAGCATATAAGGCCGCAAAATAGCGCGCTAGTTATTGATTTTGTGGTTTGCTTTATGCTCATGCAGCAAGAATGCCCTGTGTAGATAATGACAATCATACCAATGTTAAATTGGCATGAATAGGCAAGTGAATGAATAATCTGACGAAATACAGCAAGTTAGACATTAAACATGTGAGGTTTACCTAATTTTACAACTCTGGAAGTTGAAAGGAATCAAGCATTTACCTATACTGGACTACGGCCTAATGAATAAGCTTTAACCAGATTATTCTAGCTTAACCTATTGAATCCAAAAGGGTTTTTAGGTCGTGCGGGGAGTTTTAGCTAGTCTACAAATACTTAATAAAGAGTTGTGCAATGATTATAAGTCGAAAATCTAAACCGTTTCGTACGCCTGTGGTGAGCGGCATGGTTATAGCGTTAGTGGCTTCTTTTGCGTCAAGTAACTATGCGAAAGAGGTTCTGCCTGGTGATTCAATCATGAGCCAAGACTTATTGACATTGAGCCCTACAGCATCTCCAAGGTCGCTGGGGAAGTCGCCTTTTGTAATTGATGACCAAAGTATTCGTGTGTCTGCAAACGATATTAGCGTTAGTTTATTACCTAATAATGAGTTTGGCGTGTTAGGTACAAGCTTGACAAAAAGTGACCCAGTTTCCTTCAGCATTAAAAATGATGCCCAAGGTGAATGGCTAGTCTCCTTAGACTTATCAAGCTCTGGGGCATCTGAGTCGCCCAATACAAACATATCAGCGGGCTATGACTTGCCCAACCAAACATCACAGTTTTTTGTTAATTATGGCAGGCAAACTCTGCCTGTATCAGTAAGTTTTGAGAACCCTGTTAATTCAATACTGAATGGTAAGCAACTGGATGCAAGCTCTTTAGCCTTTGGTTTTAACCAAGAAGTTCATGATGGCTGGGATGTAACTATCAGCTACCTTAAGTCTGACTTTGATCTGGTAACTACTGAATCAGCTCTTGCTCAAATGCAAGATAAGAGTAGCTCTAGCAGCTATCGCTTTTTTTATGATTTTAACCAAGACGGTGCGCCTGAAGCGATTAACCTAATGTCTAACCTTTCTGGGATTGAAGGGTTCCAGCAAAATCTTGAAGGTATTGAAATCAAGATAAGCCGCCAGCTAAGTAGTAACTTTGCTCTTGGTGCTTCTGTGGAGCAGAGTAAAGGCCTTTATCAGCAACAAGCTATTGATTTAAGTAAACAAGTAACGCCGTTTGAAACCAACTCTTACTCACTATACGGTGGAATGCGTTTTGCTGAGGATTGGACTGTAGGTGCTAATGTGAATAAACAAGAAAGTCAGTTTGCATTCGAGTCGTCACCTGCTAGCAATTTCAAATTTGAGGACACAACACTTGATATTGGTCTTCAATATCAGACTAAGTGGAATAAAACCGGATTAGTTATACGTATTGATTTAATGAATTTACTGGGTGCTGCACACCTTGAAGATTCTTTGTCTCAATCCATGGATTTAGATGCTAGGGGCTTGGTTCCATATACTTTCCAAAGCCCAAAATACATAAAGTTAAGCGGTAGTATCAACTTTTAATTACGGAGTTTCTAAAGCTATTTAACGGCTCGTATGAATATATAAGTTAAAGTTATCTGTTGCATAACGAATTGTTAATTAGCCCGAGACATTTGTTGACCCTTTCCGGCTTTGTCTTTATAGTTGGCCTCTTTGTCCACAAGTTTAGGCCGAAAGGCTGGCGTTAATGCTTTTAAAATAAAGGCTTTTTACTGGACAATAAATCACTTGATTTTTTTGTCTGAAAGCTCTAGTTTTCAAAAACATTGGCAATCAAAAGCAAAGATTTCTGAACAGAAATTTGGGTAAGTTTATGAAAAAACAACTATTTTTGAAGAAAACAGCCGTGGCCATTATGGCAACTGCTGTCATGGGCAGTGCATATGCAGCTGGCCAATTTGAATCATCAATGAATATTGAGAAGCGTATCGATCGCGCAGCTGCCAGCACTCAGTCAACGGTAAACAAGTTGGCAGAAGAGGCAACTGATTTATCTCTTGAATATCGCAATACTCTACAAAGAGTAGATAGTTTACGCATCTACAATGCTCAACTTGAGAAGCAGATCGCTAGTCAGGAAAAGCAAATCGTTGATAGCGTGCAAGAAATGGAAAGCATCGATGAAACTGAAAAAGGTGTTTTACCATTGATGGAAGAGATGATCACAACTTTAGATGAGTTTGTTCAACTTGATATCCCTTTCAATATCGATGCTCGTCAAAGTCGTGTTGAAAACCTTTATGCTTTGATGGACGATGCGAATGTATCGGTCTCTGAAAAGTACCGTAAAATCTTAGAGGCTTACCAGATTGAAATGCAATATGGTAATGCTGTGTCGGTAGATACAGGCAAGATTGATGCTAATGGTGAAATACTAGAAGTTGAATTCCTGCGTGTTGGTCGATTGACTTATGTATACCTGACGCTAGACGGTAAAAGTGGTGCATACTGGAATAAATTAGAGCGCAAATGGGAAGTTCTTCCTGATGAATTCTTGGATTCAGTAAATAACGCTGTTAAGTTTTCTCGTGGAATCTCACAGCCAGTTCTATTTAAAGTCCCAGTTCCTGTAGCGGAGGCAGCACAATGAGAAATATTCTAGCTATCACATTAGCTGGCGTCTTCGCGCTAGCATCTGTTGCAACTAATGCTGCAGAAAGTTTATCGCATTCAGATCTGTTGAAAAAAGTTCGTGATAAGGAACGCATTCAAGAACAGTTAAATGAGCAGCGAGTTCAACAGTTTCGTTCGCAGCGTAGCCGTCAAGATCAGTTATTAGCTGATGCGAGAAGACGTTTAGCTGAAGAAGAAGCTAAGAGTGAGCGCTTGAAAGAGCAGTTCGATGAAAATGAGAAGCAACTAACTGAGATCGCAGAAGATTTGCGAATCAAACAAGGTAACTTAGGTGAGTTGTTCGGTGTTGTACGTCAAGCGGCGAACAGTTTGACTGGCGATATTGGTACATCGCTTGTAAGTGCGCAATATCCAGGCCGTGAAGGCTTACTAAACACACTAACAGAAGCAGATTCTCTACCAAAAATGGAGCAGCTTCGTGCATTTTGGGTACTAATGCTACAAGAAATGTCCGAGCAGGGTGAAACAACTACCTTTACTGCTGATGTTGTTAATGAAGGTGGTCGTTCTGAGCAGCAAACTGTCACACGTGTCGGTACATTCAACTTGATCTCAGGCGGTGAATACCTGTTCTTTGATAAAGGGGTTATTAAAACTCTTCAAGTTCAACCAGATTCTCGCGTATTAAGCCAGGTTGAAGATTTTGCTTCTACTAACTCAGGTTATGCAGGCTTGTTCCTTGATCCAAGTAAAGGCGCGATTTTGCAGCTTGAAAAGCAAAAAATGAGCTTACCTGATCGTTTATGGGAATTCAGTGGTTTCGCTGGCAAAACTGTTATGGTTTTACTTGTGATTGGCTTGTTGATTGCTCTGGAGCGTATCTTTACTCTTTATTTTGTTACTGGTCCAAAGGTTCAGTCTCAGAAAAAGTCATCTACGCCTGGTAACAACCCACTTGGTCGTATCATGAAGGTGTACCAAGCAAATCGTAATGAAGATGTTGAGAACTTAGAGTTGAAGCTTGATGAAGCAGTTCTAAAAGAAACACCAAGAATTGAGCGTGGTGTAAACCTTATCAAGGTTATTGCAGCTCTTGGCCCGTTACTTGGTCTATTAGGTACAGTTGTAGGTATGATTGAAGTATTCCAGTCAATTACCTTATATGGTACTGGGGACCCGAAAACAATGGCAGATGGTATTTCTCAGGCATTGGTAACAACAGTTTGGGGTTTATTGGCAGCAATTCCTTTAACTTTCTTACATGCGGTAGTTGCTGGTAAGAGTAAGAGCATCATTCACGTTCTTGAAGAGCAAAGCACTGGCTTGATGGCTCAACACGAAGAAAGCAACAGCTAGGTAATTCTTATGGAATTAATCTATACGATACTTGGTTTTATTAATAAAGGTGGATGGGTCCTATGGTGGATAGGACTCGTTCTCTTCTTAATGTGGACCTTGATTATCGAAAGGTACTGGTACATTTATGGGCAATTTCCAAAAGAAGCTAGAATGATGATAGCTCAATGGAATGCTCGTGAGGATACTAAGTCATGGCAAGCTCATAGGATCAGAGAAACCTGGGTATCCATTGCCCGAGAAGCACTTAACCAACGTATGTTGCTGATTAAGACTTTGATTGCTATTTGTCCACTGCTTGGTTTGTTAGGTACCGTAACCGGTATGATTGATGTTTTTGAGAGTATGTCAGGCCAAGGGTCTGGTAGTGCTCGTCAAATGGCTGGAGGTATTTTTAAGGCTACAATTCCTACAATGGCTGGTATGGTCTCAGCTTTATCAGGAATATTTTTTAGTAGCCGACTTGAGCAAACAGCCTATATGAAATCACATCAATTAGCCGATAATCTTCCGCATCACTAGAAATTTGGTGAACCTTAATGGCTATTCAGACTCGAAAGAAACAAGAAGATGTAGAAATTGATATGACCCCGATGTTAGACATCGTGTTTATCATGCTAATCTTCTTTATTGTAACAACTGTGTTCGTAAAGCAGGCAGGTGTAGACGTAGATAAGCCGTCAGCGCTTTCTGCTGAAGAGCGAAAGAATGCCTATATTTTCGTGGCTATTGACGATAAAAATCAAATCTTTATCGACAAAGATATGCTTCAACCATCTGAAATTAAGGCAAAAATACAGTCTCTAAGAACGGAAAACCTAGAAGGTGAAGTGGTTATCCAGGCAGATAAAAAGGCCCGAGCTGGATTAGTTTTGGAAGTCTTAGATATTGCAAAAAACTCCGGAGCAAATGTATCTGTAGCAACGGAAAGGGTTGAATAATATGGCAAGAACATTTTTAAGTGCACTTTTAGCTTTTGGCATAGTACTTGGTATTTTCTTGTTGATGAATGCTTTGATCGATACTGCAGGCGATCAAGATAGAGATCGAGAAAATGTTAATGTGGATATCGGTTTTATTGAAGAGGAAAAAGACGTTCAACGTAAGGAACGTACACCTCCTAAAAAGCCACCACCACCAAAAGAACCGCCGCCTCCACAACAACAAGACGTACCTGACCAGAAACAAGTGGTTACTGCCTTAGTCGATATTCGAATCGATAATATTGATGCAACCATGGATGGTGGAGGTATTTTCATTGGTGGCTTGGGAACGACTGATTTTTCTGGGATGGGTGATGGTGAGGCAATTCCTTTAGTAACAGTTCCTCCAGAGTATCCACAAAAAGCCGCCTTAGAAGGCATAGAAGGCTATGTTACATTTCAGTTTGATATCGCACCTGATGGTTCGCCTTCAAATATTAATGTAATAGATGAAAATCCTAGAGGCATGTTTCGTAGGGAAGCCTTACGCGCTATTCGTAAGTGGAAATTTAAACCACGTATCGTAAATGGACAGCCTATTCATCAGCGTGACATGAAGTACAAACTTGACTTCCAGCTGGATAACTAACTCTGAGTAAAGTAATAATTATGACTAAAATTTCATATGTTGTCGGAGTCATTGCTTTAACATTTGGTACTGTGGCTAATGCATTGCCACAGACTAAATACACAAGCTCCTGTAAGCTACTTGCCCCAAAACAAGGTGAGTATGATGAAGAGAAGGTTCCGACAATCACTTCCGAATCAGCTTACAAAAAAATTACTGCTGCAAACGAAGCATATGCTGATGCAAAATATGCAGAATCAATTACTATCCTGCAGGATTTGATCGCTAATTCAGGCGATAAAGCGGCTAAAGGTCGTGCAATCTACCTGCTAGGACTAAACTATCGTGAACAGTCGCAGTACGGTGCTGCAAAAAGAGAGTTTATCCGAGCGATGGGCACTGGTGTTTTGGGTAAACAAAACGAAGTAAATCTAAGGCTCGCGCTAGCTAATATCGATGCTGCACAAGAAAATTATACTGAAGCACTACGCTGGATGAAGGAATACTTTGATGAGGTTATTAACCCACCAGCTTCTTCTTATGCACAATACGCAAGCTTGTTCTATCAGAATCAAGATTATCGGGCGAGCATCTGTCCAGCATATTTAGCTCTCCAAGAAGGCAGCAAAGCAACCAAGCCATTGTATAGTATGTTATTCGCTGCTCACATTGAATTGAAGGATCTACCAGGCGCTGAGGTTGTTGGACGTGATATGGTGGAGTTTTTCCCTGACGAGAAGTCTGTTTATAATAATTTATTTGCAGTATTAAGCCAGCGCGGCAAAACTTCTGACATGTTAGCACTTGCAGAATTGGCTTACATGAATGGTATGTGGGATACGGAGACAAACTATAAGCAATTGTCTGCCTTATATTCAAACAACCAAATCCCTCTTCTTGCAGCAGAACGATTAGAAGAAGGCGTTAATAAAGGTATTGTCGAGGCGGATGAAGATATTTGGCGTAATATTGCTAATAGCTATAAATACGCTAAAGTAAGCAACAAAGCTATAGCTGCTTACAGAAAAGCTTCCAACTATACTAGCAATGGTCGTTATGATTATGACATTGCAACTATTTATTTTTCTGATGAAGAGTACACGAAGGCTATTGATGCCTTCCGTACAGCTATCAGAAAAGGCAGTTTGCGAGATGGTGATGCTGGATATGCTTATTTACAGATGGGCGTAGCTTACCAACGCCTAGGTCAACCAGAACAGGCGGTGAATGCTCTTCAGCAGGCAACGAATTACCGAAATGTATCAAAAAATGCTACTGCGTATATCAATTATATCAATCAGATAGAAAGCATGAAAAAAGAGTTGGCTTTAAACGACTAATCCTTTATAAAGGCCTCTAAAGAGGCCTTTTTTATGTCTAAACTACTATTATCCCTTATACTAATCATCAGTAGTGGTGCAGCTTATGCTGTTGACTACTATACATCTATAAAATCCTCGCTCTTTGAAACGATTACTGAAGGCCTTAATGTCCAACTAATTCATGCAGATACGGCGCATAATTATCTTTTAGTTAAGGCTCGTAGTCCTGATATCTTAAGGAGTGGATATGACGAATTTAAATATAGCCTCACAAAACAAGGATACTTAGTTGATGTGGTCACTATTGATTCTTCTTTTGTCGCATTGGCTAAATTCCCAATAGGTGGAACAGAGTCAGTCTTAAATAGTTTTATAGCCCAGTTTTCAGGTACAACTTTTATTGATTTAGAGTTGATCGTGTTTGGTGAAATTAATCAACAACGCTTGTTGGGTAGTATTAATCGTTCTTTTAAAGCATCTGATATAAGGTTTGGTGCAGGCAAAGAAGAGCTTGGTTTCTACTCATATCAGCAAAACCTGCCGAAATTTGAACCTTTTGCCACCATTCAGGAGACATCCGACTGGCGACTGGGCTTAACTACAGCCTTATTGAACTGTGGGTTCTCCAGTACAAATCATCTTGTCTTCAATTATTATCCTGATTCAATGTCTTGTAGTGACTATCATCCTAAGGCATCTCTTACAGATAAAGATGTAGCAAACTTGCGTGATGATTTGTACGCAAAAATACAGCTAGCGGTAGAGTCACCAGAAAGTTTCTTATTGTATATAAGTTCTTTCAAAGCAGAAACCAGAATAGAGCAGTCGCAAAGCTTCTATGTCAATATACCTAGTATCGGTATAGACAATATTTTGGCATATCAATATAGATATTTATTGAGAAAGTCAAACAATGACAAAGTAGTAGCCAACATCAATTCAATTGATACTACTTATCAAATGCCTCTAGAGCTTAAGTCCAAGTCAAAAATGACACTCTCCCGCACTACCGTGATCCAGTTAGAGTTGATGATTAATAGTGCCACGACTTGCCTGCAACTAAATTGTGAAAGCCTTGCCGTAATTCCTTATATCAACTATAGCAATTCTGCAGATACGCATGTTTTTGCAGTAAAGTATTCTAGTAGCAATGAAACAACCGTTATTGATGAGTTAAATAAAGTATTGTTTATACCTTTGTCTACGGCTAAGGGTATTGCTCAAGAGAACGTGTCTATTTCTTTGACTGGAGGCTATTTGCTTGAAGCTTATGATGAAAGCTTTAGACTGATTGCCCAGTTACCGGTTGTAAAGGCAAACTTGGATTATCCGCATAGTAGTAACCATTTGGTCGGACCGTACACAGGAGATCCGGATGTTAACCTACTTGAGATCAAGCTGGTAACTTTACCTGGTGGAGAAGGCTGGTCAGAGTCTGAGCTTTTTTACTTTATTCTAGTCAACCAACTCGCTGCCAAGATTCCTAAAGCCAGTTTATCTAAATCTAATACATTGGTTCGGACATCTGTGTCTAACTTTAGCTATAGCCAGTTTGATGGTTCTACCATTTATATGAGTTTTGGTTCTAAGGAGCAAAATAAGTTAGAGGAAGATTTTGCCAGTGCTATAGAGCTAATACAAGAGCAGGTTAATGAGCTATCCAGAAATGACTTCGTAGGTTATAAATCTAGTCTCCAGACAAACTTACGCTTAATTGAAGCTGGACATCAGTCTTATAGACGAATTTCTCTTTTGTTTGATATCGACAATCCGCAGTCATTACTTTTGGAAAAGTTGGACCCTTTGAGCTTTGAACAGTACCAATCTTTTGTGAGTAATACGTTAGTAAATGCTCGCTTTAATATTTCGTCAGAGCAGGATTTGAGCAAAGATTTTAAGGACAAGGTGGCTAACTTCATTCAAAATTAGTTATCTGAACTACTATCTCTTGTGCCATTGTTAGAAGCCTCGACATATCTGTTTACGATTCGTTATAAACTTTGCTCCTCCTATTCCTTATAATAAGTTAAAAATCACCAATCAAGCCTATGAGCACTGATAAAAGTACATTGAAGCGTCTATTTAATACCGCAGAGCAGCTTGTTGAGCGCGGTATCGATAAGCGTGTAAGAATCGCCGTTACGGGTTTGAGCAAGGCGGGTAAGACTGCTTTTATTACCTCTTTTATGAATCAGTTGTTACATGTGACTGATAATGATCCGCTGCCTTTTTTTAAACCAGTCAAAGAGGGGCGACTCTTAGCAACTAAAGTTAGTTCATATGATGAGCTACATATCCCTGAGTTTAAATACAAGCAGTCCATAGGTTATTTAGTTAATGACCAGCCAGAATGGCCTCCTTCAACAACCGGCATTTCACAAGCGCAACTTGACGTTCGTTATCGTATAAAGAATGAGTGGATTAGAAAGGTACAGAAGAAAAGTCATCTAACCATTGATATCATCGACTATCCTGGGGAGTGGCTACTTGATTTACCCTTATTGAGACTTTCATACAAGGAATGGTCTTCACAATGTCTTGAGTTGATAAAACAAAATATATCTACCTCAACCACCGCTTGGCAGGAGGAGTCAGCACAACTTGTTTATCAGCAAGCTTTATCTGATGAGAATATTGCAGAAATCTCTAATGGATATAAAGCCTTTATCAAAACTAGTTTCACTAATGATCACACCTATAACTTGCTTCAGCCAGGTCGCTTTATACTGCCAGGAGAGCTTGAGGGTGCACCTGTGCTCGATTTTTTTCCGGTCACGGACTCAAATATTCTACACTCTGACTGGGATTCGCTGGCTCAAGATAGCTTGGTTAAAACTTTAGAGAAACGATACAACTATTACAAGAAAAAAATCGTCAAGCCGTTTTTTAAAGAATACTTTGAGAAAGTAGATCGGCAAATCTTGCTAGTCGACTGTCTTGAGGTGCTAAATGGTGGCTACCAAAACTACAGTAATATGCAGTTCACTTTGATTGAATTGTTGAAAAGCTTCCATTATGGACAGTCCAATTGGCTCAAGAGAATGTTTAATCCATCAATCGATAAGCTGTTGATTGCAGCGACTAAGGCGGACCATGTCCCTCCTGAGCAACATCGTCCTTTAGAGGGCTTTTTGCAAGCAATGCTGCAGGAAGCTAGAAATGATATTCAGTATCAAGGCATTGAGTTAGAAACTATGGTCATTAGCTCGGTCAAAACCACAGAGGCGGTTATGGCGGAGCACAAAGGTCAAAAATTGATGTGTGTTAAAGGCATTGAGTTAGAGTCAGGAGAAGAAGTGATTAACTATCCTGGAAAGCTTAGCGAGGAACTTATTACAAGAAATGACTGGCAGGAGCATCAATATGACTTTATCAACTTTGCCGTACCAGAAAATTTAACGAATGGTATCTTACCCCATATCCGGATGGATAAAGTTCTGCAGTTTTTAATTGGAGATAAATTCCGATGAAGGATAAACCAGTCAAAATTAGTGTTAAAAACACCAATGTCAACGTTGAAAAAATTGATGATAAACTATTTGAAGAGCAAGCAAGTAAATCAATAGTCAGAGAAGCTAACGGTGGCCAAGGTTCAATGTCTGTAAGCCCAAAGCCAAGTCTACTGGTCAAGAGACCAAAGAAGGGATTGAGAAAACTGTTCTGGCCTTCACTATTCACATTTGTCGCTGGCGCTGCTATTTATGAAAGTTATCTTTTCATAGAAAACCTGTTTACTTTTAATGTTGTAGTCGGTGGGGCCGCAATGGTGGTGGCAGGCCTTGCTTTGGTCAGTGGTGTCGTCGGAGTGATAAAGGGCTGGTTAAGTCGTCGTAAATTGCAGCGTCGTAAAGATAAACAGCAGGTTTTTAACCAGCTCATAGCCGAAAATACTTACGGTGAGGGACAGAAGATGATTGATGAGGTGAATGCTGAAATCAGTCAGCATCTCGATATCTCAGGTCCTATGTCGGTATATAACAGACAGAAACAACAAGTGCATAATGACAGAGAGTTAATCCAGATTTATTCACAAACTGTATTAGAAGGAATGGATGAGCTGGCTTTGCAAGCCATTAGTAAGCATGCTACTGAGTCTGCCGTTATGGTTGCATTAAGCCCGCTAGCTGCTGCTGACATGGCCTTAGTGGCCTGGCGTAGTAGCAAGATGCTACAAGAAGTATCACGTATTTATGGGTGCCCACAGACCACACTGGGGCGTATTGGCCTGACCAAACAGGTTATGACCAATATGATGTTGGCCGGTGCCAGTGATATGCTTGCTGATGCAGGAGCAGAGCTATTGGGTAAAAGTCTCACTGCAACAGTATCGACCAAGGTGGCACAGGGTATTGGTGTGGGGCTGTTAATAGCCCGGATGGGTATCCAAACTATGAAATTATGTCGTCCGGTTGAGTTTACTAATGACAATAAGCCAAAACTTAGCTACATTCGAAAATCTTTATATAGCAAGATTACATCTATTCTAAAGAAAAGCGAGCCGTCACAGGACGCTGTTAAGTCAAAAGGGGAGCAACATGATAGAGATTAAAGATCTCGCCAAGACCTTTGCCTACGATAAAAAAGAAGCAAAGAAAAAGAAAGGAAAGGCGGTTACCGATCCACGAGAAGGTGATGGTGTTTTTCATGCCGTGAAAAATGTCTCATTCAACTGTAATGCTGGGGAAGTCTTAGGTTTATTGGGGCCAAACGGAGCTGGAAAGACCACTACATTGCGCATGTTATCAACGGCCATTCAGCCGACTGCGGGTCATATTCTGATTAATGGTCATGATGTGACAAAAGAACCACGTTATGCTCAAAAGCAGATTGGTTTCTTGTCAGGCAAAACGGGTTTATATCATCGCTTAAGTGTTAGAGAAAATGTTGCCTATTTTGGACGTATGCATGGTCTATCACGCCAGCAAATTGACGAGCGAATTGAAAAGATATTCACCATGCTTGATATGCATTCTTTTTCTGGCAAGCGTGCTGATGATTTATCTACCGGTATGATGCAGCGGGCTTCGATTGCGCGAGCTGTCATTCATGAGCCAAAAGTATTGGTATTCGATGAGCCTACTACAGGCCTCGATGTGATTTCAGCAAAAACAGTACTCGATTTTATTGATAGCTACAAAGGCAGTGAAATGGCAGTGATTTTTTCGACCCACCACTTGCATGAGGTCGAAAAGTTGTGTGACAGAGTTTGTCTGATTGACCTGGGTGAAACAAAGTTCTTTGGCCCAACAAAAGAGTTTGCTGCGAGTACTGAATCAGGCTCACTGTATGATGCTTTCTTGGCCAGCGTAAATAAAAAAGAGGTTGCTTGAGATGTGGTTAGTATATAAAAAAGAATTACTAGAAATTCTACGTGATAAAAAAACACTCATATTTTCAATCTTATTACCGACGTTAATTTTCCCAGTTTTATTTTTTGCAATTGGTAAGTTTACTGCGACCAAAACAGAAGAAGCAGAAAACAAAGAAATCAAAGTCTCTTTTGTAAATAGCGAAGTTCTACCAGGTTTTGCAGATTTATTTACACGTGAAAAAGGTTTCATCAAAGTGGAGCTTGAATCCAACGATTATAAGTCAGCAATCTTAGATAAAAAGGTCGACTATATTTTTGAAGCTCCTGAGGGTATCGATTTGCCATCAAACTCTCAAAAACAAGAGGTCCTAAAGGTTTATTCAAAGGAATCAACGAGGCTTGATAATATCTTGGGAAGTCGTGTGGATGATGTGGTAGATGCATTTAATAATACGCAGCGTATGGAGTTGGGCCGAAACTTCAATCTTACTACTGATAATGTTAAAGCTTTCAATAAGCCGATCTTGATTGAAGAAAACAACTTTGCATCAGAGCGTGAGAAAGTGGGTGAGTTTGCTGGACCGATGCTGGCTTATTTGTTGATTGCTCTGGCCGTATCAGGTGCTATGTATCCAGCTCTGGAGCTCGGGGTAGGAGAGAAAGAGCGCGGAACGCTGGAAACACTTTTGCTAACTCCGATGTCCAAAGGTCAAATTGTGATGGCGAAGTTCGGGGTAATCTTTACCGCCAGCTTTTTTACGGTCATAGTCACCTTGCTCAGTTATTTGTTCTGGGTCTGGATATTTAGTTTTGCCTTCGAGCCCTCCGGAGTTGCAGCTGATCCTGATAGTTTAACGGGAAAACAATCAAGCGGTGGTTTGGACTTTTTATCCAATATCTCAGGCCTTGATCTTTTATTGATCGCTGTATTGTTGGTGCCGCTCACCAGTATCTTTGCTTCGATTATGTTGAGCGCTTCGATCTATGCTAAAAACATGAAAGAAGCCCAGGCTTATATGTCGCCGATTTTTATGATTGGTTTCATGCCGGTCATTGTAGCTTTTGTTCCCGGAATGGAACTAAATGTTAAAACAGCCATGATACCAGTGACTAATGTTGCTTTAGCTATGAAGGACTTGATTAAAGGAACAGTAGATTATGGTCTGATAACCATCCTATTGGTTTCTACCGCAGTATTGGCTGGAGGACTGCTTTACTGGACTACGGTATTCTTCAAGAAAGAAAAGGTATTGTTTAGAAGTTAACAAATAACTTTCTGGTAGTACTTAGCCCTATTTGGACAGTACTTAGAAAGTGTTACATAAATAAAAAAGGGGCTTTTAGCCCCTTTTTTATTACTTGATTAAGCTATTATTTACTATAAATGGTGAGTGTCTGGCCTGGTTTAATGAGGGATGAGTTTTTCAAACCGTTCCATTTATTCAAGTCACTGACTTTAACATTAAAACGTCTGGCGATGGTGTATAAAGAGTCACCACTTTTTACCTGATAAGACGTCTTGTTAGACGCATAGTTAGCATAACCGCGAGGCCACACTTTCAAGCTCTGACCAATTCGGATAGTGCTATTCTGGGCGATGCCATTCCAGCTGGCAAGTTGGCGAGTACTGACACCAAACTTTCTAGAAATTGTCCATAAGCTATCACCTGAACGAACTTTATATACTTGATAACGCCGACGTTGTTGATTTTTACTGAGAGTGGCAAAAAAGTTCTTCTCATACTCTGTGGCATTAATAATCCCCGGCATCTTGAGCTCCTGGCCTAGCTTTAAGAAGTCAGACTGAAGGCTGTTAAGTTGCTTAATCGTTTTTACCGAGGTGTTATGACGCTTGGCAATTAAGCTCAAATTGTCGCCTGATTTAACTTTATAGCTTACGGATGCCATCAGCTGTTTTGGATCAATTTCGAGTAGCCCTTGATTGAAATGATCAACGGTCTCTGCAGGAACCAGAATAGTCGCTTTTTTATGGTGGTCAGGAACGAACAAGCGATTGTATGCTGGGTTAAGTCGATAGAAAGTGTCCTTATCGATTTTAGCGATCTTGGCTAGCTCCATCAGGTTTGCTGGAGCGTCAACTTCCACCTCAACGAATGCGGGTTGATTGTCGATTAACGGCAGATCTACCTGATACTGAGGGGCGTTTAAGAAAATGTCTGAAAGAGCCAGCCACTTAGGAATATGACGCATGGTTTCTTTGGGTAATTGCAAAGACCAGTAATCAGTAGCTTTACCTTGACTTTTGTTCTTGTGAATCGCTTTTCTAACATTGCCTGGGCCGACATTATAAGCTGCCACTGTTAGTAACCAATCGCCATTAAACATTTCATTCAGATATTGATAGTAATCGAGCGCAGCATGAGTGGAAGCAACGATATCACGTCGTCCGTCGTACCATTCATCAATAGTTATACCAAAACCTTTGGCAGTTTTAGGCATGAATTGCCACATTCCAGCGGCTTGTACTACCGAGTGTGCTAGCGGGTCGAAATTACTCTCGACCATAGGCGTAAACGCCAGTTCGACGGGCATATTACGATTTTCCAACTCGGTAATGATGTAATACAGATAAGGGGCTGCTTTATCGGCACGCTTTAATAATAAATGTGGACTCTTAAGGTATTGTTTTTTAAAGGTATCAATCCGTGGGTGCTTGATATTATCGAAAGTTTGTTGGGTTGCTAAGTGTTCCCACAAATTGGGAACAAAAGGTATTTCATTAGGATCTGCCAATAATAGTGGATTCTCGCTATCGAGCTCAGGAGCGGGTAGCGGAGCACCATCCTCGGTAGTTTTCTGGTCATCAAAACGGCGATCAACTACCGTATCCTCTTGTTTTACAAGAGAACTACAGGCGGTCAAACTCAAACAACTTATCAATAGCAAGCGCTTCATAGGCATTATTATTTATTAAAAATTATCTTTTAGTTGTCTGATTGTAGCAAAAGTTTCCACTGGATCAGAGAGACTTTTGTGTTCTGCTCGTTCTGCGGTCTTAATCACGGTTGATTCTGTGCACCGTAGAAAGGGGTTAGTTCTAAGTTCACTGTCGATGGTGGAGGGGAGAGTTTCAAGATCCTGCTCACGTAATTTCTGGCAATTCTGCTCCAGCTCCAATAAATCTGCATTATCAGGCTCTACCGTTTTAGCAAATGCAATATTGGCCATAGTGTATTCGTGGGTACAGTAAACCAGAGTACTCGGGGGTAGCTGTGCCAGCTTTTGCAGAGAATGATGAAAGATGTCCGGTGTACCTTCGAACATACGTCCGCAACCTGCCCGGAACAGGGTATCACCACAGAACACCAGGCTTTGGCCTTGTAAGTCATGACCAGACAGGTGTTGACAAAAATAGCCTATATGACCCATGGTATGGCCGGGTAGATGCAGGATAGAAAACTGGTAGCTGTCGTCAAACAGACTGACTGTATCGTCCTCATCAAGTTCGGTATCGGTAAAGCTGAGCTGGTCGTGCCTGGATGCATAGACATGGCAGTGATAACGGTTTTTGAGTTCCTGGACACCGCCAATATGATCATTGTGATAATGGGTGACTAATATGCTGTCTAAGGAAAGCTCATTTTCCTCAAGGAATTCAATAACGGGGCGACTGTCACCGGGATCGACAACAGCTACTTTACTGCCATCAGGTGAATAAATTACCCAGATATAGTTATCGCTAAAGGCTTTTAAAGGAATAATACGCACTGGCTTGCTTGAGTCCAATTGTCGGGTTAGCATGGCTTCTAATGTACATAACCCACTATTGGCTGGCAACCTGCCGTACAATGCTTCTTTTAGGAAGATGAGAAAACGATGACCAAGAAACTGTCTGAACTCAGTTGGCCGGAATTACCCGCAGGCAATCGTATTCGTTATATCTGGCAGGAGTGGCTGCAAGACCATTTTGAAGACTATCATGGTGGTTACTTGCTGACGCTTGACAGCCTGACCCAATGTTTAAGCCTGCCGGATAAAGTATTTGAATGTGAAATTCGCTTGGGTAAAAGCCTGGAGCATTGTGTTGAAGCTGATCCAGAGCAGTTGCCTTTTATGACTGACTCACTGCAAAGCGTGGCGATTAGCCATGCCCTGGAATACACTGAGAACCCGAGTGTCCTATTACGGGAAATTCATCGCAGCTTGGCGCCCCAAGGCTATTTATATGCATTAATCTATGCACCTGATAATCCCTGGTATTGGCAGGGCAAGTTGCGTCTCGCACCAAAGCGACGAAACTTACCTATACATCGGCTTACTTTGAGCCGCTATACTGACTGGTTTAATTTGCTCGGATTTAAAGTCTTGGAAGTAGAAACTATTGGCTGCCCATGGTGGCGGGGTTTTAAAAACTTCCAAAGAAAAAGTGAAATGAATAAAGCTTGGCTTTCAGCGCCGATTGCTTACATGGTGAAAGTGCAGAAAAAGGTTTCAACCATGACACCTATCCGACCATTAGAAGAGAAAATGTCAGTGGCAATGGCTGGAAATCTGGCTAATATATCAACCAAACAACTAGAAGAATGAGCTTGTGAAAAAAATAGAAATTTATACTGATGGCGCCTGTAAAGGCAATCCCGGCCCAGGAGGTTGGGGAGCTTTATTAAGATACAATAAACATGAGAAGCATCTATTTGGTGGTGAATTAAATACTACCAATAATCGTATGGAATTAATGGCCGCTATTGAAGCCTTAAAAGCTTTAAAAGATAAGTGTCAGGTCGATCTGACCACAGACTCGGTCTATGTAAAAAACGGCATTAACCAATGGCTGGAAAACTGGAAAGCAAAAGGCTGGAAAACAGCAAACAGAAAACCGGTTAAGAATCAGGACTTATGGCAGCAACTCGACCAACAGGTAGCCAGACATAATGTTACCTGGCATTGGGTGAAAGGTCACAGCGGGCATCCTGAAAATGATATTGCTGATGAGCTGGCCAATAAAGGTGTTGAGAAAGTGTTGCAGTCCTCTGGCGTATAAAGTGAGAACAATAATCACATGAGACAAATTGTATTAGACACCGAAACCACAGGTCTTGAACCCTACGATGGACATAGAATCATCGAGATTGGTTGTGTAGAACTTGTGAATCGAAAGTTTACCGGTAATCACTACCATCAATACTTACAGCCGGATCGTGAGATTGATCAAGGTGCGATGGAAGTGCATGGTATAACCAATGAGTTTCTGGAAGATAAGCCAAGATTTGTAGATGTCGTCGACGAGTTTCTGGAGTTTATTGAAGGCGCTGAACTGGTTATCCATAATGCACCGTTTGATGTAGGCTTTCTTGATCATGAATTAAGCATGCTTGATTCAAGCAAAGGCAAGCTTTCAGATTACTGTACTGTGCTCGATACTCTTGTTTTAGCACGACAGATGCATCCAGGGCAGCGCAACAGTTTGGATGCGCTCTGTAAGCGCTATGAAATTGATAATAGCCACCGTGAATTGCACGGCGCTTTGCTCGACTCGGAAATTTTAGCAGATGTTTATTTGCGCATGACCGGTGGTCAAACAAGCTTGACCCTAGGGCGTCAGAACGCAGCCAACCAGCAAACGACAGAAACGACGGTTCGTCGAATTTCTGCAAACCGGCAACCGCTTAAAGTGATTAAAGCAACTGAGCAAGAATCCAAAGAACATCAGCAAAAACTATCATCGTTGAATGATGCCATTTGGAATCAACAGGAAGGGTAGAATGTCAGAATTTGTATCCAGTTTTATTGAGAATAAAGTCTTACATATTGAGCTAAACCGTGTTGGTAAGAAGAACGCCTTAACATCGGATATGTACACAGCGCTGACTAAAGAATTTATATCAGCTAAAAGTAATCCCGATATCCATGTAGTACTTTTTAAAGGGGCAAAAGATTGTTTTTGTGCAGGTAATGATATCGCTGATTTCTTACAACAACCCGTTTTAGATAGCGGCAGTCCAGTACTGTCTTTTTTGAAAGCGTTGTACAGTTTCAATAAACCAATTGTGGCAGCTGTTTCCGGTCCTGCAGTTGGTATTGGTACCACCTTCTTACTTCACTGTGATTTAATCTATGCCACTGAGCAAACTTACTTTAGTTTGCCTTTTGTTGATTTAGGCCTATGCCCAGAAGCTGGTTCCAGTTATTTATTACCGCGCCAAATCGGCTATGCTCGAGCTGCTGAACTGTTATTGTTAGCAGAGCCATTTAACGCAGCGAAAGCAAAAGAGTGGGGCATTATCAATGATATTATTGATCAGGATAACTATTGGCAGTTTGCTCAGGAGAAAGCTGAAATATTAGCCAAAAAACCAGCTCAGGCATTACAGATGAGTCGCCAATTGATACGCTCAAATGCGGATATGGTTGGGCAGGCGATTGAGCGCGAAGCACGAAGTTTTTCTGAGCTTCTTAAGAGCGATGAAGCAAAATCGATATTTAAAAAGTTCCTAGAGAAATAGTTTTCGTATCGTTAATAAAAAACGGACACTGAGTCCGTTTTTTTATGCATTAAATTTGTTTGAATAATGTTAATGCCCAACCATGAAATAAACCACCAAGGTGATAATGACAGCACCAGCCAGGTTCATAATAAAGCCATTTCTTACCATTATTTCGACCGATAATTTATTGCTGGAAAAAATAACAGCATTCGGCCCTGTTGCAACCGGTAGCATAAAGGCACAACTGGCACTTATTGCTGCTGGAAACATTAATATGGCTGGATCCATATTGGCCGCAACGCCTGCGGCAGCGAGTATCGGCATCAGTAGTGCAGCAGTCGCAGTGTTACTCGTTAACTCAGTGATGAAAGTTACAATCAGGCAGATTGATACGATCAATAAAATGGGTGGCAAGTCTGTCAAAAAGCCCATTGAATGACCTAAAATTTCACTGAGTCCGGAAGCAGTGAAAGCTGAGGCAATGGCAATACCACCTGCAAATAGAAGTAAAACTCCCCAAGGTATTTTATTGGCAGTTTCCCAGTCCAGAAGTTTGCCACCTTTACCATTCGGGATCATAAACATGGCGATGACGCCAAGTAACGCAACTGAGGCATCATTGGCCTGGGTAAGGCCTAATAACTGACTCCAGCCGCCAAAAGGCCCTGTTCTGAATACCCAGAGAAAAGCGACTACCGCGAATACTGCTAAAGTACGTTTTTCTTCTGAGCGCCATTTTCCAACTGGAGGTAGGTCATAACTTTGATTGGCTTCGAGCTTTCGGGTCAACCACAGCCACATCACAGGAACAAATAGAATGACAATCGGTAACGCCCATATCATCCAGTCAATAAAGCTGATTACTTCGCCAGTTGCCTGGGCGTAAAAGTTCATAAATAGTAAATTGGGTGGCGTGCCGATCGGTGTGCCTACGCCACCAATATTGGCGGCGTAGCCAAGCCCAAGCAGTAAGGCTATAGCAAACTTTCGTGTATTTTCATTATCGGGACCACATTGGACAATCGCCATTGCCACCGGCAATAGCATAAGCGTTGTGGCTGTATTGGAAATCCACATACTCAAGCTGGCACTGGCGATCATAAAACCAAGCACAATCCGTTTTTCTGAGTGCGAGCCCACCAATTTGATCATGCCGAGTGCAAGTCTTCTGTGAGTACCACTTTTTTCTAAAGCTGTTGATAATATAAAACCACCCATCAGTAACAGAATTAGCCAATGACCGTAAGCTTCAGCAACTTGTTTGGCACTAAGCACATCAAAGGCAGGGAAAGCTGCAATGGGTATTAAAGATGTGGCAGGAATGGGGATAGGCTCAAATATCCACCAGACCGCGCACAGCGTAGCTATCGCCGCAGTGATTGAAGCAGGATGAGAAAAATTGGCGCTGACCATTAAAAAATAAACCAACACTGTAAGAATGGGTCCAAAAAATAAAGCCAGTTTTTGTAACTGCTGTTGCATTGCTTAACGCCCCCGTTTTGTTAAGCGATTCTGATCACGGTTGTTTCTTATGAATTAGTATCGTTCGAGTCAGTTTTCTGTTTCGATTTATCTTCTAATTGAGGTGTTTTTCTTTGATTCTTGTTTTCTAAATCTTCCTCACCTTCATTGTCATCGTCATATGGCTTAGGTTTTACACCCTTTGGCACTTTCCAATGGTCAGCTGATCGTTTTAACGCAATAATTCCTGAAAACAGTATGGCAAAAATGATGAAGGTTACGATTATGGCTTTGAGCATTTTTGAACCTCTTTAATGTATTTTTGAAAAGCCGAGCTATTTACTATGGCTGTTCCTTACAGATCCGCATAACGTACTTTTGAACCAAGGAATCAAGCTTGGGCATGATGAATTGTTTACCGCCAATATCACACTTCTCCAATGTGGTACGTAAAAGCTCCAGTGGGAATTCTTCAAGTGCTTTTTCTGCTACCGGCTTATAACTGATATGCCAGGGTTCGCAGGCTACGCCACCAATATCTTCCGCATAGGGCTTAAAAAAATCATACTCACTTAAGTAGTCTTCTAACCAGTCGTTTAGAAGGCCGCAAGGCCCGTTCTTGTCGAACTCCTGTTCAGTGAGTTCAACATCATGCCCCATGTCGATAGCACCTGCATCAAACACATCGAAATCTGTGCCCCAATGGTGGCGACTAGCACCGGGCAGTGCTGAGTAATGCAATATCGCGTTAACTCTTTCCTGGCCATCCAGATCTTGGGAGTTGACGCTTGAACCATCGCGTAAATTAAGAGTTACTTCCTGATAATATTTTTTGTTCCAAATGGCCAGTTGATGTTCAAAAGAACGATAACTGCTGACAATGCGGAGTGGAATACCGTCAAGTTCAGAACGTCGAATCAGCTTGGCGATTGGAACGAGTACTTCATGATGACATTGAAATTTTTGTCCAAGCAATTCGCTATTATCGGCAATATGCAAAAGGTGATCCTGATTGAGACCAATAATTTGTTCGGCTGTCATCATAGAAGAGTGCATAGAGTGCCTTATAGTTGCGTATTAAAATGTCTCTGGACCAGTTAGTAACTCTACCAAAATCTGATAATAAACTTCAGTGAGCTTGTCGAGGTCTTCAATTTTCACTGACTCATTAATTTGGTGGATAGTTTTGTTTATGGGGCCTATTTCTACAATCTCAGCGCCGGTCTTAGCAATAAAGCGACCATCCGATGTTCCACCAGTGGTTAATGGTGCTGTATCTATTTGGCAGACTGTTTTGATGGCGTTGCGGGCAGCAACCAGAAGGTGGCCATGGTCGGTTAAAAATGGTTCGCCATTCAGTTTCCAGTCCAGGTCATACTCAAGGTTATATTTATCCAAAATGGCAATGACTCTTTGCTGCAATTCTTCATGGGTTGTTTCTGTGGAGTAGCGGAAATTGAACTCAACATACTTTTCGCCTGGAATGACGTTTCCTGCTGTGCCAGCTTTTATAATGGCAATCTGAAAACTGGTTGCTGGAAAAAAATCATTACCCTGATCCCATTCGGTATGAGCTAGCTCATCTAACGCTTTGAGGGATTTATGGATGGCATTATCTGCCAGATGCGGGTAGGCGACATGACCTTGTGTGCCCTTTAAGTTTAAAAAGCCAGTTAATGAGCCGCGCCGTCCATTCTTTATGACATCGCCAAACTGCTCGCTACTGGATGGCTCGCCCACTACACAATAATCAAGGGGCTGGTTACGTTTCATCAATTCTTCGATCACGCGAACAGTACCATTAATAAAAGGGCCTTCTTCATCGCTAGTGATCAAATAACCAATTGAACCATTATGATTTGGATAGTCATTGACGAAACGCTTGGTGGCAACCAGCATGGCAGCCAGACTGGATTTCATATCCGCTGCACCACGACCAAACAGGTAGCCACCTTTTTCGGTTGCTTCGAAAGGTGGAGTGTTCCACTTTTCTAATGGTCCAGCAGGAACAACATCAGTGTGGCCAGCGAAAACAAAGACGGGACCTTCTGTTTTTCCGTGGCGTAATGACCAGAAGTTACTGGTATCTTCAAAGTTCATGATTTCGTTGTCGAAACCAAGCGCTTGCAGATATTCCATCATCATTTGCTGGCAGCCAGCATCTTCCGGTGTTACGGAAGGACGGTTAATCAAGTCTTTACTGAGTGCCAGCGTTTCGCTCATGGATGTGTTCCGTTAGTTGAAGATTGCCTGATACTGCTCAGGTTTAAAGCTCAAATGGACATCAATATTGCTGCCGTCTTTCAGCACTAGTACTGGACGTTTGATCAAAGTGACTTTTTCCAACATTAAGTCTAAAGCTGAGTCACGGTCGATATTATCTTTGACCGATTGGTCAAGCGGTTTCCAGGCAGTGCTGCGTTTATTTAAAAAGGTTTCCCAGCCAATCGCTTTGTCCCAACTTTCTATTTCTTTTCGTGGCAATGGATTTTTACGATAATCCACAAACTCATGTTTGATGTCGTTAGCTTCCAACCATTTAACCGCTTTACGCACGGTATCGCAATTGGGGATTCCGTAGATCGTAACTGCCTTGCTCATAACTTAAACCTCATACTGAAACTTTTAATTAAAACTTATCCATACGCAGTAAATCGTTGATGCTCGTTTTGGCACGCGTTTTCGCATCGACCTGTTTAACGATGACGGCGCAGTTCAAATTGTATTTACCACAATCTGAAGGCAAGCTACCTGGCACAACTACAGAGCCAGCAGGAACTCGACCATAGGTCACTTCATCAGTCAGGCGGTTATAAATTTTAGTACTTTGGCCAAGGAAAACGCCCATCGAAAGTACAGAGCCTTCTTCAACGATAATACCTTCAACCACTTCAGAACGGGCACCAATGAAGCAGTTGTCTTCAATGATGGTTGGGCCTGCCTGTAATGGCTCTAACACGCCACCAATGCCAGCGCCGCCGGAGAGGTGAACATTCTTGCCAATCTGTGCGCACGAACCGACAGTGGCCCAGGTATCAATCATGGCGCCTTCATCAATGTAAGCACCGATGTTGGTATAGCTTGGCATCAAAACAACATTCTTAGCGATGAATGAGCCATGACGGGCAATCGCGTGTGGTACTACGCGTGTACCGCCAGCTTTGAATTCTTCTTCGGTCATATTCTGGTACTTCATTGGTACCTTGTCGTAGAACTGGGCCAGACCAGTATCAATCACTTTGTTGTCATTCAAACGGAAGGATAACAACACCGCTTTTTTCAACCATTGATGGACAACCCAGTCGCCATCAATCTTTTCGGCAACGCGAGCCTTGCCTGAGTCGAGCAGGTTTAATGCTTCGCTGACCGCTTCTTTAACATCTTGCGGGGCGGATCCAGGCGATAATTGGTCACGGTTTTCAAAAGCTTGTTCAATAGTAGTTTGTAATGACATAGTGATTCTCTTTTACAATCAAATAAGGGTTTATTCGGTTAGCTAGCAATGGCTTCTAGAATTTTCTGTTTAACTTGTTTCAAGTCGGCTTTGTCTTTTAACGGCTGATTGTCGCGGCGACTCAAGGTGAAAGTATCTTCAACTCGCTCACCGAGGGTCACAATTTTGGCCGAGTGAACTTTAAGCTCGCACTCCATGAATGCCTGGCCTAATTTTGCCAAAAGTGCCGGACGATCCAAAGCGGTAATTTCCAAAGTAGTGAGATTGGAGTTTTCATCATAACTAAAAGCTATACGGGTTTTGACGTTGAAGTGCTTCAAGCGACTCGGTACCGCACGGCTGACATCCAGTTTGCGGTGGTCCAGATCCGATAAGCCCTCAATCAAGTTATCTTGAATCTCTTGAATGCGGCGCTCGTATGAAAGGGGGTGTCCTTGCTCATCCAATACAATAAAGGTATCAAGACATAAGCCTTTGGGCGAGGTGTAAAGAGTCGCTGCCTGAATATTCAGGTGATTTTGACTCAGCACTGCCGTGATAGCAGCAAATAAGTCGCGCTGATCTTCAATCGCAATAAAAACTTCTGTGCCGGCTTGTGAGCGATGATTCTTAATCGCCACATAAGGCAGTTCAGGTTGCGACATCAATTGCTCGGTTTGCCAGATGATTTGTTCTGGGTGGTAGCGCAATAAGTATTCGTCACCTAATTCATCCAACAACTCTCTAATCGGCTCAATCGAATCGCCGACCTTACCAAACTGCTCCAGTACCTGCTGACGCGTGTCCTGTACCATTTCGCTTTGATTGGCGCGGGGAGTGGACTGAGTCAGGTATTGCTTGGTGGCTAAAAAAAGCTCTTTCAGCAAAGATTCTTTCCATGAGTTCCAGAGTGTTGGATTGGTCGCGCGGATATCCGATACGGTTAATACATACAGCAATTCGAGATGTAAAATTGAAGGGATCTGCTTACCGAAGGTTTCGATAACATCCGGATCGCTAATATCTTTTCGTTGCGCCACTAACGACATGATCAGATGGTTTTTGACCAGCCATGAAATCAGTTCGCAAATGTGTGGCTCAAGGCCAATACCTTGTGCATAGTCCAGTGCATCAACCGCACCAAGTTCCGAATGGTCACCACCACGGCCTTTACCGATATCATGGAAAATCGCAGCCAGATATAAAGGCGTTGGATCGACCAGAGTTTTCATGATCTTGCTGCACAGCGGAAACTCTTGTTGAAACTCCGCTCTGTTATAGCGAATGATATGTCGCAGTAAAAACAGTGTGTGCTCATCGACAGTGTAGGCATGGAACAAGTCGAACTGCATTTGTCCTTCAATTTTTGCGAACAAAGGAATCAATGAACCCAAAACATTGGTGCGTTTCATCAATGCAAAGCCACGACTGGTCAGCTGCTTGGTTGATAGAAACTCTTTGAAAAAACTAATGTTAATCGGATCTTTTCGGTATTGCTCATTAATAATCTGTTGGCTGGAACGGATAATACGTAACGTTCGAGCTTCGATTTCATTAATTTCTGGGTGTAGAGAAATATGACGAAAGATCTTAATAAGGCAGTGAGGTTTTTTATAAAACAGATCCGGGTCGTTAGCACCAATACGTCCTTTATAAATATAAAAGTCATCATCCAGATCAATCACTTGCTGACGCTCGTCAGAACGTAAATGCTCTTGCTCAAATACCTGAATAAAGAGTTCATTCAAGTTTCGAATCGACATCACAGCCCGATAATAGCGTTGCATCATATGCTCGACAGCAAGCTTGTGCGAATCGTCTTCATAACCGAGCCATTCCGCCACTTTCTTTTGATGCTCAAATAGCAGGCGATCTTCCCGCTTGTCACACAGCACGTGCAAAGCAAAGCGCACTCGATTGAGGTATTGCTGATGATTGATCAGGCTCTTGTATTCGCGACGAGTAAAAATCCCATGAACGATTAAGTCATGCAAGCTGCTGGTCTTAAAGTGCTTTAAAGTAATCCATTGCATGACCTGCAAGTCGCGCAGGCCACCTGGGTTCGATTTAATATTGGGTTCAAGATTAAACGAGGTATCTTTAAACTTGGCGTGGCGCACACGCTGCTCGCTGACCTTTGCTTGAAAGAATTCTTCTGATGGCCAGAAAGTGTCAGATTTAATGACTCTGAGCAGATCTTTGAACAATACATTTTCGCCACATAAGAAACGTGACTCGATGAGATTGGTGGCAACCGAAATTTCGGTACGAGATAATTCTTCGCATTGGCTGACGGTGCGAACACTATGACCGACTTCAAGCCCGATATCCCATAGGAACGCTAACCAGGCCTCTAACTCCTGTGTATGCTCAGAGCTAGAATCTTCGTTTAATAAAACCAGAATATCGAGATCGGAATAGGGCTGTAATTCTTCTCGACCATAACCGCCGACCGCAACTAGAGCTGAATGGCCATTGACCTGAAACTGTTGCCAGCTGGAAATCAAAATATGATCCAGTAACGCGCTACGAGCTTTTAGCAGTTGGTTGATGCGGGTGCCTTTTTGAAATTGCTTAACCAACGCATCAAGACCAGCCTGCAAATAACGTTTATAACTTTTTAATCGCGCACCAGGATCGCGCGAGTCGGCACTTTTAAGAAGCTCCGCAGCTTTTGGCAGATAATTGTATTTATCAGGACTGGCCACGATTTATTTGAAAGGCTCATCGCTACGGCGCGTTAAAACTTCAACACCATCCGCAGTGACCAATAAAGTGTGCTCCCACTGCGCAGACAAAGACTTATCCTTGGTCATTACTGTCCAGCCGTCTTTTTTGTGGTGTTTCACGAAACGTTTACCGGCATTAACCATCGGCTCAATTGTGAAAGTCATGCCTTCTTTGAGCTCAAGGCCGGTACCGGGTCGACCATAGTGAGTGACCTGTGGTTCTTCGTGGAAAGTATCGCCAATACCGTGACCGCAATACTCACGAACAATCGAATAGCCTTTACCTTCTGCAAACTTCTGAATAGCGGCACCAATGTCACCCAAGCGAGCGCCAGGCTTAACCATATCAATTGCCAGATACAGCGCTTCCTGAGTGGTATCAATTAACTTTTTAGCCTGTGGTGTTGGCTCACCAACTACAAACATCTTGCTGGTATCGCCGTGATAACCGTCTTTAATGACCGTTACATCTATATTGACGATATCGCCATTACGCAGAGGTTTCTTGCTTGGAATGCCATGACACACCACATCATTGACCGAGGTGCAGACCGATTTCGGAAAGCCACCATTACGCACAGGCGCAGTTGGCTGGCCATCTTCACCCAAAGTCACAGGGTAGGGGGCGCCACCATAATAGAGAGGCGCAGGGTAACAACCTTGCACCTTAACAATGTGCTCATGACAGATGTCATTAAGCTCTTCGGTCGTCACGCCTTTCTTGACGTGCTCACCAATCATTTCTAATACTTCCGCCGCCAGACGCCCGGCAACACGCATTTTTTCAATCTCTTCAGGAGTTTTAATCTTAATCGTCATCTTCTGCCCAAGTGGTACTCGCACAAAACCTTAATATTCAATAGGTTAGTGAAAGTTAAAACGGTAACTCGTAATTTGCGCTCTATTCTAACGAATTGTAGGAAACAAGGGAAACTGGATAAACAAAACCATCAACAAATATTGATGGTTTTCAGGGATTAGAGCTGTAGGAAATTTAGAACCGGTAGAGAAAGCTATAACTCCAGCAAAACATCAAAACCACCATATATCATTCGTTTACCATCAAATGGCATCGGACTTTTTTCAGGATCGAGTCGTGAGTCTTTCATAATCGATTCCCAGCCTTTATCGCGCACTGTTTTAGAAGGCCAAGTCACCCAGGAGAAGATAACTTTCTCGTCATCCTTACATTTTACCGCCATCGGGAAGGAAGTTACTTTGCCGTCGGGAACATCATCGCCCCAACATTCGACTATTTTTAAAGCGCCATACTCCTTAAAAATATTGCCGGCATATTCGGCGTGCTCTTTGTAAGCCTGTCGATTAGCAACAGGTACCGCTGCAACAAATCCATCAACGTACATTTGAGTCTCCTTGGTCATGGGGCAACTGGCTCATTTTAGTATGCGCCTACCATTCTAGAATGCAATATTACCTATTGGCCTACATCGCCAAACAAAAGGAGTTGTCACACTTTATTTTCTTTTGCCTAACTTCGCGCTCACAGTCGAGGCTGGCAATCATGTCACTTTTACCCTGTTCAATTTTGTAGGCATAGCACTCGTTATAGGTTGAGTAATCTGAGCAGGCTGAAAGTAGCACAACCAGAAAAACCGCGCTGATAGTTTTTAATGATGCTGTCATTTTTACTCCTTTTAATGAGTCCATACGGTTTTCCCCACTTTTTTACCTTCAGTATAAGTTGATCTGCCGACTAGCTTGCCATTACTTCTGTACTGTAAAACCTGGCCGTGGCGCTTACCATTGACATAATCCTTGTCGAAGTTGATTTCACCATTGGAGTGGTAGTCGTAGCACTTGCCATGCTTTTGGTTATCAACATAATCGCACTGAGCTACTTTGTTACCTTTATCGTTAAATTGCTCCCATAGCCCATGCTTTTTATCGCGCTGGTAATGCTCGCGGAATTGGACTTTTCCATCTTTACGGTAGGTTTCTCGTAAACCATGCTTTTCACCCAATACATACTCCTGCATTTCAGTAACACGTCCTTCATACAGGCGATAAAAGGCACCATGTTTCTTCCAGCGCTTTTTGCCATTTACTTCATGTTGAATATAAATGCCTCTAGCATATTTCGTGTTTTCAATTTTAAAGGTCAGCCCCTGCTCATCGGTGAACTGTTGATCGTCTTCAAGTTTATCGAAATGTTCAGGCTTGATCTTGGTGTAATCGAAAGGTTCTGATTGCTCTGCGGCGTGTGTTGCTGAGATTAAAAAAATAGAAAGAACAATAATTAAAAACTTCATAATGACTCCCTTAAATTCTAGTTAGGATGCAGCCTCCCCAAAGGCTCAAACTAGTTATAAAACATAATTAAAGGAATGGCTAGTATGATTTTTGAACAAGTCTAATGCTTGAAATCAGATGGATATCATTATCCCTTAGTCTTCTGGAGACAATGGCATTACGCGCTTTAAGCGCGTAATGCGGTGACTTTCGTTGGCTCAATGCCGACAGTTCGAACTATTAAACGAAAAGGATTACTTCGACTTTCTATTCTTGGCATCAATCGCCAGACCAATGGCAAAGCCTACTGCTATACCAATCGGAATACCCAGAGCAATATTATCCAAAGCAACGCCTAAAGCGGCGCCAACACCGACGCCGATTGCCATAAATGCTCCAACAAAGGTTTGCGGCTCTTTCTTCTGATCATTCTGATCAGGTTGTTTGTTGTCCATAGTGTTCTCTCTAAAAAGTTAGGTGGTGAGACATATCTACAGGTATATCAAATCAGCTCGAAGATGTCACAAGTTCCTCTTTATGCGACACAAAAATCACTAAACCAAAAACGAGTTCAATGATTGCTCCTGTAAAGGCTCCGAACATTACTGGCGCATTGAAGTAATACAACGCAAACCCCGCCGCAACCAATGTGCCACCAAAGACCCAGAATATTTTCATGCCATATAAGGTCCTAAAGGTTAAATAACGTCCGCCGATAATCAGCAACATCGCAGGGAAGAACCATTCAATTTTGTACAAAGATGCGGCAATTGCAATTGGTATCGAAACCAACATCCAGTAAGTGCCTTCCATTGCTAATGGTCCTAAAGGATTGTTTTTGTCATGTTTCCCAGAGGCGCCGAAAAGCTTACAAAGTAGGATAGAGATAGGAAAAATAAACATACCGCCAATAAGCAGTGCGATGATTGCTGCTTTGGGAGTAGAGAAAAGCGCTATAAGTCCTGCCGCAAGCCAAACTAAACCAGACGTTACGACACCTGGTGCACCGTCATAGTATGAGCGTCGCATGTTTTGTTGTGCATCATTGATTGTCATCATCTTGTTTTTCCTTAATTAGAAGTTTTTATTGTTTGGTCATCTCTTGTAAATCTTCTCTTGAGTCTGCTGGCCGTGGAAGTCTAATGCTTATAACCCACCCAAAAGATTTTAGCAGCTGAATAAAGCGCCAAGTTGGATCAGACTGGCCTTTCTCAATCCCAATTCTAGCTGATTCTGGAAATGCGTGATGGTTATTATGCCAACATTCTCCGTAAGTCAAAATCCCCAAACCAGGTAAGTTTGAAGCCTGAACGTAAGCATCTTTAACCTTCCACCTGCCTTGCCCGGGATTGTGACAAAAGTAGGTTATTGTCCAGTGACCAACGACGCTGACTGAAACTCTGGCAAATATCCCCCAAACGATAAAAGGCATCCCACCGAAATAGTAAAGAAATAACGCCAAAGGAATTTGATGAAGCCGCCAAGTTTTCTCAAGAAATTGGTAGAAGCGATCATTCTGTAGATGAGCTTCTATTTGAATCTGTGGGGGATGAGTGAACTCAAAGCGTGACGTTAGCTGCCACCATAGATCTTTCCAATAGGCTTGTCTGTGCGAGAAAAAATCGTGACACTTATTTTGGCGCTGTGCCCAGTCTCGTAAGTCATGAATTTTTATCACCCCAAAGGGGCCAGACATTCCGACTAACACACCGATATAAATCAATAGCCGCTCAACGGGTTTAATAGCTTTAAACGAACGATGAATCATCATCCTATGCATACCGGCACTATGTCCAATAAGCAGAGTAAAGTAGGTCAATATAAGAAAAAGTAAAACTGAGCCGAGAGTGGTATAAAAGGGTATTAAAACAATGGAAGCGAGAACCATCCCCAGATTCCAAATGGCTTTGGGCCAATCAACTATCACGTTACCCTCATTGGGGTTAGCGTTCTTTCCATTGATTCGAAGGACGGGTTCCATCATGCGTTTATTCTCTATTTATCTAAAAGAGGTGCGTCACGACGCCCCCTACGGTTGCTAAGAAATGGTTCTTTTAGAAAGCTTTGTCCAGTGGTCGGAGTCATGTATTTATAAAGCTTCATATGGTTGATGACTATTCAATTATGAGTAACTGAAAAAATCGACATTTAATAACAAAGAATTGCGTAATACGGCCTGAGCACATCGAATACCCCGGTTAAATAGTATATCCCCATCTTTACGCTCTAGTAATCCTTCTAGTATTAAAGCGCTTGTTCGTGCTTTACTGTAATGTACTAAGGCACTAAGTTTATTGGGTTGGAAAGTAGCTCTATCAACACATGAATTAATAAAAATAGTCAGTGCAAGGGCTTCTTTCGAGTCAGGTTCATAGTTTTTAAGTGAGTTTTCGAAATCTTCCAGCACGAAATTCACTATATTTACTTCTTCCTGGGTCAACTCCCTCTCTTTTTGAACAATCATTAGTATCCCCCTTAATACTAAGCTAATTACCCCATAATAAGCGGATTAATATAAGCAATACAAATTAGTGAAAATGTTGCTTCAAACCCTTAAAAATGGTATAAAGCGCGCCGTGGCTCGTAAGTGCGTCTTTTTTAGATGTCTTTTTGAGTCATAAACCTAAACTACACACGCAAATCGACACATTTGCCGGGGTGCTCAGTCGGATTAAAGCTGGCTTGGGTCGGGAAATGGGATTTGCGGAGGCTTAACCCGAAATTCGGAGAATATATTATGTCTAAAGTTAGTATGCGTGACATGCTACAGGCGGGCGTGCACTTCGGTCACAAAACCCGTTTCTGGAACCCTCAAATGCGTCCATATATCTTTGGTGCGCGTAACAAGATCCATATCATCAACCTTGAAGAAACTGTTCCTATGTTCAACGATGCGTTGAATTACCTAGGTAAAGTTGCTTCTAATAAAGGTAAAATTCTGTTTGTTGGCACTAAGCGTGCAGCTAGCGAAATTGTTAAAGAAGAAGCGACTCGTTCAGGTCAGTTCTTCGTTGATAAGCGCTGGTTGGGCGGTATGTTGACTAACTACAAAACTATTCGTGGTTCAATTAACCGTTTGAAAGACTTAGAAAAACAGTCTGAAGATGGCACTTTTGAGCGTTTGACTAAGAAAGAAGCTTTGATGCGCCGTCGTGAGATGGAAAAATTGGAAGCTTCTATCGGTGGTATCAAGAACATGGGCGGTTTGCCTGATGTATTGTTCGTGATCGACGCTGACCATGAAAACATTGCTATCGCAGAAGCTAACAAAATGGGTATCCCAGTTGTTGCGGTTGTTGATACCAACTCTAATCCTAAAGGCGTGGATTACATCATTCCAGGTAACGATGATGCGATTCGTGCAATTCGTTTATACTGCGCAGCGGTTGCTGATGCGGTCCTTGACGGTAAGCAGAGCAGCGCTACTACTGCCGATCAAAGCGACGAGTTTGTAGAAGCTGACGAAGCTTAATCAGCAGGCTACATAAGCTATTCTAAGGGGGCAATGCCCCCTTTTTTGAACTATTTACTGATATTCGTTGCGGAATCCTGGCAACGAAAGATATGCGGAGAGAAATCATGGCTATTACTGCAGCATTAGTTAAAGAATTACGTGAGCGCACCGCCGCTGGCATGATGGAGTGTAAGAAAGCTCTAGTTGAAGCTGACGGCGATATCGAGTTAGCAATTGATAACATGCGTAAATCAGGTCAGGCGAAAGCGGCTAAAAAAGCGGGCCGTATCGCTGCTGAAGGTGTTATCTTGGCAAAATCTAACGGTGGCGTTGGTGTTTTGGTTGAAATCAACTCTGAAACTGACTTCGTTGCTCGTGACGAGAATTTCCTGGGTTTTGCCAACGCAGTTGCTGATCTAGCGTTGGAAAAAGGTATCGGCGATGTTGAGACTTTGAACAACACTGAAATGGCTTCAGGCGAAACAGTAGAAGTCACTCGTGCGAACTTGGTTGCTAAAATTGGTGAAAACATGACAGTTCGTCGTGTCACTAAAATCGAAGGCGACAACTTGGGTGCATACATCCACGGCGGCCGTATCGGTGTTTTAGTTTCTATGAAAGGTGGTGACGAAGAGTTAGCTAAAGACGTGGCTATGCACGTTGCAGCAAGCAACCCACAGTTCAATAAAGCTGATGACGTTGCTCCAGAAGTTATTGAAAAAGAGAAAGAAATCATCAAAGCTCAACCTGATATGGAAGGCAAGCCTGAAGAGATCGTTGAGAAAATGATGGTTGGCCGTATCAAGAAATTTGTTGGTGAAATCACTCTTGAAGGTCAAAACTTTGTTAAAGATCCATCAACAACTGTTGGAGCTTTAGTTAAATCTAAAGGTGCTGAAGTTGTTTCATTCACTCGTTTCGAAGTGGGTGAAGGTATCGAGAAGAAATCAGAAGATTTCGCTTCTGAAGTTGCTGCTCAAATGGGTAAAAAATAAGCTAGAATTAGCTTAGGTAACAGTTCTCGATAGTCGCGATAGTTAAAGAGGAACCGCGCATGACAAACCCGGCTTACAAACGAATCTTGTTGAAATTAAGTGGTGAAGCACTAATGGGGCAGGAGGCGTTTGGAATCGACCCTTCGATTCTGGAGCGTATGGCAAAAGAAATTAAAGGGTTGAGTGAGCAGGGAATCGAAATTGGAGTGGTTCTTGGTGGCGGTAATATTTACCGTGGCCAGAAGCTATCCGAAGCCGGCATGAACCGTGTGACTGGTGATCACATGGGCATGCTGGCAACAGTAATGAATTCGCTGGCTCTACAAGATGCTTTCGAGCGTGTTGGTCAGCCAGCGAAAGTCTTGTCGGCAATGCCTATCGATGGTGTTTGCCAAGGCTTTTCTCGTCGTGGTGCCATCAACTCCCTTGAAAAAGGTCGTGTCGTAATTTTCTGTGCCGGTACCGGCAGTCCTTTCTTTACAACGGATACCGCTGCTTGTTTGCGAGGCATTGAAATTGATGCGGACCTGATTTTGAAAGCGACTAAAGTTGACGGCGTTTACTCGGCGGATCCGGCCAAAGACAAGAATGCGGTGCGTTATGAGCAACTAAGCTATAAAGAAGCGCTTGATAAAGAGCTTGCGGTTATGGACTTAACAGCGTTTTGTCTGGCTCGTGACCACAACAAAAATATTCGTGTTTTTGATATGACAAAACCAGGGAACCTTGAAAAAGCGGTTCTAGGTCATGCCGAAGGCACATTAATTCATCCTTGATATAACCTATGCGTCCGGAGACAAACCGGCCGTTGATCCCAGCCCGAAATTGGGCATAATAGCCCTAGCTAATAAAAAACAAGCAAAATAGGAGAGTATTCTGTGATTAACGACATTCAAAAAGACGCTGACCAGCGTATGGATAAAAGTATTGAGTCCTATAAAGGTGACTTGGCAAAGGTTCGTACTGGTCGTGCTCATCCTAGTTTGCTTGAGCACATTATGGTGCCTTATTATGGTGTAGACACACCAATCAGTCAGGTTGCCAGTATTGGCGTGCAAGAAGGCCGTACTTTAGTGTTGCAAATTTTCGATAAAGGTGCGATTGAAGCTACCGAGAAAGCGATTCTTAAGTCGGATTTAGGCTTAACGCCTAACGTTGCTGGTCAGGTGATTCGGATTGCATTACCGCCACTGAGCGAAGAGCGTCGCAAAGAGTTCATTAAAGTGGTTAAAATGGAAGCCGAAAATGCAAAAGTTGCGGTGCGTAATATTCGTCGCGATGCTAATAACTCATTGAAAGAACTAGAGAAAGAAAAAGAAATCTCTGAAGATGATTTGCGTCGTGCTGAGGATTTAATCCAGAAGTTGACTGATACCAAAATAGCGCGCATTGATGAAATTTTGGCGGAGAAAGAAACAGAATTGATGGAGATTTAATCCCCATAATGCTATTTCATGAACGCCGTGGGCTTATGCTTCGCGGCGTTCTTGTATTTAAGTCTTTGAAATTTAGGGTGGAAGTGGGTGTCGGATAACGAACCAGTTACAACAGATAAGTTGCCGCAGCATATTGCTATCATTATGGATGGTAACGGACGCTGGGCGCAGGCACGAGGGAAAAAGCGTGTGTTTGGGCATAAAGCGGGTATGGAACGGGCGCGCGAGATGGCAGAGACCTGTGGCGAGCTAGGAGTTAAATTCCTGACCTTATTTGCGTTCAGTAGCGAAAACTGGAATCGTCCAGCTGAAGAAGTCAGCTTTTTGATGGATTTATTTGCCACAAGCCTCAAAAATGAGTCTAAGAAACTCAATAAGAATAACGTAAAGTTGAAAGTTATTGGTGACAAGGCTGGATTTGATAAAGGCTTGCAGAAGGCCATTGATAAAGCAGAGGCTTTAACGGCTGATAATGATGGTCTGACTTTAAACATCGCGGCCAACTATGGTGGCCGTTGGGACATCATGCAGGCTAGCCAACAACTGCTAACAAGCGGACGAGAGCTGACTGAAGCTAATCTCGTTAAATATTTAGCGACAGGAACTGCACCAGAGCCTGATTTGCTGATTAGAACCGGTGGCGAAAAAAGAATTAGCAATTTTCTATTGTGGCAGGCTGCTTATTCAGAATTGTATTTTAGTGATGTGCTATGGCCAGATTTTGACGGTGAGCAATTAAAATTAGCTTTGGCTGATTATGCTCAAAGACAGCGCCGTTTTGGCAAAACAGGTGAACAGGTAACAGGGTAAACTATGTTAAAACTAAGAATCATAACTGCGCTAGTGTTATTGCCGTTGGCGATGGTGCTGTTGTTTTACCCGGGCCTGAAAGTATTCTCTCTAATATTGATTCCAGTCTTTGCCATTATTGCTTGGGAGTGGAGTCGGCTACTACAAACTAATAAAGTTATCAGCACGCTATTTATCTTATTAGCGGTTGCCAGTCTTTGTGGTATCTATTATTGGCTGAGTCAAAGTGAATTCTTTGCTTATCCAGCTATCCCTGTTAATTGGGCCGAAACCCACCCGTTTAAACTATTAATCGTCTCGATTATGGCCTGGGTTGTCGCCTTTGTGTTAATTCTACTGTACCCCAAGATGGGGCGTGTCTGGCTGCGTGGTCCTTGGATTCGTGCTTTATTTGGCCTGATTTTCCTGGTTAGCACCTGGCTCGCGGTGGTTTTAATCCGCAGTACTGACATTGGCCAAAATCATTATTATGGTGGTTGGTTACTGTTACTGATGTTTGTGATCATTTGGGGCGCAGATGTTGGTGCTTATGCCTTTGGTAAAGCAATGGGTAAGCGTAAGTTGGCGCCGGTAGTCAGCCCTAATAAAACCTGGGAAGGTGCGATAGGTGGCTTGATCACCGCTACGGTGTTATCAACCATTGCGGCTTTTTATATTGGTTTGTCGTTCTCGCTAACATGGTTTGTTTTATTAGCAATGGTTCTGGTGGTCGTTTCCGTTATTGGTGACTTGTTTGAAAGTATGCTCAAGCGTCAGGCGGGGATTAAGGATAGCAGCCAGATTTTACCTGGTCATGGTGGTCTGCTGGACCGCCTGGATAGTACACTTTCAGTTGCTCCTTTCTTTATAGTTGCTTTGCTGCTCTTTGAGCATGGCCTGAGCATTAGTTTATAAATATGTCCATTCAACGTCAGTCAATTTGCATTCTCGGAGCAACCGGTTCAATCGGTACTAATACGCTGGATGTGATTCGACGTCATCCAGAGCGCTACCATGTATTTGCGTTAACGGCGAATCAGAATATCGACTTGCTCTTTAAACAGTGCTTAGAATTTGAGCCTGAATACGCGGTTTTGACCAGTGAAGAACATGCCGAATTATTACAAGCCAAGTTCAATGCAGAGAATATATCTACCAAGCTATTAATTGGTATTGAGGAACTTGCCTGGGTGGCAAGTCATAAGGATGTGGATACTGTCATGGCGGCGATTGTTGGGGCTGCTGGTTTAATACCAACCTTAGCTGCGGTCAAAGCCTCCAAAAAAGTGTTGTTAGCCAATAAAGAAGCTCTAGTGATGTCTGGGGCTATTTTTATGCAGGCAGTCAGCGAAAGTGGCGCAACATTATTACCCATTGATAGTGAGCACAATGCAATCTTTCAGTGTTTACCGGAACATTTCGTTTCGCAAGGCATCCAATCCTGCGGTATTCACAGTATCGTCTTGACTGGCTCGGGTGGACCTTTCTTGAAAAAACCACTGGCAGAGTTTCCGATGATTAGCCCTGACGAGGCCTGCGCGCATCCAAACTGGTCAATGGGGCGAAAGATTTCGGTCGATTCAGCAACTATGATGAATAAAGGTTTGGAGTTGATTGAAGCCTGTTGGTTATTTGATGTCCAGCCCGAACAGGTCGAAGTGATATTACACCCGCAAAGTATCATTCATTCCATGGTTCGCTATCAGGATGGCTCGGTGCTAGCTCAGATGGGGAATCCTGATATGCGAACGCCAATTGCTCATGCAATGGCCTTCCCTGAAAGAATTAGCGCAGGTGTAGAGCCATTAGACTTTATGCAAATTAGTCAGCTTACTTTTGAGCAGCCCAGTTATGAACGTTATCCGTGCTTAAAGTTGGCCAAAGAAGCGATGACTGAAGGGGGGAACACTCCTGCGCGACTTAATGCCGCCAATGAAGTGGCAGTGGCGGCCTTTTTGGATGAAAAAATTAATTTTGACCAAATCGCTTCGGTGATTCAGCAGACATTAACCGAAACTGAGTATGCTGGGGTGGTGGATTTAAAGTCTGTGCTCGCAGCGGATAGAGTGGCAAGAGAGCACGCACAGCAGATTGTCGAGGCGTTAAGCACGGATTAAAAGCTTAATATAACCGGAAAAGTTAACTATATATTGAGAATATTCATTTAATGACTGATTTTTTATACAGTATTTTTGGCTTGCTAATTCTGTTAGGAGTTTTAGTCACTTTTCACGAGTGGGGACACTACTGGGTCGCTAAGAAACTCGGTGTGAAAGCCCTTCGTTTCTCGGTTGGGTTTGGTAAACCTATCTGGGGACGGACCAATAAGCACGGCACTGAGTTTGTTATTGCACCTATACCCTTGGGTGGTTATGTACGATTTGTCGATGAGCGTGAGGGTGAAGTTGCTGAGGCAGATTTACCTTTTGCTTTTAATCGTCAGCAAGTCTGGAAGCGGATATTGATTGTTTTAGCTGGCCCAATGGCAAACTTCTTGTTGGCGATAGTGGTTTATGCGGCTGTTTATATGATGGGTATTGCCGTCGGCAAGCCGTTTGTGACTAATGTTCTTCCTAATACAGTTGCCGCTCAAGCAAATTTTCCAGAGAACAGCGAAATCCTTTCAGTTGATGGGGTGCAAGTTAAAAGTCTGGAAGATGCGATTTTTGCCTTTGTTGATCATATTGATGATGACAAAACTATTAAAGTTGTAGTTAAACCGCTGAATCAGGAGCCAACCACAGTAGTATTAGACGTAAGTCAGTGGCAAGAGCCTGATGAGGGTACTATTTTTGATAGTCTGGGTTTAGGTTTTGGGCGTGTTAATGGAGAGCCGTCTTTAGGATTGGTTGCAAAAGATTCCCCAGCAGAGAAGGGTGGGTTGAAAGTTGGAGATACGGTTGTTTCGGTCAATGGCGAGTCAATAAGCCTGTGGAGCGAATTTGTTTCCTTCATAGAAAATAACCCGGGAAAACCGCTTGAGTTAATCGTAGCCCGTGACGGATATCAGCAACCGCTTGTAGTAACGCCAGAAGCCAATGAGCGTGATCGAACCATAGGTTATCTTGGGATCTCACCAGCTTTTCAAGGCTATAACGTCATAAACTACGGCTTCTTCGAGTCTTTTGGTAAAGGTGCGGAGCAGACCTGGGTGATGGTTGAAAGAATCGGTAGCTTCCTCGGGAAATTGATTACAGGGAAGTTATCAATTAAAAACTTGGGCGGACCGGTTGGAATTGCCCAAGGTGCGGGGCAGACTGCACAGGCTGGAATGGTTGCATTCTTGCTTTATCTCGCTATGATAAGCGTCAATTTAGGCTTCGTGAACCTTCTGCCAATCCCAATGTTAGACGGTGGTCATTTAATGTACTATCTTGTCGAGCTTGTTCGTGGCAAGCCTGTCTCTGAAAAAATTATGGAACTTGGTATGAGAGTTGGCATCATACTAGTGCTGACAATCATGGCGATTGCGCTATTTTTCGACATAAACCGAATAAACCAATAGAGAACAATCAATGCGTTTGATAACAAAAACAGTTACGGCTTTAGTATTTTCTGCACTTTTTTCCAAAGCAGGCGCAATCGAGCCTTTTGTTGTAGAAGACATTCAAGTGGAAGGTTTACAACGAGTTGAGCTGGGAACATTTTTTACTGAATTACCGATTCGTGTGGGAGAGAAGTTAGATGATGCTCGAGCTCCGAGTATAATTCGAGCCATTCACCAAACAGGAAACTTTGACTTTGTAAAACTGGAAAAAGAGGGCAATGTCCTCAAAGTAACTGTAGTTGAACGTCCAGTTATTACTGATATTATTTTAAAAGGTAATAAAGTTCTTAAAACGGAACAGTTACTAGAGGGGATGGAAAATGCTGGCATTTCTAAGGGCGAGGTTCTCGATAGTTTTGTCCTTGAGAAAATTGAGCAGGAAATTGCAAAACAGTATTATTCCAATGGCCATTACCATATTAGTGTCGAAAAAAAGTTGGCTGAGCTATCTCGGAATCGTGTGCAATTGCATATCACAATCAATGAAGGCGGCTCTGCAAAAATTAAAGAGTTTAATATTGTTGGAAATGACCTCTTCACAGATAAAAAACTACTGTCTCAATTTGAATTAACAACTGGTGGTATGTTCACCTTCTTTACTGATGATAATAAATACAACAGCGATACCCTAGAAAAAGATCTTGAAACATTAACCTCTTATTATAAAGATCGAGGCTATCTTGAGTTTAAAATCAACTCCACTGAAATTTCTTTAGCTAATAATGAAGAAGATATTTATATCACAATTGTTGTAGACGAAGGTGAAATTTATACTATTTCTGGGATAGATATCATTGGTGATTTCACGCTTGATGTGGATATGATTAGAAGCATGATACCTTTAAAAGCTGGCGATACCTATTCTGCTGCAGCAATGGCGTTTGCCGAAGAGCAAATTAAATCATTATTAGGAGTTTATGGTTATGCTTTTGCAGAGGTTAGAACCATCCCTGAAGTGTCGAAAGATACTCCCGAAGCGAAGTTGATAGTTTTAGTTGAGCCTGGAGAGAGACACTACGTCGATCGCATTAGCTTTGAGGGTAATACTTCCACAAATGAAAATGTGTTAAGAAGAGAAGTTCGAGTTCAAGAAGGTGGAAGTCTTTCATCGACATTAGTTGAGCGCTCTAAAATTCGGTTACAACGACTTCCCTACATTGAGAATGTCCAAGTTGAAACGATCAAGAAAGAGGGAACTACAGATCGTGCCGATGTGATGTTTAAAGTAAAGGAGCGTAGCGCAGCCCAAATCAGTGGCGGACTTGGATATAATGACTTTTATGGGATGACTGTTAATGGTGAGTTGTCTCATAGTAATTTTTTAGGGTCCGGCAACTCGGTTGGTTTGGCGTTAAATATTAACAAAGCAATCAAAAGTGCCCGATTAAATTATACTGACAACTACTTTACTCAGGATGGAATCGGCTTATCAACTAGTTTGAACTATAGTGAAACTGATTACGGTAAATTAAATCTTGTTGCACAAAGTATGGATACACTTGGACTTGGTTCAACTGTATACATACCAATGGGAGAATATTCAACATTCAGTCTTGGTTTTAATGCTTCAAAAAACACCATCACATCACCGATCACTAACACACAACGAGTGATCGATTTCTTTGATTTATTAGGTTATGACGCCAGACTGGACTCAGTAGTTGACTTTGATAATTTCTCTGTAAATTTAGGCTATAGTATTAACTCGTTAAATCGCTCAATCTTCCCATCTAATGGTAGTCGTCACCGCTATGGTTTGGAAGTTGGGACTGATGTTGGTGATCTAGAGTTTTATAAAGCTACTTATGATTATGACTATTACTTTCCATTGTCCGATAATGGTTGGATTTTCTCCATTCGAGGCGGCCTTGGTTATGGCGATGGTTATGGGGATACAGAGGACTTACCTTACTTTCAAAACTTTTATGGTGGTGGCAGTTCATCATTGAGAGGCTTTGAAACTAATACTGTTGGGCCAAGAGATCTTCAGAGGGTACGGTCTACTCAAAGTGTTCCGAGTCCAATCCCTGGAGCTGGCAACACTACAATTGTTCTACCCAGTGAGTATGACAGCTTGTACATAGGTCGATACTCAGTTGGTGGTAATGCGCGCTTCTTGAACTCTTTTGAGTTGATTTTCCCAACTCCGTTTATTGAAGATACCTCAAATGTAAGAACTAGTTTCTTTGTTGATGTAGGCAATGTTTGGGACACAAAGTTTGACCCGGCAAAATTTCAGGGGTTAAGTATCGAGCCAAACAGTATTTTACCGTTTGTGCCTGACTATAGTGATTATAAAGACTATAGAGCTTCTTACGGAATTTCATTGCAGTGGTACTCTGCAATGGGACCATTACAATTTAGTTTATCTAGGCCTCTGAAGAGTGAACCGTATGATGATACGGAAACTTTCACTTTCTCAATTGGTCAAACATTTTAATTAATTAAAAGTTATTGGAGAAATATTTTGAAAAAGTTATTAGCACTATTCTTATTTATCTTAGTAAGCACACCATCAATGGCTAGTGCCGAGTTAAAAGTTGGCATCATCAACTTCGGCGAAGTCATGGCAAAAGTCCCACAAAAAGATGCAATCAACCAAACTTTGCAAAAAGAGTTTTCAGGTAGGGAAGATGAGCTAAAGCGTTTAGGTGAAGAGATTGAAGCAGCTCGAACTGACTACGTTAATAATGTTGCCACCATGTCTGAATCTCAAGCAACAGAAAAGAAGCGTAGCATTCAGCAAAAGATGTCTGACTACAAGTTGAAAGAAGCAGCTTTCAAAGAAGACTTAGAAAAGCGTAGCCGTGAAGAGCAATCGAAACTTGGTGGACAAATTCGTGATGCAGTAGAAGTTGTGGCGAAAAAGGGTGGTTATAATATACTGCTTGACCGTCAGTCTGCGCCTTATATTGATGCTTCTGTTCCAGACGTGACTGCTCAGGTACTATCTGAGTTATCAAAATAAGAGAATAAGTATTTTAAAAATATTGCAACCTGTTGATAAGTGAGTAGTATTATTCTTTAAACGGTACATTCAGGTAGTCAAGGTTTGCAAAAAACACTTCAAGACATTGCTGAGCTTATTGGCGCAGAGCTTAAAGGTGAACCGCAGTTAGTGATAACTGCGGTTTCGCCGTTAAATAAAGCGCAAAAAGGTGAGCTCAGCTTCATCAGTGATAAAAAATATCTAGACCACCTTGAAAGCAGTCAAGCCTCTGCATTAATAGTGAACCCTGCCGTTGCTGAGCAATTAAGTGGAAACCTGTTGGTGATGAAAGATCCTTATTTAGGATATGCAAAGGCTGCCCAGATATTTGATACCACACCTCGTCCCGAAAAGGGCATAGCCACAAGTGCGGCCATCTCTGAAACAGCTCAATTGGGCTCTAATGTAACGGTAGACGCACATGCAGTTATCAAAGATGGTGCCATAATCGATGATAACGCTATCATCGGCGCTGGGGTTGTTATTGGTGAGAATGTTAAAATCGGCGCTAATACGCTTATTTACCCTAACACAGTGATTTATCATGCTGTAGAAATTGGTAGGGACTGTATCATTCACGCCAACGTTGTACTCGGCTCAGATGGATTTGGCTATGCCAATGACCAAGGGCAATGGGTGAAAATTCCACAAGTAGGCAGTGTCATTATTGGTGACTCGGTAGAAATCGGCGCGCATACCGCGATAGACCGTGGCGCACTAGAGAACACTATCATTGGAACTGGCGTTAAATTAGATAATCATATCCATATCGCACACAACGTTGTGATTGGGGATTACACGGCAATTGCGGGCTGTACAGCGATTGCAGGTAGCACAACTATTGGAAAGCACTGCACAATCGCGGGCAGAGTGAGTATAATTGGCCACCTTGAGGTATGTGATAAAGCACATATCACGGCAACAACCTTTGTTAATAAATCAATTACTGAGCCTGGAGCCTATTCTTCAGGTACGACATTCCAGACCAATAAGGAATGGCATAAAAGTGCAGTACGTTTCAGACAACTGGATGAAATGTGGCGTAAACTAAAACAGCTGGAAAAAGAACTAGGGCAGCTAAAAGACTCAAGAGACGATAATGATGAGCGATAATGACGTAACAGAGATGAATTCTATGGATATCTATGAGGTGATGAAACATCTACCGCATCGCTATCCTTTTTTATTGGTTGACCGTGTGGTCGACTTTAAGGCTGGGGAATATTTGAAGGCAATAAAGAATGTTACCGTCAATGAGCCTTTTTTCCCGGGCCACTTTCCACATCGCCCAGTGTTCCCAGGAGTTTTGATGCTTGAAGCTATGGCGCAGGCCAGTGGCATTTTGGCATTTAAAACAACCGAATCTCTGCCAACCGATGACTCATTATTCTATTTTGTTGGTATTGATGATGCTCGTTTCAAGAAACCAGTTGAGCCAGGTGATCAAGTGGTGATGGAAGTTACTGTCTTGAAACGAAAGCGCGATATGTGGAAGTTTTCTGCAGTTGCCACCGTAGATGGCAAAGTGGTCTGCTCCGCTGAACTCATGTGTGCTAAGAAGGATATTGCGTGATCCATTCAACCGCCATTATTGACCCATCAGCAAAGATTGCTGACGACGTAGAAATTGGCCCGTATTCAATTATTGGTAAAGATGTTTCCATCGATTCAGGGACTGTAGTCGGTCCTCATGTAGTGATTGGAAGCTATACCACCATTGGTAAAAACAATCGTTTTTTCCAGTTTTCTTCAATTGGTGAAGAAAATCAGGATAAAAAGTATGCGGGCGAACCTACTCGAACCATCATTGGTGATGGTAACGTGTTCAGAGAGTGTTGTACGGTGCATCGCGGCACTGTGCAGGACGGCTCGGAAACTCGAATAGGTAATAATGGCTGGTTCATGGCATATACCCACATCGCACACGATTGTGTGTTGGGTGACAACACCATTATGTCTAACAATGCGACGCTAGCGGGTCATGTTCATGTTGGTGATCACGTTATTATGTCCGGTTTTGCTAAAATCCATCAGTTCTGCAAAATCGGTGATCATGCCTTTATTGGTATGGATTGCGCGATTAGCAAAGATATCCCTCCCTTTGTGCTAGTTGCAGAAAACGCACCCTATGGCCTTAATTCAGAAGGCTTGAAGCGTCGTGGCTTCTCCTCAGAGACTATTAGTGAGTTAAAGCGTGCTTACCGCACCATTTATCGGAAGTCACTTAAAATTGAAGAGGCCATTGCTGAATTGTCGGAAAGTTCCGATCCCCATGTGCAACAAATGGTAGAATTTTTGCAGAACGCGAACCGTGGTATTTTGCGCTAAGGTAGTTGTTAAAACTACTGCAAACCCTAGGTCTGCCTAAGCGCATGCTTAAGTATATGCTTGAGTACAAAAGAATAAAGGGGAATAGCGATGCAAACATCGCCTTTTGCTGACAATACCGTAGCAGAATCAGTAACCAAGATTGCCATTATCGCCGGAGAGTCATCCGGCGATATTTTAGGTGCCGGTTTAATTAAAGAGCTTAAAAAACACTTTCCCAATGCTGAGTTTGAGGGCATTGCTGGCGATTTGATGCAGGCCGAAGGTTGCAAAAGCCTTTATCCCATGGAATCTCTAGCGGTTATGGGCATCGTACCTATCCTGAAACGTCTTCCAGAATTACTTAAAATGCGTCGTGAATTGGCTAAGCGTTGGATTGAGTCGCCACCCGATATGTTTATTGGCATTGATGCGCCTGAGTTTAATATTGGTCTGGAAAAGAAATTAAAAGCTCAAAACATCAAAACCATTCACTATGTCAGCCCTTCAGTGTGGGCCTGGCGTCCAAAGCGCATCTTTAAGATTCGAAAGTCTACCGATCTAATGCTTTGCCTGTTTCCTTTTGAGCAAGACATCTATCAGCGGCATGCTATTGATAATTTCTGTGTCGGCCATCCGTTAGCGGACCAGATCCCTATGGATATGGATAAATCAGAAGCGAGACAACGATTAGGCTTATCGAGTGGCAATGATAGAGTTATATGTATCATGCCCGGTAGTCGAGGGTCTGAAATGAAGTTCCTCGGTCAGGACTTTATCGAAACAGCCAAACTGATTCAGGATTATTATCCGGACACACAATTCATAGTGCCAATGGCCAATCAGGCTCGTCGCCAGCAATTTGAAACTCTATTACAAGAGACAACCAATGCGCCAGATATTCAGTTAGTTGATGGCCAATCAAGAGATTGCATGGCTGCCAGCGATTTATTGGTGATGGCATCCGGTACCGCAACCTTAGAAGCGATGCTCATCAAACGCCCAACCGTGGTTGCCTATAAAGTCGGAGGCTTTAGTTATCAGATATTTAAACGATTGTTGATCATTGATACCTTTGCTATTCCCAATTTGCTGGCTAAGAAGCCTTTAATTCCCGAGTTGATCCAGGACGAGTGCACTCCTGACAATATTTTTGCTGAGGTTCGCGCCTGGCTGGAAGATGATGGTCATCGTTGGCAACAAACAAAAGCGGTCTTTGATGAATGGCATGACAAGCTACGCAAAGATGCGGATGTGTATGCTGCTAATTCGATCACACAATGGTGGCTGGATAACGCACGATAAAAGCATATTTAAACTATAAAAAGAGAAAGCTATGGAGCAAACAATTTTAATTGCAGGTGTGGATGAAGTTGGGCGAGGTCCATTGGCTGGGCCAGTTGTTGCGGCTGCCGTGATTCTCGATCCAGCAAATCCTATTGTTGGTTTGGCGGATTCAAAAAAATTGACCGAAAAACGCCGCGAGGCTTTGTCTATTGAAATTAAAGAGAAAGCTCTGGCTTGGTCGATAGCGCGAGCAGAGGTTGAAGAAATTGACCGGATTAATATTCTGCAGGCCAGTTTGCTGGCCATGAAGCGTGCGGTTGAAACCTTAAGTCATTCGCCGGAGTTGGCTCTGATTGATGGTAACCACTGTCCTGAACTGGATTGCCGTATGGAGGCTATCATCAAAGGTGACAGTAAAGAGCCTGCAATTAGTGCGGCCTCGATTTTGGCGAAGGTGGCACGCGATACGGAGATGGTTGAGATGGAGCAGACTTATCCCGGGTATGGTTTTGCCAAACACAAAGGCTATCCAACCCAACAACATCGTGAGGCCATTATGCAGCTCGGTATTACGCCGATTCATCGCCGCTCATATGCTCCTGTGCAACGAATGCTCGATTTCTAGCAAACCATAGCTAACTTATTGAAATTATAATTAAAATTATCAAAAGCATTAAAACACTGGAAACAATTTTGCGGGCTTTTATAATAAGTCAGATTAGAGCCATATATCCTGATTTACAGTATAAGAACTAATCATCAGAAGTAATCACAAAAACTAACCATAAGAGCTAATCCATAAACACTATGACACCACGCTTTATTCACCTCAAAATGCATACCGAATACTCTATGGTGGATAGTGTTGTGCGTATTAAGCCACTGATTGCGACCTGCAAGGAACATCAGATTCCGGCTATCGCCATGACCGACCAGATGAACATGTGTGGTCTGGTTAAGTTCTATTCTCAGTCCGTCTCAGCAGGCATTAAACCGATAGCAGGCGCTGACTTATTAATTCAGAACCCTAATGATGAGGATGAGCATTTTCGTGTCACAGCTCTGTGCATGAACAATACCGGTTACCTCAATCTCAAATACGTGATTTCGCGTGCATACCTTAAGAACCAGCATCGTGGTTTGCCCTTGGTTAAAAAGGAATGGTTGCCTGAATATGCCGAAGGTTTAATCATTCTGTCCGGTGGACGACAAGGGGATGTGGGAAAAGCATTGCTGGCCGGCAATATGGATCAGGCCGCCTCAAATCTAGGTTTCTGGAATCATCACTTCAAAGACAGGTTTTATCTGGAGTTACAGCGCACCGGCCGCCCACAGGAAAACGAATACATTCATCAGGTCATTGGTTTGGCGCAGGGCGCCAGTACGCCGGTTGTGGCTACTAATGATGTACGCTTCATCGACAAAGAAGATTTCGATGCACATGAAGCTCGGGTTTGCATTAATCAGGGCCGTGTATTAGCCGATCCGCGTCGTCCGCGCGAATACAGCGAACAGCAGTATTTGCGTAGCGAACAAGAAATGGTCGAGCTGTTTGAGGATATTCCTGAAGCACTGGAAAACAGCGTAGAAATTGCTAAGCGTTGCAATCTGGAAATGCGACTTGGCGAATATTTTTTACCAGAATTCCCCATTCCTGAAGGTATGACGATTGCTCAATACTTTGAGAAAGTTTCAAAAGATGGTCTTGAAGAGCGGCTTGATCAGCTGTTTGATCGTAATGCGGACGATTTCGCCGAGATTCGCAAAGCTTACGATGAACGTTTACAGATTGAGCTGGACGTTATCAACGACATGGGTTTCCCGGGCTACTTCTTAATCGTTGCTGACTTCATTCAGTGGTCAAAAAACAATGGCGTGCCGGTTGGTCCCGGTCGTGGTTCTGGTGCCGGTTCATTGGTTGCGTACGCGATGAAAATTACTGATCTGGACCCTCTTGAATACGACCTGCTTTTCGAGCGATTCCTCAATCCTGAGCGGGTTTCGATGCCTGACTTTGACGTCGACTTCTGTATGGAAGGACGCGATCGAGTGATTGATTATGTGGCCGAGCGTTATGGCCGTAACAGTGTATCGCAGATCATCACTTTCGGAACCATGGCTGCCAAAGCGGTGATTCGAGACGTAGGGCGTGTGTTCAGCCATCCTTATGGTTTCGTCGACAAGCTGGCCAAGTTGATTCCTTTCGAAGTGGGTATGACGCTGGAAAAAGCCTTTGAGCAAGAACCTGAATTACCCCGTTTGTACGAAGAAGACGAAGATGTCCGCGAGTTGTGGGACTTGGCGCGCAAGCTTGAAGGGGTGACCAGAAATGCCGGTAAGCACGCTGGTGGTGTGGTTATCGCACCGAATGATCTGGAAGAATTCGCCCCGCTGTATTGCGACGAAACTGGCCACAACATCGTTACTCAATTTGATAAAGACGATGTAGAAAGTGCGGGTCTGGTGAAGTTCGATTTCTTGGGACTGAGAACCTTGACCATTATCGACTGGGCAATTGAAACCGCTAACGGAATCATCGCCAAGAAAGGCGAAGAACCGATTGATATCACTGCCATCGATACCGAAGATCAACAGGTTTTCGATTTGTTGCAGCGTGCTGATACCACTGCGGTATTCCAGCTCGAATCGCGCGGCATGAAAGATTTGATTAAGCGCCTAAAGCCGAATCGTTTTGAAGACATCATCGCCTTGGTTGCACTGTTCCGCCCCGGTCCTTTGCAATCAGGTATGGTCGACAACTTCATTAATCGTAAGCATGGTCGTGAGATTGTTTCTTATCCTGATGCGAACTACCAACATGAATCCTTGAAAGAAATTCTTGAGCCAACCTACGGCATCATTCTCTATCAGGAGCAGGTGATGCAGATTGCGCAGGTGTTGGCTGGCTATACGCTGGGCGGCGCGGATATTTTGCGTCGTGCGATGGGTAAGAAAAAGCCTGAAGAGATGGAAAAACAGCGCAGCATCTTTAAAGAAGGCGCGATTAAAAATAACGTCGATGGCGATCTCGCCATGAAAATTTTCGATCTGGTGGAAAAGTTTGCCGGTTATGGTTTCAACAAATCACACTCGGCCGCCTATGCGTTAGTCGCCTATCAAACAGCATGGCTCAAAACCCATCATCCAGCAGCTTTTATGGCCGCGGTAATGTCTTCGGACATGGACAACACCGACAAGGTGGTGACTTACGTTGAAGACGCGGCAAATAGTAATTTAACCATCACGCCTCCAGATGTTAATAAAGGACAGTATCGCTTTTCGGTCGATGAAGAAGGGCGCATTGTTTATGGTATCGGGGCGATTAAAGGCGTTGGTGAAGGTGCCATTGAAAGCATCGTCAATGAGCGCGAAGCCAACGGACCTTACAAAGACTTATTCGATTTCTGTAGTCGAGTCGATCTGAAAAAAGCTAACCGAAGAACTTTAGAGGCCTTGATTCGCGCCGGTGCAATGGATCTCATAGGACCGAATCGTGCAACCTTAATGGCTTCTTTAGATGAAGCGGTAAAAGCCGCAGAACAGTTTAATAAAAGCCAGGCCGCAGGCCAGGATGATTTATTCGGTAGCGTGGTTGCGACCACGGCAACGGAGCAGCATCAATATATTCGCGTTAAGCCGTGGACCGATGAACAGGTACTGCAAGGTGAAAAAGAAACGCTGGGTCTGTATTTAACCGGACATCCCATCGATCGCTACATCCCAGAAATCAAACAAATGAGCATCACCCGCCTGCGAAACCTGCAACCGACAGGACGCGGCAACTCGGCAAGAGTGGTAGGTTTGATTGTTGGTATGCGTGTTATGAACACCAAACGCGGCGATAAGATGGCAATTTTGACTCTGGACGATAAGTCCGGCCGTTGTGACGTTACGGTGTACGCTGAAACTTTTGAAACCTATCGCCATCTATTGAGCCGTGATAACGTCATCGTAGTCGACGGTGAAGCGCGCCATGATGACTATTCCGGTGGCACCAGCGTCAGCGCCAACAGCGTTATGTCATTCGAACAGGCTCGCGAGCAATACTGCAAGAAAATTGTTATCACCATCTCCGACTCTGTCATTGGGCCAGACACAATGGTTGAGCTGGAAGAAAAAATCAGCCATAACCGAGACGGCGCCTGCCCAGTGGTTATCAACTTCCAGTACCAACAAAAGCAAATCGCCGGTGACTTCATCATGAGCGAAGACTGGTGCGTACAACCCGTCGATGCCTTAGTATTTAGCCTCAAGCATATTCCTGGTTGCGTTGATGCGAGAGTGGAATATTAGTTTAAGGCTTCGTAGGAAAGTAGGGTGCGTCGAGACGCACCGTTCAACCCAAAACCCCATAAACCAAAACTCCTCCCAACAGCAAACACCCAATGGCATAAACCGGAAGCAATTGAATCACCCATGGAATAACCTTGTCGGCAAACTTCTTATGCCACCACCAGGGAACACACATCAATCCCATGCTGGTAATTACCAGCAACCAACCGAAATAAAAAAAGACTTCGCTGTATAACATCCGGGGCGAGTAAAGAATCAAGGACAAGCCAAATACAATCCGAATCAGTTGTTCGGTGTAATGGGCTTTAGCCGATACGGCAAACTGTTGCAGGAAGTGCTTTGCGAGAGCTGGTTTGATAAAAGCTATGAATGCGAAGCCTACAAGAAATATGGCTGCGATTAGAATGATTAAACTAAAAATCCAATCCATCTGGAGTTACTTATAGTATTGAGCAGACTTCAGAGTCTGCTCAATATGACTGCCAATTACAACTTTTTCTTCAAGCGCTTTTCCACCATCTTCTTTTCCCAATTGATTTTGAAAAGATTAATCACTTCAAAAGCCTGCAGACCGTGAATAATTAAGCCGAAAGTCCATGCAGACCAGGCAATTAACATATCATTGATCTTACCGGTAAAGATAAACATAACGGTGAAAATAATAAAAATCAGCAGGTGTGAATAAAACTCTTTAATTCCTTTGACGTACTCCATGGCTTCTGCTTCTTCATGGCTTACAGTCTCTATTGCTGGCTTATCAGGCTGTTGCTTAGGTTCTGTTGCATTCGTATCTGTTGTGCTCATATCAGGCTCTCCTGTGCTGTCCATTGATAAGGACGGTTCAAATGTTGCAATATCAACCTCGAAAACAGCGGCTAAAGATTTTTGAGTTTCAAGACTGGGCTTGGTCTGGCCACGCTCAATGCGCTGAATCGTACGAGTGCTTACCCCCGTTAACTCGGCTAATTGCTCTTGTGACCAACCTCTTTTCAATCTTAATTTTCTAACAATCATAATCAATCCGTTTGTGTGTTTATTGATGCTCGTTGATACAGCGGTGAGCCTGAATTATGAAAAACTACCGAAAAGTATAACACGACATGTCGGCGAAGGATTAGCGACATTGAGGCGACATAAAGGTGACAGGTTATTAACAATCAATGGGTTATATGTGTTGCAATGTCTTTTTAGACTGTCATCTTGAACTGTATTCAGGCGACCGAAGGAAGTACCTTTAGGTAATCTGCTCTTAAACATTTAACTAATACCCATGTTGGCAAATTGGAGAACTTGCATGTTACTGATTCAAATCGACGCTTGTAAAAGAAGACGTGCAACTATAAAGTCATACGAACTCATTCGGGCAATAAACGGCTATATTTATCTAGAGGAAGCGTTGTGCTTATAGACAAGTCTCAAATCAGCAGAGATTACCCATCAAAACTTGGTGTTGATGATTGGTACTATAGATTGGAAGAGCTAACAAGCTGTCACTGGCAACTCAAAGCCGCTAGTTTATTTGGGCTGACTTTGAGTTATGAGGGTTCTGATGAATTAGAGCTAATTGAAAGATGTAAAATTGACGCCATCGAATACAATAAAAAATTTAGCTACACATCAAAAAAGTAACCGAGGCAAAAAGCCAACCTGAATTTTAAATTGGGTTTTATGTATTATGACTAGTCTTGATAATAAGGATAATCTACGTGATGAAGCTCTCCGAAAAATTGGCCGGAATGTTGTCAACTTCCAAAAAATAGAAGCTTTATTGAAAGTTTTAGTTTTATACAGTAGTGTCGATTCGCAAACTAGAGATAATGAAGTCACTCACTCGTTTAATGAGAAGCTTATTCAGAATAGGCCGTTAGGAGAAGTTGTCTCTAAGTTTTTAAAAAACCTAATTGATAATAGAGTTGCTGAAAATGAAGAACTTCATTCTTCTGAGCTTCAGATATCCACTCGATTTTACCTGGATATGGATGCTGAGGATGTTGCTAAAGAAAAAATAGAGTTAAAAAGATTGGTGAGTGAGCGAAACCAACTAATTCACAAAGACCTGGCGAGTATTGATTTCAACTGTGTAAAAAGCTGCCGCAAGCTGATTTCGGAGCTTGATGAACAGAACAGTAGAGTGTTAGATAAACTTCACCAGCTTAAAGATATTTGGGAGACCTTTAATCAAATGAAAAATGAATTGCTTACTTACTTCCAATCAGATGAGTTTCTAGCTGTGTTTATAGAGGCGAAAAATGACACATAATAAATACAGGCAGTCGGACACCGCAAAGTAGTGCTTATACTTTAGGCGTCATATCAAATAATTAGAGGATGACTTATGTCGAACTCAAGCAACAGACAGATTCTATTAGCATCACGCCCTAAAGGGGCTCCTACCGATAACAATTTCCGTCTAGTGGAATCGACTAAGCCAGAGCCAAAAGACGGCGAAATTCTGCTAAAAACCATTTATCTTTCTTTAGACCCATACATGCGTGGGCGCATGAGTGACGCCAAGTCTTACGCTGACCCCGTTGCGTTAAATCAAGTGATGGTCGGCGGCACTGTGGCTCAAGTAGAGGTGTCTCATCATGATAAGTTTGCGGTTGGCGATTGGGTGCTGAATCAGAGTGGTTGGCAGGATTACAGTGTTTCTAACGGTAAAGATGTCATGCCGCTTGGAAAGAATCCCCGCCATCCTTCTTATGCCTTGGGCATTATGGGAATGCCGGGTTTTACCGCTTTTATGGGACTGTTGGATATTGGTAAGCCGCAAGCAGGGGAGACTGTGGTGGTCGCTGCTGCTACTGGGCCGGTGGGCGCAACGGTGGGACAAATCGCGAAGATTAAAGGATGCAAGGCGATGGGGATTGCTGGCGGCGCAGAGAAGTGTCGCTATGCTGTTGAGACGTTAGGTTTTGATGCTTGTATCGATCGCAAAGCTGATAACTTTGCCGAGCAGTTAGCCAATGCGTGTACCGATGGCATTGATGTTTATTATGAAAACGTTGGCGGTAAAGTGTTTGATGCGGTGCTGCCTCTTCTCAATACGAGTGCAAGAATTCCTGTATGTGGTTTAGTCTCACAATATAACGCCACAGCATTACCCAGTGGACCAGACAGAATGGGCATGTTGATGGGAACGATCTTAACCAAACGAATTAAGATGCAGGGGTTTATTATCTTCGATGATTACGCTGACCGTTATAACGAGTTTGCTCAAGCTATGTCACAGTGGCTGAAGGAAGGAAAAATACATTATCGCGAGCAGATGATCGAAGGTCTTGAGCAAGCACCACAAGCATTCATCGGCATGCTGGAAGGTAAGAACTTTGGCAAGCTAGTGGTTAAAGTTAATGAGCCGATCAATTAATACCGGTACAAGGCCACCTCACTGATCCTGTTCAATTATGGCTGGCCTGGATATTTGTGGCAGGTCGATTAATTCATAGCGCAGTGCAGATACTAACGAATAATATTCGCTTAAGAGGGTTGGTTTATACCATCAACTTTTTAGCAGTGTTGGCGATGTGGTTTAAGATGTTTTTTTAGGCAGAAAATTTACAATGGTTAATATGAAAACTAAGTATAAGCTTCTGGCGGCAATTGTTATTTTTATACTTTCTATTATGACTCTACGCTTTGATGGTTGGTTTGGTATCGGTGCTGTCGTTACTTTCCCCCTCATCATCTTATGGTGGATTGATCTTGGCCGTGAATTAAGAAAAGCGCATGCTAAGAATAAGCCAAAATATTTCTTAGGCCTGGTCATGGGAGTGCCTCAGGCACTACTAGGAATGGTGTGTATTGCTATGGGACTTGGTATTATTGGCTGGGTTATTTACAACTCTTTCTGGGAGACGATGCCTCAATATTCAGGTAGTTTTCTACAGGTTGGGGCCGGTCCTGGTTTAGTAATGACAGGAATAGCTTTTGTATATGATGCTTTCAAAAAGGATGATTCTTGAACGAACTATATTACCGATATCCTAATCATTATGCTTAATTAGATATTTTAACTGAAATTGGAAGCCACCTCGTTTTTACCTCAAAACACTCAACTAAAATAATATCTTACATTTAGAAATCCGCTCCTTGTATCAAAAGCAGCCTTAAATGCGTAGATTGAAAAAAAACACATGCTTTTTAGAAATTATAATTAGGAGTCCGGGATGGCGAACTATCGATTATTAAGCCGTTTATCCATCGTATTAGTATTGCTTTCAGGCTGTAGTAACTCACAGTATTACGGTCAGGAAAGACAGAATGAAGATAATAGAATTGTTCTGACTAATGTGAATATCATACCGATGACAATTGAAAATAAAGTCATTAAGGACACCAATGTTGTAATTGTGGATAACAAAATTTCAGCCATTGGTGGAAAAATACCAAATGATGTCATGATTATTGATGGTGAAGGTAAGTGGCTTATACCAGGTCTGATAGACATGCACGTTCACAATCTGGTAGATGGAAGCCCAGGAAATAACTACCCAACCAAGGGTGCATCAATTTTCTTCGATAACCAGGATATTATGCTGCTATACGTTGCTAATGGTGTTACTACCACATTTGAACTTAGCGGTAGAGTTGAGCACTTCGGGCAAAGAAACGAAATTATTAAGGGTAATGTCATTGGTCCCAGGATTGCATTGGCGGCGTTAATTGATGGAAGCAATGCTAATAGGGTGGCAACTACTCCGTCCGAGGGGCGCCAGGCTGTTCGAATCGCAAAAGGTGATGGGTATGAGTTTATTAAGGTTTATTCTCGGCTTAATGTTGAAACTTATAAAGCCATCATTGATGAAGCAAATATACAAGGGTTGAAAGTGGTTGGGCATATAGCCAATGCCTTTGAAGGTAAGACCGAAGATGCTTTTATGCCTCATTTCAGCCTAGTAGCTCATGCTGAGGAGTTTTCAAAGCATGCTAATGAGTTCACACAAGAAGAAGCATATAAGCTTGCAAGAATGGCTAAGGAAAATGGCACTTGGGTTATTCCTAACCTATCAAACCTAGTAAGAATTGCTGCTCAGGCCCGCTCTTTGGATGCAGTTCGAGATCTACCTAGTTTTAAATATGTACATCCATTAATGCAGGACAAATGGATTAGCTCCAATCAATACAACAAGGGAACCACCCCTAAGAGAGTTGCTTACTACGATAAGTTGGTTGATTTTCATGTCGAGCTGGTAAAAGCATTTAAAGATCTTGGCGTTCCCATGGTAGCGGGTACAGATGCAGGTACTTCGGGAATCGTTTGGGGATATTCGTTGCATGATGAGCTGGCTTTGTTAGTCGATGCTGGGTTAACTACAGAGGAAACCTTGGCTTCTGCAACAATATTGGCAGCTACGTGGTTAGGAATTGATGATAAAGTTGGGACTGTTGAAGTTGGTAAATTTGCCGACCTTATTCTGCTAGATGAAAACCCTTTGCTAGATATTAATAACACTAGCAAGATATCCGGTGTGTTTTTTAATGGACGTTGGGTTGATAAACATCAGATTGATATCATGCTTGAAAATCTAGCAAAAAAAAACTCAGAAAATATCGGTAAAGATGAGTTTCTTTGGAGCAAAATAAGAGAGCGTTGATTAAGGCGATTTGATGATTATCTTTTAATTCTAAACTGAAACCCAAATCCACTTCGCTTCCACATCATGGCGGCTAATCCAAAGTAGAGCGACATCAATAAGGCAAAATTCCACTCGATGACATTCTCGGATTGGTCTGCCCAACCCACGCCGGTAGCTTTTATTACGACGTTTGCGATGCCTAATACCCAGTACAGCGCCATCATAATGAATTGAATGGTTAAATAGCGTTTAACTTTACTGTCCAGTGAACCTGTAATTTTTTGCAAGCTTCGAATACTTAACATCTGCGCGAGAATGGTCATGGCAAAATAGAGGGTGATACCGTAGTGACGCATAAACTCATAGAACTCACCTTCTGTGCCAAGAAAATCTGCATACAAAACTAAAAATACCGCACCAATAGTACCGAGAACAAAAATGCTATTATGAGGTTTTTGAGTAAGCACTTTAAGCCAGACACATTGCAAGTACCAAAACACAATCAGGAAAGCCGCTGTTGGCATCATCAAGCCGCGAAACAAAAATATCGCATCACCATTGCGCGCTGCACGGCTGATCGAAGTGCATCCTTCAAAGTACGGCATACACTCATTGGCGACGCCTTGCCATAAGCCAATAAAATAGGCTCCATGCGCGGCAATGATCGGGACAAGACAGACTAGCCAGGCGATATGATATGGGCGGATGATGAACTCCATAAGTAAATACTAATAGTAATCATAGGGCTGAACAGATAAACAGTTCAAGCTTGTATTAATAGTAAATGCCCATAGATTAATATGCATCAATAATTCTTATACAAAATAATGGATAGGACTCTTATGAAGCTTGATCACGTTACTATACTTGTAACATCGCTGGAACGCAGTATGCCTTATTATGAGCAACTACTTCCGCTAGTCGGTTTTACCAAACAAAGAGACCATGTGTGGACTGATGGTGATGGATTCTTTTTTCAGTTTTTACAAGCCAAGCCTGATACTTCCGAATACGAAAGGTATGGAGCTGGCATGAACCATTTAGGTTTCAGCGCTCCTACAAAGGAGCATGTTGAGTCTATACAAATCTCAATGCGCAAAGCTGGTTTCGAGGCCCCTGAAATTCAAAATTTAGGTGGCGTTACTGCACTGTTTATGAAAGATCCCGATGGAATCCGATTCGAAGTCAGTTATTACCCACCTGGAACTAATGTGGTGGACTGATGCATAATTGGTTTGTGTAAGGTACAGGTCAAGAACCGTGTATTCATACATCGTACCCAACAAATTATTATTTAAAGGAAACTTAATGAGTAAATAACAATAACCCGCGACAGTGGCTATGCAGATAGAGTTCGAAAGTACAAAGTTATCTGTAATGGAGAAAAAGTAGAAATAGGAAATGGCGATACCATTGAGTTTGGAACTCCACCCGGCTAAAAGGAAATCTATTTGAAAATTGATTGGTGTCGTTCGAACAAAGTCACAGTCAATGTTCCATCTGGTGGAGAGGCCAAATTAAAGGGAGGCTCAATTTTAATACGATTTAAGGTGTTTATAGCGGTCGTTTACGTGTTCTTTATGCCTGCGAAATATCTCTGGTTGCAGAGCCATAAAAAAAATAACTCCAAAAGCAATAGTTGGGTTACGAGGCAAGCTCTAACCCAATCTATAACAAGTTAAAATTCATTCGCTAGATTCATTACTATTAAGCTATCGAATACTTACTATTGAGTATACTCATTTGTTTTTCACGCGCTGCTCTGTATGATCTGTTTGTGTGTTTGAACTTAAACCCTAAGGAGCGACCAAATGAAAATACTTTTTGTATTAACCTCGCATGACCAACTGGGTGATACTGGTGAAAAAACAGGATTCTGGCTGGAGGAGTTTGCCAGTCCTTATTATCGTCTTAAAGATGCTGGTGCGGATATTACGCTTGCTTCGCCTCGTGGCGGTCAACCACCGCTTGATCCAAAAAGCCATGAGGCGGATGCTCAGACGGAAGATACTGAACGTTTTGAAAATGATCAGGAAGTGCGTAACCAACTGGCCAATACCACTCGCTTGCCAGACGTGAATGCTGATGATTATGATGCAGTCTTTTATCCAGGTGGTCATGGACCATTATGGGATCTGCATAATGATGACCATTCTATAAAGCTCATCGAAAGCTTTATAAAGGCCGGAAAAATAGTGGCCGCTGTCTGTCATGCTCCAGCTGTTCTACTCAAAGCTAAAGATGCTAATGGTGAACCGCTGGTTAAAGGCAAAAAAGTTACTGGCTTCAGTAATTCAGAAGAGTCTGCGGTAGGCCTTACCAAAGTTGTTCCTTATCTCTTAGAGGATCAGCTTGTTGAACAGGGTGGTGTATACGAAAAAGTCGATGACTGGAATTCACTAGCCGTTGTAGATGGGCAATTAATAACTGGACAGAATCCTGCATCATCTGCCGCGGTTGCGGATGAATTAATTAAAGCGATTCGTTAGATACAACCTGCGTCACTTTATATTCAGTCAGAGCATTATTCATATAATGTCTCTGGCTATTTTATAACTTACTTATCACTTTTATTTCATTTTACATTTAATTTGATTGGTTGTGTTGTATTACGTTTGACAGAATCGCACAGCAAGGATGATACTAAATGTTGGAATGATTTTTTAATGTTATAAAAACACGCTAATCTTGTGCTTGGTATATAAAGGGGTAGTCTATTAATTGAAGAAATTAAGGAGAATGGTATGCCTAAATACATTATTGAACGTGACATTCCTGGCGCGGGCCAACTATCCGCAGATGATCTTAAAGGTATTTCGCAAAAGTCCTGTGCGGTTCTTACTGATATGGGGCCTCAAATCCAATGGCAACAAAGTTATGTCACTGGTGATAAGGTATATTGTGTCTATATCGCACCGAATGAACAGGCAGTTAAAGACCATGCTCAACAAGGTGGCTTTCCTGCTAATAAAATCTCAGAGGTTGCCACCATTATTGATCCGACAACTGCGGAGTGACATTACCGACAGTGTAATAAAAAAGGCGCTCAATTGAGCACCTTTTTTTGTAGTTTCATTGACATATTAGCGGCAACTGGCGGAGATAAATCCATCTCCGTCAGCATCAAGATCGCCTACTGTAGTAGCATCGCAATCTTCATCAATGCCTTTTGAGTCACAAACTTCTTTATTACCTGGAAAGCGGTTGGGGTTATTGTCATCACAGTCATTTCCGCCACAGTGGATAGCTTCGAAGCCATCGCCGTCTTTATCTTCACAGGTCTTCTCACACATTTTTTCACGCTCATAGCACTTTACTCCTTTGCAGGGGCTAGTGCCTTGTTGACATTGACCAGAGCGGCACATTTCTTTTCCGTTACAGAAAACGCCATCGTCACAGTCTGAATCTCTTCGGCACTGGATTTCCGGTTCCGCATTGGCTGCTGCTTTGAGATCGGCTTTTGATACACAGGCGCAAATAGAAAACCTAAGACCGCCTCTATCCCAACGCTCAACTTCTTTGGTACTTCTGCCGCAAGGGCATCTTTGCTGCCCGCATCGAACACCAGTTTCTCGTTCATACTTATTACAGAACTTGATGGCGTCTGAAACAGCATCAGCATAAACAGGTGAAGAAGTAAAAGTCGAAGCTATCAATAAAGTTATCGAAGCTATTATCAGTGTCATTATTTTATTCATATTCCTTCTCCTTACTGTTGTCCGTCACAGTTCTCATCAATGCCATTGTTTGGTGTATCACGCGCGCCTGGATAAATCTGCAAGCTTTTATCGTTACAGTCATTTCCACGCGGTGCATACCCCGGTTGTTGTTTGCAGGCCTTCCAAGGTTTACTGCTGTCGCCCCAGCCATCACCGTCAGCATCTAAGAAATAAGTACCAGTAACGCCCTCATCAATATCGCCATCACAGTCGTTGTCGATTCCGTCGCAAGCTTCCACCGACCCTGGTTTTACGGCTCTGTTATTGTCATCACAATCATAAGGCCCTCTAAAGCGATTATTCTGACTTGCTAGCCGAGTATTAGCCTGTGCTTGTGGCTTAACAGCAGTGGATTTAATTTTCAGATTATGAGCTTTAATCTTTTTCTGATATTCAGTGTCACTTATCATTTGAACCTTTTGAATATCTTTGATCGCTTTTGTGTTTAGTGTTGCAGATGGTTTGATCGATTGAACGGATGTTTTCTTGATTTGTGAAGCGCTTGCGCTATTTAGCGAGAGTGCTAGTAGGATAATGGAAATGTATCCTAACCCCTGAAAAATTCTAATATTCATAATATAAATCCTTCTTCTGTCCCTGTTGTGTGTTGTTTAACACTAAGAAAATCTAGCATAATAATGGGAAAGGTACTTATAAAAACGTCACAATAGGCCTATTTATCCATTGTTTCTGTGTGGTTGTATGGCTTAAGTTATGATTCTCTGGATTGAATCTGTGTTTCTGATCAGGTTATAAAGAACAGACTGCACATCACCTAACAGTATTGCCTCTTTGCATTAATAGGGGTAAAAAGCGTTCCGCGTTACAACAATAATTTTTCGGAGGTGCATTTGAACGGTCCTAATCCTAATGATAAAGAGCCCTTGAAGGGTTTTCCTCAGGTTGGTTTTCTTAAGAATTTTATAAGCTCACCGAATATTGAGGTGGGCGACTATACTTATTACGATGATCCTGACGGGCCTGAGAACTTTGAAGCTAATGTGCTTTATCATTTCCCTTTTATTGGAGATAAGTTAAAGATTGGCAAGTTTTGTGCCATTGCAAAAGGCGTAAAGTTTATTATGAATGGTGCAAACCATAAGGTGTCTGGGTTTTCTACTTATCCATTTTATATCTTTGGCAACGGTTGGGAGAAAGTTTTACCGGGTGAAGGTGAGTTGCCATACAAAGGCGATACTGTCATCGGTCATGACGTTTGGCTTGGATATGAGTCTACGATCATGCCTGGCGTTTCTATTGGTGATGGTGCGATTGTTGCGAGTAAGTCTGTGGTAACGGCTGATGTACCAGCTTACAGCATCGTTGGTGGTAATCCTGCAAAGGTTCTTAAGCTGCGATTCGATGAGGCGACCATCGAAAAGTTATTATCGATTGCTTGGTGGAATTGGAGCGCTGAGAAAATTACCGAGAATCTTGAAGCTATCGTTAATAGCGATATTGAAGCACTGAGTAAAGCTGGTGATCTGTAATTGAAGAAAGATTGGGCGGCAGGGCCGCCCTTTCTCTAAAGAAATAAAATTAACAAAGGAGATAAAGCTTTAAATATTGATGCCAAATCTATGGTTAATTCTATTTTTGGGGTTTTCAAGGTGAACATAATAGTTCTCCAAGTAGTTCCCAAGCCAGCTTAGGAGTTAATCCTAAATTTAACGTCGTTGACAGGACGGGAGCATACCCTTTTGCGCCATTGAGTATGCTCAAAGACAACAGGCTGGTTGTCAGCGAAAGTTTGCCTAACATAGTTTTGTAACTTGAGCACTGCTCTTATTACTACCGAACCTCGATAAACTATATTAACTCTCTAAATTTAATAAAGGTATCCGCTCCTGCGGGCTCCATTAAATCTTCCTCTTTTATAGGTCATTTTATTTCCACTGTCAAGAGGTCCGACCTCTTTGGGTGGTATAATTTAAGTGTACCCCTTTTTTAAAGTCACTGGATTGTCGGGTCAAGCCCGACAATGACAAGCTGGTGAGGGGCTTATTTCTGGCCAAGACACCCACTATCGTTATTCAATTATCCCTTCATGTTTTAACAGCCATTCTTTTATTGTTAATCCTCCTGCGTAGCCTGTTAGGGTGCCATTGGCGCCGATAACGCGGTGGCAAGGAACAATTATGGATATCGGATTTTTACCGTTGGCTGCGCCGACGGCGCGGCTGGCATTTTTGTTGCCGATGGCTTGGGCGAGTTGGCCATAGTTCCAGGTTTCACCAAAAGGGATTTTACAGAGGGCTTGCCAGACGGTTTGTTGAAAGTCGGTGCCGTCTGCTTTTAGGGGTAGGTCGAATTCTTGACGTTTGCCCTGAAAATATTCTTGTAACTGATGGCGAGTTTGTTCAACTATGTCATTACTTTTATTGATCAGATCATTGGTCGCAATTTTGTCCCATGGTTTAAATAAAACCGCTTTGAGGTGGTGCTCGTTTGCGTAAATGTGCACTGTTCCAAATGGACAGGATGATTGCTGATAATAGATTTGTGTTTTCATGAAATTGCTCTGTTAAAGGCTATGCCAAAGTTGCAAGGTTGCGTAACTGCGCCAAGGTTGCCATTGCTCGCTATTGGTGAGGTTATATTGCTCCATGGCTTTGATGACCCCAAGATCTTTTTCAGGGAAGGCATCACTATCCATGCCGCTGCGTAGTTTGATGTATTCGTAAGTCCAGGGGCCTATACCTTTGATGTCCAGTATCGATGCTAAATCTTCACCACTGGTGCTGAGATACCACTGGGCAAAATCATGCAGTGTCTGTTTACGACTATTGGGCATTTTTAGGAAAGTTAAATCACCATTGACGATTTGCTTGGCGGTGGGGAACAGTTTGTATTGGTCGTTGTATTTGCTGCCTAATTGTTCGATGACGCTGGCGGTATGCGTATAAGCAGCTTTGACGGAAACTTGTTGTCCTAGGATCGCTTTAACGCCGGCTTCAAAGGTATCCCAGGTGGCGGGGAGTCTCAGCCCTGATTTCAGTACAGGTTTTATATTCACGTCCTGTGCCAGTGAATTTTCTATTACTTCCAGATCACTGTTGAGATCCAATACGCGACGGATGTGGTGCGTGGCGGTTAGCAGTTTGCTCATATCGTCCATTTCAATGGTGACATTGAACGATGATCTTGACGGATCAATCTCTGCGCTAAAATGACCCTTGCTGCTGTCTATGCTGAAAGTACGACCGTAGCAGTTGTCAGTAACGGTTTCGATGGCAGACAGCTCTCGTTGTTTTAAAAAGTCTTGCATCAGCGACCAGTCATAGGGTGGGCGATAATGTAGTTTTAATTGAATAGCTTGCGATTCTTGCAGGGCTTGTTGCTTGTTTAATTTATTTCGTAAGTTACTGGGGCTCAGTTTCATGGTGGCCTTAAAGCTGTCATTAAAGCGACGCACGCTGTTAAAGCCAGCGATGAATGCAATATCAGTAATAGGCAGTTGGGTTTGATGGAGCAGCTGTTTAGCAAACATCAGGCGCAAGTGATTGGCATAGGTTATCGGTGAAACACCAAGATACTGTTGGAACAATTTGCGCAGGTAGCGATCAGTGATGCCCATGGATTCGCTGAAATCCTGTAATGAGGTCTGGTTCAAAGCTCCTGCCTGTATCCGTGTTACCGCTTTTGTTAGCACTGCCTGATTGCCGAGCCAGGCTGCTGAAAGCGGGGCGGTTTCGGGACGACAGCGTAAGCAGGGCCGAAAGCCTGCTTCTTGCGCCTGCACGGAACTGGAATAATAACTGACATTTTCTTCTTTGGGCGCTGGTGCAGGGCATATGGGGCGACAGTAGATGCCTGTGGTTTTGACAGCGACAAAAAAAGTGCCGTCGAAGCGCGGATCGCGAGCCAGACGGGCTTGTTGGTAGGTTTTGATAGTTGCCGTTGTCAGCATAAATAGTGATTATTGGTTCAAAGTGTCACTATCTTAGCAGGATAATGTAACCTGAATAGCCATATTCGGAACTGAATCAATATCAGGATTGCTTTGTTTATTTGGGCTTAATAGAGAAGAAATGCCCAATTATTAATGTTTTGCGACGATAAAGGCTGACAGTTTAGACCAGTCAAGTTACCATTCATTATCAAAGCAAATAAGGGTAGAATATTGCCCCTTATACGCCACTAACTAACCGTTTTATAAGGCATGAGTTTGAATTTTCTAGACTTTGAACGTCCTATCGCAGAATTAGAAGCGCAAATCGACGAATTGCGCATGATGGGCGAAGATACTGAAATCAATATTAGCGAAGAGATTGAGCGTTTAAAAAAGAAGTCGAAAGACCTCACTAAGCAAATCTTTTCTGACCTAACGCCGTGGCAGGTTGCGCAATTAGCGCGTCACCCGCAGCGTCCTTACACTCGTGATTATATTGAGCACATATTCACTGACTTTGATGAGTTGGCAGGCGACAGAGCCTATTCCGATGATGCGTCAATTGTCGGTGGACTCGCGCGATTGAATGATAAGCCCGTGGTAGTCATTGGCCATCAAAAGGGTCGTGATACCAAAGAGAAAATTAAGCATAACTTTGGTATGTCACGTCCGGAAGGCTATCGTAAAGCCAAGCGCATCATGGAGCTTGCTGAGCGTTTCTCGCTACCAGTATTCACCTTCATTGATACGCCAGGGGCATTTCCAGGCGTGGGTGCTGAAGAACGTGGTCAGAGTGAAGCGATTGCTCGAAACCTAAAAGTGATGTCGCGCCTTGAAGTCCCTATTATCGCTACTGTGATTGGTGAAGGTGGTTCCGGTGGTGCATTGGCGATTGGTGTTGGTGACCGTGTTAACATGCTTCAATATTCGACTTACTCGGTGATTTCACCTGAAGGCTGTGCCTCGATTCTTTGGAAGAGTGCTGAGAAAGCAGAAGAAGCGGCGCAAGCGATGGGGATTACTGCTGAGCGTATCAAGAGCCTTGGCCTGATCGACAATATCGTTGCTGAACCATTAGGCGGCGGTCATCGTGATTATTTTGCGATGGGTAAAAGCTTAAAAGAGCGTTTAGTGAAAGATATGGACGACCTTGAAAAATTGAGCGTTGATCAATTGCTCGCCAAGCGTTACAACAAGCTGATGTCGTTCGGTACTGTCAGCGAAGAATAATCTTTTCTTATGACAAAATCAGAGCCAGTTTCTCAAGCGATCGATGAGTTTCTGGCTCTTTGCATTTCTAAATCTATAAATCATATCGTTGTTGCATTAAGTGGTGGTGTTGATTCGCTGAGCTTATTGCATGCACTGCATTTGGCTAGAACATCTGATTCCAGCTATTCGTTGTCGGCTGTGTATATTGATCATCAATTGCAAGCGCCATCTTCAGATTGGGCAAAGCAAAACCAACGCTTCTGTGAGTCCTTAGACATTCCTTTTCAGTCGGTCCAAGTTGAAGTCGATAAGGATTTAGCAAGCCTTGAAAGCACCGCCCGTAAAGCGCGTTATCAGGCGCTATCTGAATTTGTGCCGAATCCTCAGACGTGTTTAGTAACTGGTCAGCATTTGAATGATCAGGCTGAGACGTTCCTGTTGCAGCTGTTTCGTGGTGCAGGCAGTAAAGGTCTGGCGTCTATGCCAAAGCTTACAGACTTTGCGCAAGGCTATCTGGCTCGCCCATTATTGACCGTGTCCAGAAAAGCACTAGAGAGTTACTGTAATTCTAATGGATTACAAGCCATCGAAGACCCCACCAATCAAGATACAGATATAAGGCGTAATTTTGTGCGTCATCAAGTGATGCCATTGGTTGAACAGAAATGGCCGCAGGCATCAAAAGTGATAGCTTCGGCGAGTGAGATTCAAGCTGACAATCAGCAACTATTGGATGAACTGGCGGCGATTGATTTCGAAAACTGTTATGAAGTAAAGCAAAACTCATTGGTGTTAGCAGAAGTAAGACAGTTAAGCCCGCAACGAGTTAGAAATCTTCTCCGCTACTGGTTAGAAGGCTGTGGTGCGGATATGCCAAGCCAAGCAGTATTACAGCAAATCCAGACGCAAATGCTCGATGCCAAAGAAGATGCTAATCCTGCTATTGAAATGAGCAGTGGCTCAATCAGACGATATCGTGATGGCCTTTATTGGGTCACCGAAACGGGCGTGGATTATGCGGAATTTGAACTCATTTGGCTTACTGACCGTGACTTGACTCATAATGAACAGTTGTTGATTCCGCTGAACTGGTTGCAACAGAATCACCCACACCTGGTTGGTAAAGAATTAATGGTCAAAGGACGACAAGGTGGCGAGCGTATTCGATTTGAGCCAAGTAAGCCGAGCATCTCATTAAAGAATTATTTTCAGGAGCAGGGCATCCCACCGTGGCAGCGAGATCAGGTTTTGTTATTAGAGTTTGAGGGTGAGCTTCGCGCGATATTCTTGGCGAGATAAGCGCTTGCATAAAGTGACTTAACTTAGTTCTTAATGACTATTTCAACTAAAGTTTTTCCATTGTTTTCAAGTACATTTTTCAACTGAACATTTTCACCATAGGTATCTATATATTCTTTTAATACCTGATTTGTGACCGCTTTGCTTGATTGGTCATAAGATGTGTATTTGAGTGTACACTCTTTAATTTCACAGTTGACCTTATCTATTGTTATATTGGGGTACTCTTCCATGATTTTGTATAGCACGTCTCTTAACGCAACCTCTTTAGCGTATAAATCATCAGTGACTTGGCTTTCATCATTTTCACCAGATAGCTCATTCACTTGAGTTGGTATCACTTGAGTTGATTGTGTCACCTCAACCTCAATATCACTTTCTGTTGATGAACTATTATTAGTCACGGTTTGAATAGGTATTGTCAGCTTGCTTTGAGAGTGGTTCTGGACATCTTTATTTAACTCTGCATCAGGGTAAAGAGAATAAAGTATTCCTGCAAAAATTATCGCAAAGCATAGAATAGGCAGTATTAGTTTTGGTTTTTGCATGATGTCCCGTTATTACATTGTCTATGGTGTTATAAAATTAAAACATAATCATTAAAAGATTGCATTCAACTGGTCTAGCGTCCAATCATGATGCTCTGCCCATTGTGAAACAATGGCTTGATCAGTCTTGCTATCTAAAGCTCTAAATCCTGTTTTCTTATTACTCAGCGCGTCGTCTATAGCAATATTATGAGCATAGAAAATCGGATCAAGAAACTCCATCAGAGTCGGTTCTTTGAGAATAAAATTAACCGGTTTTTTATCAGCTAATACTTCGCTTGCTTCAAAAGCAAAGCCGAATTCATCTTCTGCTCCAGCATTGGCAAGGAGTTTGTCTTTAAATGCCCCTGTGTGATAGTTATCACTAATGATATCTTTCAGTCCTGTGGCGGTAATAATCAGGTCGCTAGCTTCTGCGGCATGTTCAATCAATTGAGATTGCTTGGCATCAACACTTTGATGACCGCGGTGCTCTATGAGTGTTAAACGCTCTCTGTCGGCTTCAGCAATAATGATGTTGGGTGTGATCTTTGAGAAATAATAAGCGATGCCAATACCAACTTTACCGTAACCAAAAATCAAAATATTCTTGTTAGTTAGGTCTATATTGGCGATTTGTGTAATCGCACGGTAAACCCCTTCACCAGTACCCAGGCAAGTTTCCAGACACTTTAATCGAGTATCATCCACTGACACAATTGGAACATGAAATTCTTTGTGCTGTTGGTAACGCATGGCACCAGTTCGTGTAAGCTCGACAATGCCCTTACGTGCATAACAGGAGTCGACCAGCTCAGCACCACAGTCGAGTAGGAAATCAAATTCACCTTTGACTTGCTCAAGCGGTACATAAGAAACCTTTTCATTCTCTAAAATTTGTATCGCATCTTGGTCTTCGTTCATGAAACTTGGATTAGTTACGATGAGATCGGCGCCAGCAGCCTTGAGGCAGGCAATCTTTAGCAGGGTAGTTTGAGTTAGTGGAACATTATGGACGATTGAGAATCCTTTATAGGGTTGAGTTGCTTGATAGTCGGCCAGCATTTGATGCAAAAAAGGCGCAACTTCCGGTGGGTAATGTGCAAAAAAATCATCAAAGCTGTTCATAGAGGCTGCTCTTAGAAATTATAGATCTTGCGGAGATAGTTTTTTTTGTTGAGGCGTCTCTTTCTTCTCAGATTCATCTTTCTGCTCTGGTTCATCTGTCTGCTGAGTTTGCTGGTAGTTGAAGAAGTCTAAAATGTTATGTTCCTGCTTCATCGCATCTTGATAGCCAAGCTCGATTAAGTGGTTGGTGAAAGACTTATCAAAAAGCAGATAGCTCAAAATACTTTCACCATTTTCGTCGTCAACACCAATACGTTTAAAGAAAAAGCGCAGACCGCGTGGTAAGTTTTTGAAATACTGGCCGGCAAGTTCCATCGGATCAATACTCGGCGAAATAATAAAGGTATCCACCTGTTTGAGCGTTAATTGCTCACGCACAATATCGCGTTCGGGAATATGTGCCATCAATTCATTAACACGCATCATGCGTTCGATATCACTTTCCAGACTGTCGATGAAAATACTGTCCAATAAGTGACCGCTGATGTCACCAATAGAAGGGATTTTGATGTTGTGATCTACCTCGCCGCGCAATGGCTCAACAGTCACCACAAACAGTTTATTCGCGCCTAAGTGCAGCGTAGGGCTTAGCGGCGTTAAAAAGCGCATCGAGCCGTCACCGAAGTGAATATCATTGATAGGCTCGGAGGGAAATATCATGGGAATAGCAGTTGAGCCCATCAGGTGCGACAAAGTTAAGTCTTCCGCTTTACCAAAACGACGAAAGCGTTGCCACTCAACCAAGTCTGGTATTCCTTGAAAGAAGCTGACTGAATCACCTGTATTGTAGTTGTATGCAGTGATGCAGGCTGCATCTAGGAAGCCATTGTCGATATTTTCACGAATATCATCAAAGCGAATAGCTTTGGTTAGCAGTTTACGTAGTGGTGCGTTATCAAGCAGTGCCAGTGGTTTCTTGAGTTGGCTGGCTGGACGTAAAATATTCCATATCCAACGCAAAGCATTGCTCGACAACTGACGTAGCTTAGTATGGTAAATTTGCTCCGGCGTTAGGTTGGCCCAGAGCTGCTCCAGTCGTTTGATACCTTCGTTAAAACGGTGGCTATGCTCTGCGACCGCGCAGGAATTAATAGCACCAGCAGAGGTACCTGAGACAATTCTAAAGGGAGACTGTTCTGGATGTTCTAGTATTTGTGAAACAGCTTTGAGGACACCCACTTGATAAGCGGCACGTGCACCGCCACCACTAAGAATCAGTCCTGGAATTGAAGGGCGTTCAGTCATTGGTCTTATAGCGCCCAGCGCTTTCGCAGTGCAGCGTAAACTTTATTGGGATACTTAGCTCTGCCACGAGAACCATTGTAACGCCCTAGTGCATAAGTCAGGTTACCTTTTTCCATATCCAGATACAGTTTTAAAATATAACAGCCGTACCTGACATTGGTCTCCATATCAAATAGGGAATCTTTTTGATGTCCGATTTCATCTTTCCAGAAAGGCATGATCTGCATTAAACCACGTGCATTAGCCACTGAAAGGGCATAACGGTCAAAGTTACTTTCCACTTCCATAATGGCGAGCACCAGCTGTGGATCAACACCAGAAGAATTAGCATAACGGTGTACTAAAGTCAGAATTTTCAAACGTTCATCTTCGGGAATATGAGGTGCGCGGCGAGCAAGACGCCCTGACATGTCTTTCATCCAGACTTCGGCATCATAGCGATCAACAAAATGATTTTCAGCTTCCATCAAAGCTTTTAGCTCATCATAGAAAGCTTGGTTTGGTCGCTCTTGAGCCCGACTGGTTCCAGTGAAACCAGCCAAAGCGACAAGAACAATAATTATAAAATTTCTACTCGGTGTCATATTGCTTAACGCCATAGCACTTATTGTTGTAACAACCCTTTAATATAATCTACAACATTTTCTACACTGACGTCATCTTTAGCGGTGTTTTGGCGGTTCTTATATTCGATAGTACCGTTTTCCAAACCACGTTCGCTTACCACTAGTCGATGAGGAACACCAATCAGTTCCATGTCTGAGAACATAACGCCGGGACGCTCTTTGCGATCATCAAAAATCACGTCGATCCCCTGTTGTTGTAGATCTTGATAGAGCTTGTCAGCAATTTGCTGCACTTGCTCCGAGCGGTGCATATTCATTGGGATAATAGCAACCTGAAATGGTGCAATGGCTTGTGGCCAGATAATACCGTTATTGTCATAATTCTGTTCAATGGCCGCGGCAACGATGCGCGACACACCGACACCGTAACACCCCATGGCTAATGTCACTGCTTTGCCATTTTGGTCGAGTACCTTGCAGTTCATGGCCTCTGAATATTTGTTACCAAGCTGGAAAATATGCCCAACTTCGATACCGCGTTTGATTTCCAGAATACCTTTACCATCTGGACTTGGATCGCCAGCAACTACATTACGAATATCCATCACTTCGGATATTTGCGCATCACGTTGCCAGTTAGCGCCTGTGAAATGGAAGCCAGTGTCATTGGCACCACAGACAAAGTCACTGAGTACTGCAGCATCACGATCCACAATGATAGGGATATCTAAACCAGATGGCCCAACAGAGCCGACATCGCACCCTGCTACAGACTTAACCTCTTCATCAGAAATTAACTGCACCGGTTCTGCGACTAAAGGATGTTTGCCAGCTTTAATTTCATTCAGCTCGTGATCACCACGTAAACATAAAGCTACCACCGGATTGCTTTCATCTTCACCCACCACCAATAAGGTTTTAACCGTCTGTTGCGCTTTAACTTTCAGTAACTCACAGACTTGCTTTATAGATTTGGTATTGGGTGTTTCAACTTTAATTAAGTTTTGGGTCGGCGCTTGTGCTTCGTTTTGAGGTGCCAGACTCTGTGCTTTTTCGATATTGGCTGCGTAATCACCCTCACTACTGAAAGCAATCGCGTCTTCGCCAGACTCTGCCAATACGTGGAATTCATGCGAGTTACTACCACCTATTGCTCCGGTATCTGCCAACACCGGACGGTAATCCAGACCAATACGCTCGAAAATATTGCAGTAGGCTTGATGCATAACCTGGTAGGTTTCTGATAATGATTCTTCATCAACGTGAAAAGAATAGGCGTCTTTCATCAAGAACTCGCGAGCGCGCATAACGCCGAAGCGAGGACGTACCTCATCTCGGAATTTAGTCTGGATTTGATAAAAACTTGCTGGCAGTTGCTTGTAGCTATTTATCTCGTCGCGTATGACTGCCGTGATAATTTCTTCGTGGGTTGGACCCAGGCAGAAGTCACGACCATGACGATCTTTAAAACGCAGTAATTCTGGACCAAACTGGTCCCAGCGGCCTGATTCTTCCCATAATTCTGAGGGTTGCACGCTCGGCATTAACATCTCAATGGCACCAGCCTTGTTCATTTCTTCTCGAACAATGGCCTCTACTTTACGTAAAACACGTAAACCAGTAGGTAGCCAGGTGTACATGCCTGAGGCAATCTTGCGGATCATACCTGCTCTGAGCATTAACTTATGGCTGATCAGCTCAGCGTCGCTTGGATCTTCTCTTTGTGTGGAAAGTAAGTATTGGCTACTACGCATCAGTATCTCGTTGTTGTCATTATCAAAATCATAGAGGGCGTCTATTGTAGCAAGCTTTAATGGGGCTCAAAAGCGCCTTTGATAGATAAAGTGAATTGCCAATTGTTCAAAAAACGTACTATTATGGTGGTAGGTCTTTTATAGGAGGCTTGTATGAAAACACTACCTTTAGCTCTGGCTGTTACTGCATTTGCAGTATTGGCAACAGGGTGTAACTCTACCTCTTCCCGTTATGCTGCTTCGTCTGATGATGACGAATATGTTTATGTGGTTGACTGGCAGAAAGTTTATCTGGTCGAAAAAGCGGCGCGTGAAGGTAATGCTAATGTGGATACTGTTTGGATTAACTATCCTAAAAAGCGTGTTAAGAAGAGCGATTTGGCGAGTAAACAATAGTAGTCCGAGAAACGAATGATATTTAGCATCTTTTGCAAATAGAATTTCGTTAAGATTATTGATACAGGCTGCGCGAGCATTTGCTCACGCAGGGGAGATTTTAACTCATTAAAAGTTAGCGCTTCGTATCAGTGCAAACGTTTACCGCCCACCCAAGTCTGCAAAACGTTCACATCATCCAGCAACTCTGGTTCAACTGAGAAAATATCCCTGTCAATCAGAATAAAGTCTGCTTTTTTGCCAGTCTCAAGACTACCAATCTCATCTTCCCAAAAGCCAGAATAGGCAGCATCGATGGTAAATGCTTTTAAAGTCTCGGCTCGGTCAAGCTTTTCACCAGGCAACCAGCCACCTTCAGGTTGGTTATCACTGCTCTGGCGAGTTACAGCAGCATGAATACCCAGAAAAGGGTTGGCTAGCTCAACAGGAAAGTCCGAACCAGCGGCAATCAGTACATCATGCTCACGCATCTTGCGCCACGCATAAGCACCTTTTAAACGCTCATTGCCTAAACGATCACCGGCCATATTCATATCGCTGGTAGCATGGGTTGGTTGCATAGAGGCAATAATATTCAACTCAGCAAAGCGTGGGATATCATCGAGTGCCACTACTTGAGCATGTTCGATGCGATGACGAAGCACATCAGCAGATTGCTCTTCGGGCAATTTGGCAAAAGCATCCAGCACTAAGCGATTGGCTGCATCACCAATCGCATGCACATTTGCCTGAAAGCCGTATTGTGTAATTAGACTTAAATCTGCTGCAAGTTTCTTTTCAGTGGTCAGTAAAAGCCCTTTGTTATCGGGATCGTCAGAGTAAGGTGCCAGTAATGCGGCACCACGACTTCCTAAAGCACCGTCGCTGTAGAGTTTTACGGAGCGGAATTTTAAAAAAGGAAGCTCGACTTTGCCCAACTCCAGCATGGTTTTGAGATATGTATCACTGCCACTTAACATGCCATACAAGCGAACCGGGATTTGATTCTGTTTGGCCATTTCCAGCATCAATTTATAAGTTTCAAAGTCAACACCAGCATCGTGTACCGAAGTGATACCCAATTTAAGCATGTGATCAAAAGCCAGCTCCAAAGCTGTTCGACGCTCCATGCTATTCAATTCAGGAATTTTACTTTCAACCAGCCCCATGGCTGCATCAACTAACACGCCTGTTGGCTCGCCATTGGCATCTTTTATGATTTTGCCACCTGCGGGGTCAACGGTGTCTTTAGTAATGCCGGCAAGCTCTAATGCTTTTGAGTTAGCCCAGCCAGCATGACCATCAATACGGCTTAGCCAAACAGGACGGTCGTTAATTATGGGGTCTAGCATTTGCTTGGTTGGAAACTCTTTTTTGGCCCACAGTACCTGATTCCAGCCACGCCCCTGAATCCAGCGCAGCTCTGAATTGGCTTTGGCGTAGTCTTTGATTGTTTGTAAGGTTTGATCCAGTGAATCAATACCGCGTAAATCGACACGCATTAAATTCAGGCCTAGGCCTAGAACATGGCCATGGGCATCGGTTAAGCCTGGTAATAAAGTCGCGCCTTTGCCATCAATAGCAATGCTGACCTTGGCAGTATCGGCCAGGTCTTTATGGGAGCCATAAGCGATAACGGTATCTTTTTCAAATAACAGGCTATCGAATTGCACCAACTCGCCATCAGCAAAAGTATAGCCTTTAACGTTATGAATCAGGGTCGGAAGAGCCTGAGCCACGGTGAAGAGACTTGAAGTTATTAACAGGGCAAAGCCCACAATCCATTTGGTCATACGCATATTAATATTACATGGGTCAATTAGGGTAGTAGCACTTTAGTCTATTTTTAGAACGCAATAAAGAGTCTATGAGCAAGGGTCTGCTGACTGTTGTCGCAAAAGCTTCATCTTTATGTCGCCGGCCTGTCATTAGCCATTGTTACAACAATGATAGATTAAAAGAGGTGGATTATGCTGAAGCAAACAACGGTTATTAAAGAGCAAACGACACAAGCACATAGCAAAATAGAGTTGGATTACCAGTCCGTGATGTTGGAGCTGGCACAGAATCTCATTCGAAAACCGTCAATTACTCCCTCCGACCAAGGCTGTTGTGATCTGATTGGTGAGCGATTAGAAGCGATTGGCTTCAAACTTGAGTTCATGAATCAAAATCGGGTGTCCAACCTTTGGGCAAAACGCGGAGAGAGACATCCGGTGGTGGTGTTTGCTGGGCATACCGATGTGGTGCCACCTGGGCAGAATGCAAAGTGGGATACGCCGGCTTTCATCCCGGTCATTAAAGATGACTACCTGCATGGCCGAGGCGCATCAGATATGAAAGGGAGTCTGGCGGCAATGGTGGTGGCGGTGGAGCAGTTTGTTTTCCTTTATCCTGAACACCAGGGGGCAATTGGCTTTATGCTGACCAGTGACGAAGAAGGCATCGCAGTCGAAGGCACAAAACATATAGTTGATAGCTTGCTGGCACGCAATGAAGTGATTGACTGTGCAATTGTGGGTGAACCAACTACTGAGAAGCTTTTGGGTGATTCGATTCGTATCGGCCGTCGAGGCTCCATTAACTGCAAAATTACCCTACACGGCAAGCAAGGACATGTTGGGTACCCTGAGCAGCTCATCAATCCTATCCATAAATCATCACGTCTAATTCATAAACTGTCTTCCAAACGCTGGGATATGCCGAGTCGTTTTTTCCCATCTACCAGCTGTCAACTTGTCAAAGTACATTCCGAAAGTGGAGCCATGAATGTGACTCCAGCGGATCTGGAGCTATGGTTCAATTTTCGTTATTCACCCAGAAACAGCTTTTCAAAAATCAAAGCTTATGTCGAAAAGAAAATAACCAAGTATGGCTTGAAAGCAGATATAGAATGGGATCATGAAGCAGCCCCCTACATTACTAAGCGTGGTTCATTGCGTAAAAGTGTCCAGTCAGCAATTCAAAAGGAGTGCGGTATAAAGCCGAAATTAACTACCGGCGGCGGTATTTCCGACGGGCGATTTATTAAACAAATCGCCAAACAAGTCATAGAACTTGGACCAAGCAATAAAACCATTCATCAAGCTAATGAAAGAGTCAGCATCAAAGAGCTCGATCGGTTGCGTCAACTCTATTTCAAAATATTGGAAGAGCTTTTGCAAAGCAAGAAAGCAGCAAGACCTGTTGAACTCCTTTAGGACAAAATCAGGTGTTCACATTAAATCGACAATTTTGCTGATAGGTTCTTCATAGTGAAATAAATATTATAAAAGGCAATGCTATGAAGAATAACGTTCTCTGTATCGTTTCGGTGCTTCTTTTGTTAATCGAAACTCAGTCCCGAGCTGAAGGTCTTAGCGAAGAACAAAATAATATAACTGAAAGTGAGCAGCAAGACATTGATGATGTTGTTCTTATTTTGGGAGAAAGAGAAAATCTTATTGGCGTTGCGCAATCAGCATCGCAAGGGGTGGTGAGTCGAGAAGAAATTCAACAAAGACCAATGTCACGAACCGGTGAGATTTTAGAGTTTGTTCCAGGCATGGTGGTTACTCAGCATAGCGGTACAGGCAAAGCTAACCAATACTTCTTGCGCGGTTTTAATCTTGATCACGGAACAGATTTTGCTACTTCTATTGATGGCATGCCCATCAATTTAAGAACTCATGGACATGGTCAGGGCTATACTGATTTAAATTTTATTATCGACAAATCTGTTGATTCAATTAGTTATAAAAAAGGTGCTTATTACGCTGATGTTGGTGATTTTAGTGGGGCGGGCGCTGCTGAAATCAAAACGGTCAACCAGGTCAACCATGGAGTAGCCGAATTTACAGTCGGCGAGAACGCTTACTATAATTTCACAATACTCGATGGATTCGATAATGTCGAAGACAGCTGGATATATGCTGTTAATATCAACACAAGAGATGGACCTTGGACGGATATTAATGAGGACTTGAATAAAACCAGTGTTTTGTTAAAAAACAGTCGTGAAGTTGGCGGTGGAATATTTGAAGTGACCGCTATGCTTTACGACAACAGCTGGAACAGTGCTGACCAAATACCTCAGCGCGCCGTGCAAGCCGGTATTATTGATGAGCTCGGCTCGATTGATACATCGGTAGGTGGAGAGTCAAACCGTTATAGCTTAAGCCTCAATTGGCAAAATGATAACTATCTAGCTAGTTTATATGCTATCCAGTACGACTTAAATCTATGGTCCAACTTCACTTATTTTTTGGATGCTGAAATTGATGGCGATCAATTTCAGCAGGTAGATTCTCGAAGCGTTTATGGCGGAAGAATTGTTCGTGATTTTAGCCGTGAGCAGAATGGCCTTGCGATAAAAAATAAAGTAGGCATTGAAGCTCGTTACGATGATATCGGCGAAGTCGGTCTCCATCGCTCCATTAACAGAATACGTAATGGAACGGTTCGCAGTGATAAAGTCGAAGAGTTGAGTGTGGCGAGCTTTTTTGAGAATAGCATTTCCTGGACAGAAAACTTAAAAACCATTGTCGGTTTTCGTTATGACTACTACCAGTTTGATGTCAGCAGTTTGGTAAATACTAATACTTATGGAGTCGATGTAAGTCAGAACGGTGGAACAACTGATGATGGCATATTTTCTACAAAAGCAAGTCTGGTTTACGCTTTGAGTGATGAGTGGGAATCCTATTGGTCAATGGGCCAGGGATTTCATTCTAACGACGCCAGAGGTACAACGATTAAGGTTGATCCTGTCAGTGGTCAGCCTGTTGAGAAGGTCGATCCACTGGTTCGTTCCTTTGGTTATGAGCTGGGCGTTCGGGGTTTTTGGAACGAGCAGTTGAATACTTCTGTTGCGTTATGGAACCTTGAGTTGGATAGCGAATTGTTGTTTGTGGGTGATGCCGGCAATACTGAGCCCGCTGGCGCATCGAAGCGAAAAGGGATTGAGATAACGGCTTACTACAGACTCACTAAAGACTGGGCATTTGATCTTGAATATGCCTATACCGATGCAGAGTTTGTTAACACAAGTGAGGGCAGGTTCGTTCCTGGGGCTGTAAAAGAAGTTATCCAAGCCGGCGTTAATGCCAATTTCACCAACGGTTGGTTCGGCAGTGCTCGGTTGCGATACTTTGGCGAGCGTCCTTTAGACGAAGCGGGCAGTGTCTTTTCAGACTCAACAAGTTTGGTCAATCTACGTCTCGGCTACCGCTTCGATCATTGGGTTATTACTACTGATATTTTAAATGCACTTGATAGCAACGACCATGATATTGATTACTTTTATGCATCAAGATTAAACAGCGAGCCAACAGGGGCCGAGATAGACGATCTTCATTATCATGTGCTTGAACCAAGAACTCTACGAGTCTCAGTAACGTACAATTTTTAGATAGTTTAGTATTAACTAAGTTAAATAATATAAACAGTCGTTATACTAACTCACTGATATAACGCTTACGCTTCTTTTCTTTTAATTTAAGCAGGTCAATCCAAACCACACTATCAATACAATCGCCAAAAGCTGGGTCGGAACCAAAGTCGTGAAACTCTACGCCGCCTTCAATACACAGGTCGCTGTATTGTTTAAAAAGTGTCGGTACGCTGCAACTAAGTTTCGCCAATTCTGATTTAAGAATGGCAAAGGACTCTTTCTCATCCTGATGACTGAACAGTTTCTCTAGCTTGGCTTTCTGTACCGGCTTAATGCGATAAGCATTGAAGGAGCGTGCTAATAGCAACGGCGCACCATAAAACTTATGGTAGAAATAAATAATGAGATCTTTGGCAAAGGCCGGATAATCATTGCTGAGACTGATGGGGCCAAACAAATACCGTACATGCGGATTCTCACGTAAGTAAGCACCGATTCCAAACCATAAATAGTCAAGACTGCGTTTTCCCCAATAGCGTGGTTGCACAAAGCTTCTGCCTAACTCCATGGCCATCGGGAATTTCTTTCGCAGTTGATCTTCGTATCCAAACAGGGTTTCCGAATAAAGTTCTTGATCAGTTTGAAGACGGTTGATGTCGGCTATACGGTAGCTACCGACAATTTCTAGATCCTGCTCATCCCACAGCACGATGTGCTTATAGTAGTAATCAAATTTATCGATATCACGACGATTGCCAGTACCCTCACCAACTTTGCGGAAAGCGACTTCTCGAAGGCGACCAATTTCACGAAGTAATACCGAGTCGATGGTATTTTCAAGTAGGTAAATCTTTTTGCTGTCATGGGTTTGACCAATCAGTCGACAGCTGCTTAGTTCTTCTTTGAGCAGTTGCTTCTTTTCTGGGTGAGCAATCGATTGCTCTGTCTCAAAAAACCCACTCTTGTCTTTCTTTAAGCCGTATAGGTGCTCTTTGAAGCGAGCAATGCTGTCTTTGCTGGCAGGTGACATGCCGCTAAATGAAGCGTATGGAATCAATTTGCCAACTTTGATCGGTAGTGTCAGTGAGACATTTTTGAACATTTCACGAACCAGTAAAAGAGCGCTGACTGGTTTGGCTATCAGCGATAAGCCATAAAAGAATTTTGAGTTTTTGCCACCAACATGAATCGGCAAAACGGGTGCTTTTACATGCTTTGCCATGCGCAGGAAACCTGAGTGCCATTTGCTATCGCGCACACCTTTGATGGACAAGCGCGAAACCTCACCCGCAGGGAAGAATATGACCGCCTGTTCATCCTCCAGTGATTGGTGGATTTGCTGAATCTTATCGCGGCTGCTCTGTCCGGTAAGATTGTTGACGCCTAAGAAGAAGGGGCGCAGTGGTGCCAATGACCCTAACAGTTCGTTAACCACGATTTTGGCATCCTTGCGAACCGAATGTACTAAGGCTAGTAACGCAAGCCCATCCAATGAGCCTAACGGGTGGTTGGCAATGATCACCACGCGCCCGAACACGGGGATATTTTCCAATGAAGAATTACTGACGGCATAGCTCAGCCCAAGATGCTCGTTGACCTTTTCCAGAAAGTCGCAGGGAGAGAGATGCTGGTTCTGTTCGATGAATCGATTGATTTCTTGCTCATGGAACAAATTGGCGATAAGACGCGATACTCCTGATTTTATGCGCGGTGATTTTTCCAGCTTGGGTAAGAATTGTTCCACCAGGTTGTTGCTATTAATCATAAGCTGCTACTCCCAATGAATTGGACTTTCGTGATGTCGCTTCAAATAAATACTTTTTCATGCTGGCTATTTTGTCAGTACAAGGTGACAAGAGTGTGGCATTGGTTAGTAACTTTTATTACAGAAAAACGCTTAATCTGTGCTCAGGAACTGGGTTACAATTCAGCAATTCAAGGGCTCGCAGCTTGCTACTCGGCAAGCTGTGGCGTACCATACTGCGTTTTTTCGGGGTTTTTCCCTTCTTAAATTATTCAGGTTTCAGGCAGAAATACCTATGACAAGCAAAATGCGAAGCCACTACTGTGGCGAACTATCAAAAAACGAAGTAAATCAATCGGTTACATTGTCGGGCTGGGTGCATCGTCGCCGTGACCTTGGAGGGCTTATTTTCCTTCAGGTGCGTGATCGCAGCGGTTTGATACAGGTGGTGATTGATCCTGACTTTAAAGAGTTGTTTGCTACCGCAGAGCAGCTTCGTAATGAGTTTGTGATTCAGGTCAAAGGCCAGGTACGTGCGCGTCCGGATGAGATGGTCAATAAAAACATGACCACTGGCGAGATTGAGGTGTTGGCGCAGGAGCTGACTATTCTCAACAAAGCACAGCCGCCGGCTATTCCAATTGATGAGAATCTGGAAGCATCTGAAGAACAACGCCTGAAATACCGTTACCTTGATTTGCGTCGTCCAGAAATGGCGCAGAACATGATTTTCCGTCATAAAGTCACCAGCGCCATGCGCCGTTATATGGATGAGCATGGTTTTATTGATGTGGAAACACCCATTTTGACCAAGGCGACGCCAGAAGGTGCGCGTGACTATCTGGTACCGAGTCGGGTACATAAAGGCTCATTCTACGCCTTGCCACAATCACCTCAGCTGTTTAAGCAGTTGCTGATGATGTCTGGCTTTGATCGTTATTACCAGATTGTTAAATGTTTCCGTGATGAAGATTTGCGTGCTGATCGCCAGCCTGAATTTACTCAATTGGATATCGAAACTTCGTTCCTCGATCAGGAAGAAGTGATGCAGTTGATGGAAGGTTTGATTCGTCACTTGTTCCAAGAATTAATGGCAATCGAACTGCCGGCATTCCCACGCATGAGCTATGCCGAAGCGATGGAACGTTATGGTTCTGATAAGCCTGACTTGCGCACCGATATGGAATTGGTAACCGTTGATGAAATCGTTAAGGACGTAGAGTTTAAAGTATTCGCGGGCCCAGCCAAAGACGAGCAAAGCCGTGTGGCCGCGCTTCGTGTTTCTGGTGGTGCGAAACTAAGTCGTAAGCAAATTGACGAATACACCAACTTTGTTGGTATTTATGGCGCCAAAGGTTTGGCCTGGATGAAGGTCAATGGTCAAGGTGCTGAAAACTTACAAAGCCCAATCCTGAAATTCCTAGGCGACGACAAAGCATTAGCGATTGTTGAAAAAGTAGGAGCACAGGAAGGTGACATTATCTTCTTCGGCTCAGACACCAAGCGAGTGGTTGCTGATGCCATGGGCGCGTTGCGATTGAAAGTTGCAGCGGACCTTGAACTGATTCGTGACGAGTGGAAGCCATTGTGGGTAGTCGACTTCCCAATGTTTGAAGAGATTGATGGTGAAATTCATGCACTACACCATCCGTTTACCGCACCGAAAGACAACGACGCCGCAGCGGTTAAAGCTAATCCAACAGAGACCCTGTCTAAAGCGTATGACATGGTTCTAAACGGCAGCGAAGTTGGTGGTGGCTCGATTCGTATTCATAATCAGGATATGCAGGAAACTGTTTTCGATATTCTGGGTATTGATGAAACTGAACAGAAAGAAAAGTTCGGCTTCTTATTGGATGCACTGAAATTCGGTTGTCCTCCACATGGTGGTTTGGCCTTCGGTCTTGATCGTCTGGTAATGTTAATGGTTGGTGCGGACTCAATTCGTGATGTTATAGCATTCCCGAAAACTACCACAGCGAGCTGTCCGTTGACGCAAGCACCAAGTGTTGTTGAGGAAAAGCAGCTGGATGAGTTAGGTATTCAAGTTAAGAAGAAAGAAAAGTAAGGAATTAATAAAGTAGCCTAAAGTGACATTGTATTTAGAAAGAACGCTTTGGGCTAAACAATTTCGCGGTATAAAGTTTGAGAAAGTGCGGATTTTACATTTGCTAAATGACAAGCTTGAACAAACTTAAGTATGAAAAAGATCAAAACGTGTAAGAGAAGGATTAGACAAAACTCTAACGCGGCAAATTGAAATTTTATAGCGGAGCGTATTAACAATCCGTGAGCAGATAAAATTTCAATTTAACAAAGTTAGAGTAAAGAATGAGCCTTCGAATCGAGAGGTAAATTATGGCTGGTCACAGCAAATGGGCAAACATCAAACACCGCAAAGCAGCACAAGATGCCAAGCGCGGAAAAATCTTTACTAAAATCATTCGCGAGCTCGTAGTTGCCGCGAAAGAAGGTGGTGGCGATCCCAATGATAACCCAAGACTAAGAGCCGCCATGGATAAAGCGCTCGGCGCTAACATGAAGAAAGATACCATCGAGAAAGCGATCGAACGTGGTACCGGTAATGCTGAAGGTGACAATTACGAAGAGCTCACCTATGAAGGTTATGGTCCTGGTGGTGTCGCGATTCTTGTCGAATGTATGACCGACAACAAAAACCGTACTGTGGGCGAAGTTCGACATGCGTTTACCAAACATGGTGGAAATCTCGGTACTAATGGTTCGGTTGCTTACCTTTTCGAGAAAAAAGGTCAGTTTATTTTTGGTGACAATGTGGAAGAAGAAGCGCTGATGGAAGCTGCGTTAGAAGCCGGCGCCGAAGATTTTGTCGCTCACAATGATGGCTCCTTTGAGCTGCAAACCACACCTGAAGATTTTCTTGATATTAAAGAAGCGTTAGTCAAAGCAGGCTTTGAGCCAGAAAATGCAGAAGTTTCAATGTTACCGTCAACCCAAGCGGAATTGGACGTTAACGATGGTGCCAAAGTGATTCGCCTAGTTGACCGACTGGAAGAGTTGGACGATACGCAAAATGTTTATACGAACGCGGATATTCCTTCTGAATCCTACGATCTAGTCTAGAAATGTTTATACTTGGTGAGGCTTTGTTGAAAGCACATTAAAAGCTCGTTATTCACTATATGTGAACGCCTCTCTTTTAATGTGCTTTCGCCGCGCCTCATCTTCATCTAAATCATTTCTACGCACTTTTACTTTACGATACTTTGTTAAATTTATTTTTGCTCAAAATCAGGGTCTGCCCCCTTGGGTATTTACAACTCGTAAACTCATCATCGCAAAAATAAATTTACCTCGTCTCGCCATCGTCTAGAGAGCTTCTAATGATAGGGAGTTATATTCGATGAGTCTTTTATAGAAAGGCCCCAAGTTTTGTCATTCTGAACTCGATTCAGAATCTGCTTTTGTCATATATTTAATGAACTGGGCAGACACGTAGGTCTGCCCCTACCTAATATTTTACAATTGGTAAGGTAAACCTCGAAACAATCGGAACTTCGGAATAAGTTGGTAGGGGCGTACCTATGTGTGCGCCCGATATATTTTTAAAATTCCCAGGCATCCCCAGCCTACTAACAATGTCCCTTTCTTACCGCCTTGACCATTGCTCCTAGAAAAAGTCTAATAGGCGATTAAATATAAGAATTTTTTGATCTGTTTGGAGCTTGAATGCCTATTATCCTTGGAATTGACCCAGGTTCTCGCCTTACGGGCTTCGGAATAATCGAAGTAGGTGGTCAAATTCCAGCGAATCGACCGCGTTATATAACAAGCGGTTGCATTAGAATTAAAGATGAAACCTTGGATTTAAAGCTTAAGCAGATTTTTGATAGTGTGTGTGAATTGATTCAGGAGTTTAAGCCTGATGAGTTTGCCATTGAGTCGGTGTTTTTGTCGAAAAATGCGGATTCTGCTTTAAAGCTAGGCCAGGCGCGCGGTGCCGCTATTGTGGCGGCAAGCCATTATGCATTGCCGGTGTCTGAATATCCTGCAACAAAGGTTAAACAATCTGTGGTTGGCACAGGCGGCGCGGATAAGAGTCAAGTTCAGCACATGGTTAAGACGCTATTAAAATTACCTACCAGCCCTCAGGCTGATGCTGCTGATGCTTTGGCGGTGGCTTTATGCCATGCCAACACCTCTCAAGGGTTGGCTTTATTGAAAGGTGCAAAAACGATAACTAGAGGACGTTTACGTTGATCGGAAGAATACGCGGTACATTAATCGAAAAAATCCCTCCCTTTGTCATCATCGAAACCACTGCCGGTGTCGGTTACGAAATTCAGGTGCCGATGACGACTTTTTATCAGTTGCCGGAAGAGGGTGAGCAAGCCATTCTTTCAACACATATGTCGATAGCTGAAAACTTACATGCGCTCTATGGTTTTATCAGTACTAAAGATAGGGCCTTGTTTCGTGAGTTGATTAAAGTGAATGGTGTTGGGCCTAAGCTAGCACTGGCCATTTTATCAGGTATGGAAACAGATGAATTTGTGATGACGGTGCATGATGGCAATGTGGATAGGTTAGTAAAGTTACCAGGTGTCGGTAAGAAAACTGCAGAACGCCTATTAGTTGAAATGTCTGATCGCTTGAAGGACTGGTCAATATCTGCAGGCTTACCATCTAGCCAACCATCTGAAGCAAGTATTGCGCAAACAGCAAAAACTGATGCGTCGCAAGAGGCGGTCAGTGCTTTGATTGCTTTAGGCTATAAACCACAAATCGCCAGCAAGGCCGTAACTCAGGTTGCTCACGATGATGCTAAGAGCGAAGAACTTATTCGTTTGGCCTTGAGACAGTTGGCGAGTTAGTAGCGCTTTGGAGTATCGTTGAATAGCTAAATTCTGGCTTTTTTACGAGCACGTTTATTGGTAAACATATTCTGATCGGCTATTTCAAGTAACTCATCCAGATCATCTGTATCATCAGGGTAAACTGCTATACCAAAACTGGCTCCAAGTTTGAATTCTTTCCCGTCTTCTTGCATAGGCTGATCAAGAGAGTTGATTAAGTTAGTAACAACTGTCTCCGCAGATTGTTTTCCATCGACTGGAGATAAGGTAATAGCAAACTCATCTCCCCCTAAGCGAGCTACTGTATCGGAACTTCTTACCTTGTCTAGAAACCTTGCAGCCAGTGTTTGTAAAGCTTTATCACCAATATGATGCCCGTAATTGTCATTCAAGACTTTAAGGTCATCCATATCAATAGCAATAACAGCTACCTTGCTATCATCGCGTCTAGCGTGTGCGATATTCTGCTGTAGATGATCCATAAATAAAGCACGGTTGGCTATACCTGTGAGCTCATCCTGAGTGGCACGACGGAATAATTCATCTTGTGCATAATATTGAGCATGAAACATGGTGCTCGCAACTAGCTCTGACATGTAAGCAATGATTTTGAGTTCTGCCATCGAAAAAAAGCTGGCTTTCTTAGAGACAACCTTCAAAACTCCTACCACTTTATTTTCATGGAATAACGGGAAGACAATCATCGAACGGTGACCAATGGCTGCTCGGGAAACTTGATCGACTCTTGAGTCATTTTCGGTATTATTGGCAATTAATGCCTGTTTGCTTTTGATGGTGATAGATGACATGTTGTTGGCGCTATTTCGTCTAACGCCGTAGTAATCCGAGGCAATACCAGAGGCGGCACGGATGACCATTTCATCACCTTCTATAAGCTCAATGACTGCGCCATCGGCGTTAGTCAGCTTTTGAGACTGTTGAGCGGCTTCTTTGAGAATAGCTCCAAAGTTAATGCCTAGACGAGCAATAGAGGTCTGAGCATGAATGATTTCTTCAAGCTTCTTATGGGGAAGCAACGTGCTTTCAATGGTTGCGTCGTTACATTGGAACTCCATCCGTAGCTCCTTAAGTAATTACAAAATCTACACTAACACTATGGAACAAAGCGAATATCAGTGTCAAATTAGTAAGTCCGAATACAAAATATGGTTCACTAATTGCATACCGGGTCAGGCCAATTTAGAATCAATATCAACAAACAAAAAACAGGTATTCAGTAGTGAACTATTTTGAGAAACAACCCATCATGCCAAAAAAGTTAATGGTGGTAGTTACCATTATTTTAATCTTTCTATCCGCACTATTTGGATATTCGTTCTATGAACAGGAGTTTATGGATAAGCCAGTACCGGCTAATGCTATGGCCAGCCACTGGGCACTCTTAATTTGTGCTGTCACTGCATTAGTAGCCTGGTATGTTTCTAAGATAGCCATTATTACCAAGGTTGAAGATGAACATCTTTTCGTCAGTCTAGGCAAGTTTGGTAAAACCAAAGTAGCTCTAAAAGATATTGAGTCTGTTGAAGATAAAAAAGGAAATCCAGCTGCTGAGTTCTTAGGTTATGGGTATCGAGTTAAACTCAAGCAGCTGGGATATATTGGTCGTGGCAAAGCAGCCATCGAATTAACAATAAAAGACCAAAAGCGAACTCTGGTTATAACAACGGACAATGCCTCTTCCTTAAAAGAAGCATTGCGTTATGAGCATGCGGCTACTGAAAGTCTTTAGTGTCAAATTTCACCATTTGAACAAGGCCTGACGGTCCATTTTTGATGCTCCAAGTTCCGATCATAGCGCGGCTATCAACATCTACCTCAAGTGAGTAATCGATAGTGGTACCGCTGTTATACTTTTTAGTAAAACTGAATGTTTTGCCACTGACTCTAGGGTTTATGACTTCAGCAATTTGTGCGTAATAGCCAGGGTTTAAGTCAGGTTCTAAAATTATGCCAGCAATGTCATTAGACACTTTCTCCATAACCAATGTAAAGGAGTTGGCTGGTGGCGTATCCGCAGTTCGATTGTTGTAATCATAGACGCCAATCCAATGCCCAGTCATTAACTCATCAGATAGGCTGGATACGGTTTGTTGTTTACTCGTTCCATCCAGCATCTGCTTGAGCTTATCTTTATTGGAGTCTGCGGCGATCGAAGAACCACTAAATAAAACAACAAAGCCAAGAAGGACCAATTTAATGGCGCTTTTACGAAAAGACATATAACCCCCAAGTTAATTCTTTTGAAATATTAATGTCGCTCAGTCTAGCACTGGAAACGGGGCATGGAAATAAGGAGTTTGCCACCTGTGGCTTTAGAAAATTAGCTTGGTGTAATCAGGGATGGCTTCGACAAGGAGGATTGAATAAAGGGGGCTTGAATTGAGGGGAGCGAATAAACCTCGAAGTCACTTTGCTCCTTCGAGGCTATGCTTATTCAGTATCTTGCTTGTCTTCTGCTTTTTTAACGCGGATTTTACTGCCGTCAACGTTACGACCATTAAGATTCTTGGTCGCAGCCTTCGCATCGCCAATTTTAGGCATTTCCACAAAACCAAAGCCTTTAGACTTGCCAGTAGCCTTATCCATAATCAAATTGCACCACTGAACGGTACCGTATTCTTCGAACAAAGCTTTAACTTGCTCTTCGGTGGTGCCACGGTCCAAATTACGAACTAATAATTTCATAGGGAGAGTTTGTTGGTGTGTATGCGCCGCATTGTACCATTGAGAACCCAGTGTTTACTATAGGTTCGGTGGGCTAGTCTTAGCTTTAGTCAGTGGTTGCTCTTTAGTAGGGTTACCTTTGAACTCGCCATTGATCTCAATGGTACCCCTACTTACTTATGAAGATATACGCAAGTTAATAGGCTTCATTGTTATTAACTAAAAATGCCCACCGCCAATTCAGCCCATATCAGCAGGAAAGCCGCAGCAATGATTATGAAAAGGCCCAATCGATATTGTGGCTTTTTGGCAAATCGAAGCACCAACTCAACAGCAAAGCCAGCACCCAGCAACATAATACCAAGCACCAGAAAATCAAACTTATCCCAGCTAAACTCATCGCTAAATTGGTTGGCTATTACCGCTGACATCATCAGAAGTGCTGCAATAATCCAGTATGTGATTTGTATTGTTTTCGTGTTCATAATAATGCCTGTTACTTTATAGGTTAGTCAGAATCTCGGTCTTATTCATCAGTTTCTTTCCGAGTGATAAATGCATTGACTTCAGGATCAGTGGAGAAGGCCAGCAATACCTGAGTACCATTTACACCTATTGCCAGAGCCTTGATAGGTAAGTCCTTAGATGACTGGATACTTTGAGCGTACTTTGCTAGTTCCTCATTTTTAACTCCTGTAACTTTAGCTAGACACATTTTTGGGGAACATTGCAAATTATTGAGTTGTGCTTTACCTTGGAGATGAAACGGACTGGTATTGAAAAAATGCTGATACTTAACCTTAGTTTCGTAGCTATATTCCGGCTCATAATATGACTCTTCAAGTTTATATAAAGCCTTATCGAAGCCTTCAGAATTAGTCATCAACTTGTGAATCTCATTGGTACTTAGAGCACCGTTCTGTTCAATTGAATCAATTAACTCCACAATGTTTTCGTCTGTGTTTTTGACTGTTTCTGATTCAGTTGTGGCTTCTGAAGAGTTTTTGGTGGTGGCTTTATCATCGCTGACATTGTTATACGGCTGTGGATCTGCAATGACATCCTCAACCTTAATTCCTTTATTCTCTTTAGTAACCACTTCTTCCTGTTTTGGAGCTGACTCTTTTGAATAGAGGTAAAATCCGCCGAGAGAAATGGCGATGAGAATAACTGCTATCCCAATTTTTATTTTCATTCTGTTATGTCCTTTGTGTTTATTGATTTACTCAGCCACTACTAAACTAATTAAACTTTTCGCATGAGCATACAGGTGGCTGTAGCATGAGCATAGAGCTTTCCAGCTTGATCCCGCAACTCGCCTTGCGAAATACCAAGGGATTTCGACATATTGATAACGATCCCCTCGGCCAAAAGTAGTGTATTTACAGGCACAGGCCTTACCATCTTTACGTTAAGGTCAACGGTGGCGTATGCATCGCTTGCCGCCAGCATGGTATGAACCGCACATCCAGTGATTGAGTCCAAGACCGTGGTCGCGAAGCCGCCGTGAACGCCGCCCAATACATTGAGATGTCGATCATCAGCGTGTACCTCAAAAACAATCTTGCCTTCGGTAGCTTCGACTACTTTCATCGGCATGGTTTCGCACATGGTCGGCATCGCAAGCTTCTCTAAGGCTAGCGCTTGCATAATCTCCAAACCAGACATCTCATCAATTGTCATAAACCGGCTCCTGTAGTGCCGCTACTTCTAAGGGGCAGAGTAAGCAGAGCTTCTTAATTTACTCTGAGCCTATTAGTTCTCTCCATTAGCAGGTAGGGTGCGTCGCGACGCAGACCCTTCCCTAGGGGTATCCTACATTGGGTTGTGCTCCAATTTTTATTCTCGAAGTCATTTTGTTTTCGAGGCTAAGCTTGTTTCTCAATGACTTTACCGTACTGATCTAGACCAAACCAAACGGTACAAGTAACTCTGTTTTTTATTCTTTTTCCTAGTTTAGACAGTAAACTTTCATCAAACACTTTCTTTGTTTTCTCTACTTCATTTTTTGGAACCGCAAAAACTTCAATTGTGCAAGGTAGTATTGTTGCATCATCTTCAAATGCGTATGGATAGCTTTTTAATTTTGTATCAATCAAAAGAACAGCTAGTGGTTGAATATTGTTATCTTTGAAAAAGGGCAAGGAATAGCCTTTTTTTGGTATTCGATAACATAGTGAACAGGGCTCTCTAGGTAAAACTTCTTCTAAATATCTCTGGACGTGTTCTCGCCCAACAGGCCAAGCATAGTGATTTACTAAAGTTTCTTTTAATCGTGTCTCAAGCGACATGTTTTTACCCTGATATAATATTACCAGCCATTACTGATAACCTTGATTTCGTTTGATACTAGCAAACCCCATAGATTATAGGAAATGATACTTGGCTGCCTAGATCTGGCTATCTCTGCTGATTCTGATTGTACTGCTTTGGCTAACCTTTATAATGGCTGCAATTTTTCTAAGGCTTAATTCCACATGCTGTTTTTCGAGAACATGGCGCTACGCCGTGGCAAGAAGGTTCTTTTTGAAGATGCCAGTTTTATCATCAACCCTCGCGATAAGGTGGGGGTGACGGGGGCTAATGGTACCGGTAAGTCGTCGCTGTTTGGTTTGATCCGTGGAGAGCTGGAGGAGGATGCTGGTAATTTCTCGATGGCGGGTGGTATTACGATTTCCAGCGTGCGTCAGGAAACGCCTTCAGTTGAGGCGCCTGCATTGGAGTATGTGTTGCAGGGCGATGAAGAATTGTGTGCGGTTGAGGCGGAGTTGTCTCGTTTGGAAGAGAGGGCTGCGCAGGGCGACCATAATGACGCGGACGGTCAGCGAATTGCTAAGTTGCATCAAAAGCTGGATGAGATTGATGGTTATTCGGCGCGTGCTCGCGCTGGCTCTTTGATGCATGGTCTGGGTTTCAACGCTGAGCAGGAACAGCTTCCGGTCTCGAGTTTTTCCGGCGGTTGGCGGATGCGTTTGAATCTGGCGCAGGCGTTGATGTGTCGCTCCAATCTATTATTGTTGGATGAGCCGACTAACCACCTGGATATGGAGGCGGTAATTTGGCTGGAAAACTGGCTGAAGGCTTATCAGGGCGCTGTTCTGCTAATTTCACACGACCGTGATTTTCTCGATCGCACCATAAATCGCATTGCCCATATCGAACAGCAGAAAGTGACGCTGTATAGCGGCAATTATTCTGATTTTGAGCTACAACGAGCTGAGCAGTTAGCGCAGCAGCAGGCGCAATTCGAGCGTCAGCAAAAAGAAATTACCCACATGCAATCCTTTGTCGATCGATTTAAGGCTAAGGCTTCCAAGGCCAAGCAGGCACAGAGCCGCCTCAAGGCTTTGGAGCGGATGGAGAAGATTGCTCCGGCACACATCGATTCGCCATTTCACTTTGAGTTTCCTGAGCTGGGTCATTTGCCGAGTCCTTTATTGCAGCTCAAATCCGCTGATGCAGGCTATCAAGTTGATGGTGGTGTTAAGAAGATTTTATCCGGCGTTGGCTTTTCGTTGATGCCGGGTGACCGGATTGGTCTGCTTGGAAAGAACGGTGCCGGTAAATCGACATTGATAAAAGTTCTGGCTGATGAACTGGAGTTATTGGCGGGCGAAAAAGTATCTGCCAAAACGCTCAAGATTGGTTATTTTGCTCAGCACCAATTGGAACAACTGCATCCGCAGATGTCGCCGATACAGCACCTGCAACGCGATTACCCTAAAGCGACCGAGCAAGAGTTGCGCAACTTTTTAGGCGGTTTTGACTTTAATGGTGACAAAGCGCTGGAGCCGGTGGCACCGTTTTCTGGCGGCGAAAAGGCGAGGCTGGTGTTAGCCATGCTGGTTTATTCAAAACCGAATCTGTTATTGCTGGATGAGCCGACCAACCACCTTGATTTAGAAATGCGCCTTGCTATGACTATGGCGTTTCAAAGCTTTGAAGGCGCAATGGTGCTGGTCTCGCACGATCGACATATGCTGCGAACGGTGTGTGATGATTTGTATCTGGTTGCTGGTGGTAAGGTTGAGCCGTTCAAGGGTGACCTGGATGATTATGCGCGCTGGTCGCTGGAAGACACTTTGCAACAAAAGAAAGCCAGCCAGGGCAAAACAGACTCTGTCAGTGCTGAGGAAGAAAGCTCGCCGGCTAAATCCAATGATGTTGAAAACGAACTGTCGCGTAAAGAACAGCGACAGCTAGAAGCAGAAAAGCGCAAACAGTTGCAACCGCTCAAGAACAAGCTCAAAAAACTGGAACAACAGTTAGAGGACTTGAATCAGCGTAAAGCAAAGCTTGATGAGGTTATGGCCGATCCGACTTTGTATGAAGAAAGCAATAAGGACAAGCTGACTCAATTGACTGGCGATTATTCGGCAGTGAAGTCCCAGCTGGAGCAAACAGAGGAAGAGTGGCTGGAGCTGCAAGACCAGCTAGAACAACTGGTTTAGGCCAATTATGACCAATTATGGAAATCGCGAATGGCGTGGTTCCATAAGTTACAGACACTTGGTAGACTAGCTTCACGTTATTTATCCGTAGTGCCTTTGCATAAAATCCAATGATTGAGCATGACCGCATCATCGCACCATCTGAGTTTGCTGACGAAGAGCAGTTTGACCGCGCTATTCGCCCAACCACGTTAGGTGAATATGTTGGACAGGAAAAAGTCCGCGAACAGATGGAAATCTTCTTAGGCGCTGCTAAAAAGCGTCAGGAAGCATTGGACCATGTCTTGATCTTTGGCCCTCCCGGCTTAGGTAAAACAACGCTTTCCAATATTATCGCCAATGAAATGGGCGTGGGCATCAAGCACACTTCCGGCCCAGTGCTGGAAAAAGCAGGCGATTTAGCCGCCATGCTGACTAATCTTGAGCCTAATGACGTTCTATTCATCGACGAAATCCATCGCTTAAGTCCGCACATCGAAGAAGTACTCTATCCGGCGATGGAAGACTATCAGCTGGATATCATGATTGGCGAAGGCCCGGCGGCACGTTCAATTAAAATTGATCTGCCACCTTTTACGTTAGTGGGAGCGACCACTCGCGCTGGTCTTTTGACCTCGCCATTGCGTGATCGTTTTGGCATTGTGCAAAGGTTAGAGTTCTACAACTTAAAAGATTTAACACATATTGTGATGCGCTCTGCGCGCATTCTGGATTTGCCGATTGAAGAGAAGGGCGCGCTTGAAATTGCCCGTCGTTCTCGCGGCACGCCACGGATTGCTAATCGTCTGTTACGACGAGTTCGAGATTATGCGGAAATCAAATCTGATGGCGTGATTACCCAAGACATTTCAGACCGTGCCCTGGATATGCTCGACGTTGATCACAAAGGCTTTGACATGATGGACCGCAAATTATTGCTGACCATTATAGAAAAGTTTGCTGGCGGTCCGGTGGGGCTTGATACATTGGCAGCCGCTATTGGAGAAGAGCGCGATACCATTGATGAAGTGTTGGAGCCATTTTTGATCCAGCAGGGCTTTATTCAACGTACGCCACGCGGTCGAATCGCTACCAAGCTTGCCTATCAGCATTTCGAGATTATTCCTCAAGATCCCGACCTTTTTAACTAATTTACTGAATATATAAGGGAAATTTGCCAATGCCGTTGCAGATTTTTCGAGATGCTATTAACACTTTTTACAAATTCAATCGTTATAATACTGAGTCGCAAAAACAATGAGTGTGCGTGAATTTATTTGGCCAGTTAGAGTCTATTACGAAGACACTGATGTGGCGGGCGTGGTTTTTTACGCCAATTATTTGAAGTTTTATGAGCGTGGTCGTACAGAATGGCTTCGTTCTTTGGGGTGGGAACAGGATATCTTGATCGACAAGGGCTTAGCTTTTGCTGTGGCTCATGTGGATGCCAAATACCTCCTTCCGGCCCGGTTTAATGACAAGCTTCTGATCAAAACTCGAATCGCTGGCGTTCGTAGAACCAGCGTGATTTTCGAGCAGGAAGTGGTCACTGATGATGAACAACAATTAGTAGTGAATAAAGCAACAATACGCGTGGCTTGCGTTGATATGAAAACCATGAAACCTGCTGCCATGCCTGACTATTTAAAAGAGGAGATAGCTCGTGACTGGTGCTGAAACAACGACGACAGTTCTGTCAACGTCTGAAGACCCGATGTCGATTGCCAACTTGTTTTTACATGCCAGTATTCCGGTACAGGCCATCATGGTTTTGTTATTGGTAATATCGGTTATTTCCTGGGCAATGATTTTCCAGCGCTCCAGCGTTTTGAACAGTGCTTCCAGAGAAAGTAAAAAGTTTGAAGACCGGTTCTGGTCTGGCATTGATTTAGGCAAGCTTTCTACTGATTTATCTCAGCGTCAAAAGCCGGTTACCGGTTTGGAGTCCTTGTTTCAGGCGGGTTATCGTGAATTTATGCGCTTGCGTCAGCAAAGTGGTGTCAGCCCTGAGGCAGTGATGGATGGAACGCACCGTGCGATGCGAGTGGCTCATAGCCGCGAAGTGGAAAAACTTGAGCGCAATTTATCATTCCTGGCGACAGTGGGTTCAGTGACACCATACATTGGTTTATTTGGTACCGTATGGGGCATTATGAATTCCTTTATTGCGCTTGGTGCAGTGAAGCAGGCTACTTTAGCGATGGTTGCTCCAGGTATTGCCGAAGCCTTGATTGCGACAGCGATGGGTTTGTTCGCGGCAATTCCAGCGGTTATTGCCTACAATCGCTTTACCAATCGTTTGCAACGCATCGAAACTCAGTATGAGAATTTCCTGGAAGAATTCTCGGGTGTACTGCATCGTAAAGCGCATAGCTAGGAGTCATCATGAATCAACTAGTGCGTAGAGAGCGTCGCCGGCCCAATGCTGAAATTAACGTCGTGCCTTATATCGACGTGATGCTGGTGTTGCTGGTGATCTTTATGATTACCGCACCGCTGATTACTGCAGGTATTGATGTTGAGCTACCGAGTGCTCATGCGGAGCCCATTTCACCGGATGAGTATGACCCGTTTGTGGTGGGTATTAAAGCCGATGAATCTTTTCACATGGATATTGGTTCGCGACAATTTCGAGACTTAACCCTGGATGAGTTGATGACCTTGATTGCCAGAGAGCGTGAGAACTCTCCCAATTCGCCGATTATGATCAAGGGTGATCGCAGAGTTCCTTATGGGACCGTGGTTGAGTTGATGGATGAATTGAGGCAACAGTTTGGTGTGGAAAATGTCGGTTTAATGACCGATTCATTGTAATAAACGATTAGGTATTAATTGGTGTCAGAAAAAAAGAACATTGTTCCGATTGTTTTATCAATAGCAGTCCATGTGATTGTTATTGGGCTATTGGTATTTAATTTTGCCTGGGATGATGAGGTGGATGTTAAGCATGAATATGTGGACGCTCCGATAAACGCCAAAATAGTGACAGCCAAAGAGCTACCAAAACCTGATGCGAATGCCATCAAGAAGCAACAGGAAGCTGAGAAGAAACGCTTGGAAGAAGAGCGTAAGAAACAGCTCGCAAAAGAACAGGAACAAAAGCGTCTTGAAGCTGAAAAACAACGTCAGCTACAAGAAAAAGTTGAGCAGGAAAAGCAAGAGAAGTTAGAGCAAGAGAAACAAAAACAACTGGCTGCCGAGAAGCAGAAAAAGCTTGAAGAAGAGAAAAAGAAGGAAGAACTAGAAGAGCAACAACGTAAAGAGGCTGAAGAAAAGCAGCGCCTTGAAGAAGAAAAACGTAAGAAAGCAGAGGCTGAACGTAAGCGTAAGGAAGAAGAAGAGCGTAAACGTAAAGAGGCTGAAGCAGAGCAAAAGCGCAAAGAAGAAGAGCTCAGAAAGTTGGAAGAAGAAATGGCTGCAATGGATGACGAGTTCTTTGAAGCGCAGCGTGATACGGTTCGTCGAGGACAAATAATGTCTGAAGTTGAGAAGTTGACCGCATTAATTACCGCTAAAATTAAGCGTAATTGGTATCCTCCAAAAACATCAGGAGCCTGCTCCATAAAAATCTCAATGGGACCAGGTGGTGTTGTGTTACAAACTGAGGCTTTGGGTGGTGATTACGATTATTGTGAGACCGGTAAAACGGCCATTACGCGTTCGTCGCCATTACCAGCTTCGGATGACCCAGAGGTCATGAAAGAGTTGCGTGAAATGACCATTGTCTTTGATCCCAGCTTTAAAGATTAAAGCTCAATGAGTAAAGTTTAAAAAAAATTAAGGCTAAAGCATGAATTATATTTTTAAAACGCTAGCAATTATCAGCATCAGCCTTATGGCTTTGGCCAGCAAGGCTGAAATTCAAATTTATATTACCGAAGGGCGCTCTGATGCACGACCTATTGCGGTTGTTCCTTTTAAGTTTGAATCTGAATCTGCGGTGCAAGGACAACCTCCGTTTGATTTTGCCAAAATAATAGCGGATGACTTGCGTCGTAGCGGTAAATTTAACCCAACTGAAATATCAAAATTACCTCAACACCCTTACTCTATTGACCAGGTAAACCTCGAAGAGTGGCGTAAACTGGGTGTTGATGGAGTGGTCTATGGCACGGTGAGCCAAACGGCATCCGGCAACTACATGGTGTCATACGATTTGATTGACCCTTTTAACGATAAGGCCATTTTTAGCGCTGATATCGAAGACGGGAGTTATCCTTTGATTCCAAGTTCATCCCACTTGATGGTATTGAAAACAAAGGTTGTTGATAACGATAACTTCCGTTGGGGCGCGCATATTGCAGCGGATGAGATTTACGAAGCCTTGACGGGTGAGCGAGGTGCTTTTGCAACCCAGATCGCCTATGTTGAAGTTAACCGCAACGATCCCCGTCCATATCAATTATTTGTTGCGGATAGTGATGGGTTTAATGGCAAGAGAATTTTTGCATCACGAAGCCCTATTATGTCGCCAACCTGGTCGCCTGATTCTTCGCAATTAAGTTACGTGACTTTTGAGAATGGTCGTTCGGAAATTGTGATTCAAGATATTGCATCAGGGCAAAGAGAAATTGTTGCTAGCTATAAAGGCTTCAACAGTGCTCCTGCCTGGTCGCCAGATGGATCAAAAATGGTGGTTGTGTTGTCAAAAGACGGAAATCCGGAGCTATATTTGCTAGAACTGGCAACTAAACAATTACAAAGACTTACCCGACATTATGCGATTGATACAGAGCCATCGTGGGCTCCGGACGGAAAAAGTTTGATCTTTACCTCAGATCGAGGAGGTAGACCACAAATTTATCGTATTAGACTTGCAGATAAGAAGGTAGACAGGGTAACCTTTGAAGGTATTCACAATGCAGGTGCGGAGTTTACACCGGATGGTAAAAGTATTGTCATGGTTCATCAAGCCAATGGCTCTTACCATATCGCAGCTCAGGATTTAGTGACTGGACAGTTGACGGTCTTAACAAAGACCACACTCGACGAGTCGCTATCAATTGCACCCAATGGCAGTATGATTATTTTCTCTACTGTTGATGGTGGGCAAAAAGTTCTTAGCGCGGTTTCAATGGATGGACGTTTTAAAGCAAGGTTGCCAGCGACGGTTGGGGAAGTTAAAGCACCAGCCTGGTCGCCTTTTATTTTATAAGTTAATAACAGTGACAACAATCCCGGAGGATAACAATGAAACGTTCGGTTCAATTACTACTAGCTCTTACAGCTGCCTTGACGTTGGCTGCATGTAGCACTACTAAACCAGAAGAAGAGCAAGTTGATACAACCGCTCAGGAAGATGCAGCAGCACAAGCTGAAGCAGAAGCCTTAGCTCGTCAACGCGCTGCTGAAGAAGCTGAAAGACAACGTATCGCTGCTTTACTTGATAACAATGTCATCTACTTTGATTTTGATGATGATTCTATCCGTAGCGAATATGTAGAAGTTCTTGAAGCACACGCTATGTATATCCAAAGCAGTGGTAAAAGTGTTGTTCTAGAAGGCCACGCTGATGAGCGCGGTACTCCAGAATACAACTTGGCATTGGGTGAGCGTCGTGCAAAATCAGTTGCTCAATTAATGAGAACTTATGGTGTGTCTGATTCAAACATTGAAGTGATTAGCTTTGGTGAAGAGTCTCCAGCAAACCCAGCTCATAACGAGTCAGCATGGCAAGAAAATCGTCGTGTAGAGATTAAATATCAGTAATGAAAAACGTTGTATTTAATCTATTAGGTGTAACATTACTCACAGCTTCGGCTGTGAGTAATGCCGCTGCACCAGTTGTTGACGCCCGAGATATTTCAGCCGTTCAACAGCAGCAAACCAGCCAACAAAGCCAAATTATGGCTGAGTTGATTATGCAAGTGAATCAACTCCAGCAAGAAGTTCGCCAACTTCGTGGTCAAGTTGAACAGCAAGATTACAGAATCAACCAGCTCACCAAACAGCAGCGTGAACTTTATCTTGATTTAGATCGTCGATTGCAAGGTGGAGCTACATTGTCTACTTCAGAAACTGAAGAGCTGAGCTCTGACAATGCCAATACAAGTAATAATGGCGCAAGCAATCGGGCCCAACAGGCTTATAATCAAGCTTTCACATTATTCAATGAACAAAAGTATCCGCAAGCCAAAAGCGCTTTTAAAACTTTTGTCAGCGACTATCCTAAGGATTCTCTAGCGTCTAACGCGCATTATTTATTAGGTCAGTTGCACTTCAGTGATAAAGAGTATGCTGAAGCGGAAAACCAATTCAAAGCAGTATATGAGCAGTTCCCTGATACCAGTATCAAGGATAAAGCTATGCTAAAGCTTGCTCAGGTTCAGGAGCTCAAAGGTGATAAGGCTGCTGCTAAAGCGACCTATCAACAAGTCAGCAAGCTGTTCCCAAATACTACAGCCGGCCGATTAGCTAAAGCCAAGCTCGACACTCTATAAAACCCTCAAGAATCATCAAATAATCGCTAAAAGCTGTCTTTAAAGGCAGCTTTTGCTACAATCCGCGCATATTTTCATCATTCCCATCCCAGCCAGGTTTGAGCTTGCTCTATGAGTAAATTACGGATCACCGAAATATTCCATTCGTTGCAGGGCGAAAGCCTTACTGTTGGCGTGCCTACAGTGTTTGTTCGTTTGACAGGCTGCCCTCTGCGTTGTGTCTATTGTGATACTGATTATGCATTCGGTGGTGGTGAGTGGATGAGGTTTGAAGAGATCCTTGCCGAAATTAAACAATACGGATGTGAGCATGTCTGTATCACAGGTGGTGAACCTCTTGCTCAAAAGAGAGTTTTTGAGTTCTTTAAGCTGCTTGGTGATGAAGGTTATAAGGTCTCAACAGAGACTGGGGGTGCCCATGATATCAGTCCTGTTGATAAGAGGGTTATGGTGGTCATGGATTTAAAAACCCCAGACTCGCAAGAAATGGCACGTAATCTGTATTCCAACATCGAATTACTAAAACCAACTGATCAGGTAAAATTTGTGATTTGTAGCCGTAAAGACTACGAATGGTGCAAAATGACTGTAGAGCAATACGATATAACCAGTAAGTGCGAAGTCTTATTTTCGCCCAGTTATGGCCAGGTAGAGTATGCTGATTTAGCCGAGTGGATACTCAAAGATAGATTGAAGGTGAGAATGCAGGTGCAGCTTCATAAGATTATTTGGGGTGAGAAAACCGGCGTCTAATTGGAAGGGCTAAAATACTCATCTGCTTTGTTATTAAATCTGTAAAAATAAGTCACTTAGCTTCAGTAAGCTCCTTATTTTTAAAGATTGAATGCCTCGCATAGTGAGCATTTTCGCTCCTTCCAATCGGCATATGGGAGGGTAGAAGCCTTGCCAAAAGCATTTTCTCAGCCTTAGTAAGATTAATATGTGTTTAGCCGTTTCTTGGTTTGATAAACTTTTATATGGCTAACAGCGAGCAACAATAACCCCATTTGATTGAGCTGAGTAGTAGCCAAGACATAGCAATTCAAAACAGGACGTTTTGAATAGTAAAATTCGGGTAAGTGACCATAGGGAATCCCTTTAGGGAGATGGAACGTATTTTACGGTACCCAAGGGGGCAGACCCTGCGTTAAGTGACTTGGCGGAGACGAAGGAAGTTGAGCAAAGCGAAACCTCAATCACGGGGTGTCTTTTCTTTTCGCCCCTTTTCTTTGGAAAGCGACCGTAGGGAGTGCCTGTGGTGCAAAGAAAAGGGGCTCGCCGAGGGGCGAAACAATAATTTTCAGAAAATAACTGTTGTAAGCACGATGGATAACTATGCAAAAACGAGCAGTAGTATTACTTTCCGGTGGTTTAGATTCAACAACAGCTTTAGCGATGGCTAAGTCGCAAGGCTATGACTGTTATGCCATGAGTTTTAATTACGGCCAACGTAGTTTGGCTGAACTCAATGCTGCCAAAAAAATTGCACAATCATTGGATGCCAAGGAACATATTGTTGTTAATCTTGATATGAGCCAAATTGGCGGTTCTGCTTTAACGGATCATTCAATAGATGTTCCCACTGAAGGTCTGGAAGAGGGGATTCCTGTCACCTATGTACCTGCGCGTAATACCGTATTTTTATCGATTGCTCTAGGCTGGGCAGAAGTGCTTAAAGCTGATCATATATTTATCGGCGTCAATGCGGTGGATTATTCTGGTTATCCTGACTGTCGTCCCGAGTTTATAAAAGCATTTGAAACAATGGCTAATCTTGCCACCAAAGCCGGAGTTGAAGGGCAAAAGCTGACTATTGAAGCTCCTCTTATCAACCTCACGAAAGCTCAAATTATTGCTGAAGGTATGACGTTAGGTGTTGACTACAGCCAAACCGTTTCTTGCTACAAAGCCACTGATGATGGAAAAGCCTGTGGTGTTTGTGACTCTTGCCGCCTGCGTAAACAGGGGTTTGAGAGTCAGGGTTTTGCTGACCCAACGCGATACATTTAACGATAAATTTTCCGTGGCTGTCATCAAACAGTCGCATTACCGACAAAGATCTTTCAAGAAAATTTCATCACTTTTACACACAATAAGTCATATCTGATTTGTCATAAATTGTTCACTGTTTTACAGCTTGATGAAAAGCGCTACTAACTTCCTGAAAACAAATAACACATTGATTATTATAAAAATAATTGATTCGAAACTTTAGTTATATTCATTTGTTTATGTTCTTATTCTGAACACAATGGAATTGTTTTTAACCACCATTCAATTGTTAAAGGAGTAATACCATGAACACACAAAACAACATCATTAATTTATTGTTTGCAACTTCAATTCTGGCCGTTAGCGCCACTAAAGCGAGTGATGTGGACAGCTTTAATGACTATAAAGAATTTACTTCGAATTACGGTCAAAGCAAAACAGTTGCTCTGTCGGATCGTTTTGGTTCGCAGTGGAAGCAAGTCAGTAACTATCTAGGGAAAGAGGTAATGTGGCTTAAAACTTCTGCCAACTCAATTTCAGTCCTATCTCAACACAACCGCTCAGTAAATCTGGTTAATTTTAATGACCCCATTGGTACAACATATAGTGTCAACCTGGACTCTTGTTCGCAGTCAGCAACTTTGGCTGAGAAAGTCCAATCAATGACCACCTTAGCGGCAAGCTTCGACTCGGTGGTGCGGGTGGACTTCGACGGATATTGCAACAATGCAGGTTTAGTCTCAGCCTGGTTTTCACCGGAAGCAGGACTTATCAAATGGACCGAGCAAACCATCGCCGGTGCGGTGGACTATGAACTTGAGTATGCTAAGCTGGCTGGCATGAATTATCCTGAATATGAAGGCATAGAAGTTTCGGCAAATTTTCCAGCTGAGACAGTAATGCTCAACGAAACTGATAGCGTTGAAGCTTATATCACTTTAACCAATCAAACGTCAGAGCCGATTGAACTCACTTTCAATAGTGGCCAGCTTTTTGATATCTATCTTTACGACAGCAATGATAATCTCGTCAATCAGTGGTCAAACGGACGTATGTTTACCCAGGCGTTCCAGACTATCACGTTAGAGCCTGGCCAGAAGCAACGCTTTGGTGATGAGCTCGACTTAAAGGATCTGGATGGAAATCAATTAGATATTGGTTCTTATAAGCTGAAGATCGAAGTGAAAACCTCCACCAAAGCCTCGGATCAGCTGTTCCAATTGATTCCGTTTGAAGCAGAAGGGCAGCTAAACCTGGATAGTATGATGAACCACTATTAAACCGAAAGCCGGCAAAATAAACCGAAGCGCATTGCCCAAATAATAGACATTCAGTATAATGCGCGCGATTTTAAGGGGTTAGTTAAAGATCAATTGATCGAGTGCTAACCCCTTATCCTTTTAATTTGAGTTCTAAAACAAGAACTCTTAATACCTTGCTGACTTAAAGCTGAGAAAGCATTTGACTGAATACTAATGGAGTCCGAAATGGCTATCGAACGTACTTTTTCTATCGTAAAACCTGACGCAGTTGCTAAAAACGTTATTGGCGAAATCTACAGCCGTTTCGAGCGCGCTGGTCTTCGCATCGTAGCATCAAAAATGATCCACCTTTCTCGCGAAAAAGCTGAAGGCTTCTACGCAGAACACAAAGAACGTCCTTTCTTTGGCGCATTGGTTGATTTCATGACTTCTGGCCCAGTAATGGTTCAGGTTTTAGAAGGCGAGAACGCAATTAAAGCAAACCGTGAAATCATGGGTGCTACTAACCCAGCTGAAGCGCTACGCGGTACTATCCGTGCGGACTATGCTGTTTCTGTAGATGAAAATGCTGCACACGGTTCTGACAGCCCAGAGTCTGCTGAGCGTGAGATCAGTTACTTTTTCGGTGCTGATGAAATTTGCCCTCGCACTCGATAAAAATTGCTATTTTGTTCCATTTCTTTGTTGCTTGACTGATTTTCATGCTCAACATGCTCAACATGCTCAAAGAGTGGCGGCAAGGCAAGTAAGTTAAAATATAAAAGGGGTGATTCGTTCATCCCTTTTTTAATCGTTGAGTTTATTGTTTATGAGAGCGCTTTTGCTATTCGATGCAATTGCGCATAAAATGTACAAAATTTTGATTGTAGCTGTCCTCCTGATAGCTATTAATCGTGTAAAGGTGTCCTGTAATGAGTAATGAGAAAACCAATCTACTCAACCTGACGCGCGATGAAATGGTCGAGTTCTTCGTGGAACTTGGTGAAAAGCCATTCCGTGCCCAACAGGTTATGAAGTGGGTTCATCAATTCGGTGTCGAAGACTTCGACGAAATGACTAATATCAGCAAAGTGTGCCGTGAGCGTCTAAAAGACGTTGCTGAGATTAAAGGTCCTGAAGTTCTAAGTGTTCAAGAATCCAAAGACGGTACTGTTAAATGGGCTTTGAAAATCCCTGGCGGTCAGGCTGTGGAGATGGTCTTTATACCTGAACGTCATCGCGGAACTCTGTGTGTTTCTTCCCAAGTAGGTTGTGCTTTAGAGTGCACCTTCTGTTCTACCGGCTACCAAGGCTTCAACCGTAATCTGACGACTGCAGAAATCATTGGCCAGGTCTGGTTGGCAGCCCGCTATCTGCATGGAAAGCATAAAAGTGATGAGCGCGTGGTAACCAACGTCGTGATGATGGGAATGGGCGAGCCTTTGGCAAACTTTGATCCCGTCGTTAAATCAATGCAGCTTATGATGGATGATCTGGCTTATGGTTTATCCAAGCGTCGTGTCACTCTAAGTACTTCGGGGATGGTGCCTCAACTGGATCGGTTAATAGATGAAGTTGATGTGGCGTTGGCGATATCTTTACATGCTCCAAATGATGCATTGCGCGATGTGTTAGTACCTATTAATAAGAAGTACCCGATTAAAGAATTAATGGCCAGCGTACATCGTTACCTGGATCGCTCTAATGCTGCTCGTAAAGCGACCATTGAATACGTCATGCTTAAAGATGTGAATGACACTTTGCAGCATGCCAAAGAGCTGGCGGAGTTACTGAAGAATACACCGTGCAAAATCAACTTGATACCATTCAATCCTTTCCCACAAGCTAACTATCAAACGTCAACTCAGGAAGCGATTGATTTATTTAGTGATTATTTGATTAAGAAAGGTTATGTTGTGGTAACTCGACGCACTCGAGGCGATGATATTGATGCGGCTTGTGGCCAGTTGGCAGGCAAGATCAATGACAAAACTAAGCGCCAAGAACGTCGTCAAGAGTACAAGAAAGAGATTCTAGTTGATAATGTGGCACACTAGTTCAACAAAGTGGTGAACTATTGTGGTTTGATTCTTGTCCAACTGACTGATTTATTCAACAAATTATATTTAGACATCATTATTCTTAGAACAAAGTTGCTATAAATTGATAGTAGAAATTGATAGGAAGTAAGCAATGACAAATTATGCCAAGTGGGTGGTGGTATTTTTAACAGTAGTTTTGGTGGGCTGTGAAACTACAACCACCGCAACTACTAATGCTGCGACACAAGATGGAGCTGTTCAGAGAACCAAGTACGAACCTAAAGAAGCCGCGGCTAAACGATTATCATTAGGTTTGCAATATCTTCAAGCGGGTCATATGGAGTGGGCTAAGCAAAATCTTTTAAAAGCATACGAGCATGATCCAGATATGCCTGATGTGTTGTATGGGCTGGCTTACTACTATCAAACAGTATATGAATATGATACAGCCGAAGATTATTATAAAAGAGCAATCAAAGAATCTCCGAAAAATGCGGACTATCTCAATGCTTATGGAGTCTTTTTGTGTGATTCTCGCAAGAAATATGAAGAAGGTATCCGCTTTTTCTTAAAAGCTGTTGAGCAACCGAATTATACCTCAGTTGGAGCTGCCTACGAAAACGCAGGTTTCTGTGCCATAAGAGCAGAGAAATATGAGCTTGCAAAACAGTATTTTGAGAAAGCCTTGTCTTTTAACCCCAGCTTAGCGCGATCTTTGTATGGTATGTCTGAAGTTAATTATGCAACAGGAAACTACCGCTTGGCAGAAGCTTATATGTTCCGATTTGAGGCTAAAACCAATTCAACTCCAAAGTCATTATTGCTGGGTTATAAAATAGCTAAAAGCCTACAGGCAAGTAGTAATATGCGAGGGTATGGAGAGAAGTTAATGAAGCTTTATCCGGATTCAGATGAGGCTCAAGAATATATTAGAATTAGATAATTAATGTCAGAAACCGATCAAACTCTAGAAAAAGACGTTCAATTCAGTCCTGGTAGTCTGTTAAAGCAGGCTAGAGAGCAGGCTGGTGTTTCTATTGAAGATGTGATGCAAAAATTAAAGTTGACGCGTCAAACCGTAGTTTCAATTGAAGCTGATGATTATTCCGCAGACCTTCCGGCAACCTTTTATCGAGGATACTTGCGAAATTATGCTGAGTTATTAAAAATGGACGATGACGATCTCGTCGAAAACTTTGATAACTATTGTAAGCGAAATAATCTATTCACTCAAAATGAGCAATCTCTAGCCACGATCGAGTTAGAAAAACCTATCACTTCCAGTAATTGGTTTATAAAAGCCATCACTACACTTGTTGTACTTGCGCTGCTATTTGCTATTTATTATTTATTGGTTGAAAAGAAGATTTGGCAAGAGTTTACTGCTTCAACAGAAAGTGCGTCTGAACAAGAGACCACTCTAACTTTAGGGCAAAGTGAGGAAGGAGATTTATTAACTCCTGAGCCAGTAATTGCTGACTCAACGAATAATTTGTCAGCTAACATAACGGACCCACAAGACCAGGCGACAGCTGCATTGGATGATAAAGAACTTCTATCTGAGTCAATGGTTGTTGAAGAGCCAACGGCAGAAGCTGCCACTATTGTCTCTAACACAGGTGGTGAGGTTGTGCTGGTTTTTTCTGACGATTGCTGGGTGAGAATTACGGATGCCAACGGTAAAGTACTGGCCTTGGGAATAAAACAGGGTGGCACCTCGATGAGTCTATCAGGTCCAACTCCCATTGAGCTAACACTTGGTAAGCCATCTGCTGTACAATTGTCCTATCAAAATGAGCCTGTTGATTTGTCGAGTTATCCCGACACGCGAGCAGCGCGACTAATCTTGGGTAACTAGTCATTCGGCTTAGCCTCTAGATTCAATAACTTATACGTGAAATATTATGAACGGTCGATCATGGATTAAGCGACGCAAATCGCGTCAAATTATGGTTGGTAATGTGCCTGTTGGCGGTGATGCGCCTATTGCAGTGCAAAGTATGACCAACACCGAAACGTGTGATGTGGGCGCGACTGTAGCGCAGATTCGTGCGCTGGCAGATACTGGTGCCGACATTGTCCGTGTTTCTGTGCCCACCATGAAAGCTGCCGAAGCTTTTAAATTTATCAAGCAGCAATCGCCAGTGCCTTTAGTCGCCGATATCCATTTCGATTATAGAATTGCCTTGAAAGTGGCTGAATATGGCGTTGATTGCTTAAGAATCAATCCTGGCAACATTGGTTCGGAAGAACGTGTAAAAGCGGTTGTTGAAGCGGCAAGAGCACGTAATATTCCTATTCGTATCGGTGTTAATGCTGGTTCGTTAGAGAAAGATTTACAAGAAAAGTATGGCGAGCCGACCCCAGAAGCTTTGGTGGAGTCTGCTTATCGTCATATCGAAATGCTGGAACGTCATAACTTTAAAGACTATAAAATCAGCCTTAAAGCCTCTGATGTGTTTATGACTGTTGCGGCTTACCGTATTTTAGCGAAAGAAATTGATAATCCACTACATTTAGGTATTACCGAAGCGGGAAGCTTTCGCTCAGGCGCAGTGAAGTCAGCTGTCGGGCTAGGAATGTTATTAGCAGAGGGTATTGGCGATACTATCCGCGTATCGTTAGCGGCTGATCCAGTTGAAGAAGTTAAAGTTGGTTACGATATTTTAAAGAGCTTGGGACTGCGTCAACGTGGCATTAACTTGATTGCCTGTCCTTCCTGTTCGCGTCAGCAATTTGATGTAATAAAAACCGTTAATGAGCTTGAGCAACGCCTTGAAGACGTTAATGAACATATTGATGTGGCTGTGATAGGTTGTGTGGTCAATGGTCCAGGTGAAGCTAAAGAAGTGTCGATTGGGCTGACTGGCGGTTTCAAGAAAAGTATGCTGTATGAGAATGGTGAAAAGAGCCACAAAGTCGATAATGAAGCTTTGGTGGATGAGCTCGAGGCGCAGATCAGACGTAAGCTGGCTGAAAAGCACGAAAAAACCCAAGAAATCACCAAGGGAGCTAAGCAGGTTCCTGTCACCCAGGTCAGATAGTAAAATCATTTCGTTAGGCTACTTTTGGCGGAAAAAGCTACTGTTTTCCGCCAGATTCGCTATAATCTCGCACTTTAATCCAATTTTACAACTGACGGAGCCAGGCTAGTTTTGGCGGATAAAATACAAGCAGTCCGAGGCATGAATGATATCTTGCCGGATTCAACACCACATTGGCAAAAATTAGAGTCAGTGCTTAGGCAACTGATGGCCAGTTATGGCTACAATGAAATTCGCATGCCAGTTGTTGAAAAGACTCATCTTTTCAAGCGCTCTATCGGCGAAGTGACTGATATTGTTGAAAAAGAGATGTATACCTTTGAGGACCGTAACGGAGACAGTCTGACTTTGCGCCCCGAGGGAACAGCCAGTTGTGTGCGCGCAGGAATTGAGCACGGGTTGCTTTACAATCAGGAGCAACGCCTGTGGTACATGGGGCCGATGTTCCGTCATGAAAGACCACAAAAGGGTCGCTACCGTCAGTTCCATCAGCTTGGCGTCGAAACTTTTGGCGTTAGCACGCCGGATGTGGATGCGGAACTTATTCTAATGACCGCGCGTCTATGGAAGATGATTGGTATTCACAGCTCAGTGCATCTTGAGATCAATTCACTAGGCTCGAATGAAGCGCGTGCTGAGTATCGCGATAAACTGGTTGCTTTTTTGGAGCCGATAAAAGATTTGCTGGACGAAGATAGCCAACGTCGTTTAACAACAAACCCGCTACGAATTCTGGACAGTAAAAATCCAGAGGTTCAGAAGCTGGTCAAAGATGCACCAAAATTAAATGAGCATTTAGACGAAGAGTCAGAGCAACACTTTGAGCGCCTTTGTCAGATTCTTGATACTAATAATATCCCTTATACTATCAACACAAACTTGGTGCGTGGTTTAGATTACTACAACAGAACAGTATTTGAGTGGGTGACTGATAAGCTAGGTGCACAAGGCACGATTTGTGCCGGTGGCCGTTATGATGGTTTAACCGAACAGCTAGGTGGTCATTCAACGCCAGCCAGTGGCTTTGCGATGGGGCTTGAGCGTATTGTGGCTCTTATTCAAGAGATGGCTCCTGAAGAAGTGGCCACTGCTGATGTTTATATGGTGGCTCTTGGCGAACACGCTGAATTAAGCGCCCTGCAGTTAGCCGAGCAGTTGCGTGACCAGTGGCCTGCGATTAGAGTTCGAATGAACTGTGGTGCTGGCAATTTTAAAAAGCAATTTAAGCGTGCTGATAAGAGCGGTGCCAAAATTGCTCTCGTTATTGGCGAGCAAGAAGTTCAGGATGGCACCGTTGGGGTGAAATACCTGCGTGAACATAAAGAGCAGCTGGTAGTGTCGCAACGTGATATCAGCCAATTGCTTGAACAGTACTTGGTTTAAATAGTTATTATAGATTACATCGATTATTGAGGAGGCCGACAGTGGCTTACGAAACAGAAGAACAACAGGTCGAAGCGATAAAGCAATTTTGGAAGGAAAATGGTACCTCGATTGTCTTGGGTGCTGTTATTGGTTTTGGTGCTTTATTTGGTTGGAACTATTATCAAGATCATAAAGAAAGTCAAAGTGCGCAGGCATCAATGGCTTATTCTGAAGTCTTATCTTTGTCTGATGCGGCAAACTCAACAGCAATGGTAGGCAAGGTTGATGGGCTTAAGACTGAGCATGCAGCCTCAAGTTATGCTTCATTGGCGGTGCTGACTTATGCAGAGCAGTTAGTTAATGACAATAAATTTGTTGAAGCTACGGAACAATTGAAGTGGGTTGTTGACCAATCTAACGACACTTTTGAATCCATTGCACAATTGCGACTAGCTCGCGTGCAGTTACAGCTTGAGCAATACGGCGAAGCTATTGCCACAGTTGAGGCGATTGATGAACAGGCTTATCAAGCAAATGCATTATTGGTTAAAGCTGAAGCTTTGTTAGCACAAGGCGAAACAGAGCAAGCTAAAAGTGTCTTAATTGAAGCTCGCGATGCTGAAGACGGCACGGTGAACCCGTTACTCCAAATGCGTTTAGGCCAGCTTGGCATTGATAAATAATAGATACTTTTAACGGGATATACTTATGATTTTAGGTTGGACACAACGAATTTTCACTTTATTGGTAGTCGTTACATTATTAGCGGCTTGCGCCGATGAGGTGGTCAACCCTCCAAAAGAACTTGCTGATATTGAGGAAAAATTCTCTGTACAATCTAGCTGGGTTGAAGTCATTGGGCAGGGTGATGAAGAAAAGTTTAACAGTTTATCACCTGCACTTTGGCAGGATAAAATTATAACGGCTGATGTTGATGGCCTTATAACAGCTTTTGATATTAAATCAGGTAAAGTGATTTGGGAAACCAACCTTAAGCAGCCTTTATCGGGCGGCGTTACTGCAAATGCGGGCCTGGTAGCTGTAGGAACTAAAAATGCCCAGGTTCATGTGCTTGATGTTAATGATGGGAAACAATTGTGGCACGTAAATGTAACTACTGAAGTTTTGGCCAAGCCTGCAATTAGCGATGGCCGATTGGTCGTGCGTACTCCGGATGGTCGAATTTTTGCTTACTCGTTGGCCACCCAAAAACAAGAATGGTTCTATGACCGTATTATCCCTAACCTGACGTTGCGTGGCACCTCTGCTGCGGTAGCGACCAGTGGTGTTGTCATTACTGGTTTTGCAAACGGTAAAATGGCCGCTTTTAACTTGCGAACGGGCGACATGCTATGGGAGCAAAGCATCTCAGCACCTAGAGGAAGCTCTGAAATTTCTCGCATTGTTGACGTAGACTCGACTCCTGTTGTTTACTCAAATTACTTGTACGCGGCTGGCTTTAATGGTTTTGCCATTGCCATGGATTTGACTAATGGCCGCTACTTATGGCGTGAGGATGCTTCGGTCACTGAGGAGTTATTGGTTGATGCCAGACGTGTATATTTGGTCGATACTAAAGGCCGAATTGTGGCATTAGATCGCATTACAGGCGAAGAAGTGTGGACTCAGGAAGGTCTTCTATACCGTAAACCAACAGGTGCAGCCGATAATCAGGATTATGTCGTTGTGGGAGATTTTGAAGGTTACTTGCATTGGTTAGATAAAAGCACCGGTGAGTTTGTTGCTCGAATTCATCTGGATCGCTATGGCATAGGTGGTACACCTATTGTTACTGATGAGCATGTAATCGCAACAACACGTTATGGGTATATCCACGTTCTGGAAAACCCTCTTGCAACATCTTCTGAAGAGTAATATTCATGTTACCAGTTATCGCTCTCGTTGGTCGCCCCAATGTAGGTAAGTCAACATTATTTAATCGATTAACAAAATCACGCGATGCATTGGTAGCTAACCTGCCTGGTCTAACACGTGACCGTCAATATGGGCAGGCAACCTTAAAAGGGCAAAAGTTTATTGTCGTTGATACCGGTGGTATTGCTGGTGATGAAGAAGGTATTGATGGCCTGATGGCTGGTCAGTCATTGCTGGCAATTACTGAGGCCAATATTGTTTTATTTCTTGTCGATGCCAGAACAGGCATGACAGCTGCTGACGAGTTTGTAGCAGATCATCTAAGACGTCAAAACAAGCCAATCATTGTATTAGTTAACAAAGTTGATGGCATTCACGCCGATGCTGCTTTGTCGGATTACTACAGTCTGGGTTATCAAACAGTCCTACCCTTGGCTGCCGCTCATGGTCGTGGCGTTAACACTTTGGTTGATACAATTTTTGATGAACTTCATCTAGAATCTAACGATGAAGATCAGTTGATTGGTTATGAGAAAGCCCAAGGATTAAAGCTGGCCATTGTTGGTCGTCCGAATGTGGGAAAATCCACATTGGTTAATCGCTTTCTGGGTGAAGAGCGTGTCGTGGTGTATGACTTGCCCGGCACCACTCGCGACAGTATCTATATTGAAATGGAGAGACGCGACAAAAAGTATACCTTGATCGATACGGCCGGGGTTAGACGTCGTGGTAAAGTGAAAGAGACCGTCGAGAAGTTTTCAGTTCTGAAAACCCTTCAAGCTATCGATGACTCCAATGTTTCTATTATGGTGATGGATGCGCGTGAACCGATTACTGATCAGGACTTGAGTCTGATTAGCTACATTATTGATTCTGGGCGCTCAATGGTGATTGCGATCAACAAGTGGGATGGCATGACCGAAGAGCAACGCGATACTGTCAAACATGAAATTGATCGTCGTTTAGGCTTTATTGATTTTGCTCGTATTCACTTTATTTCTGCGTTACATGGCTCAAATGTCGGCCACCTTTGGGAGTCAGTAGATGAAGCTTGGGCCAGTGCTCAAGTAGAAATGAGTGCTTCGAAATTGACGCGCTTGCTTGAAGAAGCTAGCGAAAAGCATCAACCTCCCACTGTTCGTGGTCGTCGTGTTAAATTGCGTTACGCACATCCAGGTGGTCATAACCCACCCTTGATTGTGATTCACGGAAATCAGTGCAGCAAGCTTCCCGAAAGCTATAAACGTTTCTTGATTAACTTTTTCCGCGACAAATTGAAACTGATCGGCACCCCCATTCGATTAGAGCTGAAAGAGGGTGATAATCCTTTCAAAGGCAAGAAAAACGAAATCACACGCCGTCAACGCCTAAAGCGTAAACGCGCAATCAAAAAATGGGGTGGAAGGTAGTAATAAAAGATGGAGTTCGTGATTAGATTTTTAAGAACTGTTTTTTTTGTTGGTCTGATAGCACTGACGGGCTGTGCAGCGAGCGGGCCAGCATTTCAGCAGCAAACAGCAACAGAGGTTAATCAAGGGACAGTATACTTTTACAGGGTTTACAGTGCTCTAGGTTCCGCTGCTTCTCCATATATTTATATTGACGGTAAATATAAAGGAAAGTTAAAAACGGGCGGATATTTGTATTTTCACCTCCCTGAGGGGAACTATGAAGTAACACTGGGGAGTCTTGATGGTCCTGATAGCAATTGGAATTGGGCACCTGCCCCTTACGCGTTTGATCTTCGTATGGTAGCGGGCGAGCCAAAATTTTATAAAATGATAATGTTATCTGGTGGTGATGGAGCAACCATTGAGGTTGTTGGTAATATGGTAGTTCCAGTCAAAGGGGCTACTGCTGCTGTGACATTAGAAGAAGTTGAAAGCACTCAGGCTTTAGTGGAAATAAAAAAAACAAAGCTTAGTAATTAGTTTTTAAAAATTTTACTTTTCACTTTACCATCCACAAAACGAGTAGTTAATTCTTGTGATTTTTGAGCCTGTTTCATTGAAGTGATGGCTTTCCCCGTTTCATCTTCCGTTATCGTATAACCTCTTTCGAGTGTTGCTAATGGACTGATGTTATTCAGTTTTTGTGCCTTTAGTGCCAACATCTGTTGTTTCTGTTTCAGTAAATACTTCCATGATTGCATCAAGCTTTTGTTAGTTTGTTTTAATGAGTTTTTAGCCTGGCTAAGCTGTAATTTAGGGTTGTAGCTATGCAGTCTAGAATCTAATTCTTTATATTCAGCTTGCTTACTCTGTAACAAATATTTTTGTGTGCCTAGCAAGCTTTTATTGAGCGACTGAAGTTCAACTTTATAGCTGTTGAGTTGTTGCTTTGGATGAATAATACGAGCGATTAGCGTATCCAGCTTGGATTGCGCGACTTGTAGTCTGTGTTCAAACTCGCCTGTTAAACGACGTTCAAGCTGCACCAGTTTGTGCTGTAACTCGGCTTGATCCGGAACCAGAAGTTCCGCTGCTGCAGAAGGTGTTGGTGCTCTTAAGTCAGCTACCCAGTCACTGATAGAGGTATCAACTTCATGACCTACTGCTGACACCACGGGTATACGACTGTCGCGAATGTTGCGAGCCAGCGTTTCGTCGTTAAAGCACCACATATCTTCCAATGAGCCACCGCCACGCGTGACTAGCAGCACATCACATTGGTTATGCTGGTTGGCGACCTCTAACTGCTTAATAAGGCTTTTTGCGGCTTTTTCACCCTGAACCTGGCTTGGGTAAATAATGACAGGAATTTGTGGCATGCGGCGCTTGAGCACGGTTAACACGTCTCTTATCGCTGCACCACTTGGCGAGGTGATAATCCCTATCTTGTTTGGGAATTTAGGAATAGGGCGTTTTAATTCTGGAGCAAACAAGCCTTCGGCCTGTAATTTTTCTTTCAGGCGGTTGAAAGCAATTTGTAGCGCCCCTTCGCCCGCTGGCTCTATATATTCTCCGATTAGCTGAATATCGCCACGAGGCTCGTACAAGCTCAACTTGGCTCGTAACAAAACCTGCTGGCCATCTTCGGGCGTGAAACGTGCGCTACGATTGCGGTTTTTGAATATAGCGCAACGTAGTTGAGCACCGTTATCTTTTAAGGTGAAGTACCAGTGCCCAGAAGCAGGCAAGGCAAGGTTTGATATCTCTCCAGTAATCCAGATTTGCCCAATAGCATCTTCTAGTTGTTTTCGAACTTTGAAGGCTAATTCGCTCACAGAGTAAATTTTGCGGGTTTCGCCTGTTTGTTGGGGCTCAAGAATGGGTTTAATCATAGACAAATCGAATTAAATAGTTATTTACCTTGCAATGGCTAAGGCGTTATAATAACGCGCTTCATCAAGCCAGTGCCTTTCGCATTGGCGGAATAATACGTGGAACACAATATGCGCATTATAGAGGAAGCTCTTACCTTTGACGACGTTTTATTAGTGCCGGCACACTCCAACATTTTGCCTGCTGACGCAGACCTGCGCACTAAGATTACCAGCGAGTATACCCTCAACATCCCCCTTGTTTCTGCTGCAATGGACACGGTCACTGAATCGCGTTTAGCTATTGCTTTAGCACAAGAAGGTGGTATGGGCTTTATTCACAAGAACATGACCATCGAGCAACAAGCTGAGCATGTTCGCCGCGTTAAAAAATTCGAGAGCGGAATTGTCAGTGATCCAATTACGATCACTCCAGATATCACCATCGGCCAAGTCAAGCAAATGACCCGTGAGCATGGTATCTCAGGTATGCCGGTAGTTGATGGCAATCAGCTCGTGGGTATTGTGACTAACCGCGACATTCGATTCGAAACCAATCTTGATAAGCCTGTATCGAAAGTCATGACGCCCAAAGAGCGTTTAGTGACTGTTAAAGAAGAAGCTAGCCAAGAAGAAATTTACGACAAGCTGCATGAATTTCGCATTGAAAAACTGTTAGTGGTAAACGACAACTTTGAATTGAAAGGGCTGATCACAGTTAAAGACATTAATAATGCTGAAACTAAGCCTAATGCCTGCAAAGATCGCTATGGCCATTTGCGTGTTGGAGCTGCCGTGGGAACTGGCACTGAAACACCAGATCGCGTCGCTGCGATTGTTGCCGCTGGAGTCGATATTATCTTAGTTGATACATCGCATGGTCATTCGCAAGGTGTATTAGACCGCATCAAATGGATTAAGCAAAACTACCCGGACAAACAAGTGATGGGTGGTAATGTTGCTACTGCTGCAGGCGCTCGCGCTTTGGTTGATGCTGGTGCGGATGGTGTCAAAGTGGGGATCGGCCCTGGTTCAATCTGTACAACACGGATCGTAACTGGTGTTGGCGTCCCACAAATCTCTGCGGTAGCCAGTGTTGCAAAAGAGCTTAAAGGCTCAGGTATCCCATTTATTGCAGACGGCGGAATACGCTTCTCCGGTGATATTTGTAAGGCGATAGCTGCTGGAGCTTACAGCGTAATGGTTGGTTCAATGCTTGCAGGAACTGAAGAAGCTCCGGGCGAAGTTGAGCTATTCCAGGGACGTTCTTACAAGTCTTATCGTGGTATGGGCTCATTAGGCGCCATGTCACAGAAACAGGGCTCAAGTGACCGTTATTTCCAAAGCTCAAACGCCGCTGACAAATTGGTTCCAGAAGGTATCGAGGGTCGTGTTCCTTATAAAGGTTCAATGACACAGATTATTCATCAGATGATGGGTGGCTTACGTTCTAGCATGGGCCTAACGGGTTGTTCAACCATTGAAGAAATGCAGAACAAAGCGGAGTTTGTACGAGTAACTAATGCGGGCATGAACGAGAGTCATGTGCATGATGTTGCGATTACAAAAGAAGCGCCAAACTATCGTGTGAAATAATCTACATTCTGAAAGTTGGTCTTTATAACCAACCCTCAGTGTCTCGAGATTAAAAAGAGATGGATAGATTTAAAGCCGCAGAATCAGTCTGCGGCTTTTTGATTTTTTTATTAAAGTGTTTCTTTATACCTAACTTGATTAAAGGTAATGACAATGCAAGCAAATATTCATGAACATCGAATTCTTATTTTGGATTTTGGTTCGCAATATACTCAGCTAATTGCCCGCCGTGTGCGCGAGATTGGTGTCTATTGTGAGTTAGTACCATTCGATGTTGAAGAGGAGTTCATTCGTGAGTTTAATCCTAAAGGAATTATCTTATCAGGCGGCCCAGAGTCAGTAGCTGCTGAAAATACGCCTCGCGCACCGCAGTGTGTATTTGAACAAGGTGTTCCTGTATTAGGTATTTGCTACGGCATGCAAACTATGGCGCATCAGTTTGGTGGCCGCGTCGGTGGCTCGGAGAAACGCGAATTTGGCTACGCTGAAGTGTTTACTCAAACCCATAGTGCTTTGTTTGAAGGAATAGAAGATCGCTTCAACAAAGAAGGCCATCCCGTACTTGATGTTTGGATGAGTCATGGCGATAAAGTTCTTTCAGTACCAGAGGATTTTGTGGTCATCGCATCTAGTGACAATGCGCCTATTGCGGCCATTGCGCATAAAGAAAAACCTTTCTATGGCATTCAATTCCACGCCGAAGTAACCCACACCAAACAAGGTGGTCGTATACTTGAGCGTTTTGTTGATGATATTTGTAATTGTGAAAAATTATGGACGGCTGAAAACATTATTGACGACGCTATTGAGCAAATTAAAGAGCAGGTCGGTGATGATGAAGTTGTGTTAGGTTTATCCGGTGGTGTTGACTCATCTGTAACTGCGATGTTGTTGCACCGTGCCATCGGCAAACAGTTAACCTGTGTGTTTGTCGATAATGGCCTGTTGCGTCTAAATGAAGCCGATCAAGTTATGGCCATGTTTGGTGATAACTTTGGTTTGAACATTATTCGCATTGATGCAGAAGATCGCTTCTTAGATGAGTTAAAAGGTACTGATGAACCTGAAGCAAAACGCAAAATCATTGGTAAAGTGTTTATTGATATTTTCGATGAAGAATCTAAAAAATTAACTAATGCACAATGGTTAGCACAAGGTACTATCTATCCAGATGTGATTGAATCAGCGGGTGCTAAAACTGGCAAGGCGCATGTCATTAAGTCACACCACAACGTTGGTGGTCTACCTGAAAAAATGAATTTAAAGCTGGTTGAGCCATTACGCGAACTGTTTAAAGATGAAGTTCGTAAAATTGGTTTAGAACTAGGTCTGCCATACGACATGCTCTATCGCCATCCATTCCCAGGTCCAGGCTTAGGTGTACGAATTCTTGGAGAAGTGAAAAAAGAATACGCCGATCTACTTCGTCGTGCTGATGCTATCTTCATAGAAGAGCTGTACAAACATGACCTCTACAACAAAACCAGCCAGGCATTTACCGTGTTCCTGCCTGTGCGTTCGGTAGGCGTTATGGGCGACGGCAGAAAATACGATTATGTGGTAGCGCTTCGTGCAGTAGAAACGATAGATTTCATGACAGCACGTTGGGCACACTTGCCGTATGAGTTCCTGGAGCATGTGTCCGGTCGAATTATTAATGAGGTGGATGGGATATCGCGAGTTACTTATGATATTTCGAGTAAACCCCCAGCTACCATCGAATGGGAGTAGACTTGTCTTTTTGCGATTCTACTTTGTTAAAAACAGATTGTAGTGCTCAGGGACTAGGTGTCCATTCCGCGCTACAATCTGTTTTTGCCGCGTAGAGATCGCAAAAATCCTGCGTCTACAGGTTGAGCGGAATAAATAAGCCTTTTTCTTCTTCTGCTGTGTTGTAAGTTTGCTCAATCGGTCATGGAATATATGTCCACTCCCTCTTTGCGTGAACTTACGCCTTGCAGTAGTAGAAAAATCCAATATTTCTTCTCGCTAATTTATAAAGGTTTTTGTGTAGGCATTGCGGGTGCGCCATAACGCACCGCTCTTAGCGACATTTAACCATCAAAAGTACTGCATTATCATTTATGACTGACTTTACTGATTTTGACCAACACTGTATGCAACGAGCTTTTGATTTGGCGTCTATCGCTGAAGAGAAGGGCGAAGTGCCTGTGGGTGCTGTGCTAGCAAAAGATGGTGAGATAAAAACGGAAGGCTTTAATCAACCCATTTTTAACCATGATCCTACGGCTCATGCTGAAATGGTTGTCTTGCGAGCTGCTGGGCAAAAACTCGATAATTATCGTCTAGTGGATACCACGCTATATGTGACTCTTGAGCCCTGCGCAATGTGCGCGATGGCAATGGTTCATGCAAGAGTGTCGCGGGTGGTTTTTGCTACAACTGATCCACGTACGGGTGCTGCTGGTTCTGTACTGAATATTTTGCAGAATCCAAGCTTTAATCACCAATGTGTTGTTGAATCTGGATTATTGCAGGAAGATTGCAGTGAGCAATTAAAGCGTTTCTTCCGTAACAAAAGAGCGGGCAAGGATAATAAATAACCAGTTATTATTTGACTTATCCGCTAAATCACTTATATTCCGCATTATGAATATGACTTTTTCTTTCAAGAAACATACCAAGAAGGCACTTAAAAAACGTGTCCTTTATGATTGTGGGTGAAAGAAAAGTTAAATTGTTTTCTATTCCAAAGCCCGCACAGGACATCCTCTGCGGGTTTTTTTATGGCTCATGATTTTATTTAACACAATTCGCATAACAGACTTGGAGATTAGCGATGACAACAACTAGCACAGTGCACGTTTTGAAATTTGGTGGTACCAGCGTCTCATCACGCAGTAATTGGGACACCATTGCCAAGATTGTCAAACGTAAACGTGCTAAAGGCATCAAGGTGTTTATTGTTCATTCGGCAATAAGCACTGTCTCTAATCGTCTCGAACAATTGATCGCCCAAGCTATTGGTGGTGACTATGTTGAGGGTTACCAGGCGATCGTAACACTCCATAATCAGCTCATTGACTCCTTAGGGGTAGCTGAGAATCTGCTTGAAGAAGAGTATCTGTATTTAAAGAGGCTGTTAGATGGGATCAATTTACTGGGCGAGGTGAGTGATCGCACTCGCGCCCTGATTATGGCTCAGGGTGAGCTTTGGGCAACTAAAATTGGGGCTGATTACCTATCGGAAGTGCTTGATGATAAACCATTGTGGTTGGACGCTCGGAATTATTTATACGCTAACCCACACAGCCAGAATGATTATCTGTCCGCGGGTTGTGTTTGCGATCTTGATCAAGACTTAATTAGCGCAACTCAAGCTGCGCCAGTGGTCATTACACAAGGTTTTATTGCCAGCAATGATGAGCAGGATACAGTGCTACTTGGGCGTGGTGGTTCTGATACCTCTGCAGCTTATTTTGCAGCCAAGTTGGCTGCTTCAAGGCTTGAAATCTGGACAGATGTGCCGGGTATTTTTACGGCAAACCCAAACCATGTACCTAATGCCCGCTTGCTGAATCATCTTAATTATGATGAAGCACAGGAGATGGCATCGGCTGGAGCCAAGGTCTTGCATCCCAGAGCAATACGTCCGGCGCAATTATCGGATATCCCCATTTTTATTCGATCGACCATTGACTCCGAGTTGGCTGGAACTCAGATCCATCATTTTGACAACCGTTGGGGCATGGTTAAAGCAATTACAGCTAAGAATGGTATCACCTTAATATCCATGGAAAGCCAGGGCATGTGGCAGCAGGCGGGTTTTTTGGCTGACTTATTTGCTATCTTTAAAAAGCATCAGGTGTCAGTGGATTTAGTGTCGACGTCTGAGACTAACGTGACTATTAGTTTGGACAGTTTGACTCAGGTGGTCAGTGAGCGAAGACTTAAAAATCTGGTTGAAGAACTGGCGACCATCTGTCGAGTCAATGTAATGAAAAACTGTTCAGCAGTTTCTATTGTTGGTCAGAACGTGCGAGCTATACTGCATAAAATTGCCCCCGCCTTTGCGATCTTTGAAACCTACAAAGTGTATCTGTTATCGCAGGCTGCATCGGATCTGAATCTAACCTTTGTTATCGACGATGAGCATTGCGATAAGGTTATCGCGGCTCTGCATGAGTTACTCATCAGCAATAACCCAAACAGTGAAATTCTTGGACCGACTGCTAAAGAACTTAAAAAGCCAGCTACAGAAGTTGTTGTAGAAAAATGGTGGCAGCAGCGACGCGGTGAAATCGAGCAGTGTCTTGAATCACGAGAAAATGCGTATATCTATAATCTAGCCGCTGTGGCAGAGAATATTAAAAATTTACAAAGCATCAGTGCAGTCGATCAAATTTTCTTTGCGGTAAAAGCAAATAATCACCCACAAGTGTTAACCACCGCTTATGAGCAAGGTATTGGCTTTGAAACTGTATCGATCTTTGAGGTGGAGCGAATTAAAGAATTGTTCCCAGCTATTGATACTAACCGAATATTTTTTACGCCTAACTTTGCCAGCCATAACGAATATCAAAAGGCACTGGATTATGGAGTCATGCTGTCACTTGATAGTAGTTATCCCTTGAAATACTGGGCGAAGACTTTTGCTAATAAGACTATTTTCCTTCGTATTGATCCTAATGTTGGCAAAGGTCACCATGAGAATGTTCGGACAGCCGGGGCTACTTCGAAGTTTGGTATTCCCATTCAGGAGTTAGAAGAATTGCTGCCCATTATTAAAGAGCATAATATTAAAGTGCTCGGCTTGCATGCTCATGCCGGAAGTGGGATTTTAACGAATGAACATTGGGCTGAGCACGCTCGTCTTCTGGCAAGTGTTGCGAAGCAGTTCCCTGATGTGAAATATCTCAACCTGGGAGGCGGTTTCGGGATTAAAGAGCGAGCACAACAAACAGAGCTAACGATGGAGCAAATTAACCAAAGCCTGTTAGAAGTAAAAGCACAATATCCTGACCATCAATTATGGATCGAGCCTGGGCGTTATATCGTGGCCAATACAGGGGTTCTTGTCTCTAAAGTCACGCAGGTCAAACAAAAACAGAATTATTACTACGTAGGTATTAATACTGGTATGAATTCACTGATGCGGCCTGCACTTTATGGTTCTTACCATAACATTGTAAATTTAAGCAGGATGACTGAAAGTAAAAACCATTTAGCAACAGTTGTTGGGCCGATTTGCGAAAGTACCGATAAGCTAGGTATTGAAATTCCTTTCCCTGACACCTTTGAAGGTGATCTGATACTGATTGAAAATGCAGGTGCTTATGGACATGTAATGTCGACCCATTACAATATGCGAGCACCTGCCGAGGAGGTGTGTTTACCATGATTAATCAGGTGTTAGATCTTGATGAGATCGACTTTAAAAATTCTTGCTGAGTAGTATGATGAGAGTATGTCATGAGATATGGAGGTGTTTATGGCTCACTCTCAAATGGGTGTTTGGATAGATCATAGAGAAGCTGTGCTGGTTGGCGTTAGTGAAAAAGGAATCAGCACACGTTTTTTTCAGTCGGGTGTGGAAGAGCATATTGACGAAAAACGTGGTTCCCGCTCTGCAACACCTTATGGGCCACAGGGCGTTTTTGCTGAAGATAAAGCTGACAGGCGTGACCAGCAAATACTCAATCAGTTTTACTCCGAAGTGGCTTCTGGAATTAGTAATGCTGAAAGCTTGTATATTTTTGGGCCAGCAGAAGCAAAGAAAGAGTTTGCTAAATACCTCGAAAGTCACCAGAACAACAGTAAGCTAAAAGTTGAAATTGAAGCGGCCGATAAAATGACAGAAACACAAATTATCGAAACCGTTAAAAAACATTTCAAGTATCGCCCGAGTTTATTCTGACAGTTTATGTCTCAATACTCATGAAAAAGGCGCTATTTATAAGCGCCTTTTATGTTTCGTAGTTGTTTAATGTGAGCACCACTAATGTATGAAATACTCCATCTCAACTGTGGAGTTATCCTCCAGGCCCGTCCACATTAAGCAATAGGTTTCGTCTATTTCGACGATAAAGGTTTTCTCAATTAACTGTGTTTCATGCTCTTCTACCGGGTAGGTGACTTCTTCACCCTGATGAAAATGAAAGTTAAATTGAATAGGTTTATTACTTTTAACCTTGTAAGTTAATTGCTGTCCTACTTTAAGTTCTGGGCAGGCTTCGCCGATTTGAGCTTTGCCCACTTGAAAATACCCAAAATGTTTTTGTGGTTCATTAGTAGCCAAAGCTGTTGTACTAATTAGGGCGAAGACAGTAAGAAGAGAAAAAGTTAGTGATTTCATAATGACTCCAGTTGTTTCATTTGTTCAGCGACTTTGCTCAAGGTTGATTCTATGTCCTCAAGCTTTTCCTTCTCTTTGTTGACTACTGCTTCAGGTGCTTTGTCGGTAAAGTTTTTGTTAGACAGTTTGCCACTGATACGTTGCTGCTCTTTCCCAAGTTTTTCTTTCTCTTTATTGAGGCGAGCCATTTCCTGCTCAACATCAATCAAACCAGCCATTGGAATCAATATTTCCATTTTTCCGGCTAGAGCAGTGGCTGACATTGGCGCTTCCTGGCCCGCTTGGAGCCATTCAATTGACTCTAGTTTTGCCAGTTTGCTTAGGAAGTTCTGATAGCTTTCTAAGCGTGTTTTGTCTTGTTCTGAACCATTGCGGAATAAAACTGTAAGTGGCTTACCTGGTGCAATATTCATTTCACCACGAATGTTACGCACGCCAACAATAATCTTTTTTAACCATTCGATATCTTGATCAGACTGTTCATCAACCAAGTTGGTCTGAACTTCAGGGAATGGTTGCAACATTATACTAGTCTGTTCTTTGGTATTGATACCTGTCAATGGTGCGACGCGCTGCCAGATTTCTTCAGTGATAAATGGCATGAAAGGATGCAGCAAGCGCATCAGGCTTTCGAGCACTGAAACTAAAGTATGGCGGGTGCCACGCTTTTCAGCTTCACTGTATTCATCGCCATAAAGGATTGGCTTTGATAACTCTAAGTACCAGTCACAATAAGTATTCCAGGTGAATTCATAAAGCGCGTTAGAGGCCAGGTCGAAACGATAATTAACAATAGCTTTTTCATATTCGGTAATGGTCTTTTGGAGTTCGCTTTGAATCCAACGGTCTGCAACGCTTAAAGTTATCTCGCCACCATTAACGCCAGTATCCTGCTCCTCAGTGTTCATCAGAACATAGCGGGCAGCATTCCAGATCTTGTTACAGAAGTTACGGTAACCCTCTACACGATTAAGATCAAAGTTGATATCGCGTGAAGTGGAGGCCATGGCGCAGAAAGTAAAACGCATCGCGTCTGTGCCATAAGGAGCAATGCCTTCTGGAAATTGTTTGCGGGTACGTTTGGAAACTTTCTCGGCATCTTTAGGGTTCATCATGCCGGTAGTGCGCTTTGCCACCAATGAATCGATATCAATGCCATCAATGATATCGATAGGGTCGAGTACATTGCCTTTAGATTTTGACATCTTCTGGCCGTGTTCATCACGGATCAGGCCAGTGATATAGATTTCTTTGAAAGGCACTTCGCCAGTAAACTTCAAGCCCATCATAATCATGCGGGCAACCCAGAAGAAAATAATGTCGAAACCGGTTACCAGAACACTGGTCGGCAGGAAGGTTTTAAGCTCTGGAGTCTCCTGTGGCCAACCTAATGTAGCGAATGGCCAAAGGGCAGAGGAGAACCAGGTATCAAGCACGTCTTCGTCGCGACGTAATTCGATATCACCAAGGTTATGTTTCTGACGAACTTCTTCTTCGCTGCGTCCGACGTAAACATTATCGTCTTTGTCATACCAGGCCGGGATTTGATGTCCCCACCAAAGCTGGCGACTGATACACCAGTCCTGAATGTTTTCCATCCAGTGGTAATAAGTGTTAGACCAGTTATCCGGAACGAATTTGATATCGCCATCTTTAACCGCTTTTAGAGCAGGTTCAGCCAGTGGTGCAATTTTGACGTACCATTGATCCGTTAGATAAGGTTCAATGACAACACCGCTTCGGTCGCCACGTGGCACTTTTAATTTATGAGGCTCGATTTTTTCCAGTAAGCCTAGTTGCTCAAAATCTTCAACGATTTTCTTACGCGCTTCATAGCGATCCATGCCGCGATAAGCTTCTGGTGCGGCATCACTAATGTGAGCGGTTGGTGTAAGAATATTGATCATTTCTAGATTATGGCGTTGACCCATCTCATAATCATTAAAGTCATGAGCCGGCGTGATTTTTACACAGCCAGAACCAAAATCTTTTTCAACATAATCATCGGCAATGATTGGTATTTCCCGATCGGTCAAAGGCAGTTTAATCGTTTTGCCAATCAAATGTTGATAGCGCTCATCTTCCGGATGAACCGCAACAGCGGTATCACCTAACATGGTTTCTGGGCGGGTGGTCGCAACCACTAAATGACCGGAACCATCAGACAGTGGGTACTTGAGGTGCCACAAGTGACCATCTTCTTCGTGGGACTCTACTTCCAGATCGGATACTGCGGTGAGCAGTTTAGGATCCCAGTTGACCAGACGTTGGCCGCGGTAAATTAAACCTTCTTCGTGCAGACGAACAAAAACCTCTAAAACGGCATTGGAAAGGTCGTCATCCATAGTGAATGCTTCGCGTGACCAATCGCAGGAGTCGCCCAAGCGACGCATTTGGCGGGAAATGGTACCACCAGATTCTTCTTTCCATTCCCAGACTTTGTCGATAAAAGCTTCTCGACCTAAGTCATGACGGCTTTTACCTTCCTTATCCAGTAAGCGTTCGACCACCATCTGAGTCGCAATACCTGCATGGTCAGAACCAGGCTGCCACAAGGTATTGTCGCCTTTCATGCGGTGATAGCGAGTCAGCGCATCCATAATCGTATGCTGGAAAGCATGACCCATGTGCAAACTACCCGTGACATTGGGCGGTGGGATCATTATGCAGTAGCTATCGTCACCACCTTTCGGGGAAAAGTAATCGCTTTCTTCCCAAGTTTTGTACAAGTTTTGTTCGATCGATTTCGGGTCGTATGCTTTTTCCATGATATTGGTCTTAGCCGGTTGAACGTAATTCGAAGTGAAGCCCTGAATTATAGCGTCTGTAGCTTAGATATCTAGGATTTGTTGAACTTTCGGAGGGTTTTTATGACAACAAATCCTGGAATTGAGGTGTTATTTTGCCGGTTTGGCGATATAGACGAATGAGGGCGGGATATTGAGTGCAGTCCACTTGGACTTCGTCTCTGGGAAATACTCTCTGATCAGTTTCCTATCTTTGGGCAGGTACTGATATTGCACAAACAATCCATTCGGCGACAGCACTTGATGAATCTGCTGCAATAGGTCGCGCTTCATTTTTTCATCGAACAAAGCAATTGGCAGACAGGAAAGCACAAAATCGACGCTGTCTGCGGCAAAGTCATTGGTTAGCTCAAGGGCGGAATGATTGTTGATGCTAAAGCCAGGATGTTGAATTCCCTGGAGTAGAGGGAGTAATTGGTCTGATAGTTCGTAGGCAGTCAGCTGAGCATCAGGATTCATGGTAGCTAATAAATGGCGAGTAATAACACCGTCACCTGCACCTAACTCAATCAGGGTTTTAGCTGTGGGTGGAATACTTTTGGCAATTTTTTTAGCCAGAAAGCGGGAGCTCGGCGCAATGCTTCCTGTACTTTTCAAATTTTTCAGGGCGTATCGGGTAAACCCGTTCATATCAATAATCTCGTTTAAATTATTAGAGTTATTATTTAATTCAGTGACCTATTAAGTCGAACAGTGAATCACTAATGTTTTTTATGCTGCAAAGGATAGCCGTGGCCGCGATAGTATTTGTAACGCTCTCTAGCGCTTTCTTTATGCTCGTCTTCGTTCGGGACTATTTCGTAGCACTTCAGAAAATAACTGAAAAATGGCTGCACGTCACGCGAAAGATTGATCAGACAGTCATGTTGTTCCTCGGGAGGCTGGTTAAAACCTATCTGAACCGGCGGTGCTTTTGCAGGACCTTCGCCTACCATGTTATGAGGAATAAACTCATTTAGATCCAATGCCCATAAATATTCGTCAACGGCATGCGCCTGCTTTTCATCATGAGCATGGATATAAACTTTTCGGCCTTGTTTATAAAGGCTTTTGACACATTGGCCAACCAAACGAAGATAAGCTTCTTCGCCTGGTTGGCTTTCAAGTATATGAAACTCGACCTGGGTCATTGTTTATTTACTACGATTTAGAACGATTTGGGATAGTAGTGGTACAGGACGACCTGTAGCGCCTTTTTTCGCACCGCTATTCCAGGCAGTACCAGCGATATCCAAATGCGCCCAGCGATATTTCTTGGTGAATTTAGCTAAGAAACAGGCCGCAGTAATCGAACCTGCTGCACGACCACCAAGGTTGGTAAAGTCTGCTACGGGACTCTTAAGTTGCTGATGATATTCTTCCCAAATCGGTAAACGCCATACTCGATCATTGGTCACTTCACTGGCCGATTCAATTTCATTGGCCAGGCCATTGTGATTACTCATCATGCCAGACGCCTCATGACCAAGAGCAATAATCACTGCGCCAGTAAGAGTTGCAATGTCGATCACAATGTCAGGGTCATAACGCTCGATATAGGTTAGCGCATCACATAAAACCAGACGACCTTCTGCATCAGTATTTAAGATTTCGATAGTCTGACCAGACAAGGATGTCACTACGTCGCCAGGACGAGTCGCGCGACCACTAGGCATGTTTTCTGCAGCAGCTACTACGCCCACTACATTCACTGGAAGGTTCATTTCGGCGATAGCTTGCATCACACCAAATACAGAAGCGGCTCCGCCCATATCAAACTTCATTTCATCCATAGATGCCGATGGCTTGATTGAAATACCGCCTGTATCAAAGGTAATACCTTTACCGACAAAAACCACCGGCTTTTCATCTTTACCGCCAGCCATATATTCCATACAAATCAGCTTGCCAGGTTGGTCTGAGCCTTGTGAAACCGATACGAAAGCGCCTGCACCCATGTCTTCCAATTCAGACTCATCCAATATAGTGGTTTTCATCGCACTATAGTGCTTAGCTAAATCTTCAGCACGCTTTGCAAGATAGCTTGGGTTACAAATATTGCCGGGCAGGTTGGCGAGGTCTTTGGTTAGTGACTGACCAATACTAATCGCTTGTGCGTGTAAAATCGCTTTTTCGCCTTCAGGCAGGTCAGCGCGAGACTCAACAAATAGAGTAATTTTACGAAGAGGGCGACGCGTTTCGGACTTCTTGCTTTTCAGCTCTTCAAATTGGTACAGGCTGTCGTTAGCTGCTTCGACAGCAAAACGAACTTTCCAATATAAATCCTGACCTTTAACATTTAATAATGGTAGGCAGCTAATGGCATCTGTGGTGCCAGTCTCGTGCAAAAACTTGATGGTTTTGCTGGAGAGTTTTTTGTATTGAGAACCATCGAATTCGCGCTCTTTGCCACAACCAACGAGTAAAACACGCTCACAACTGGTGTGAGGGACGTTGTGCAGTAAAAGGGTTTGGCCAAATTTTCCTTCCATGTCGCCACGACGAACGATGGCACTGATATAGCCGTCACTGATTTCGTCAATGTGCTGCGCTTGAGCGGATAATTTGCGTGATTCAAACACGCCAACAATAAGACAACCGGTTTTTTGTTTTTCTGGGCTGCCACTTTTTACAAAGAATTCCATAGATCACCTGCAAATCGTTGATTTTGGTTTATAATGCGCCATAGTTTAACCGATATGAGAATTAATACCAGCACGGCATCTTGCTGTTTGGCAGGGTATTAAAGTTCCAGCATCGCCAGTAAAACCAAGGATTCCCTTTGATTTTAAGTCGTTATTTAAATCGCGAAGTGTTAACCAGCACCACCGCCATTCTGGGGGTGCTCTTCGCCATTTTTATGAGTCAGCGCATCGTGAAATATCTGGCGCAGGCAGCGGCTGGTGATATTTCTGGCTCAATGGTCTGGCAAATGGTTGGTCTATATAGTCCGATCTTGATCGGTTTCCTGTTACCACTGGCTTTTTTCCTCGGTTGCTTACTGGCGTTCAGCCGCTTATATGTCGACAGCGAAATGGCAGTGTTACGTTCGGTTGGTGTTAGCGAACGTTTTTTAATCAGGATGCTTGCGCCAGCTGCTCTTTTTATTGCCGTCGTTGGGGGCGCCGTCACTCTATGGCTATCGCCTCAAGCCAATGAGCTGACCTACCAAATTCGTGATGAGCACGCCAGCAAGTTAGAACTCAGTATGTTGACACCAGGCCACTTTCAGATGTTCCAGCAAGGTCAAGGGGTGGTATATGCCGATTCTTCGGAGCGCTCAACCAAGTTAGGTAACTTTTTTCTGGCTGAAATGCCAAGTGAAATGAATCCCAATACACGTATTATCTCAGCGCAAAGCGCCGAGCGTTTTTATGATGAGTCACTCGATAAAAACTTCCTGCAGCTGAATGATGGGCATGTGTATGAGCTTGATGGCAATCAGCAAGTAAGCAAGGTAACCCGCTTCGAGCGCTATTTTGCCCGTCTTGATGCTGAGCGCAGTATTGTTTCTCGTCGTAAAATCAGTGCAACTTCCACTCCGGAGCTATTAGCCAGTGGTGATGGCGCCAGTTGGGCTGAGTTTCATTGGCGTTTGGCCGTTCCCATCTCAGTACCATTATTTATGTTTCTGGCTATTCCGCTAAGCCGTGTGCGCCCAAGAGAGGGCAAGTTCGCCAAAATGCTTCCCGCACTAATGGTATACATTGGTTATATCGTGCTGATTGTTGTTTTCCGACGCGCACTTGAATCCGAACAAATTCCTGGCTGGCTCGGCTTTATCCCCATTTATTTGGTGATGGCATTTTTAGCGGCAAGGTTGCTCTATCTGCATGGCAGGTCTAATTCTCCCAAAGCCAAAAACCAGGAAACCAATGATGAGGTGGCGAAATAAATGAATATTCTTCGCTTTTATATTGGTAAAACCATATTAGCCACCTCAGTGATGACCTTGTTCACCTTGGCGATCATTCGTGTATTGTTTTCATTGATTGATGAGAGCGGCGATTTCGGTAAAGGCAGTTATCAATTTGTCGATGGGTTAGCGTATTCGTTATTACTTTCGCCCCAGTATATTTATGAGTTTTTCCCGATGGCGATTTTGATTGGCTCAATCGCTGGCCTCGGCTTACTGGCTTCTCATAGTGAGTTGACGGTTATGCGTGCCGCAGGCAAGACGACCATGCAAATCGTTGGCTCTGCTTTGAGTTATGGTTTGATCCTAATCGCTTTTGCAATTTTTCTCGGTGAATACGTCGCACCAAAAACCACCCGTATGGCGGAAGACATTCGAAATCGTGCCATTTTAGGTGAGCAGTTGCTTAAAGCCGAGCAAGGGGTTTGGGTTAAAGACGGGAGCAAAATGGTTCATATCGATGAAATGCTGGGAAGTGATCGGATGGATGGTGTGTCAATATATCAATTCGATTCTCAACAAAAGCTTGAGTCGATTATCCATGCTCCAAGCGCACTGATTTCGGAAGGTGTGTGGCGACTACAAAATGGTTACCAGTCCTACCTGACTGACACTGGCATCAATCGAGAACGCTTCGATGCTATGGAGTGGCGCACCAATATTCAGATGGATAACTTATCGGTTTTAAGCGATGACCCGGAAACTCTGGATATTATGAGTTTATATCGTTACCGTGAATATCTGGCCAACAATGGTCTGGATACCCAGAGTTATGATCTGGCTTTTTGGCGCAAAATTATTCAACCGTTGAGCACTGCTATTATGATTGTGCTGGCCGCTTCGTTTGTGTTTGGACCGATGCGCAGTGTTTCTATGGGCGCCAGAGTTTTAGTTGGCGTGCTAACCGGAATGGCTTACTTTTTTGCAGTGAGAACCTTTGGTCCAGTTAGCTTGGTATTCGGTATGCCCGCCTTTTTTGGGGCTATTTTGCCACCGGCGATATTTGCGGCTGGTGCCTGGTATCTGCTTCGAAAGGCAGGCTAGCTCTGAATTTTTCCTTCCTCCTCAACTCTATACAAAGAGTTTTTATCGTTATTGTGCTGAAGATCGGTTAAAGTAACTGCAAAGGTCACCAGACCTTCCTACTGAGACCTTATTATGCCTTCCTTACGTTTTCGTTACCAAACGATTGAATTTGGTGATCGTGGTGAAATGGATATTCACTTGCGAACCTTGCGTGACAAACAACAATTTTCCGATCGACAACAAGTTGCTGAAAATCTTGGGATTAGCTCAGCAAGCTGGCCGATCTTCGGAGTGGTCTGGGATTCAAGCCGCGTGTTGGCCGATATCATGCATGACTTTGATATTCAGGGTAAACGCATACTGGAAGTGGGGTGTGGTATTGGCTTGGCAAGTTTGGTTTTGAATAAACGTCGCGCTAACATCACCGCAACCGATTATCACCCTGAAGTTGAGAACTTTCTTAATACCAATGCCTTATTGAATAATGATGCAGTGATTCCTTTTGTACGCACTGGCTGGGCCGATGATGACTGTGGAATAGGGCAGTTTGATCTGATTATTGGCAGTGATTTGTTATATGAAGATGAACATGTTGAGCTTTTGTCAGACTTTATTGATCAACATGCCAAGCTACAGTGTGAAGTGATATTGATCGATCCGGGCCGTGGTCATCATGCGAAATTTAGCCGCAAAATGGTTGGCTTAGGTTATCAGCACACCCAAACTGCCGCGATACCCAATGAAGCCGTCGCCAAAGGCTATAAAGGTCAGGTTCTACGCTACGAGCGGAGTTAGTCTTTTTGCTTGTCAGGCAAGGCAACAACTCGAGTACCACTGAGCATGTCATGCCAACCGAGCTTTTTACTATTAAACAGACTAAGTAACATGCCAATGCCAAATACGGCCGTGACATCACGAAGCATCGCTTGCCCCAGTGTCACCGGTTTACCATTATTTTGTACCAGCATCAGTTTCCACGAACTCATGCCAACAGTTTGGCCAAAACGGACGTGTGAACCGACAAAGTAAAATAGAATTAAGAAGGTTGGTAGAACTGAGTAGATTTTATAGGTCAGTGTATCCTGCCAGCCGGTATCAATTTGCATGTCTTCAACGCCCAGCAACCAGCGGATCAACGGGAAAGTAAACAAACCCCATAAAAACCAGATGGCCACACAAATAAGCGCATCATAAAGCCAAGCTCCTAATTTCTTGGTCAGCGGTGCTGGTGTCGTGACTAATGGTTCTGATGCTGATGTAGACTTGGGTTTGGACATAGTAAAAGGCTCGTCGGTGATACCTATTTAAAGTGGCGCTAGTCTATCAAAAGCTACACTTTGACTCCATATCTAACATTCGTGGTTGTATCTGCTTTATCCAGCCAGCAAATCTTGCTATAAAAGGTGCACGAACATTTCTTGGTAATGATAATGAAACTAATTAAAGCCCTTTTTATTTCAACCATAATCTCCAGCAGTTTGCTAGTCAGCAGTATGGCCGTTAATGCTGGCGAAGATTACACCCAGTGGTTACATGAGTTTTTTGATAAGGTTGAAGAATACAATCTTAAGCAGAATCCTCTATGGGCCGCCAGTCGTGGCGATGAATCGGCCAAAGGCAAACTGCGTGATGTGAGTCCTGAAGCCTATGAGGCGCGCAAGCAGCAGTTGCATGAGCTGATAGATGAGTTGAATAGCATTAAGCGCTTTGATCTTTCCGCCGAGGATCAAATCAGTTACGACATGATGAAGTCGCAACTTGAACAGCAGGTTGCTGAAATTGATTTTAAGACTTATGAAATGCCACTTAATTCAGAATGGGGCTTTCATATTGAAGCAGCAGGTCTGGCGCAGCGAGTGAGTTTCAGAACCTATGAGGATTACGAAAATTACCTGACATTGTTGACGCAAATTCCAGGTTTCTTCCAGCAAAATATCAGCAACATGAAAGCTGGTCAGGCACGAGGTTTCAGCGTGTCAAAAGCTGTGCTGGAAGGTTATAGCGATGGAATTAAGGCATACATTAAAGATAGTGCTTCCGACACAGCCTGGTTTACACCCTTCAATAATTTCCCCAAGCACTTCACTGAAGAGCAGAAGCAGGGTTTGATCAAAAGGGTGACCACTATCATCGGTCAGGTGGTGATACCAGAGTATCAAAACTATCTGAAGTTCTTCGAAGAAGACTATTATCCAAACGCCAAGAAAACCATTGCTGCGTACGATTTTCCTGAGGGTAAAGCCTATTACCAGAATCAGTTAAAACTCTATACCACTTTGGATATGACGCCTGATGAAATTCATGAGATTGGTCTGTCAGAGGTTAAGCGTATTCGTGCTGAAATGGAGCAAGTTATAAAGGACAGTGGTTTCGAAGGTACTTTTGCCGAGTTTCTGGACTTCTTACGCACCGATCCGCAGTTTTACGCTAAAACTCCAGAAGAGCTGATCAAGGAAGCCTCTTATATCTCAAAACGCATGGATCATAAGTTGCCGCAATTTTTTGGCAAACTGCCGCGTCAACCCTACGGCGTTGTACCAGTGCCAGAAGCGATTGCACCAAAATATACTACCGGCCGTTATTCTGGCGCGCCTCTAGACAGCACTCGCGCAGGCGAATACTGGGTGAACACTTATGCATTGGATAAGCGTCCTTTGTATAACCTTGAAGCGCTAACCTTGCATGAAGCTGTGCCGGGACACCATTTACAAACCGCATTAGCTAAAGAGCTCGAGCACTTACCAAGCTTCCGCCAGAACACTTATATTTCAGCTTTTGGCGAAGGGTGGGGTTTATACAGCGAAAAGTTAGGACTTGAAGCTGGCTTTTACCAAGATCCCTATAGCAATTTCGGGCGTTTAACCTATGAAATGTGGCGTGCAATACGCCTAGTTGTTGATACCGGTATGCACACTAAAGGCTGGACACGTGAACAAGCCATCAAAATGATGGAAGAAAATACCGCGCTTTCAACTCATAATGTGCGCACCGAAATAGACCGCTATATCAGCTGGCCGGCGCAAGCACTGTCTTATAAGTTGGGCGAGCTGAAAATTCTGGAATTGCGAGCAAAAGCCGAGAAAGAGTTGGGGTCAGACTTTGATCTCCGCAAATTCCATGATGCTGTGTTAGCCAATGGCTCAATTCCATTAAGTGTCCTGGAAGATCAAATAGAGCAGTTTATTAAGGATGAGAAAGTGTTAATAGAGAAAAACCATTCGAAATAGGCGACCATTATCATCAGCCGTAATCTGTAACCTCAGAACCCAGCTTTAAAAGCTGGGTTTTTTTATGAGCAATGAAAAATACTTGACTTGGGCGTCAAAATTACCATAATGACACCTATGGGTATCAAAAAGGGTTGCTTGATTATCCTTTTGACACTTTCAATTCAACATTATGGAGAAATGATCAATGAAACAAAATAACTGTGCGGAAACGGTCGATAGGATGCAACGAGGTGTTGCCTGGGGCATGCTGCTATGTGGTATTACCTATTTATTCATCATTGCAGAAGAGTTAACTCCTAAGGGTACACTCAACAATGTACTGGATATGATTACCATGGGAGGGGTCGTCATTACTATGGCAGTCACCCTGGTTGCGATGTGGCCCGCCCTAAAACAAAAACTCGGTGGACAACTTATTGGACCAAAGGAACCAGAAGGTTTTGTGTCGGGGGCAATGCTAGTAAGTTTCAAGAATGGTTGGATAGTGACAACATTAAGCATCACAATATTATTAAGTTTCTCCTCTCGACTTGAGCTGCTGGAACTGCCCTTAAGGTTCTACTTTACTTCATTATTTGCCATTGCAGTTCTTTCTGCTAGCCTCAGCTTCTTCTGGCTTACTCGTGAGGATGATCTGGAAAACATGGAGGAGTAGATTATGCATCCCGAACTCGATAATAGAATCCGTGTGTTTAGAGCTGAGCATCGAATGAGCCAGGGTGAATTAGCCGAAGCAATTGGTGTTTCAAGAAAAACCATCAGCACCATTGAGGTTGGAAAATTCGTTCCTTCAACCATTATAGCCCTTAAAATTGCGGAGTACTTTAAAGTCCCTGTTGAAGAAGTATTCATTCTTAAATCTGAAGCTTAAGCACTAAGCTTCAGAGGAATTTTCTTGACGCTTTAGCGTTATACCTAATAGAAAGCTACCAATATAGAGTCATCAAAAAATATGGCTTAACGGGATTGGTGTGCTTAAAAAATGTCCTAGATGATTACTTTAGGACCTAAACAATTCATCCGGAGGACCTGATGAGACGTACGTATAAAGTATTAATGACAATTATTTTATTAACCATGTTGGGATCTAAAGCGCTACTGGCTAAAGAATCTATTGTAGGTGATTGGTCGGGGACTTTGGATATTCAAGGTACTCCAATGAGTTTGGTCTTCCATATCAAACAAGAAAACAATAATGAATATACCGCTACTATGGATAGTCCTGATCAAGGTGCGAGTGGTATCCAGGTATCAAAGGTAGATTTTAATAATAATGTGGTGAGACTTGAGGTTGCTATTGCTCAAGGCTTTTTTGAAGGAAAATTAAGTTCTGATGGAAAATCTATAGAGGGAAGCTGGGTTCAGGGTCATAATTTTCCGCTGGTCTTAAAGAAGAATCAAGAGCTAAAAGTACCGCAAAGACCTCAGGAGCCTAAAAAGCCATATCCTTATAAGTCGCAGGAGGTGTCTTACCCAAACACTGAAGCCGGTATTACTTTAGCGGGTACCTTGACTATCCCTCAAGGCAAGGGGCCATTCCCAGCGGCGATTTTAATTTCTGGATCAGGTCCTCAAGATCGTAACCAAATGATTATGGGACATAAGCCATTTTTAGTGTTGGCTGATCATCTGACACGTCAGGGGATTGCAGTGTTGAGATTTGATGACAGAGGTGTCGGAGAGTCCACTGGTGACTTTAGCCAAGCGACTAGTCTGGATTTCTCAACAGATGTTGAGGCAGGCTTAAAGTTTTTGCAAAGCCAACAGTTTATTGATGCCAAACGAATTGGCTTGATCGGACACAGTGAGGGCGGACTTATTGCTCCTATAGTTGCAGCAAATAACCAAGACGTTGCTTATTCCGTGCTAATGGCAGGACCAGGAATCAGTGGTATGGACATTTCGTTAGCTCAGGCTAGAGCTATATTGTCAGCTTCAGGCTTGTCTGAAGCTGGGATTGATGGGGCTGTTAGTTTGAATCGTGCTTATATAGAAACGCTATTGGATGAAAGTGCCACAAAGGAAATGATTCAGGGTTCTTTTGACCTTGCCTGGCAAGAATTAAGTCCATCTGTAAAAGAAGAGTTAAAGGCGATGGGCGGTCTTCAATTAACTGAGCAGCAGTTTGAGCTATTATTATCGCCTTGGTATCGTTATTTTGCTTTCCATAAACCCCAAGAGTGGTTACGGAAAGTTAAGTCACCGGTATTGGCTATCAATGGTGAAAAAGACTTCCAGGTTTTAGCTGATAGTAATTTAACTGCAATAGAGCAAGCTTTAAAAGAGGGCGGGAATACACGTTATGCGATTGTGAAATTCCCTGGGTTGAACCATCTGTTTCAAGAAGCTGATACGGGTCAAATGAATGAGTACGCTAGGATTGAACAAACTTTTTCTCCGGTGGCCTTAAACACTATTTCGGAATGGATATTAAAGAATGTAGAGTAAATGCTGTCCGGTAGTATTGCAAAAACAGTCTGTTAGTTTATAATGCGCCTCACTTTTGGGGCGCTGCCTCAATAAAAAGTTTAACGCCAGATGCTCATTTGAGAGAATGAAATTGGTACGACGAAGTACAGGATGTACAAGTGTCACGAAGGACAGGAGTCCGAGAGTGACCGACTAGTAGGCAAACTATATTCCCGATATAGTTTTGTATTCCTCACATCCATGTGAGTCAGATGCTAGGAGTAGTGCACACGGGAGTAGCGCAAAGCGCTACAAAATGCTTCAGAACAACTTCGAAGCTTACAAGCAGGTTTAACGCCAGAGTGGTGAAATTGGTAGACACACGGGATTCAAAATCCCGCGCCCTTAAAAGCGTGCCGGTTCGAGTCCGGCCTCTGGTACCACATCAAAAGCCCTTGTTTTTACAAGGGCTTTTTCTTTTATTGTCTCTTTTTGCGTATAAAATCCTCTAAAAGTATCGAAACTGTATGCATTTGTATCCAAGCTGCTGAGTTTGGTAAATCTACTTGAAGCCTTGGCTAAACTACTTTCTAATACTTAGCTTAGTTTATATTTAGGTAGACAAATGCGTACTTATTTGCCTCTAATTTGTTTATTGCTAGCCTTGAACCTTGTGGCTTGCAAGAGTGATGTTCAGTCTGAAGTTGAGGTGCTTGAAGAGCAGCAAGCTACTGACTCGAAACTACAATTCAATCCACACAAAGGCCCCGTTCAACCTATCTGTAGCGCTCCCGCTCCAATTCAAGATATCTGGAAACTTGAGCCGATGCTTATTGATAAGGGCTTAATTACTGAGAGTATGGATAAGGAACAACGGGAAACTGTCATTAGAGAATATATTAAAAAGAAAAATTCAGCATACGATCAATGTTTAAAAGGTAGTTAAGATGAAGCACTCAGTTATTTATAGTTTATTTGCTCTTGCGCTTGCCACTCCAATGGCTCAAGCCGCCAAGGAGTCAGCTACACCAAAAGATCCAGCTTTGGTTAATCATGAAAGAATTTTATACTGGCTTGAAAAGCGTGGTGAGATTAAGGCTAATGCCAGCGAGTCTGAAAAAGAACTGGCTGTGAAACAGTACCTGGGCAACAGTTTGAGTATTCGGCCCAAGCAGCCCGCTTTGGTGGTTAACAGCTTAAAGCAAAAACGCCAGTCGGTTATTAAAGGTGTTACTACGGAGCAAAAAACGATTAACAACAAAACTGTTAAAGTTCTTGCCGTATTAATCGACTTTCCAGACTTAGCACATGATGATAATCAACTAAGTTCTGACGATACAGATATGTTCTACAGTTCATACCCAGTATCGCACTACCAAAATTTAATGTTTTCACCATCAGGCTTTACAGGGCCTTCTGGTCAAAACTTGGAATCAGGTTATAACTTTTACCAGGATGAATCTGGCGGCACTTTCTACTTCGAAGGGACGACCTATGGCTGGGTAACTGCTGATAATAATGCCGCTCATTATGGTGAAAATGATGTGGATACTGAGAATGATAAGAATGTTACAGCACTCGTTAAAGAGGCGGTTACCAAGGCTGTGCAGGAGCATGGAATTAATCTTGCTGACTATGACTTAGAAGATCCTTATGACTTAGATGGTGACGGTAATATTGCAGAGGCGGACGGCCTTATTGATCACGTCATGATTTATCACTCAAGTGTTGGTGAAGAAGCCGGTGGTGGTGTATTAGGAGATGATGCTATTTGGTCGCACCGTTTCTTTGTTGATGGACAGCAAGGCGGTTATCCCATTCCTGGTACTAGTAAAAACTTATTTGGTTACACTATTCAACCAATTGATGCAGCTACCGGTGTTGTAGTCCATGAGTTCGGTCATGACCTAGGCCTGCCTGATGAATATGACATAGACGGTTCTGAAGAGGGTTCACCGGTCGGTATCTGGTCAGTTATGGCCTCGGGTAGCTGGGTGGGAAGCCCTGCCGGTACCAAGCCTACTGGTTTTAGCCCCTATGCTCGCTCATTCCTACAAGCAACTTATGGTGGTAACTGGATCGATGAATTGGCTGTGAACCTTGATGAACTAATGGGTGCTTCGCAAGATGTTGATTTAGTAGAAGCCTCTGATCATTCTGGAACTTATAATCAAATCAGAGTCGATCTTCCAGCCCCTCTTCTTGACTTTATGCCCCCGTATACAGGTTCATATCAGTATTACTCAGGCAAAGGTGATATGAAGTCCAACAGTATGAGCTTTACCGTTGACTTACCAACAACCGGAACTCTTGAGCTGAGCATGAAGGCTCATTGGGATATTGAGGTTGATTGGGACTACCTTCTAGTAAAAGCCAATGGTAATGCGCTGGCTGGTAATCATACAAAGGTGACTAATTCTGAACATCCAAGTGTTACTAACTTTATCACTGGAACATCTCTCGATGTTGCTGGTGCTGAGGGCACTGAGGGCTGGGTTAACTTGATTTTTGACGTGACAGCCTACGCCGGTCAGAGTGTAACTTTCAGTTTGAACTATGAAACAGACCAAAGTGTTGGTGGTTATGGTTTCGTTGCCGATGATATCGCTGTTAAACAATCTAGTGCTACGATCTATACCGATGGTGCAGAAACAGATAACGCTGTAACTATGGACGGTTTTTCTCGAGCGTCTGATAAAGCTCCTGGCTTGCCACAAAACTATTGGATTCAGCTAAGAAGCCACAATGGGCGTGATGCAGGTTTTGACAATACATTTAACAGCCCGGGTGTTTTAGTTTGGTTTAGTAATGAAAATTACAGCGACAACAAGGTCGGAGATACTGAAGACGGCCACCCTGGTTATGGCTTCACAGGTGTTGTTGACGCTGATCAAAATATTATTATGGATGGCTCAAATCCAGGTAGCACCCTGACTCAAATTCGAGATGCGGCATTTAGCATTTATAATCAAAAGTCGACTAGTAGCGATAATCATTTAAGCGCGAATCCAGTATTTTATGACTCAAATGATTACTCATCTCCAGAGCAGCCAGCTTCAGGGCTTGTGTTGCCTGAGCACGGTTTCAAGATGGAAGTGATTGAGCTAGCATCTAACTCTAGCACCGCAACGGTTAAACTAAGTGTTGCGCCTCTAGAGTTAACAGCGGGTTTTGAATATCAACGCAATTTCCGAGAAGTTTCTTTTATTAATCAAACTGCGGGCGGAACTCCTGATTATACTTACGAGTGGGACTTTGGTGATGGTTCTGCAATCTCTTCTGAACAATCTCCAGTTCATACTTACGCTACAAGTGGAAGCTATACAGTTACATTGACCGTTACTGATCAGGACAGCACTGTTACCCAGACTGAGAAAGAGGTAACCATAGCTGAAGAGCTTTCTGTTGACTTTAACGAAACCATTAGCAACGCCTCAATTGATCTACAGGCTGTTATTGCAGGTGGTGTGGAAGATTACACTGTAGAGTGGGATTTTGGCGATGGCAATCAAGGAACGGGGGGGAGTGTAAACCACTCCTACGGATTAACCGGAACCTATACTATCAGCATGACAGTCACCAGTGATGATAATCAGCAAGCTCAAACAAGTAAGCAAGTTAGCATTGTAGCGCCTCTAAATGTGAACTTTACATCTAACCGAAATAACCTGACTGTAGCATTTTCAAGCACAGCAACAGGTGGTGACGGTAGCTATACCTATGAGTGGGACTTTGGTGATGGCAGTAGCAGTACAGCGAAAGAGCCTTCGCATGACTATTCTGAGGCAGGTACCTATGACGTGACTTTTAAGGCAACTGATGGAGCCGGTGTAGAAAAGGAAATAACTAAATCGGTCACAGTAACTTCGCCCCCATCAAGTGGTGGCGGTGGTGGTAGCATTAACTGGTTGCTGCTTATGTTGCTAGGCTTAGTTTTATACAGAAGACGTTAATACCACTTAAGTTTTACAGCTCCAACGAAGAAGCCGTGCTTATGCGCGGTTTTTTTGTCCATATGATTAGTGACCCAAATCACAAAATGATCAAATTCATAAGTCATTAATGACTTGCTATAACGCTTTTCGAGCGAGTTACTTCTGCTAATGGCTTATTAATTTAAATTAGTTGTTTGAATATGGTCGCGATTATTTTAATCGGCCGTTTGAAATTGGCTGGAATCCCGTTAAGTAACAATGAGTTATATCTATCTTTCGGTATGAAAGTCTTGCCTCACTTCGTATCTCCGTGTTTAAAACTAGTGTTTTTTACAATTAGTAAAACTGATGCTATAACCTTCTTGCCTTATAAAAACTAATTCAAGGCAAAGAGAGGAATGCTTGTAGCCCTGCACTAACTATAAAAAGGCTATAAGTGTGCAGTCAGCTTAAAAACCTAGGGGGTAGCATATGCTGAAGATATCTTTCCTAAACAAGTTGTTGTTGGGGGCGTCTTTGATTGGCGGTTCCTTTATGGCAGCTTCCGCGAGTGCCAATGTCGGCGTTGCTTTTGTTCATGGCACAGGCCAGCAAAGCGATGCCTATAACGATTACTGGACCGGCTCGATGATTCAATCGGTCATTCAGGGGCTTCCAAACTCAAGTAATTACACCGTCATTAACTGTGACTTCACTCAATACATGTGGGACAGCCGTGCGTCAGGTTGTTTGGCCGGCCAACTCACTAACTTCATCAACAATAAAGGCATCACCCAGATGACCCTGATCACCCATTCTAATGGTGGTAATGTGGTTCGCTGGATTCTGTCCAATCCAACCTGGGATAGCCGTTTCCCCAATATCATCAATAAGACTAAAGAGGTGATTGCCTTAGCTCCATCAAGTGGCGGCACGCCTTTAGCCGAAGCAGTATTAAGCGGTAATGCTTTCGAGCAATCGCTTGGCTGGTTGTTAGGCTACCAGAATGATGCGGTTCGTATGCAGCAGGAGTCCTGGATGGCGAGTTATAACGCTAACTGGTTATACGGTACAGCAGGGCGTCCAAGCCTACCTAAGCCTTTTGTTAATGTTGTGGGCACCGATGTTGAGTCAGCGATCTGGGATGGTGACAGCTATTGCGGAGGCTACTCGCAAAATGTGGGTCTTGAATTCACGCAAAATTGGCTAGATAGCTGTTCTGACGGTTTCCTGAATTGCAGTTCACAAAGTGCAGCCGGTTCAGTTTGGTTCTATGACAAATGGTACACCAAAGGTGGTGAGCCGCTCAGTCACGCGCAAAGCCGTCGCAATTGTTTCTACTTAGATTCATACCTACGTAACCGTATTTAAGGAGCCCGCCATGAAGAATATCGTATTAATTACTTCAACAACGCTGGCTCTTGTCTTGAGTTCAGCGGTTAACGCCAACACTAATACCAGAAATACTGATGCCGCAAGCTACAGCTTTTCCATTGGTGCAGATAGCAAGTTTGCCATCACTCAAAGCCAGCATATCCCTGCAACGCAAAGCCGCGAATACAGTCTGGACGTCAATGGTCAATCATTACAACGCGGTGTGTCATTAACCACCAGCGCGCCAGGTGCTTTGGTTCGTATCTCAGCCGCAGATGGCCGCTCAGCCGTTGAGCCACAGATGATGAACATCAGCCAGAAGGGGGGCAAAAGCTTCGCAAAGGGTAGCGGTTTCGACATGCTGGTCGATAGCAACTCCATGCAAGCTCAAGGTATCGGTTTCCAACGTGGAACAACCGGCTTTAAGCTCGCTGATGAGTTAGGTAAAGGTGAATTTACTTTGCAAACTAATCAAAAGATCAACCCGAATGGCAAATACCTCATCAATGTGTTCGAGAAAAATAGCGACACTGCTTTATATCTTAAATCAAAAAGTGGCAGCTACTTCAAAGGCGAAACTTTGAAGGTTGATGCTCAAGTTTTCGACCAAGGTCAGGCGCAAACTATCCGCAACATTAAAGGACAGCTAGTCTCACCAACCGGTCAAAGCTATCCAGTGATTTTCAAAAAATCAGGCGATGGCTATCAGGTCAAAATGCCTATGAAAATGGCGGTGGATAATGTTCCTGGTGCTTTATGGGAGCTACACACCGAAGTCAAAGCTCATGTAAACGGGAAATTGGTTCAACGTAATGGTCGCGTACCTTTCTCTTATGACCAGATGACCGCATCAGCAGGCAGCAATGTACAAGTCGTCGGTGGCGACAAGAACCTTAAAGCTATGGTTCCTGTTAGTGTCAAAAAAGACAGCCGTTTTGAAGTGCGTGGCGTATTATACGGTACTGATAAAGTGGGCAATATGAAACCTATCATGGTGACGCATACTGCGGATAACCTAAGCCGTGGTGCCGGTCAAATCACGATGGAGTTCGACTCAAGTATCTTAGCGAAGAGTGGCTTGAGCGCACCTTATGAGCTGAGAAATGTTGAGCTACGAGATCAAAGCCAGATGGCAATTCTAAAATAGTAACTTATGTTTTGATTAATTCAGGCAGCTTCGGCTGCCTTTTTTTTGTCTGGATGAATTATTTACAAGCAGCAGCCTTGTTTAATATCGAGAGGTTTCTGTCGTTATTTTTTGGAGTGTCAGGGTTAATTGTTAACGGCATTTTTTACCACGGCTTTAAAGAAAGCTCGCTGTGATTTCATATAAATCAAAAACTCGGGGTGCCATTGTACCCCCAGCACAAAAGGTATAGCAGGTGCTTCAATCGCCTGAACAATGTCATCCGCATCTCTGCCGGTAACGATCAAATTATCACCGATCTTATCAATACCCTGATTGTGCAGGCTGTTAATTTTAGAAGGATCACTTCCGGTAATTGAAAGGAGCAAGCTGTCGCTTGCCTCTTCGGTATCTGCTTTATATAACGTTTTAAGTGGAAAAATGGTCCATCTGTTTGAGGTTTTTTTTCGATGCAGATGCAGCTGCTGAAACAGTGTTCCGCCACAAGCAACATTAAGCAGTTGCGCTCCCCGGCATATTCCTAGCAACGGCAGGTTTCGCTTCAAGGCATCTTTAATGATTTTCATTTCAAAGGCATCGCGAGCGCTATCGTATTTGGGTTCGACTTCCGGCTCGGTAGCATACAACACAGGCTCAACATCATGCCCGCCAGTGATCACCACTCCATCATATTCATGTTGAGCTTGTTCGTCACCCGGGCGTAGCTGTAGCGGGCGCCCACCATAGAAGCGAACTGCCCAGGCAACCAGTAATCTGGGACCAAAAGCCCCTTTATTGGGTCCTGTAATCGCAATTACCGGTTTAGCCACTGTTCCTCCACTGTCTTATACCAATCACTAAAGAGTCGCTTCCAGGGGCTACGCAGATAATTGCTATAAGCCTGGCAGCAAGCTTGCAAGCGGCTTTCATCGGCAGCCAGCCGTTCAACTTCAACCCAATCGTTCCATGCTATATATATTCCCCATTTCGGGTTATCAATGTCACAGTCAGGTAATCGATAATGGAAAGTAGGGCGCGCCTTAATCAGTTCATCGTTCGTTTTATCCAGTACCCGCTGCTTATCGAGAAGCTTAAACAACGGCAACATATCCAGGGCACGGTTACGAGTGGGGTTATCAATCAGGTAGTCGTCAATCAGATCCGCACGATCAGGCCAATAATCGGTTTTGATGACTTTCTTAACATAGGCCGCAGGAAAGGGATCGACATAGCTGGTTATCCATCGCGTAAGGTCAATATCTGCACGCTTGTACAGCCAGTCATAAAGGCACATAAAAGCTTTCAAACAAGCGGTAATATGTTGTGCTTCGTGACTGGCCAACTCAGGATTAAGTTGCATACCGAAAGCATTGACAGGACTATCCGCTGTACCTTTAGCACCTTTACCGCGTAAAAATATAACCAGCTCTTCAACTTCTTTTAATCTGTCCAAAGGCAGAGGTGGGCTGATGATTTCTACCGGCACCAGCGCTTTTGCCGCCCATGCCAATAACTCTTCCGATGAGCGATTGACCTTGTCTGCAAATGTTTCGTCAGACAGCTGTTCGCGGCCCATTTTTTTTATCAGAGCGTAGTCTAATTCGACAGTCCACTCACCAGCACTATCGCCCTCTAAAGTTCGCACATAGCGACCATCAGAGGAGGTCGTGAGATTAAAGTGACTGGCAACCAGTGAAGCCATTTCGTCAAGTTCAAGCCCACTCACTTCAAGCTCTACGCCAATGCGACGGGCATCGCCATCGGCATTCTCAAGCCAGGGCGGTGATTTTAATTGTCGATCTGCATCAGGCATTCAATATCCTTGAATAAGTGTCGGTAATAATGATTGTCATCAAGTTACTTTATACATACCACAAAGCATTGGCTTTCCACAAACTTACCGGATGAGAGTGAATATGGTTAATAGAAATATTGGACACCAGCAAACTTCGCAACTGTTCTTGCAATAAAAAAGGCCATCAACTGATGGCCTTTAAATTAACCAATTATAACTAGATTCCCCAGCGCGCTTTGGTGCCTCTCACATCAACGTGTACGAATGGGCCGCGTACGGCGTTAGGCTTATAGACGCCGATGCCGCCAATAAGATCATCGCGATGGTCGTGAGTCTCTGGGTTATTAGCAAACTCATATAGGCGAAACGCATCTTTTTCATTCACTTTGCCATCGCCATTGATGTCATCCATTCTACCGTTGGCCAGAGTATCAATAAAAATATCCGATGCATCACCGTAAACATGGCGGCTGTTGGCGACGTTGCCGATGGCTTTGTTATAGGCTGGTGTGCGGTAGCCGCTCATAATGACAAAGCTATCGGTACGGATTCCTTTATCATTCACATCGGTCAGTAGGTTTTCCAAATTTTCCAGCAGGTTCTGTCTTAGTACCATGTACTTGGGGAAGCCACCTGGCTGCTTGCATAGAAATTGTCCCAGCGTAAAGTGCGGGGTGATTTTGGTGGCCATGTTCTCTGCTGTGACTTCAATGAAACCTTTCGGCGCTGCGTAGGTAGGCAAGCCTTTTAATGGCTTCGGGTAAGTACCAATCTTGTAGCCGTTGAGTACGCCATTTTTCATTTCAGAAGCAGGGCGCAATACAAAAACGGATACTGAAATCTGATGACCAGTTTCTGCGTCAGTGGTTTCCAATGCATAAAGCCCCGGAGCTTTGGGAGCCTTCCACTTTAAATCACCTTTGTTCCAGTTTAGTGTCAACCACTGTTGCTCAACCTGAACTCGGCTGGACAATTGCTCACGGCTCGACTTTAACTGTAATGTTTGTTCCGGCATTACGGTATGAAAAAATATGTTGTAGGGAATACCTTTGTTATTAACGGTTAGATCAAACTGGGCTTTACCGCTTTGATAGTCCTTTACCTGGGTAACTGCCTGGCTTAGATTCGGGGTTAAGATGATTAGGCTAGCGATTAGCAATAACGCCATCATCAATCGCCCTTTGTACAAGTCATTCAGTAAAATCTTTGGCACATAAACTCCTTCACTGATTACAGTGAACTAAATATAAAAACAAAATTATGCCCTAGACCGTCCAGTTGGCCCTTTGAAGTGTAGTCCTTTGGGGGTTAGCGCAAGAGAATTCTTGTCGCTGGTTGCTGTAGTGCTTGATACAGTTTTGTATCACGTTGATATATGTCTGCTCTGAACTGAATCGTCTGATCCAGCCCCCAATAAGCGGTTCGATATTCCAGTCTTATTGGCACAGGCGACGTTAAGCTTATCGTATTTGTATGTTTTTTGTTCAATTGATTTTCTATATCGATATCGCTGAATCCATTAGTTCGTAGGATCCACCATAATAAATCTAAAGGTCTCTGAATCCGAATGCAGCCTGAGCTAAATGCTCTTAACTCATTGTTAAATAATGACTTATCAGGTGTGTCATGGAGGTAAACTTCATATGGATTGGGGAACATGAACTTAACCTGGCCGAGTGCATTTCCGCTTCCCGGAGCCTGCACTAAACGATAGGGAAAGTTTGCTCTTGTGACCTGAGCCCAGTCAATTCGGGTAGGATCTTCGATTTTGAAGTCCTGCAAATAGACACTAAATTGGTTATCGAGCAGGTATTGAGGGTTTTGCTGGATTAGCGGCAGCTTATCTTTGGTTGCCAGTTCCCAGGGCACCACCCAGGTTGGATTCAGTACCAGGTACTGAATTTTTTCTTCAAATATCGGGGTTTTACGTTTGAGCTGTCCCACGATTACAGGCATCCTGAGTCTGACTTCGCCATTCTCTAGGGCTAATAGTTCAAAGCTGGGAATGTTCACTTTAATTAATCGGCTGGCTGGCTTAAGTTCATGCCAGCGTATTTGTTCTAGATTGACCACCAGCTGCTCGATCCGTTGCTGTGGTGTGATATTTAAGGCCGCTATGGTCTTTTTACCCAGAACACCATCTGCTACCAGTCCGTGGCGTAACTGAAAATGCTCAACTGCACGGATTAAGCCATCCTCATATCTCATTGGGAAGGGCGCTAAATATGCCCAGTCTGCGGGCAGATCGCCCCAAAACATCAATCGTACAGCGATGGCCTCTAAGCGAGGATCTGCCATCTGCGGTTTAATTGAAGGTTGTAAGTCAATCGCAGGCCAAGGCGATACGGTGCGACTTCTCAACTCTGCTAGATATTTTCTAAGCTCAATGTACTCCTGGGAGCTGGGTGCAAGCGCTCTGAAGTAGTCAAAAAGGTTCGGCATATTGACTGCTTTGGATAGAAGCTCAGAAAGATTGATAGCAGGTTTGGTGACTTCAGTATCCTTGAAAATGAGGTTTGGGTTAACTTTTCCAATTTGCAGGTGTTGAGACAGTGTTAGAATTGCATCGCTTTGCAGCAAATCGCATTCGGCCACCAATTCAAGTGTGGGAATTTGGCAGCGCTCCATCAAGGTCTGAAAGTGGTAATCATTGGCTAACAGACCGTGCCAATGAATCTGCTGTAAATAGGCCAAAAGCTCCTGCAATGGATCCTGGTCGCGATATAGCGGATTCCAAAGACGCCTAAAGCCTCTGAAGCTGTAGAAATTATAGAGAGTGGTGCTATTAACAAGCGCAACACCCAATTGAGGCAGGTGCCCATTTTGTTTGTGGAACTCAAGCTTGGCTCTAATCTCCGTGTCGGCAGTGGAGTCATAAGCAGCGTTAATGTCAGGTTCTAACAATAGGTACGGAGGCGTTTCAGCTGATAGCGTCTGGCAGTAAATACCCGCTACACAGAAAACGGATACTTTAATATAAAAGTAACAGCGTCTAATGCAACCCAACGGCCAAAACCACATAACAAACTCCAGTTAACAATAAGCATCCTAGCTATTGTTCAGTATAGAACTATTCTGGTTGTTTTTCGAACAGACACAGGACTCATTTCGTAAAAAATTGGTTCGGAGCAGAATTGAAATTAGATGAGTTAATATAGTGGGAAGTGGAAGAGTATTTGCCAATGCACTTATGAACTTCAGGACTCTAAAAGCCATTCGATAACCACCAGCTCAGAAACTAACTGCATTATGATTTAGAACATGCTAATTTAGTTTCAATCTTTATGAGTAGCTAACTGCATGGATAGACGGAATCAAGACAGGCGATTAAGAGCACGCGAGAAGCTGACAACCGCGCTTCTGGTTCATATCAGTTTATGGGCGCTGTCGATTGTGATTCTGGCATCTATCGTGACCTTTCTTACTACCTACCAATCTACTCGCGAACAATACATCCAGTTATTAAAGCAGGGTATAGCGCCTAAGCTTGAAAAGAAGCGCTGGCAGTTTGATCAGGTGCAATCCCAGGCAGATATTCTCGGCGAACAATTTTTAGAGCGCTACCAACAACTAATGGCAAACCCGGAGGCAAGTATTGCTGCTTTTGATAAGTGGTATGAAGAAACCTCACCCGGTGTTTTGCGTCTTAAAGCTGAGTTCAATCGTGGTAGGGCTGTTGATTTTGACCTGTTCGAAGATATTTCCACGTTTGCAGGCCTTCGCAAGCATCCAATTGACGATGAGCTGAAAGTTCGCATCATTGCCGCCCAATATACCCTGAATGAATTAGGCCCAGCTTGGCAGCACCAGGTTGCTAACAGTCATTTTTCTTTCCCAGAAAATATCATCGTCATGTATTCGCAAAAAGAGCCATGGGGTCTGCTCGCTGATAAAGATTTGGTGATAACTGACTTTTCGGTGGTGAAATCAACCTTGCAGGAATTTAATCCTGACCGTGAGTCTTTATGGACGGGCTTGTATTACGACATTTCTGCTGACTTCTGGGCCATAACCTATCAAAAGCCGGTAGATTTGAATGGTAAGCATCTGGTCAATGCCAGCTTTGATGTAGGGCTCTCGAATTTGTTGCAAGAGCTTATTGAAAAGAAGCAACCCAATTCAGAGCACCTTGTGTTGAACAACAACGGCGGATTAATTGCTGCATCAAACATGTCTATGAGTGCGCTGAATACCCATCAGGTTTTGACACCGGATAACTATCAGGAACCATTGTATGAAGCTATTTTTCGGCTACTACAGGAACAACCGGATTTAAAAGACGGTATGGTTTTAGATGAAGGGATTGAAGAGCATCTTGTTATCGTCAATAAGACCGAAAGTCTTAATTGGTGGTACTTCACCGTCTACCCACGATCAGAAATTCAGAAACAGGCGATTATCTTCCCACTCAAGTTAACTCTGGCTGGCATCGCACTCGTCGGATTGATTTTATTAATGGTCTATTGGCGGATTAGGGCGGAGGTTTCAAAGCCTTTGCGTATGGTGGCAAAGGTCGCCTCAATGATGGGCTCAAAAAACTATGAAGATGTTGTTTCTAGCGATATCGCCGACTCGAAAACACATGGTGAAGTGCGAAGAGCTATCGAAGCATTCAAGACCATGGCCCAGCGATTTATCGGAGCCCAACATGAACTCGAAGCTAAAGTTGAGCAAAGAACAGCAGAGTTGGCACAGGCTAATCGAAGATTGGAAGAGCTGGCTCATTCGGATGGACTGACAGGCTTACTCAATCGCCGTTCCTTCGACCGGGATCTTGACGAAGTTATCAGGACACCGGAAGAACGCTACGTACTGGCCATTGCCGATATCGACGACTTTAAACTCTACAATGATAACTACGGCCATGAAGCAGGTGACAATGCATTGAAAGCGGTTGCTGCATTCTTGATCAATAAATCAAGCGGTAAGTGCTATCGCTATGGTGGGGAAGAGCTGGCAATCTTGTTGAAGCTGGGTCAGCTTGAAGACATTGAGTCAGAGTTGGAGTCAATCGTTCACGGTATTAATGATCTGCAGATCAAACATGACTACGGCAAGAAAGGCGGTGATTTTCTTTCGATCAGCATCGGAGCCGCAGTTATAGCAGCCAACGATTCACCGCAACAGGCTATTAAGCGCGCTGACCAACAGCTGTATAAAGCTAAAGCCGCTGGTGGGAATCTGGTTTACTTTTCCTCTTCCCCTTAAGCGCAAAGATAAAAGGCCACCTAGAATTGCTTAAGAAGCTGGTGACCTTTGTTGTTTCTTTTTTTTTACTTGTGAAAATTGCTATTGCTTAACAAGTTCCACTCGTCTATTTTTCGCGCGTCCCTGTTCCGCTTTATTACTCGCCACAGGTGCGGCATAGCCAACTCCCCAAGGCTTTAAGCGAGCAGCATTAACACCATAATCACTAACCAAAGCTTGTTTAACGGATTCTGCGCGGCGCTTCGATAAGTCAATGTTATAGTCGAAATCTCCCTGGTTATCGCTATGGCCAACGACTAATAATTTTAAGTCAGGGTTGTCTTTCAATAGTTTGGCGATTTCATCTAAAGTCGGCTTGGATTCTGCTTTAATGCTTGCCTTATTCGTATCGAAGTACAAGCCATACAAGGCGACTTTTCCGTTCAAGTCTATCTCTTGTGCCATCTCACTGGCCTTTACCATAACCACTTTACTTTCTTGTGCTTTTTCCTCAACCACATCAACTTGCGCAAACACTCGTTCACTGGTGTCCTCGCTGTTAGTACGAGCATTATGGATGACATGTAGTGAGACATAAGCATCGCCTTCTGGGCGTGAAATTTTAGCCACTAAATAACGAGTTTTATCATTCTGAGCATTACCAAAAATCAGGGTGAAAACACTATAGCCGGGAGCAACATATTTGAAATTATTACCACTGCCTTGAGTGGTGCAGGATTCTGGCCCACTATTACCGCTACACTCAAAAACGATGTCGGCATTGTTATTCGTTAGAGCATCTTTATACGCCCGAAAGACTGCCAGACTACTGGTTCCTTTCGGAGCCCGGTAAGTTATTCGTGTTAATTTTCCTTCCTTGGTGACCATATGCTTAGCATTGTCTTTCTTTACTCGTGACGTTAAAGGTTCAACAATAAACTGAAATTCATCAAAATTACTGTAGCTATATTCAATGATTTCAGCGCCTTCAAAACGTCCTGTTAAGGGGTGATCTTGAGCATTCTCAACATCAGCTGCATGGCTTCCAACTGTCCAGCATAATATACTTAGGGTTATTGCAAATATACGTATCATTTCATGACTCCTTTACGCTAATTCCGTTCTTTATTCTTGATTTGTCCAAAACTTAAGGCTCTAAGACAACCCATAACCTATCAAAATAGAACCTCAAAAACAGGTACAAAGACTCATATAATACTATTGATTCAGCCTGATAACCCCCTACTAGGGTATTGCACTGAGGGATGTTCTAATTTTGTGCAAACAACGGCACATCGTTAGCCTGCAGTTTTATGATAAAATCAAGCCCGAAATTAAGTATAGAAATATAGACGTAAACAACCAAGCCTATAATAAAAAGGAGTTTAACTATGACGAAATACAATCGTTTTATAAATAAGCAATCCGGTATATCTTCTTCAGCTATTATCACTATCATTGCAGTTGCCGCAATTGGTGCAGGCGTTACCTACTATGCACTCAGTAATGACAGCTCACCGGAAATGGATAATATCAGTGTTGCGAAAAGCACCGAATTATCGAAGCAAGAAAGCTTAAAACAAGACATTTCCGAACAAACAACGCAACCCAGCCAAGTGGTTAATGAAACGCCTAAAGTGTCGGTAGACGCTGAAACTTTTTGTACTCAGCTTGCTGAGGTAGGGAAGGTTTTTAATAAAGAATATAGCGGTGGCAGAGTGAGAGAAAATGCCTCATTTGGTCCAAAGGCTGCCTGCTCCTGGAATGGTCCATCGGTTACCGTCTTTTTTGGAGAAAATTCTTATCACCGAATGAGCACTGGGTTTGGTTCGGAAATAAATGAGGATTATGAAGGACTCGACTTTCCTGCCTTTAAAAAAGAAACCTCAACCACTACCGTTGGTTATGAGATAGGGGTTAAGTCAGACAAAGGTTGGACAATTGCGATTAGCGACGGACGAGGGCTTAAGCAGAGTTTAACCAAAGAGCAATACAATAAGATCGCAACTATTGTGAATGAGTCATTGAATAAGAATTATTAAGGAATCACCGAAGGTTTTATTTTCTATGCATTGCCAGAGAGTGGTAATGCATAGGGACTTCAAAAAATCAGTACGAACCTAACATAAAAAAATCGCTAAAATGCGATCTCTTGACGAAAGTTTCACGACTGCCCACCCAAACTAACCTTATACAAACACATTCTTGAAAGAGTTTCCCCATGAAAAAGCTTACCAGTTTATTGTCAATTATGTTCATACAGGGTCTTTTCTATCAAACCGCACTGGCGCAAGATGAAAAAACGGCTTTAGTACCTTTACCTTCGGTCGATGACTTCACCAAGGGTGAAGATGGCTGGGCTTTCGGGCTTGGCCTTGGTATTGAGTACGAGTCTGCCTACGAAGGTTCGGACGAATTTGGTTTCGAAGCCCAGCCTGCTGGTGCCGTACAATGGCGCAGTGGTGATGATATTTTCTACTTTGCGGGTGAAGCGCTGGGTTGGCGTGGTCTCCGCGCTGATACCTGGCTATTCGATGCCGCTGTGGCCTTCGACGAAGGGCGTGAAGAAGGTGATTCCGATGACGGCTATTTGGATGGACTCGGTGATCAAGAAGAGGATACTGAGTTAGTTCTTCAAACACGTTACGCTCTCGACGCCGATTGGCGCTATTGGCTGGTTGGTCGAGTAGTGACTGGAGGCAGCGGAAATCTAGGTCTATTCGGAGTAGGGTACCGCTTCGGCGATCAACTTGATGGAACCGGCTCTGAAATTAACTTGGTTGGGGTATTTCACGATAGTGAATATGCCAATAAAGGTTTCGGTATCAACGCAGAGCAGTCGGCTGCATCGGGATTGCCCGAAACCAACTTAAGTGGCGGATTCCGTTCGATTGGGATTGATTACACTTATCGCTATTACCTCAACGATAACTGGCAGATTTTCGGCGAAGCACTCTATGAGCATTTCAGCAGCGACGTTCAGGATAGCCCAATCGCTCGCAGCAACTACGAAGCCGAAGTAAGCGTTGGATTTATTTATCTATTCTAGATCCTAGATCGACTAACACCTCAAGCAGGGCACGCTTCAGCGTGTCCTGCTTACTTCAATCGTGATGGAGGTAGGTTTACAAAACCTCGAAGTCACTATCGTTCGTTCGAGGCTACATTTGCTGCTTATATTGAGTAGGGCAGTACCCACGGTCAACTTCTGGACTGCGTAGTTTTAGATGTTTCGTTTTCCTTCCAGAAACTCGTTTGCGCCATAGACGAAAACTTGAAGGTTTTAACTCTTTTCGCATTAACTCTATGACTGCCTGTTCCGGTAAGCCGTATAAGGTTTCAATAGCCTCGAAAGGCGTTCGATCTTCCCAAGCCATCTCAATGACTCGTGATACATCACTTTCTTTCATGCTGAATTATATTGTTGTTAATTGATAAGCCATTGTGAGGGTTAGCTCGTCAAAAAAGCATGAAATCAAAAGTTGCGGTGATTGTTACCAATAAGTTGTGTGAAGTGCGAATAGGATGCTGAATGCTCTTCGGCGATATTTCGTAGGGTTTCTATTACGTTATCAATCGTGTTGTTTGCTCTAAGAGCTTGATGCTTGTTTAGAGAAAATTCCTTGTTACATCGAGGCTTAATATTGACTAACGCCTGTTTCTCTAATGCAGATACTATCGTCTTGGCTTCATTCTGCTCGAACGAGCCTGCCAAGCGCAGAAGATTGAAGGAAAACCTCTCCAAAATAGAATTGTCTGAGCGAGAGGAAAGATAATCCCAATACTCATCGGAAAATCCAATTCGGTTTTTGCCGGTCACCACACCTGTATCTTTAACGCGCTGTTCAGAGTTGTTGGTGAAGATGTCAGTTAATGACCTCTGAAGGTGAGGGTGGCTAACCTGCTTGAAAATGGTTTGAAGTTTATTTGCCGGATTTTTCTATGCTCCGAATCCTACCCTAGAACCACGTAGCGTAATGGTCTCAAGGTGTCTTAACCAGCGATCTCCAAGGATTTTCCCACCAATGGGTTGGTACTTACCTAAGTAAATCACTTCGTCATCAAATCGTATTAAGTATAAACCAGGTCCGGATAGGTTCTGTTGTAGGTCTGAGGAGATTTTATGTAACCCAAACGAAAGATTGAGCGGCTCTTGTAATGTGGCGACTTGGTTAACTTTGATGACTTCGTTAATCGGTACTGAAGTGACAATCATGACTTCCTCGAAAATAATAATGACTTTAGAGTTGTGTTAAATGACCGATCGAGTTATTGATTCTTACCCGTTTTTGATTTTTTGGATCGTGCCATTTGGTTGAGCAAATCTTCAACCTGTTGTCTTGAACGACAAACGTTCTCGCAGGGAATATCGTCATTATCACCATCTCTTTTTCCGAACTTGCCATCAGGATGATCCGCAATAACTTCAGCGCATGAGCGGTAATACTTACAATACTTCGCCGCACTTATTTCAGAAGTGAATAGCAGAAAAATAACCAATAGAAGCAAAGGGAGTTTCGTCATTTTATTCCTTAAACTCTCTTAACTGAATATGATTGCCGTCTGAGTCTGCAATGTTGCAAACAGTGAATAGTGGATTTGACCATTCGCCTTCAAATGATTGACCGCCTAACTCTTGAGCTCTTACTTTTGCTGTATCAAGATTATCGACTGTCATAAACAGCTTAATCGGATTGAAATTGGTTTGCGGCATTTCAATTGGTGGGATGTGAATAATGATATTAAATCCATCTCTTTCCAAACTAATAAAATCTGATATTTCTCGAGTGACTTCCATCGAGAATAATTCCTTATAAAAGTTTGTTAGAGCTTTAATATCGTTGGAGTGGATTAAAGCTCCATTTTTTGCTGGTTTATTCATATTGATTCTTATTAACGCCGCGCTCACCGGTAAATTGGGAGCACAGCGAGTAATTTATCCGAGTGCAGCGCCTTGTTAGGCATGGGCCAATTTAAGACCAACAATACCCGCGCAAATCAGCCCTAAACTGACTAATTTAAGGACGTCAGCTGACTCGCCGAACAACAATATTCCTAGAAGCGCCGTGCCTACTGCACCAATACCCACCCATATCGCATAGGCTGTACCGACAGGCAACGTTTTCAAAGCCAAACCGAGCAATAGAAAACTTGCAACCAACGAAATCACCGTACCAATAGTAGGCCAAAGCTTCGTAAAGCCGTCTGTGTACTTCAATCCAATGGCCCAGCCAATCTCCAAAAGACCAGCTACAAACAAAATTACCCAACTCATAAACACCTCTCAATTAGCTCTGGGGCCGTCCCCTAACGAAATTGAGAGGTGAGGTCGTCCTCACTTCAGAATGCCTAACGCTGCAAACAGGCGCGCGCGTTAGCGCGTCCATGCCTGCTTTGCCTTGTTAAATAACGAGCTTGATATTGTTACCCAATAATAAAGCCCTATTAAAAATACACTTGATATTACCATTAACTCCAAGGCATCTTTACCTAAACTAGTTGGTAAAAACCATGAAGACTTTTCAATTAGGGTCCAAATAAGAACAATGCTCGCTACTAGGACGCTGCAACTTATGAGGGCAAAGTTTAAAGCCGTTTTATAATGTTCTTTGAATGATACAAGCCATAGGCCAGCAGTACCCAAAAATGCAAGTAGTGATATAGCTATACCCAAAACACCTTCCAATGGGTATTGGTATGCACCAAACAATTTTTCCACGCCAGCCACACCAAATGATGCCGCAGGTATACATAGCACCGTGCCAGGTATTGCTGCGAAGAAGACTGTAGCGACTTTTCTATACATAGTTATTTAACGCCTTAAGAAGGGGCTGCCTGTAAGGCAGTCCCGCTTGCTTAAATTGTTATAGGGGGTAACACGCGGAGATATGGAGATTTGTCAGCAAGGACATAAAAATTCCCGGTGCCAATCGTAGCCTAGAGTTTTACAGAAATCATTAGGCGTCGACTGTAATGACCTCACCGGTAATAAAGCCATCAACAGAGCGAGCAAAGGCCTTACCTACCAAACTACCCGGCACAGGTTGAAAGCCCGACATCATCTCACCATATACATCCCAAGCTTCTTCAATAACCGTTGGGTTAATTGAATTCACGCGAATCCCTCGTGGTAATTCATAGGCTACGCATTTCACAAAGGTATCAATAGCTCCACTGGTAGTCGCATCTGCAATTGCCATCGGAATTGGCTTGGAGCTGAGAATACCTGTGATCAGTGAGAATGAACCGCCATCATTGACGTATTCTTGCCCAATACGTACTAAATTGATCTGCCCCATCATCTTGCTCAATACCGTCGTCATCCACTGCTGCTCGGTCATGTCACTAAAGTCGGCGTACTCGCAAACACCCACGGTATTCACTACAGCGTCAAAAGACCCTACTTGCTTGAACAGTTCTCTGATCGACTCTTCACTGCCAATATCGACCTGATAATCAGCGCCCTTTCCAGAGCCGCTAGCGGTAACTATGTCATGGTGCCCCAGCCCACTTAATGCCGCCTGACCGATTTTTCCTGATGCGCCAATAACAATAACTTTCTTCATTTAAAATACCCTGTTTTTATCAATGATTGTGTCTCTCGACGTTTCAGTGGCTATAGTAGAGATAAGGAGATACAATTAGAAACAGATATCACTTGTTAGAGATACAAGTATGAGCAAGATTGATAGATTGGAAATACGCCAGTTAAGGTTACTTCAGGCGCTATTACGCGAACAGAATGTCTCCCGTGTCGCACAACAGGTAGGCTTAACCCAGCAAGCAGTTAGCGATCAGTTGAGAAAGCTGCGAGATATTTTTGATGATCGCCTATTCTTGCGTAAAAGCAATGGCCTGATACCAACACCGCTGGCCCTACAACTAGGTGATAAGGTCGACACATTACTGCAAGGGTTTGAGCAACTATTGGTACCAGAGTCATTCGAACCTAGCCTTATTGATAGTACCTATGTCATCGCAGCAACAGACTATGCTCAGCAGGTTGTCCTACCCGAGCTTCTCTCTAAGATGAGACAGCAAGCACCGAAATTGAGGATTATTATTCAAGACTTGGATATTGATAATTTGGCTGACGCTATGGCAGCCGGGAAAATTAACCTGGTAGTGGCATTCCCAGACTTTGTACCTAACAGCTATCCTTGCCTCACTTTATTTACCGAACACCACGTATGTGTTGCGCCTAAAGATTCACCCCTAGCAGGAAAAAAACTAAGCCTCGAAGCGATTGCACATCACCCACAGATTATTACCTCACCGTCTAGACCCAATTTTCGTGGCTCAATTGATTCATGGTTTGAGGAGTTCGGCCTTAAGCGCAACGTAGTGATCTCAGCTCCCTGCTTTTCGATCGTGCCGTTGTACTTGAACGCCACCGATGCGATTGCCTTTTTACCCTCACGAGCATTGGACGATAGTGGTTTATCTATCATCGACTTGAGGGAGAGCCCTGTAAGTTTTGATGTAATAACAGCTTGGCATCCACGCTCGAACAATGACCCCTTGCATAATTGGGTTGTTGATTTTTTGCGTAGTGGATTGGATTAATACTGCAGGCGTAATAGCAGAACTATCCTTACCCTATAACGCCGCGCTCACCGGTAAATTGGGAGCACAGCGAGTAATTTATCCGAGTGCAGCGCCTTGTTAGGCATGGGCCAATTTAAGACCAACAATACCCGCGCAAATCAGCCCTAAACTGACTAATTTAAGGACGTCAGCTGACTCGCCGAACAACAATATTCCTAGAAGCGCCGTGCCTACTGCACCAATACCCACCCATATCGCATAGGCTGTACCGACAGGCAACGTTTTCAAAGCCAAACCGAGCAATAGAAAACTTGCAACCAACGAAATCACCGTACCAATAGTAGGCCAAAGCTTCGTAAAGCCGTCTGTGTACTTCAATCCAATGGCCCAGCCAATCTCCAAAAGACCAGCTACAAACAAAATTACCCAACTCATAAACACCTCTCAATTAGCTCTGGGGGCCGTCCCCTAACGAAATTGAGAGGTGAGGTCGTCCTCACTTCAGAATGCCTAACATTATATTACCGGACAACGCCGATAACCTTTTGATTTTAAATTAATTATTTTCAATGTCCGTTTTTTCGGCTAATACCATATAAAACCGGACATTTTTGTTCTGGTATCTGCTTCACTTTACAGTCAGTTATTGGCTGTTGAGAAACCATAAGGTCTTATAATAGTTAGGTTTTTGGTGATTGCAATGGGTTTGTGGGATTGGTTGCCGATGGGGTAAAGCTTAAAATGCCAAAGATCAGATCACCTAAAGGTACTTCCTTCGGTCGTCTGAATCACATAAGAGCAGATTCTGAATCCAGTTCAGAATGACATGCCTTGTGTAAGGCGCTCTCAAATAGCGCTCATAACCAACCTACAGATATTTTGAATAATGCGTATAATTGACAATATACACTTTAAGGCGTATAAATTGATTTATGAGTACAAAAAATATACCGACTGTCGCGGTTATTACCGGTGACATAATCAATTCCAGGGCCAAGAAGGACTCTAAGGATTGGCTTGAGCCTTTAAAAAAGGCGTTGGCTACGCTTGGGGAATCGCCTCGTCAGTGGCAGGTCTATCGTGGAGACAGTTTTCAGCTGCGGTTGGATAAGCCTGAATATGCGTTGGATATTGCGGTCTGGCTGAAGGCGGTTGTGCGTTCGACAAAGGGGTTGGATGTGCGTATGGCGGTGGGGATCGGTGATATGACCCATAAGGCGGATTCGGTATTGGAGTCGAATGGTTCGGCTTTTGTGAATTCCGGCGATCTGTTTGATGAGCTGAAAAAACGTACTTTAGCAATTAAGACGCCGTGGGATGAGGTGGATGAGCTGTTGAATCTGAATCTGAAGTTGGCTTTGCTGACGATGGATGGCTGGTCGGTGACAGTTGCCGAGGTGGTGCGCGCCAGTATGCAAAATACCAATGCGACGCAGACTGAAATTGCTGAAATGTTAGGTGTTACTCAAAGTCGGGTCAGTGAGCGACAGAATCGGTCGGGGTTCGATGCTATTATGGAGATGTTGGCTTACAGTCAAAAGCTGATTAAGCGACACCTGTAATTTCACCGTATTCTAAGGAATTTGTGGGAAGCCTATGACATTACTCTTCTTAAAATTATTGCTCGCGCACCTGGTCGCGGATTTTGTTATCCAACCGTTAAAGTGGATTAAGGATAAGGAGCAAAAAGCTTTTGCTTCGACTGGATTAATCTTGCATGCGAGCGTTCATGCTGTGCTCTACGCCATTGCTTTTTCATTCAATCCTGATTACTGGTTAGGCTTTGCTATTTTGGTGGTTTCTCACTATCTGATTGATGGTTTTAAGTGCATGGCAGGGCGTTATGCTGATAACTACAGTCTTCCCGAGTCATTTATCAATCGCCGTACTTTCTTTGTTATCGATCAGGTATTACATCTGGCGATTATTGCCTTTGTGGTGTCGTTGTATTTTACCGGTATAAGCGAGTGGGTTATTCCACAGGAAAAAATTCTGGCGCTTATCATTGCGGTTCTTCTTTTAACTCGCGTTTCATCGATTATCATCAAAGTGCTGATTTCACGCTGGGCGCCATTGAATGTTTACGATGGTGATCATTCGCTGGCTAATGCGGGTAGCTTTATCGGTATGTTGGAACGTCTGTTTATATTCGTCTTTATTCTTTCGGGTAACTGGCATGGCATTGGCTTCCTGCTTGCCGCCAAATCGGTATTCCGCTTTGGCGACTTAAAAGAGGCGCATGATCGCAAGCTGACTGAGTATATTTTGATTGGTACTTTGATTAGCTTTGGTTTAGCAATAGCGGTTGGCTTAGCCTATTTGTACCTGATTTAATCATCTATCAGATCTTCAAAGTCTTCGCGGTAGTCTGCAATTTCTTCGAGCAAATGGCGTTTTTGTTTAGCGCTTAATGTGCGGAAGATTTTGAGCTGATATTCTTTGTAGATATTGCCGTTGTACTCGCGAATCTTGTTAAGTTCTTCGCCACCTACTTGATAGGGATCGGTGATCAGGCTTTTAATGGCTGCTTTGCCGCCTTCGGTTTTTCTTTCTGCTAGCGCTGTTCTAAAAGCATCGCGCCATTTGGCTCGATATTGGTAGGTTACTTCTCCTGATGATTTAAGCAGGCTGGCCATTTCTTTGATCAGTTCTTCTTGGTCATCGTTAAGGCTTCCAATCCATTCATCAAAGCTATCTTCGAGTCGTTCCAGTCTCTCTTCCTGTCGCTCTTCATCGGTTTTTTCTTTGAATTCTTCGTATTGTTTTTTGGCCTCTTTGTCGAGGTTATCCATTAACTGCTTAACCTGTTCATCGGTCAGGCTGGCAGTCTGTGCGACTAAATTGTCGCTCATTTCATCAAGCAGGGTATTGTAGAAGCCGCGCATATCACGTTGATAACGGTCATAGGTCTGATGAATAGCGCCTGATTTTATGTCAGCTTCCATGCGGTTAAGCATTGAAACGTATTTAGGGAGTTCATTCGAGCGATGCCACTCTGTTTTCAGTTCAAGCAGTTGTTCCAGCGTATCTTCCTGCTGGCTGTTGAGTTCAACGTAATCGTCAAGATACCAGGGCACGACCCAGTCCAGGCGGTTGTACCAGAATTTAATACCGCAGGCCTGAATAAAGAAAACACCTAAAAGCACGATAAGTATTCGTGAGCTTTTATTTAAATTGGTCATATTGTTCCTTGGTTTGTTTTATTGTTAGTTAACCTCATGAGGTTAACTAATCTACCCACTATAAGCGATTCGAGTGAATAACTCGTCAATTAGTTCCATGTTTCAGTTAATTAAGCTATGGGGTAGAATACGCGTGTTTTTTGAATCACAAATTAAAGACTTAATGACAATAACAGAAGAGGGAATGGAATGAAGCGTTTTATTGGGGCCTTTCTAACGGCAAGTTTAATGTTTTTTATTGTAGCTTGTTCGGACGATAAAAAAGAGACGGTTAAGCCAGCCGACAAACCATTAGTTCAATCAGCCTGGTTGCAGTCATCGCTTCCAGACAGCACCGTTGCTTACGTGCGTGTACCAACCGCCTGGTTCCTGTTCACGGGACAAGATAACGGTTTTAAGTTAGCGCAAAACAATGAAGCTCATAATGAGCAGGTTAAAGCCATTCAAGCAGCGCTTAACCAAAACATCCTGACTCACCTGGAAGCACCAGTGGATGCTATCTCTAAACTGTTTGTTGAACACATGACCTCACCGCTTGAAGTAGCCTTTGTTCAAGAGTCAGCGGGTAAGCCGATGCCGATTATGGTGTATGCAACGCGTTTTAACTTTGCAGACAACAAGACATTTAACGATACTTTGGTGGCTTTAACGGCAGACTTGAAAGCACAAGGTATTAATCATACGGCTAACGATGATGGCACTGGTTCTTTCTCCATGCCGGGCGCTATGGCGCGTTATCAATATGATGCGAAAACTCAGCAGTTTGTGATGGCAACAGGTTTCGCCACTTCATTTACCGTGTTGAGCAACGTTATGGAGTCGATAAAAGACAATCCGCAACATGCTATGCAAGATATTGAAAGTCAGATTGATAGTAGCGGCAAAGGTTTGTTCGGCTGGGTTAATACCAAGCAGATTATGCCGATGTTGACTATGAGCTTGCCGCCTCAGCAACTAGCAGAGCTTCAGGATTATGGTCTCGATCAGATGAACGCTATCGGTTTTGGTTATGGCGTCAGCGAAGGCAAAACGCGCTTAACCATGCTGGTTGATATGCCAAAGGTGGGGATTCGCGACTTTATTCCTGCGGTTAATAATGATTTTGATATAAAGACCGTGGGCACACCGCGAACTATGGCGCTGTTATCGATCCCGACATACGAAGAGCAGGTGCGTTTATTCAACAGCATCAACAAAGCCAAAGGCGATAACGCCAGTCTGGAAGAACTGAATCAACAGGTGGTTGAGAAACTGGGCTTTAGTGTTGAGCAATTGGCCAGTGTGTTTGGGCCAGAGCTGATCTATTTCCGAGATGACGTTGGTGGTTTTACCGCTACTAAAGTTAATGATCCTGAACTGATGCAACAGATGATTGATAGCTTGGTCAAAAATGCCGAGGGCAACTATCAAGTGACTAAGCATCAAGGTAAAGAGATCCATTTATTAGAATTTAAAACAATTACAAATGATAAGTTTGCTGATCTTTCCAACGCAACGCCATTAAGTTTTGAAAAAACTCTTTCTAAAATTAATTCACGTCTTTACTGGACTATTGAAAACGGCTATCTGATTTACTCGTCTGTGCCACAGCCTTTGATGGAGAGAGCTAGTCGTAGACCAAGTGTTTCTTTAGCTGAGTGGGTTAAAGAGAAGCAGGGCCAGGATGTGACTCATTCGCTGTTTGCGGCAACGACTTCGGTTCGCGATTTGTCGCGTAACTCTTATCACTATTATTTAGAAGCTTTGCTGATGGTGGCGGATCTAACTGAGGCTGATTTTGACATCATGGCTTTACCAACCGCTGATCAGATGGATTTTGCTGAATATGGCGCTGTCGGTTTCAAACTGGATTCGAGCGATAAGTATTTGGGCGTAGAATTGACTTTCGAGCAAAGCGCCAGCGATATTTTATTTGCGGGTGGTGGCATGCAAACTGTTGCGGTAACCGGTATTTTAGCTGCAGTAGCGATTCCTGCTTATCAGGACTACACCAAGCGTGCCAAACTGGCTCAGGCAACAGTGACTGCCAATAGTTTGAAAAGTCAGGTTGCTTACGCGCAAGCGATGGGTGAGTCGTTCGAAGAGTTGGATTTAGGCAAGCACGGCATCGGTGCTGATTTGTCGACAGCAGAAGCAATCGAGTATGTTGATGTGGAAGATGGCGTGGTTACTATATATCTTAATCCGATGACTTTTGGTAATGGCTATAGTGACGTCTATGCGAAGTATGAGCCAATCGTTGAGAAAGATATCATTGTCGGCTGGAATTGTGACTCTAATCTAGACTACAAATTCCGCGAAAGAGTGTGTGGGTTTTGATTCGGCAGTTTTGATTGATATTGACGTACGGGCGATTCATGAATCGCCCCTACAAAAACAAAAAGCCCGCAGAACCTGATGGTCTTGCGGGCTTTTTTGTTTCTTTCTGCTTTCTTGCTAATGAAGAAAGAGAGAGAGAATTACAGCCGTTTATGAAACGATATCAAGTAACTCAATCTCGAATATCAAAGCCTGGAACGGGCCAATTGCGCCGCCAGCACCTTGTTCGCCATAAGCTAGCTGGTATGGAACATAAAGTTTCCACTTAGAACCAACAGGCATCATTTGTAATGCTTCAGTCCAGCCTTTAATCACGCCGCCGACCGGAAATTCAGCCGGTTCGCCACGCTTGTATGAGCTGTCGAATTCCTGACCATCAACCAAAGTACCTGCATAATGAGTACGAACGGTTGAGTCAGCAGTTGGCTTTTCGCCAGAACCTTCAGTGATAACTTCGTATTGCAAACCGCTTTCAAGCACAGTCACTTCATCGCGCTTGGCATTTTCTGCTAAGAAGGTTTCGCCTTCTGCTGCGTACTTTTTCGCCATTTCAGCTTGTTGGGCCTGAAGACGTTCCTGAATTTCCATGAAAGCAGCGTTAATGTCGTCGGCTGGAATTTGAGGGTTTTGGCCAGCGAAAGCGTCTTGGATACCGCTAACAACGGCGTCGATTGATACACCTTCAAAAGCACCTTTCACTTGCTGACCCATTTGTAGGCCAATACCGTAGGAGGCTTTGGCTTCTGTTGACGTGAAGTCTGGAGTAGACATTGTAATTTCCTAAATTGCGAATCAATTAGCTATGTGGGGATGGATTGTTGAAATTAAAGGCTTTTCGGCCAATTCCTTGATTTGAGTCCCCTGAATCAGCAATTTGCCTGTTGCTAACTCTGGCGGATAGGGTCGAACTTCGCCATAATACGCCCCCTAATTCTTGCGCAAATGTAGTCCTCATGTGGTTTCGTAATTGTTATATTTATCACCTCACATCATCGTTTCAACATTCACCCGAAGAGCTTGCAGAGCTTCTTGAAAATCAACGCTTTAGCTCGGTTGGCAGGCAGGATACCGAAACTTTAGGCTGGATTTCTCCGCTCAATCGTCAGTTTGAGCACCTGGTTCATTCAGCCAATGGCTGTATCTTGCTGTGCCTGCGCAAAGAGCAGAAGGTGATTCCGGCCAGCATGGTCAAAGAAACCCTGGAAGAGCGTGTCTCAACGATTGAGGCGGAAGAAGGGCGTAAGGTGTTCGGCAAGGAAAAAACCGCGCTGAAAGACGATATTCTCAGTTTGTTAAAGCCGAAAGCCTTGAGCAAATCAAGCCATACTTATGGCTATATTGACCCGCGTAATAATTTATTGGTCATCAACGCAGGCAGTAATGCGGTTGCGGATAGCTTTATCGAGTTATTGATTGATAGCCTCGGCACGCTGGGCGCCGTTCGGTTGATGGGCGAAGAAAGTCCTTCAGCAATTATGAATCGTTGGTTGAAAGATGGCCTGCCGTATGACTGGACCTTAACCGGACAGTACGAGTTTAAAGATCCACAGAATGACCGCGTGGCAAAATTCAAGGACAGCGAAGAGTCGAATCCGCTGATTGATGATTTACTGGAAGATGGATACTGGGTAGAAAAGCTCGGCATTCGCTATAAAGATCAATTTAATGCAGTGATTCAGTCTGATATGCTGATAAAAAGCATTAAGTTCGACGATGAATTGCTTAAAGAAAACGAAGAGATCGACGATATCGAACCTTACGCCAGATTGGACGCCGATTTAGTTTTAATGAGCCAGACGCTGGCAGAATTTATCGCAGAACTGAAAACCGAATTTAAAGTGATTACCGAGAAGGAATAAATTGTGGTTGAACACGATAAAACCCTAACGACCGAACAGAAGGCCCTGGCGGTCAATCTGAATCCTACTCAGTACGGAACCATTGTTGAAATTGGCGCGGGTCAGGAAGTCGCGCGTCAGTTTTTCTCAGCGGGCGCTGCGGCAGGTACCATTGCCAAAACCATGTCTGCTTACGATATGCAGGTCAGCGATGATATTTATGGTAAGGCGGGGCGCTATGTTAGTCGTGAGCGCGTTGAGCAGATGCTGGTGCATGAATATGATCTTTTGCATTCGCGACTGGATGAAGTGCGCTCTGAAGATACCCAGTATTTCAGTTATGCGGCAACAGTAACTGCCCGCAGTTACAGCCAGAAGAATGAATGTCATGGCTGGATTGGAATTCGCATGCAGTTGGAGCCCAAAGCACCGCCCAGCGAAATCGTTATGCACGTTCGAATGCTTGATGAAACCAATAAAGAGCAATCTGAGGCACTGGGTATTTTCGGTGTTAATGTGGTTTATGGCGCTTTTCATTACCACAAAGACCCAAAAGTTTTTATCGAATCCTTACTCGACAATCTGGTCAATGACTTTGGTCAGAAACGTATCGAAGTCGATCTCATTCACTTTGCTGGCCACACCTTTGAAACAGTCGAAAACCGTCTGATGAACTTACACCTGGTTCGCTCCTGGTGTTGCCGAGCGGTAATGTTCGATGCAAAAGGCAGTTCAGAAGTTCCTGGCAGCATGTTGCGTAAAAAAGACGTATTGGTCATTCGTGGATCCTTTAAGCCACCAACCAAAGTACATGTGGATATGACTCAGGCTGCCATGAAGCAGTTTCTGGAAGAAGAAGGCGTGCAGGGCGATGAAGTGTTCACGGTTGCGGAAATCACCATGGCAGAGCTGGCCAATGATGGTGAAACGGATGATACGGGTTTTCTGGCACGAGTCGACTTGCTCAATAAACTTGGTTACAACGTACTGATTTCCGATTACCTACGTTTCTTCCGTTTGCGTTCCTGGATGCGCCGTTACACGCAAAATAGAATTGGTATCGTATTGAGTATCCTCGACTTCGATCAGCTATTTAATGAGTCCTATTATGATGGTCTTGAAGGCGGTATTCTCGAAGCCATGGGTAAATTATTTTCAGGCAACACCAATGTCTATGTGTACCCAACTCGAATTGGTGGCAAGTTAGTCACTCTCGACAACGTCGAAGTTGCAGACAATACTCAATACTTATTAAAACACCTGACCGAAAACAAACACCTCGTCGCTACCAAAACCTGGAACGATGAAAACCTTCATATCTCCGCGCGTAACATCGCCAAAGAAATCCCGCTAGGGCAAGGAGATTGGGAAAAGCAACTACCGGATCCCATACGCGATGAAATTAAAGCCCGCTGCATGTTTGGTTATTGTGAATTGCCGGAGAAGTAGGTGATTTTCCTGAAGGAAGGATTTTTCAAAAGATATTAATAAACAATTATAAATACGCAATAGTAAAAGGACTTACTATGAAGCAATATTACGTCTATATAATGGCGTCGAGAAAGGGTGGTGTAATTTATATTGGTGTAACAGGTAATCTCATAAAGAGAGTACATCAACACCGAGAAGGTTTAGTTGATGGATTCAGTAAGCAATATAAAACTAAACGGCTTGTCTACTTTGAGTCATCCATCGATATAAAATTATGTATTGAGCGTGAAAAACAGCTTAAAGGCTGGAAACGCCAGTGGAAGATAGGGCTGATTGAGACTGTTAATCCTGAATGGGAAGACCTTTGGATTGATATCGCCTCTTAGTCAGTTGTGAAGGCAGGTTTAACCCTGAAGGAAAGAGCAGATCCTGAATCAAGTTCAGGATGACATATCTGTGAGTTCAAACGATTTCTGATACTGCTTGTGATCTGTAGCCCACGAATTTGTAAAGAGCATACTTTCTAACTTCCGTTAAGTAATTTTTGGATCGGCAGTCAATGACACTATTTAGATTACAATCTAAAGAATTAACTCTAATATCTTGTCATCCTGAACTTGATTCAGGATCTGCTCTTCATAGCTTTAATATTTCATTGCAATCTTTTAGGGGCCAGCTTATGGTTTCCCCAATAGAAAATTTGAGACCTTGCTTTGACTACTCTTAAAACGCTCCTTAACACAATGCGCCTACCTTTTCTCCTGCTGACGCCAGCATGTGTATTGGTTGGTGTTGGTACTGCATATTGGCAAATGGGTACGCTAAATGGTTTGCATGTGCTGTTGGTCGTTGTTGGTGCTTTGTCTGCACATATCAGTGTCAATGTGTTCAACGAATATTTTGATTACAAGAGTGGTTTAGATTCTAAAACCATACGCACACCTTTCAGTGGTGGCAGTGGTGCATTACAGGCTAATCCTAATCTGGCCAGAGCGGCCTTGTGGCTTGCTTGGGTTTCTTTTTTCATAACTGCCATTGTTGGCCTTTACTTTGCGACTATACTTGGTTGGAAATTATTACCGATTGGTATTTTGGGATTATTTCTCCTCATCACTTATACCACCTGGTGGGTTTATAATCCTTGGTTGTGTCTGATTGCACCAGGTCTGGGTTTTGGTATTTTGATGATTATGGGAACACACTTTGCTTTAACCGGTGAGTACAGCTTAGTAGCATTCGTTGCATCTCTACCTGCAACTTTTCTAGTCAGTGGTTTACTGTTACTCAATCAGTTCCCCGATGTTGAAGCCGATAAATCAATTGGGCGCAAACACTTACCCATTGTTATAGGTTTTGAAAAAAGCGCTTGGGCATTAGGTAGCTTTTATCTTCTTGCTTACCTAACTGTAATTTTAAGTGTGTTGGCAAAAATATTGCCAGTGTACTGTTTGCTCGCATTAGTAACAGTTCCATTGAGCTGGAAAGCGTTTCATGGGGCTAAGAACTTTAAAGTGGATGCCTCTCAATTAATTCCTGCAATGGGCATGAATGTTGCTGTGACTCTTTTAATACCTGTATTGCTGGCTGTCGGCTTGTTTATTGGATAAATATTATTTCGCTGTTAAAGTGCGAATATATTGCCAATAGCTGAAATGGAATTTTGTATGTCTACAAAAACAACCACCCATAAAAAAGTATCCGGTGGAGTGGTTCATAAGCTTCCTAACGATTTATTGGATACCTTGGTGAATAACCTTGAGGCTCTAACGTTTTGGGAAGATATTACTGAACTGGCACGAAATGAATGGATCTGCTGGGTGGAGGATGCCAAAAAAACCGAAACTAGACAGCGTAGAATTGAACGCGTTGCCAATGATCTTAAAAATGGCAAACGAAGACCTTGTTGCTGGCCAGGTTGCCCACACCGGGAAAAGGCCGGCAAGGCATGAATTCTATAATTATTAAAATTTGGTATTGCTTATGACCATTAGTTGCCCCTGCCGCATAAAAGAAAACACTAAACTTTTGGCTTACAGTGATTGTTGTGAGCCTTTTCATTTAGGTAATGCTTTGCCGGAAAAACCTGAGCAGTTGATGCGTTCGCGGTACAGCGCTTATTACTATGGCTTGGGTCAGTATATTTATGATTCGCATCATGCCGATTTTCGAGGTAATGTTTCGGTGGAAGACTTTACCCAAAGTGCTAAATCTACTCAATGGTGTGGTCTTGAGGTTGTCAGAGCGGAGCAGGATGGCGATTCAGGTGTGGTGGAGTTTAAAGCTTATTTCCTGGATAAGGATAAGCTGCACTGTCTGCACGAGGCTTCTAACTTTGTAAGACAGTCTGGCCGATGGCTGTATACCGATGGTGAATTTAAGCCAAAAACTGTAGTAAAGATTTCTAGAAATGATCCCTGTCCTTGCGGCAGTGGCAAGAAAGCGAAAAAATGTTGTTTAAATTTATAATGGCACTAAACCTTTTGCTGGTTTGCTGCATCTAAACTAAGTTAACGATCTATTAATAAGCAACTAAAACAATAAGTTAGGAGAAGGGATGATTGAAGTTCGGGGTATTTCTAAACGCTATGGCGATTTGCAAGCTGTAGACAATCTTTCGATTACCATTGAAAAGGGGCATATATTTGGTTTGTTAGGACCTAACGGCGCCGGTAAAAGCACAACCATTTCAATGATGTGCGGCCTTATTAGCCCTGATATGGGCACTGTCCAGCTCAATGGTGAAAAACCTACTGATAAAGCGACTAAACACAAGATTGGTCTGATCCCACAATCGATTGCTTTGTATGAAGAGTTATCGGCACTAGACAACTTGAGCTTTTTTGCGGATTTATATGGCTTATCTGCAAAGACCAAGATTGAGCGTATGGAATGGTCATTGCAGTTTGTGGGCTTGCAGGATCGCGCCAAAGATACGGTAAGTGAATATTCCGGCGGTATGAAACGTCGCTTAAATTTAGCAGCCTCCTTGTTGCATGATCCCGATTTTATTTTTATGGATGAACCAACTGCCGGTGTCGATCCCCAGTCACGGAATAAATTATTTGAAAGTGTTCTAGAGCTAAAAGATTTAGGCAAAACGATTATCTATACCACCCATTACATGGAGGAAGCAGAAAAGCTTTGCGACCGTGTTGGTGTTGTTGATAAAGGTCAGTTGTTGGCGCTCGGAACGGTTGATGAGCTCATTGAGCAACACGGCGGTCACTCAAGCGTCAATATCCGCTCGGAGCATGGTGATGAGAGCTTTATGACGGCAAATCCGGTTAATGACCTGATGGAGCGTTTGAAAGGTATGAATACGGTAGAGAATTTAAGTTTACGACGACCCAACCTTGAAACCGTCTTTTTGAATTTAACTGGCAAACAACTGAGGGATTAATGATGAAAGCTGTTATAGCCTTAATGAAAAAAGATTTGAAGTTACTGTTCAAGGACAAGATGGCAGTATTTTTTACTTTTGTTTTCCCTTTACTGTTTGCCTTTTTCTTCGGCTCAATTTTCTCTAGTGGTGGTGGTTCTCAAGGTCTAAAAATTGCTGTGACTGATTTAGACCAAACTGAAAAATCGCAAGCTTTTGTACAACAGCTTACCGAGGCAAGTGAGTTTGTTGTCACCGAAACGGATGAAGCAAATGCTAAAGAGTTAGTTCGTACTGGTAAGCAAGTTGCATTTATTATTTTGCCTGAAGGTTTTGGCGAAAATTACGGTGGGATCTTTAGCGGAGAACCTCCTGAAATTCTGGTTGGTATTGATCCGGCACGAAAAGCCGAAGCTGGCTATTTGGAAGGCTCCTTGATGAAGCTGGGTATTAAGCGCTTTGAGTTAGCATTCTCGGATGCTAATGAAATGATTAAACAACTGGATTTCTCTATAGATGATATTCAGCAAAGTGATGATATGCCAGAAGAGTGGAGATCATTGTTGAGCGATTATTTGCCCAAGTTTAAAGAGCTAACCGAGCAGGAACTTGCTAAGCAACCTGAAGGTTCTGAAACCGCGGGATTAAGCTTCGGTTCTGATGGTGATAATCCGATGATGCCGCTGAAAATCACCAAAGAAGAAGTGATGGTGAAAAAAACAGGACCCCGCAATGCTTATTCAATTACTATTCCGCAGGGTGTAATTTGGGCCATCATGGGTTGTGTGATCGGTTTTGCGATCAGTCTAGTGCGCGAAAAAACCTTGGGTACTATAGACCGTTTAGCAATGGCGCCAATTAGTCGCACTCAAATCCTGGCGGGCAAGGCGCTGGGTTGTTTTGCAGCCCAAGCAATGGTGGTAACCCTATTGTTTACTATTGCTTACTTTATACTGGATGTGCGCTTTGATTTTATAAAACTGGTGTTAGCGGTTTTGGCTGCTGGAATTTGTTTCGTTGGTGTCATGATGTTTTTTGCATCAATAACCAAAACAGAACAATCGGTTGCCGGTATGACCAATGCCTTCCTGATTCTGATGGGGATGATTGGTGGTGCCATGATTCCGCTATTCGCTATGCCAGGCTGGATGCAATCGGTGAGTCATGTCAGTCCTGTAAAGTGGGCTATTCTGGCGTTCGAAGGCGCTATCTGGCGTGACTTTAGTTATGTTGAAATGATGACGCCGCTAGCTATTTTGACTGCAATAGGGCTGGTAACCTTCTTTATCGGAACCCGTATGCTAAAATTGAAGCAGGCATAACATTGGATGATTAAAGAGTGCATTAAGCTGCACTCTTTAATACCCTTTTTGAAGAGACAGCTATGAGTTCTATCGACGATTTACAAGAACAAATCCATGATCTGCAATCTAAGGTTGCCTTTCAGGAAGATACTATCGACCATTTAAATAAAATGGTCACTAAGCAAGATGAAGTGATCCGTATGCTTGAGCGTCGGTTTATGCACCTTGGTGAAAAAATTGATGACATGCGTTCGCAATTACCCGACAAGCCTTTTAATCCAGCAGACGAAATCCCACCGCATTATTAAGCATTAAAGATTAATTGAGTTGAATTTTTGCTGTCTGGCCTGTTACCTTGTAAGTATTACTGGATTCCGATGAACACGAGGTGAGTAATAATGAGCTTTCGCATTGAAAAGGACAGCATGGGCAAAGTTAAGGTTGCTGAAGATGCGCTGTATGCTGCACAAACTCAGCGCGCTTTGGACAACTTTAAGATCAGTGATCTTAAAATGCCTTTGGCATTTATCGACAGTATTCTTGATATCAAGCTGATAGCAGCAGAAACCAACCATGAGCTTGGACTTCTTGCCAAAAATAAACTCCAGGCGATTACTAAAGCCATCAAGAAAATTCGTAAAGACCAATTAGTTAATCACCATCATTTTCCTCTTGATATTTTCCAAACCGGTTCGGGCACCAGCACTAACATGAATGTGAATGAGGTGGTGGCGCACCTGGCTTCAAATTCAAAACTTAAAGTTCACCCTAATGATGATGTGAACATGGGGCAGAGTAGCAATGATGTGATCCCAACTGCTATTGCTGTTTCATCGACAAAATCTTTAGTGCATGAATTAATTCCTGCCTTGTTAACACTTAAATCGACTATCGAAAATAAGGCACAGCTGCACAAGAAAGTGATTAAAACGGGTCGTACTCATTTGATGGATGCGATGCCTTTGAGTTTGCAGCAAGAAATGTCTGGCTGGGCGCATCAAATTCAGATCAGCGTTGAGGCCTGTCAAAAAATCGTGCCGACAGTTGCACAACTCGCTCAAGGCGGTACGGCAATTGGCACCGGGATTAATAGCTCTGCAAAATTCCGAACTTTGTTTGCTCAGAAATTAAAATCACACAGCGGACTGCCGTTTAGCAAAACTAAAAACACTTTTGCCAGCATTGCCGGCCAAGATGCCAGCGTGGCGCTTTCAGGTGTTTTAAATACTTTGGCTACGGCCTTGATGAAAATCAGCAATGATTTGCGCTGGATGAACAGTGGGCCAGTCAGTGGCCTGGGTGAAATAAAGCTAAAAGCGATTCAGCCCGGAAGCAGCATCATGCCAGGTAAAGTCAACCCAGTGATTCCTGAAGCAGTGGCGATGGCTGCTGCGCAAATTATGGGAAACAATACGACCATTACCATCGGCGCTCAGTCCGGTAATTTTCAGCTTAATGTGATGTTGCCAGTGATTGCTTATAATCTGTTGCAGTCATTACACCTGGCGACAACTTCAGCAGAACATTTAGCACGGACTATTACTCACTTTGAAGTCAATCAAGAATATTTAGAATCTCAGTTAAGTAAAAATGCTATTCTGGCAACAGCTCTAGCTCCCGAAATTGGCTATGAAAAAGCCTCTGAAATTGTATATAAAGCTAGAAAGGAAGAGAGAAGCATATTAGAGGTCGCCGTTGAATTAACATCTCTTTCTCAAAAAGAGTTGGAGAAAATATTAGACCCCATGAAGCTCACTTAAACTTAGTAGGGCAGTTGCGGTCTAAACATTAGTTGGTATCTACTTGCCAAGGTAAGGTGTTGAAATGATCAATATTAAAGCAACTATGCTCTGCTTTGCTATCGGGTTATCCTATGGTAGCAATTTAAGTGCGGCTGAAACTGGCCCCTTGTTAATATCAGAAGTCCCCTCGAATCAAGTCTATACAGAGGAGCGCATAGCCCAGGTAAAAGGGCAAAGTGATGCAGTTCTAAAGAGAGGCGGGGAAGATTCCCTAGTTAATGAATATCTGCTTTTTAAGAAAATTAGTGGTATGAATTCGGAGCAACTGTCTGAGCATGATATTAATTTTTTAAAGCAGGCCACAATCCATAAAGTTACGGCTTATAAGCAGCATCCTGAGGGCCCTATTGCTGTGCCCATCTTTGATATTTCATCGTTGGCCCAACATAAGTTATTCATGAGTGAAGTTCATTCTAAGAAGCCAGAGCTTGTTACTTTACTACAAACCCAGCCAATACTTTTCGCTGAAATAAGCACCAACAATTCAGTCAATCTGCAAGCAGCCAAAAGCGCGCTACAAGAGGCGACTTCTTTGTCTATGCCGACAGCAGATTTACTGGTGGATAGCTATAAAACTCATGCAAATCCCAATAGTTTGCAATTATTAGAGTCAATAGTTGATACTAACGGTAGTTACAAAGCAGCTGAAGCCTTATTGAGCTCGCCACATAAATCCCATTTAAAACATCAGCTATTAAGCCGTCTTGGGCAGTACTTTTCAGAGCATGAGCGAGAGGCTTTATTAAAAGAGCAAATTTTGAATCGAACAGAGTTAGCGCCACAGGCTCTCATTGAGTATGGCAAGCTTCCTCAAACTGTACTTGATAGAAGTATTCTTTACTCTTATCTTGCAGATGAAACTTTAGGCTCAAGTAGTGCTTTTGCCTTATCCGAATTAATTAGAGAGAGTTCAGACTATTCGAACATCGTAGATTTTCTAAGGCAACATGGTTCTTCTCGATATGCAGTTGCGAATTGCTTGTTAGCCCTAAAGCTGGCTAATACTCGTGACTCTAAAGCCCATCTGAGAGATATTCTTGAGCAGGATTATATTCAGTTTGAAGATATCAAAGCGGAGGTGAATTCATGGTTAAATTAACAGGATGCATGATAGCTTCAGCTTTAGTCATGGGTTCAACAGGCGTTGGAGCAGAGGTTTTAAGCTATACTGAAAATACTAATTCAAGTAATCAATTAGCAATTGGCTATCCCGTTCCTATTCCTGTTGATTCTTTAACCGGTGTCGATGGATTTAGAACCTATGATAGCTTACACAGCCAACACCAGGCCTTGGCAGTAACTCATGCTGAAGTAAGAAGTAGTGTGGTTGGTCAAACCGCGAATAATCGTGATATTTACGTCTATCGCTTCAGTGATAGCGATAACCATACTGTTGATGGTTTGCCTGAGCCTGCTTTTCTGATTAACGGCACGATCCATGCTCGTGAGTGGCAGAGTCCAGAAGTGGTTACTGAGCTCATGGAGCAACTAACGGAAAGGAAAAACGACCTGAGTGTTGTCCAATATTTATTGGATAATACTAACATCGTTATTTTACCCGTCCTAAATATCGATGGTTTTTTGCAAACCCAGCGGTTCCCTACTGAAGTGACTCAATCTCCCGGAACCAATTCAAGCTCAACGCCTTCGCAGAAGTTTGCAGAGCCTCGAGATGGTCGAATGCGGCGCAAAAATATGCCTAATGTTGATGAAGTTTTATCAACCGAAAGTGATCGCCTTCAAGGCGTGGATTTGAATCGCAATGGCAGTGTTTTCTTCGGCGTTGAGCCTGGTAATAGCAGTCCTAGCAGTTTGATTTACGGTGGGGCTTCAGCACAGTCTGAAGCAGAAAGTGAAGCACTGTTAGCTGCAGCTCAGCTAGGTCCAAGGAGTCGTCTTCGCTTTTATCAGGATACTCATTCTTTTTCACGAGTATTGTTTGTACCACAACCCAGCAACAGCAGGCTCAATACAATTACTAAAAGCTTGGCTTCAAAATTTCAAAGCACAACAAAGGCACAGGGCGCAGATTACTTCCCGGTAATCAGTCAGGTTGGTAACGGTATTCCATCAACCGCTGATTATTTTGCCTTTACTGATTTAATTCCAACCTGGACCTTAGAGCTCGAACCACCTCAGGGGTTTGCTAACGAACCTAGTGGAGGCGCTTTTTATGGTGGTACTGGGGCAAGCCATTCAGGTTTTATTATGCCGGATGGTGAAATTGCACGTACTCGAGATCAACTTGCGCCAGCCCAAATGCTGATGCTTTATCATCAGGCTGGTCCGGCTTATGTCACTAAAGTTCGGTTGGTAGATAGTGAAGCTAATGATGTTTATGCGGCAGCCTGGACCAGCGGTTCAAGCAGAAGCTTGAATGTGACCACCAACAATACACTTGGAGGGGGGCAAACCTATTCCTTGTATGTCAGTTTCAGTAAGCCCATGCGAGTGAGAAACGCCTCCGGCGCTATCAGTCAATACACAGGCCAATCAGTAACCTTGGCGCCTTCTGTGAGCATAAGCGGCAATGGAGGAAGTGGCAATTTTACGCGTACAATCAGTGTCAGTAGAAACCATTGGTTAAACGAGGATGTTGAGGGTTTCACTTTCGATAACTATCTCGATGATGCTTTTAAGGTCGACTTTACACTACCAACTGATATCCCTGTTAGTTCAAATAGCGGCACCACGGATCTCAAGATTAATATCGGGGTGCAAGATTTGGCTGGATTAGCATTGGATGCCGATCCTAGAACTGCGGTTGACTGGAGTGCTGGAGCATGGACCAATTATGAAAACTCCAACGGGCAAAAAGGGGACTCCGGGGGCACAGATTCCTCATATAGCCTCAAAGTGTCGAATCAAAATTTGACATTATCAGAACCGCAATCTAGCGGTGGTGGTGGGGCTCTGCACTGGTTGTTACTGCTATTGCTGAGTGCTTTTGGATTAGTGCGTCGACCTAAGAGTTAACCTCGAATTTTATCATTAAACCAACCTTAGGTTTGTATATGAAATAAGATGGTAGGGACAAGTCATGACTTGTCCGTACAAAAACGTATTAGCCAACCTTACAAACTAGTTTCGAGCGAATTTTCAGTTCGCCCATCAAGGTTCTATGCACTGGGCATTTATTGGCAATTTCCAGCATTCTTTCCTGCTGCTCACGATCTAAATCACCGGTCACTTTAATCTGGCGCTCCAAAACATCGACAAAGCCTTTTTCGGTTTCGCAGTCCTCGCAGTCTTCGGCTTTGATTTTCTTGTGAATAACGTCCACTTTGATCTGGTCTACAGGCCACTTTTTGCGATTGGCGTACATATTCAAAGTCATGACGGTGCAGGTGCCTAATGCTGTTGCCAAGTAATGATAGGGGGTCGGTCCTTTGTCGTGTCCACCTCGTTCTTCAGGTTCATCACCGACCAGTTTATGACCATCAGCATCAATATTGCAGAAGAGTCCGTCTTCTAATGTATTGGTGACGGTTGCTTTGTGTACGCTGTCTTCAAGCATGATGACTCCCTTATTGTTTCTTGATGTCTTCTCGGTTTATCACAAACACATTTCCCAGTCCAATTAGCACAATGCCTGTGGCGATAATCCAGGTCCAGATAAAGTCTTCAAAGAAGGTCGAAATAATTAAGGCCACCGCAGGGAAAAGCACCACCGCGTAAGTGGCCTTATGGATACCAATACGTCGCAGTAAAGTCAGGTAGGCACCAAAAGCTAACACCGAACCAAATACTGACAGGTAGACTAAACTAATGGAGTAGCCCAACGCCATGTCGTAGATCAAAGCTTTGCCTTGAACTAGGCCAACAATCAAACTGAACAGGGAACCATAACCCATGGCATAGGCGTTCATTTGAATGACTGGCATGTCGTACTTTTGAGTCTGGACCGAAACCATATTACCGATCGATGCGCAAAGTACACCGAGCAGCGCAATTAATAAGCCATACAGTTTGGCATTTTCCAGCGTGAAGTCAGTCAGTTCGTTCCAGAAAATCATCACCATGCCGATCAAGCCTAAAGCTGAACCGATAATGACCCGTGCGGTGATTTTGGCTTTGAAAAACAGCCACGAATTGAAGATGTTCACGATCAGGACCGCTGAGAATATGACTGAGGCCATTGCCGAAGTCAGGTACTCCTGCGCTTCGTAAACCAGCAGGTAATTAAGGCCGAAAAAGGTGATTCCCATCAGGACAAGCCAGGCGTGTTGCAATAAGCCATAACGCATGGGAAGCTTTTTAAACCAGCAGAAAGCAAAGAGTAATAAGGATGCAAGTCCGAAGCGATAAAACGAAGAGTATTCGTGAGGCACAACGCCGAGTTGAAACTCGATTGCAAACCAGGTGCTGCCCCAGATCAGAACGCATAGGGCGTACAATACTGGGGTGCTCATAATAAAAGCCATAGTGAAGCGTTACTTTTCTGAAATTTATGCCGTGATCATGCCATAAGTGGTAAGATCCTGTCGCATGATTTTTGTAAATGCTTATTATCGTTTGAGTTCATAAGGCTGGGGAATGCAAAAGAAAGACGTGATAATCATCGGCGCTGGCGCTGCGGGCTTGATGTGTGGCATAACGGCAGGCCAGCGTGGCCGTTCGGTTGCGATTCTTGATCATGCCAATAAAGTCGGCAAGAAAATTCTGATGTCGGGTGGCGGACGTTGTAATTTTACCAACTATTATGCGGAGCCAACTAATTTCCTTTCGCACAACCAGCACTTCTGTAAATCAGCTTTAAGTCGCTATACCCAATGGGATTTCATTGCTTTAGTGGAAAAACACGGCATTCCTTATCATGAAAAAAAGCTCGGTCAGTTATTTTGCGATAACAAAGCTAAGGATATTGTAAACATGTTGCTGGACGAGTGTGCGCAGGCTGGTGTCGAAGTTCGTACCGAATGCTCGATTTTACAAGTGGATAAAGTGGATGATGGTTTTATCATTCAAACCAGCCAGGGCAAGTGGCACTGTCAGTCACTGGTAATTGCCACGGGTGGCCTGTCAATTCCAACCATGGGCGCGACCGGCTTTGGTTATGATATTGCTAAGCAATTTGGCTTAAAGCTTTTCCCGACTTACGCGGCACTGGTGCCTTTTACTCTGACCCCAAAATTACTTGAGCAATTTGACGGATTGTCCGGCACATCAGCCGATGCGCTGGTTAGTTGTAATGGACAGTCTTTCCGCGAAAACATTCTCTTTACCCATCGCGGCTTAAGCGGCCCATCGATTTTGCAAATCTCTTCCTATTGGCAACCGGGCGATGCTATCTCAATCAACTTGTTTCCTGATGTGGACTTGTATGAACACTTAAAGCAATTGCAGCAGGAAAGACCGAAGGCTCATATCAACACAGTGCTTGCTGAGCAGTTGACAAAAAAACTGGCCGATAGATTGTGCGAAATCTGGTTCGCTGATTATGTGCAAAAGCCATTGGCAGAATTATCTAACGAAATTTTGCAGGTTATCGCTGAACAACTGCAGAGCTGGCAGCTTAAGCCGACGGGCACAGAAGGTTATCGCACCGCTGAGGTAACTATGGGTGGCCTTGATACTGACGAAGTGTCATCGAAAACCTTTGAAGCCAAAAAAGTCACTGGCCTGTATTTTATTGGTGAAGTTCTTGATGTTACGGGTCATCTGGGTGGTTTTAACTTTCAATGGGCCTGGGCCAGCGGTTATGCCGCAGGACAGTATGTGTAAAAAAGCCCACTGAAGTGGGCTTTTTCTGATTGCTACTAATTCTTTTTCTTCAAGTCTTCTACCGGAACCATGATGTGAGCATAAGGTGTGTCCCCCCACATGACATAAGGCCCACCCTCCGATGGATCGTCAGTGATGCCCTCTAACATGTCTTTTGGCACTATGATCATTAAGTGCGGACCGGTTTCTACGTAATCATCTGCATTTTTATGGTCATGATGATGAGGATTCGAGTTACTGACACCCGAGCCAGCATCTCCTTGTAACATATAGGAAATACCAATTTTATCAGCCGTGAAGCTTTCTTTTTTGCCCATTGCCTGCATCATTTCCATCCAGACGCCATCCACACAAATGGGAGCGTTATCATCCGGAAAAGTATCCGGCATGCAGGTCCAGCCATTATTGCCTTCCACCAGAACTTTATCACCATCTACAATGGTGGCGTCGGCGCTTACGGAAGGTGGTGCAGCTGAACGAGCCTGATGAATGCGTTTTTGCTCACTTGCTGTTGCGGCATGAGTTGCGAGTATAAGAGTTGATAGACAGGTTAGGGTTAACGCTTTGTACATTCTAGATCGGACTTTCATAACATATCTCCCTGATATAAATAAGAAAATGGAACCGATCTGGCAAGGAAGAGGTTGAACTATAAATAATTCAATCGACTCAAATTTGCTTAATAAAAGTCGATACTGTTGCGGTTTTGATTATTATTCCGCTGGCAGGCCCAGATCCTTGTCAGCCAAGCCTGTGATTATAGCAAATGGGACACTGCTTTGATTAAAAAATAACCAGTATGCGGACTGGTTACCATTCTGCAGGGTTGATGCAGTAGTACTGTTGAAACTGTTGATAGATCTCCGAATGGAGTTCTTTAAGCTGCTGAGGCTTTTCAAAAAAGATTTCGGTAGCTACTGCGAAGAACTCTGCTGGATTGGTAGCGCCGTATTTATCTAACAACGTATTTTCGCCTGTAGAGGCTTTGCGTTGTAGCTCCTGAAACTCCTGAGACATAATCTTGGCCCATTGCTCATAATCCTGTTCCGCTGACAAGGGTGGTGCGCCGTTGGTCACGCCTGACTCGCCATCCAACTGGTGGGCGAACTCATGAATCACTAGATTATGGCCATCTTCAAAATCGGCACCACCATTGGCGGAGTCAGTCCAGGACAGAATGACCTGGCCACGATTCCATGACTCTCCCAGTAAAACGCGTGGTTCTTCGCTTTGGATGCCTGAGGCATCATAGTGATTGTGGCGTGTAATAAATGCTGCTGGGTAAACCACGATGGTTTTAAGGAAAGGGTAAAAGTCGGTGGCACGATTGAGCAGTAGCATGCACGCCTGAGCGGCGATAGTGACTTTGACTTCATCGGTAATGTCCTGGCCTTTACGTCCGATAAAATCTTTTTCGGCAAGAAAGATCTGCATCTTGTCTTTAAGCTGAAGCTGTAAATCTGTCGGCATCTTATAGAAGAAGGGGAGATTGTTCCGAAGGATCTGGCGCCATTCCTTGGGGAATGGTTGGCTAACTATCTGTTGTCTTTTGCGTTTCTTACGCTGGTTTGAGGTGACAATCCAGATAATGGCAAATGCAGAAGCAGCGAGAACGATATAGAGAGCGGTCATAAGTCTTTATTCTTCATTGTGTTTTAACAAGATTGGGGTGGTTGTTTAATTTTCAAGCATACGCATACTTTTCAAGCAGATAGATGGCTCTAACTGGCTGATAAGACCTGAGTTTGCTTGAATATGTCTTGCCAGATAGGGTATAACTTTGCACTTGGCTTAATTTGAGGAAATGAGATGGATAATAACAATGGGGCTGCGCCGACTGGGGCTATCGCTCGTTTTTTGAATGGGATCGAGCGAGTCGGTAATAAATTGCCTGATCCGGCGATGATCTTCTTATCAGCAATGCTGATTATTTGGGTACTATCATGGCTGCTTTCTGGCATCAGTTTTGACGCGATTGACCCACGCACTGGCGAAACTATCATCGTCAATAACCTTTTAACCGGTGACTCGTTAGCCAGCTTCCTGTCTAACATGGTAGTTACCTTTACCAGCTTTGCACCGCTTGGGGTTGTATTAGTGGCTATGCTGGGTGTTGGGGTTGCTGAGCATTCTGGCTATATCAATACTGGTATCAAATTGATGCTCAAGAGAACGCCACAGTTCTTATTAACACCAACCATTATCTTAATCGCGATTGTCAGCCACACAGCTACTGATGCCGGTTATGTATTGGTAATTCCACTAGCAGGCGTGATTTATTATGCAATGGGTCGCCATCCATTGGCAGGTATCGCTGCGGCATTTGCTGGTGTGAGCGGTGGCTTTAGTGCCAACTTTATTCCATCGGGTATTGATCCCTTACTTCAAAGCTTCACTCAATCTGCTGCTCATATCATTGAGCCAGGTATGCAGGTGAATCCTTTGAATAACTGGTTCTTCACCGGGATTTCGAGTGTCTTCATTATTCTTCTGGGCTGGTTTATTACGGCGCGTATCGTTGAACCGCGTCTACAAAAGACCCCGGTTGATGGAGATACCGATGACTTACCTGAATTCCATGAAATTACGGGTAAAGAGAAAAAGGCATTCGTTATCTCTACTTTAGTCATGCTGGCGGGTATTGGTGTATTGATTTACGCATCCTTAGGGGCTGATTCTTCACTACGTCACGATGGTTCCTTGACCTCGTTCCAGGCTCCATTGATGAAGTCCATTGTTCCTTTGATATTCTTATTATTCTGGGTTCCGGGCGCAGTTTATGGTTTCACAGCAGGAACCTTTAAAAGCAGTAAAGACATGATTGATGCAATGAGTAAGGCGATGCATGGCATGGCTTACTACATTGTTATGGCCTTCTTCTGCGCACTTTTCATCGCAGCTTTCTCGCAATCAAATCTAGGCGCCTTATTGGCTATCGAAGGTGCTCAGGTGCTTAAAGCGATGGCACTGCCAAGTGCTGTTACTATCGTCGGTATTATCTTCCTGACTGCTTTCGTGAACTTGTTTGTAGGTTCTGCTTCAGCGAAATGGGCATTGCTAGCGCCAATTTTCATACCGATGTTGATGCAGTTGGGTATTTCTCCAGACTTAACTCAAGCTGCTTATCGTGTGGGTGACTCAAGCTCGAACATCATCACGCCACTGATGCCATACTTCCCACTGGTGGTGGTCTACTGTCAGAAATACGTTAAGGGCACAGGTATCGGCACATTGGTTGCCATGATGCTACCGTTCTCTATTGCATTCCTGATTGGCTGGAGCTTGTTCCTGTTAGCTTACTGGTGGATTGGTATTCCGCTAGGATTGCAGGCAAGCTATATTTATCCAGCTGGATAATTGTTTGTCAGTTGATATTTGTCAGTTGATATTTGTCAGTTGATGAAAAATGCCGCTTTTGAGCGGCATTTTTTTATGTGTATATATTCAAGACTGTGCGGATCCGCGAGGGGGGACACAGGCTGTCGCCCAGATACTGATTTTCATCAGGATGACATGCCTAAGGGGGCTTGGTTTATCCGTCCATAGCTTAACTTTAGCTCTAAAGAGCGTAACTCTTCAGGTCATTAAGAGATGATGCTTTAGCTATTCTATTCTCTTGGTCTTTTTCTTCTCTGCATAAAAAATGCCGCCCCTTAGGACGGCATTGTTATGAACTCAATTAATGAGTCAGTTTTTACTGCCAGTCAATCTGTAGAGTTACTCCTGAGTAAGAAGAGTAACCACGGATGCTGATGTACCAACGATCCTGTGCTGGGTTAGAGAAAGAGCAGGTCTCATCGTTGCCCCATCTGTAAGGACGGCAGTCATAGCTTGATGTTGTTGGCTGTGCACCGCGACGAACATACAAGTCTGCATCACCTGAACCACCGCTCATTTGCACATCCAAGCTGCTCATGCCAGCAGGAATGTCGACGTAGTAGTGAGTCCAGCTACCTGAAGCGCCTGAAAGGTTTGGATAGGTTTCGCTACCGCCTTCTGCAGGTGGTTCTGAACCGTCACCATCGTGCGTTGCTACCAAGCTCACATTGGAGTAGCTGGTGTAGCCGCGAACCATCACATAGTAAGTACCGGTTTGTGCTGAGAAGTCACAAGACTCGTTGTTACCATTACGGTATGGACGACAGTCATAGCTAGAAGTTGTAGGTGCGCTACCGAACTTAACGTACAAGTCTGCATCACCTGAACCGCCAGACATATCGAAGCTTACGTTAGAAGCAGCGGATGGAACTTCAAAGGTGAAATCAGTTTCTGAATACTGAGCACCAGAGAAGGTTACCGATACACCATTTTCTAGCTCATTACCTGGTTCTGGATCCGGATCAGGGTCTGGGTTTGTACCATCAAACAGGCTGTATAATAACAAGTTAGGCGAGCCCGATTTAGCATCAGAAACAACACCCGGCGTTGCTGAGTCGGTTATCGCTGTATCAACCTGACTTGGAGTAGCACTTGGGTTGTCGGCTAAGTAAAGAGCAGCAACACCGGCTACGTGTGGAGACGCCATTGATGTACCGCTGATAGTGTTAGTACCACCATTTGACCAGGCTGAAGTGATGCTTGAACCTGGGGCATAGATATCCAGGCAAGAACCATAGTTTGAGAAACTTGAGCGTGAGTCGCTTGATGTTGTTGAGCCTACTGTAATTGCACTTGGCTCACGTGCTGGTGAGTAGTTACAAGCACTGCTGTTGTCGTTACCAGCAGCCACGACTACTGTGACACCGGAAGAGACAAGATTGGCAACAGCCGTATCGATTGAGGATGAAGCGCCGCCACCTAAACTCATGTTAGCAACAGCTGGCTTGGTATGGTTACTAGCTACCCAGTCGATGCCATCGATCACGCCAGACAGGGTGCCGCTACCACTACAGTTCAATACGCGAACACCGATTAAGTTAACGCTTTTTGCAATACCATAAGTTGAACCGCCTACAGTACCAGCAACGTGCGTACCGTGACCATTACAGTCAGTTGCGTCGTTATCATTATCGACAGTATCGATACCGCTTACAGAGCGACCACCAAATTCACTATGCGAATTAAGGATACCGGTATCGATAATGTAAGCATTAACATTACTTGCAGTGGTGTTGTAGGTGTATGTGCCGCTTAATGGGAGGTTGCGTTGATCAACACGGTCGATGCCCCATGTGGCATTGTTTTGTGTAGCATTAAGGCTAACGATTTGGTCTTCCTCAACCAATAAAACGTTTGGATCCTGAGCAAGCTTTTGTGCGGCCTTCTCGGACAAGGTGAAAGTACCACCTTTTAATGCCTTGGTATAAGTACGTTGAACTTGTGCCTGGTATTTACGGCTCAAGTTTTCAGTCATCATTTGAATGGCTTGCTCTGAAGCATTGCTGGAAAATTGCCCCATGTTTTGAGCTACAGCATCATCCTTCAGGACAACAATGTATTGTCCTTTGATAGCTTTGCTTGGTACTGAAGCAGTTTTGAATTCACCAGCATAGGCGCCTGTCACACCGGTAGCTAGCAGAATACCTGCAACTATTTGGTTTAGTTTCATTAAAAATTCCCCTTAGTATTGTTTTTGAATCATCCAGATTCATTCTGGACTCAATGACTCTATAAAATAGAGCCATTCGCATCAATATAAATAATGCAAAATAAATCTAATGCATTGAAAGAATAAGACCTGAGTCAAGTTAGTACAAAATGATACAAAGAGTGCTTAAAAATCAAATAAGTGTTTACTATTTCTCTGCGTCATATTGCTCAATGCATATTTGAATTGGTTTGAGGTGGTAAAGTATGAGATGAGTCGAAATATTATATTTTTTGGAATGTTAGAAAGTTGTTTTGATTAGAAAAAATAATGTGTTTTAATCGTTGAGCTATGACATTCAATATCTTGCGGGTGATTTTTGCGCTTATTACTGAGTAATCATTTATTAAGTCACTTTTGAATTATTGAAATATTGAGAGATATGCTGTTTCAGGGAGGGGGAGAAAGGTGTTCCGAATAAAGCAGGAACCACCTTTCAATAGTTCGATATTATCAGTTGGCTTTTAATTCAACTGCGGCTTTGACAATGTCGTCTTTGCTGGGCAAGACATACTGCCATGAGGTACCGATTGGGATAAAGGTGTCATGGCCAGTAATGCGTTTTATCTGAGGCAGTTTGTCCAGACGCTCAACCAGGCCAGTGATGACTTCTTCGCTGACCGAACCTGTTTTTCGGCATTCGTCGACAATCAAGACTTTCTTATATTGGCTGGCTATTTCGGCAATTTTCTCGTGATTGAGTGGTGCTAGCCAGCGCAGATCCATAATAGTGGCGTCGAGCTTATGTTTTTCACTCAAGTCTTTCTGAGCCTGGGTTGACAAGTAGTAGCCATTGCCATAGCTGATGATCAGCATGTCTTTGCTATCGACTTCTTTGCCTTTGCTGTTAACCGGTTTACGTAATCCTGGCTCGCCGAATTCAGCCACTTCGTTGGGTTCGGGGTATTCAAATAACCAGCCGTTGTCACCGGTTTCATGCAGGTCTTTGGCATGATACAGCGCAATTGGCTCCAGGAAGATGACGACGCGTTTTTGCTCGTCTGCTAAGCGGAAAGATTCGCGCATCATTTTGGCAGCGTCTAATCCATTCGATGGGCAAGCCAGAATGACACCAGGTATTTCACGCAGGAAGCCAATGCTATTGTCATTGTGGAAATGGCCGCCAAAGCCTTTTTGATAAGCCAGTCCTGCTACTCGAACCACCATCGGGTTGGTAAATTGATTGTTAGAGAAGAAGGATAGCGTGGAAGCTTCGCCGCGGATCTGGTCAATGGCGTTATGGGTATAGGCTAAAAACTGAATCTCTGGAACTGGCAGGTAACCCAGGTGAGCTGCGCCAATGGCTGTGCCTAAAATACTGGTTTCATCCAGCAATGTGTCAAAGACACGGTGTTCGCCAAAGCGGTTCTGTAAATTAGTAGAAATGCTGTAAACACCACCTTTTTTACCGACATCTTCGCCGAACATGATTGATTTTGGATACTGCTCCATCAAATCAGTCAGCGCATAATTAATCAGTTGCGCCATACTACGTGGCTTATCGAGAAACTTAAACTGGCGACCAATCTCGAATAACTCCTGACGGCGAGTGATTTTAGCGACTGGTGGTTTTTCTTTAGCCGGAAGTTCAGGCGCGATTGAAGCACAGACTTCCTCTGCAGTAGTGATTTTCGGCAGGGTAATCGCCTGCTCGGCTATTTTTTCTACTTTCAGACGGGTGTTTTCGTACATGTCGAGCACGTCTTCGGTAGACAGATAGCCAGCTTCGATGCAGATCCGGGCAGAGTGAAGTAAAGGATCTTGCGCTTCGGTTTGTTCAATTTGTTCGATGCTGTGATAAATGCTTTCAGTGTCATTACCGGCATGTCCCATTAAGCGCACCGTTTTCATGTGTAGGAACACTGGGCGGCGCTCGTAGCGGGCAATCTCTTCTGCTTCAAGAGCAGCCAGATACACATCAGGGAGGTGTAGACCATTACAGGGAATATATTCGATACTGTGGCGATTTTTAACGTTGTTTTCGACCCAGTTCGGCGGAGTTGAAACTGAAATACCAATGCCATTGTCTTCGCAGATGTAAACCAGCGGTAACGGCTCACCTTTATAGGAGAGGTATTGTGCAGTATTCAATGCGGACTGTGCGGTGGCGTGGTTAAAGCTGGCATCACCAAAGTTACACAGAATGACGCTGTCGCCAGGAATCTTGGCATCAAAATTGTTACGTTCGGCGCGACCCAGTGACCAGGCGGCACCCATTGCTTTTGGCAGGTGCGAGGCAATGGTGCTGGTTTGCGGTGGCACGAATAATGGCGCGCTGCCAAAGACTTTATGACGGCCTTGTGAGATAGGGTCTTCTTTGGCTGCGACCAGCGATAAAATTTGATCACGAATCGGGTCGATATTGGGCACCTGGCGCGAACGTTGAGTCATTAAAGCGCCGGAACGGTAGTGCAAAAAGGCCATATCAGTATGGCGGAACACCTTACCCAGAACGGCATTTCCCTCGTGCCCGCTGCTACCAATAGTATAGTAGCCAATACCTTGATCCTTGAGGATTCGCGCGCGTAAGTCGAGATGGCGGCTGATGACCTGAGATTCGAATAATTCAACAAACTCATTAGGCGAGAGCTGCGTCACCGACGCCTTGATATTACTGACTTTCTCTGGGAATTTTGCTGTTTTCACAGCAATCTGAAAATTGTTATCAATGACACTGGCGCGATCTAACATTTTATAGCTTTTATATGGATGAAAAATTGGCGGTTAGTATGCTTTATGGCTATAAGGATGTCACTGCTGAGGCAACTGGTTGGATCTGATCAAATGGGTTTATTCGATTGAGCAATATGGTAAAGTAGCGGCCATTCGACAAATAACCGGTTGTTATAACCTAAACGCGAAGGTTTTATGAAGGTATACAGCAATATTCTTGAGATGATTGGCCATACGCCAATGGTGGAATTCCAAAACCTGGACACAGGCAAATGCCGTCTATTCGGTAAAATGGAATCGCAAAACCCTGGAGCTTCGATTAAGGATCGCATTGCGGTCAGCATGATCGAAGCAGCTGAAAAAGCGGGGCACATTAAGCCCGGCGATACGCTGATTGAAGCGACTGCTGGTAATACAGGCTTAGGCCTAGCTTTAGTGGCGTCACAGAAAGGCTATACCTTGAAAATCGTCATGCCGGATAAGATGAGCATGGAGAAAGAATACAACTTGCGTGCTTTTGGTGCGGAAGTGATTCGTACCCGTTCTGATGTGGGTAAAGGACATCCTGAGTATTATCAAGATGTAGCGAAGCGTCTGTCGGAAGAAAACGGCTGGTTCTTCATCAATCAATTCTCAAATGATGCCAATATCCAGGCGCACTATGAAACTACGGCACCTGAAATCTGGGAACAGCTCGATGGTAAAGTTGACGCCGTAGTATTAGGCGTTGGTTCTGGCGGCACCATTACTGGTATTGGCCGTTACATGAAGGAAAAGAATCCGGATATCGAAATGGTATTGGCCGATCCAGAAGGTTCGATTCTGGTTGATTACCTGAAAACTGGTGAAATTAAAGAAGCCGGCAGCTGGGTGATTGAGGGTATTGGCGAAGATTTTATCCCTGACATTTGTGATATGAGTCTGTTTGATAAGGCTTATACCGTCACTGATAAAGATGCGCTGATGGCGGCGCGTGATTTGATGCGTAAAGAAGCGGTTATGGGTGGTTCTTCAACCGGTACTTTGTTAGCAGCAGCTTTGCGCTATTGTCAGGAGCAAACTGAGCCAAAGAATGTCGTCACGCTAGTCTGTGATACCGGTAATCGTTATCTGTCGAAAATGTATAACGATGAATGGATGAAAGAAAAAGGATTTCTGTAATGAGCAACTTAGAACAAAAGCCAACACAGCAACCCGAAGGTTTTAAACTCTCTGCCGTTGCCTTGTTGCTGGATATCATCGGCATGGCGCTAGTGGTGTTTGCCGGCTATGAAATCTATATGAACAATGAGAAGGGTGGTGGTCTGTTGCTTAATGCTATCAGCTGGCCCTATTATCCTTGGATCATTATGGTGGCCGGAGTCTTACTAATGATCCCATTCCACAAACAAATTTTTAAAGCCTATCGCATTGTTAAGCAATACAAGAAAGAGCAGGCTAAAGCAGACCGCCCTCGCTTTTAGAGGTCATTATTAAGGTTTAAAGGTAAAGAATTCTATGTCTGATAAAAAATTGAAATTTGCTAGCCGCGTTATTCACGCAGGTCAATCACCTGAGCCGATTACTGGCGCGGTAATGCCTCCTATTTTCACCACTTCAACCTATGCTCAGCCAAGTCCTGGCGAGCATACAGGTTATGAGTATTCGCGTAGTCAGAACCCAACGCGTATGGCTTATGAGCGCTGTGTGGCGGATTTAGAAGATGGAAAACAGGGTTATGCCTTTGCTTCTGGCATGGCAGCTACCAGCACCATTCTTGAGTTACTGGATGCTGGTTCGCACGTTATTGCGATGGATGATTTGTATGGTGGTACTTTCCGTTTGTTTGACAAAGTGCGTAAGCGTACGGCCAATCTTGATTTTAGCTTTGTCGATCTGTCCGATCTAAGCAACCTGGAAAAGGCACTCAAACCTAACACCAAAATGATCTGGGTTGAGAGTCCAACCAACCCCATGCTGAAAGTTGTAGACATGCAGGCGATTGCTGACTTTGCTAAGAAGCATAACTTGATTGCTATAGCTGATAACACTTTCGCTACACCATACAATCAACAACCATTGAATTATGGTTTTGATATCGTGATGCACTCAGCGACTAAATACTTAAATGGCCATTCTGATATGGTTGGCGGTATGGCCGTGGTTGGGGACAACGATGAACTTCGTGAGCAAATGGCATTTTTGCATAACTCAGTGGGAGCGATTCAGGGACCATTCGATAGTTACCTGGCTTTGCGCGGCGTCAAAACGTTAGCACTGCGTATGAAGCAGCATAACGCTAGTGGCCAAATCATTGCTGAGCATTTAGCCAAGCACCCGCAAATTGATGCAGTCTACTTCCCGGGCCTTGCTTCGCATCCGCAACATGAGTTGGCGAAAAAGCAGATGAAAGGCTTCGGTGGTATGATCTCGGTTTTGGTTAAAGGCGATACTGAAGAACAGGCGGCCAAGAATTCATGCACTTTTATGGAGAAGCTGAAACTATTCACATTGGCTGAAAGTTTAGGTGGTGTTGAAAGTCTGTCTAACCATCCTGCGATCATGACCCATGCATCTGTGCCTTATGAGATCCGTCAGGAAATTGGCATTTTGGAAAACCTGGTGCGTTTGTCAGTGGGCATTGAAGATGTTGAAGATCTGATTGCTGATATTGATCAGGCATTGAAGTTCTAACTCAATGAAGAATGAGTATAAAAAAGGCGCTATAAGCGCCTTTTTTATATTCCAGAGAACTGTAACAGTTACCAGACTTTATCTCTATCGCCTTTACGCACCGTCCAGGCTGCTATGTAAGCAGAAAAGAACAATGGTGATGCACCAACTAAAAAGCCTTTTGAGAAAAAGCCAGCTATCCAGAATCCTACACCAAGGCTCACACAAAGTATTTCTATGAAAATTAAGCTCTTACGGCTCTGAATTCCCACCATATTTAATCTAAACCACCATGGCTGTGCTTTCCACTCTTCTGTTTTCTTGTCGATCACGATAATCTCCTTTTGTAATGTTTCGATATTGGTTTCGAAAACAGCAGCGAGAGACTTTAGTGATTCCAAACTGGCGCGATTGCCACTTTCAATCCGCTGAATAGTACGGATGCTTAAACCACTCAATGTGGCTAATTGTTCTTGTGACCATTGCTTTTGTTCGCGTAGTTTTTTGATAACCATTAATATCTCCGTTTGCTGTGTTTTCGATTAGAGATTATCCAGAAAACGCCTACTGACGGTGACGACAAACGCCCGCCAGTGAGGTGACAACTAAAATTATGAGTGAAAGCCGCTTATTATTTAAGCAAATTGGCTGGTGAATACTGATCGGTTAAGACTCTGGCCTCTGTATCCCAATTCACTTCATCATTGATTGCATCGAACAGAGCGAGTGTATCAACGCCATAAATTTGCAATACACCTTTCATCTGATTGGCTTTTTTCAATAACTCACGTTTCCCAGGCAATGGTTTTTTACTAACCACGATAACTCTGTTGGTTTTCTTGTCCTTGAAGTTGATTTGATACATGGGGCCAAAAACTTCAGCGTATGTGGCTGACTCGTGATGGAACAGGTCGCTAGTGCTGAATGTGTTCGCCATAATGATGCCATCATCCTTGGCTAAAGATTTCACTTCTTCGAGGTATTCCTTGGTCATCATGTGTTCAGGAATATAGTCGCTGTTAAAAGCATCCAGCAGAATCAAGTCATAGCGTTTATCGTCTTTCAGAGCACGTTTTACAAAGACTCGACCGTCGCGAATATGCGTTTCGAAGTTGGGCTTTGAGTCGTCATAAGAAAAATATTTCTTAGCCATTTTGGCGACAACGGGGTCAATTTCCACTGAGGTGATATGAGCTTCAGGATAAAGTTCGCCGAAGGTATTCGCTAACACACCGCCACCAAGGCCAATGATCAAAATTTCTTTGGGGTCTTGAACGAAGAAGGTTACACCCATTGCCTGTTTGTAATAGTCAAAAACAAATATTTCCGGAGCATCCAGAAATACGCAGGATTGGCTGAGGTCATTCTTATTTTTCTTACGGAACCGCATGCAGTGCATGCCGTACTCTTCAACCATGTATACATTCTGATAAAGCGAGCGTTCTTGCTCAATGATTTCAGCTTTGGCTTGTTCGGGCGTTGCGACAAAAAACACAGAGGCTGCCAGCGCTGCCATAATCGTTTTTATGAGGAATGATTTCATAAGCATCCTATTCGGCCTTTTCGTTTGGATTGACGGTTGCGGATAGCGGCGGTTGCGGAAAGAAGAAGGCAATCAAGCCGATGGTAAATAAAATTAACGCAGAACCGTACAAAATATGATCAATCTTAAACCATAATACTAGATAAAAAGAGGTCGCTAAAGTGCCGCCTGCACTTCCCAGGGTCGATACGAAGTAAAGAAAGCCCGCGGTCTGGCCGCTGCTGTGAGTGGTTCTGACCAGTAATCGAACAGAGTAGGGCGCAATCATACCCAAAATGATGGTCGGGATGAGAAACAGAATGGTTGAAGCGAGTAAGGAGCCATATCGTGGATCATCGGTAACGTCGAACACCCACTCGGAAACTGCCACGTGTCCCATAGTTAAGGGGACAACTGTAAGTGCAGCCAACATAAAGATGATGCCATATTTACGTGTGTTAGGATTTTTTAGCGACAGTTTACCGCCAAATAGGTAGCCTATGGAAAGAGCCAACATAAAGACGGTAATAATACTTCCCCAGACATAGACGCTACCGCCAAAATAAGGCGATAGAATTTTACCGCCAAGCAGTTCAATAGTCATGATCAGGAAACCACACATAAATGCGCAAGCAAGTATGAATATTTGCATAATTTTCTTTTATTATTGATGAAATGAACAATGATAATAAGGGAATGGCTAGGAATGTCAAAGCCAATTAAAGGGCAACAGATTCGACAAATTTGGTCTTATGATAGCTTGGCTCTATTGGGTCGCAGATTTGAACGTGTTAGAATATATGCCCTTTACAGTGAGCGTAACAACTTATTTTGTAACCCATTTTCAACCCAGGAGAGAAACATGGCAATTGAACTTCCTGCATTACCCTATGACCGTGATGCGTTGGCGCCACACATTTCAGAAGAAACGATCAATTATCACTATGGCAAGCATCATCAAGCCTATGTGACTAACTTGAACAAGATGATTGACGGCACTGATTTTGCAGGCAAATCATTGGAAGATATTATCCGTACGTCTGAAGGTGGTGTTTTCAATAATGCTGCACAGGTATGGAACCACACATTCTACTGGAACAGCTTAAGCCCAAATGGTGGTGGTGAACCGTCAGGTGCATTAGCGGACGCGATTAACTCAGCATTCGGGTCTTTCGCAGACTTTAAAGAGAAATTTACAGCTAGTGCTGCCGGTAATTTTGGTTCTGGTTGGACTTGGCTAGTGAAAAACTCCAGCGGAAATTTAGAAATTGTGAACACCAGTAATGCCGGTACGCCAATCACTGATGCAGGCGTAACTCCGTTATTGACCGTAGATGTTTGGGAACATGCTTACTATGTTGATTATCGTAACGCTCGCCCGGAATATTTGAAGCATTTCTGGGAATTGGTTAATTGGGACTTTGCAGCGAAAAACTTCGCATAATCTCAGTAACTTGAAGCATAAAAAAACCGGCGTTTGCCGGTTTTTTTATGCTAAATAGTTTTTAGTTCGAGTGTGGTTTTATCCAATGTTTCTGCATCTCAATGTAAAGCAGGGATGCAGTCCACGCTATAAAAACCAGCCCTATAACCGCTTCAATACCTGCCATAAATCGAATCGGTCCCTCTGGAACGATATCACCAAAACCTAAACTGCTGTATGAAGCAAAGGAAAAGTAGATGCAGCTAAAAAAGTCGGTAATGAGCTGCCCATCAACATGAACTAATTGGTCGGGGCTTTCGTGGTAATTACCGATTAGATAGTAGGTTATTCCAAATATCCAAATTTCTATGAAGTGCGCAATCAAGGCTAGTAGTACCCCCAGCATTACCTTGTAGCGGCCGGCTGTTTTGATGCGTTCGAGAAATATTGAAATGCTATATAGGGCCTGATAGTGGACTCCTACAGTTAGCATGATCAATAGAACCGTTACAACAAGGATAAATATCATGGTTAAAGCCTATGTTTGTCAGCAACTTACAATACTTTATCAGAAATAATAGGCAATAGGCATCCGTTAATCTCAATGCTATAGTGTTGGATAAAATATGAACGGAAGGACCTCATGGAACCTAAACAGTGTAGTAAAAACCAAAAAAGCTGGCTGGAGCGTGAGTCAGGAGATTGGGTTGAGCAGGGGATCATTGGGCAGCAGCAACAAGCCCTAATATTGAGTCGATATTCTACCAGCCATGTTGACAGTTTTTATTCCAGTTGGAGTAGTTTGTTGCTTATCTCGCTGGGAGCCATTCTGATTGGCGGTGGGATTATCCTGTTAGTTGCCCATAACTGGGAAGACTTTGGTAAGGGAACGCGCACAGTTCTTTCTATTCTGCCTTTAGTTCTGGCACAAGCCCTTGCCTGGTATTCGGTACGTTATAAACCTCAGTTAGCAGGCCTGCGTGAAGCAGCTGGTATTTTATTGTTTTTTGCGGTTGCGGCCAGCATCGCGCTGATTAGCCAGACTTATCACATCTATGGAGATCTGGAGCGGTTTTTAGTGACCTGGTTGGTCATCGGGATTCCAATCCTTTATTTAATTGGTTCAGCTGGGGTCTTGATTCTGGTCTGTGCACTAATATTATGGTTGTGTGGTCTGGAGCGCGAACCTTATTGGCTCTATTATCTGTTGCTTGCTCCTTATTTATATAGCCTTTATAAACAGCAGCGGTATGTACTATTCCAGTGGGCGTTGTGGTTTGTGGTCATTGGAATTGCTTTCTCGATGATTTATAGCGTCGGCTGGAAGTCACCCATAGACGACTGGATGATATACATCCTGCTTGCCCTATCCGTTTTATATTACTCATTAGGTAAATGGCTCTTTGGTTTTAAAGGGCAAGGCTTTTGGGCCAATCCTTTTTCGTCCGCAGGCGCTATGGGTATTGCCAGTATTAGTTTAATGCTGACCTGGGAAAATTTTTATAGGTACAGTGGGTTAGACTCAGATTCCAGGTTTGTATTTAATGATTATTTGATTCTGTTCGTTTTTGCTATATCGATATTGGCAACGATTGGTTTTGTCGTCCTCAAGTTTAAGCTCCTAGGGCTCAATCAGTGGGCATTAATCACCAGCATGTTGCTGGCGGTATTAGGAGTTATAGGCATTCAAATCAAATTGCCTGAACTGGTCTATATCACTCTTGCTAATGTGTATGTCTTGATTGCTTCAGTGGTCATAATGTCGCAAGGCATTAATCAGCACAGACTCATGCTGCTTAATGCCGGTCTGCTTTGGTTCTCCTTCCTAGTGTTATTCCGATTCTTTGATAGTGACATCCCTTTTGTCCTTAAAGGCATTGTCTTTATTTTTATTGGTAGCGCTTTTCTTGGCGTTAACATTTGGTATAACAAAAATCTTAAAAAGCAACAGCCTGACCAGCAGGAGGAAACAGCATGAAACCGAAATTGATACTTCTCATTGTGTTATTCGCTGTTCAGCTTGCAATTCCAGGCTATATGATTTTTGAGCAAAACCAGATTCTGACAGAAGGAACAGCTCATAAATTTAAAACGCGGCCCATCGATCCCTATGATCCCTTTCGCGGACGTTACGTCATCTTGAGTTATGCCGCTGATCAAGAAGTGATCCCTGTGATGGAAGGAGCCAAGGTTGAAAGTGAAGACTGGGTGTACGCTTTAGTTGGAGTGGATGATGAAGGCTACGCAGTACTGGAAGGTTTAACTGATGTTAAGCCAGAAGGCGAGCAGGACTATCTCTACCTTGAAACCTATTATAGAAGTTATGATGGAGGTTATCGGGTCAGTTTACCTTTTGATCGCTATTTTGCCTCTGAGGAAAATGCTCCAAAAATTGAGTCAGCGGTGTGGCGACGTCAGAGAGACGAAGTTGAAAATGTATATGCTAAGGTGCGTGTGTATAAAGGAAAGGGCACGATAGAAGAGCTAATGATTAATGACATGCCCATTAAAGAATTCATTGAAAACCAGCAAGAATAACCTTAATTTTTTTAGGCTACTATGCAAGAGCAGATTATTCACAAGCGGATCACTATTGTTCTACAACTCATTCTTATTGCAGAGTTGATATTGGCGCTATGGTCAAAGCAATGGTTCACTGCTGTTATTACGACAGGAATTATCACCATTACGCTTGCGCCATTGTTTCTGGGTAAATTTTTTGATGTTTATATCCCGCCAATATTTTCATTGATGGCGATTGCTTTTATTTTTGCTTCGTTATTTCTTGGAGAAATCAGGGACTATTACACACGTTTCTGGTGGTGGGATATGGCACTGCATACCACCTCTGGATTTTTACTAGGAATTATCGGCTTCCTGATGGTGCATGTGCTCAATGAGACCGAAGAAATAGGCATGCACATGAAGCCAGGCTTTGTAGCATTCTTCGCTTTTCTTTTTGCTGTTGGGTTCGGGTTGATCTGGGAGATCTTTGAGTTTGCTATGGACAGTTTCTTCGGCATGAACATGCAAAAACCTATGCTCGGTGATCCATCAGGTTTGACTGATACCATGTGGGATCTGATCGTAGATTCGATAGGTGCTTTGACGATTGCCATCTTAGGTTATATTTACATTAAAAAAAGCCGTAAACGATCATTTCTAGAACGTTGGGTGTCATCCTTTATTCATAGTAATCCAAGATTATTCAAGCACAGAAGTAAACATTGAAAAGTTAAAAGGATAAATATAGGCATGCAAAAAAAGAAGTTTGTTACCGCATTTAGAGGGACTTTGATTTATGCCGTTATAGGTGGGCTCTGGATTCTATTTTCGGATAAAGCCGTTGAAGCACTTTTCGATGACTCAACAATGATAAATCTGATGCAAACATACAAAGGATGGTTTTATGTTCTAGTCACAGCTGTACTTTTATTTATTTTGTTGAGGCGAGCTGTTGAGGATACAGAGAAATTACTGACTCTAGACCCCGTTACTCAACTGCCAAGACATTATCAGTTTACTCGGTTGCTCGACAAGCAGTTATCTAACCTTCCAGGAAATAAGGTTCTCATTCTAATTTATCTTGATATCAATCGTTTTTCGCAATTGAACCAGGAGTTTGGTCATCAGGCCGGAGACAGAGTGCTACAAAAAATTACCTCGCAGCTTTGGGAGTATTTTCACGACAATAGCCTAATGGGGCGATTAGGTTCAGATCAGTTTGGCTTGGCAGTCACAATCGACAATGATCGGGACATCATAGATAACCTTCCTGAGCTAGTATTCAGGCAGCTCCATAAAGCGAGCGAAACACTTCAGATACCCTTTAAACTTTCAATGGGCGTAGCAATTGCACCGACTGATGGAAGTCAAAGTAAGTCACTCCTCTCGGCTGCCAGTGTTGCTTTACATAACGCTAAAATTCATGGAGAGGAACAGTACTCATTTTTCAGTCGAGAACTCTCTGAAATTGCACAGCTTCGACAAAACTTAATTAATGAGCTAAAGAAATCAGAATTATTTCAGCACTTTCATATCGTTTACCAGCCTCAGCTTTCTATTTCAACCCGTAAAGTTGTTGGAGTTGAAGTACTGTTACGCTGGATTCATCCAGAGTTAGACTTCATACCACCTGACCAATTCATCCCTGTTGCTGAAGATATTGGCTTGATGCCAGATATTACGCGATGGGTAATCACAAATGCAAAGAAAGAATTATCCGACTCAGAGTTGATTCCAAGCTGGGTTGACAGAGTTTCGATTAATATATCTGCCAAAGAGTTAAATATTGAAGAGCAGGTAAAAAACTTGCATGACATTTTTCAGGAGTATCATAGCTTCGCAAAAATTTGTCAGTTAGAAATTACTGAAACTACAGCGATATATGATATTTCAACTAGTCAGAAATTTATTAAAAGTCTAAAGAAACTAGGTCTACGGTTCTCCATTGATGATTTTGGAACCGGCTTCACGTCACTTTCAAATCTTAAAAATCTACCAGTAGATGAGTTGAAAGTTGATCGATCCTTTATTGATAAGATCGAAACAGAGCATAATTCACAGATTATAGTTAAGTCCATCGTCGACTTAGCTAAAAACTTCGGGATCAATTCTGTTGCTGAAGGGGTTGAAAATGAAAACCAGCTTAACTTTCTTAAACAATGTGGCTGCAAGGAGGCACAGGGCTATTATTTTGCAAAGCCGATGGGAGTTGATGACTTAGAAAAATACTTAAAGGGCAAGCTTGGATAACAATATTTATAAATGGTAAAGCAGCACCGATGATAGGGGCGCTGCTTTGATTTGTGAAGTGCAATACTGCACTTAATGTATCCACCTCACTTTACTTTACTAGCTTCAGTCGTTTGCTTTAATAACGCAACCCATCCATCTACTGTTACGACCTCATTGAGATCATGTTTTAGTAATACCGTATCATCCAAGGACTGGCTTAAGGCACTCATAATGTTGATAAAGGTCTGGCCGTCATACTTCCCATCTACCATTCCTAAGACATAATTATCAATCTGATTTTCAGCTTTCTTTTTTAAAGTTGATGAATTTTTGTCTTGTAGTCCCGACTGTGTAAACACTGCCTCGTTAGCTGCATATAAGGCTTTTGATACGAATGAAGGAGACTTAGCAATAAACTGTATCATTCTTGGTTGGACTTCTTTCGGTACTGAGGTCAAATACACCCAGGCATCCTTATCAGTCTGAGCTAAATAGTCATTCTGAACTGATAGTGTTGATTCAATCAAAGGTCGATAGAGCAGTTCACCATTAGAGCTGTTGGTAAGAATCACTAAACCTTCGCCGGTTTCAGGTGCGACCGTTGCAAAAGCTCGCACGCCAGGCTCGCGACCGTCATGCATTAGATAGGTTGTCTCAGGTAACTTAATCAATCGCCAGCCAAGGCCATAATACTCTACTGGATTGTCATGTTGGGATTGCAATGTTTGAACGTCTGACAATAGCTCATCAGATAGCCCAGCTCCTTGCCCAACCCAGGCGATGAACTTTGAATAATCATTGATGGTTGTCAGGGTGCAGCAGGCAGCTGAATAGCTATCTTTATAAAAAGGTTTATGTTCGATTTCTTGAGCTGCTTCATCATAACGTGTCGCTATACTGGCATCCTTGTCAGGTTGCCAGCCAAAATAAGTGTTGTTCATTGCCAGTGGCTTAGTGATGTAGTCTGTCATAAGCTTTGGCATTGTCATATCTGTGTTCACTTCAACGGCTTTGCGTAAATAATCAAAGCCTTCGCCAGAGTATTCGTGACGCTCGCCTGGACTGAACATGAAGGCAAGAGGCTTGTCTCTACGCCAATTAGGAAAGCCCGTTTGATGGCTAAGCACCAACCTTGCTGTGAGTTCATTATGTCTTGGGTCGCTCTTAACATCGGGATCAACCCAATATTGTGACAGAGATTCATCTAAAGTGAGCTTGCCTTCCTCTACTAATTGCAGGGTCAGCATGCTAAATACTGGTTTGGTTAGTGAGGCCACGTTAAATAGTGTTGTTTCTTTGACCGGGTTTTCCTCACTGGCCTCGCCATACAGCGATACCCATTGAGTTTTGCCGTCTTTGATGTAAGCAACGGCGACGCCTGGTATCTTAGCTGTTTCTGCGTAGTGCTTGACGATTTTTTGCACCTGTGGCGGAGCAGTAAAGTCTTGTGTCGACGCTTGTGTTTTAGCTGGATTGCTACTGGCCGAGCAGGCTGTCGTGCATATCATACAGGCGAGCGCGAGCGTATGTTTTATAAACATAGTAAGTTCCTTAATGTGATGGAAGTTAAAGGTTAGAAGTTGTGTTTAACCGAGTTAAACGTTAGCGGTTATGGTTACCGCTTAATTCTCAAGAATTGATGGCAAAACAAAAGGGCTAGTCCCGCAGCAATAAAGATAATGCCATAAGACAGAGGTTCATCTGCGCCAAGTTCGAATAGACCAATGATGACCATAGCTGCACCAGCCATGACAACGGTTATTCCCCAGCAAAATAGCGAGCGGCGGCCTTGTTCGGCCTGGCTGTCGAGTAATGAATCAACAACCTCTTTTTCGGTTTGTGTTTCTGCAAGGCGTTTTCGTAAACTGGTATCATTAATAATTCGCACAATAATGACGATACATATAGCTAGTATGACCGGGATAAGTATGGCAATAATGTCGAACATAAACGCCTCGCAAAAAGGATTTCAATGAATGTCTATAATAATAGATACCATCTATTCGAGTTCGGTTGCACTTTTTTTTAATAAATTGCAACCGATAGTCTATTTGCTGCATCTATTTAGGTATGAATGACTTAACTCTTGTCAAAAGAGTTTTGAATAATGAACCGGGAAGTTTTGATGAATTGGTTAAGCAATATCAAAAGTTAGTCTGGCACATTGTTTCAAAACTGGTCCAAAATTCTGAAGATACCCTTGAGTTAAGTCAGGAGGTGTTTTTGCAGGTCTATAATAAGTTGGGTCAATATAAAGGGGGGAGTCAGCTATCCACCTGGATTGGCCGAATTGCTTATCATTTTGCAGTACGCTTTTTACAAAAGCAGGACAGGCAGCTTGATGAAGTTGATATTGAAACTGAGGCTGTAGAAAATGAAACTGGAAACTCACAGCATAAAGAACTTCAAAACAGACAGCTAAAGCAGCAGATGCACACTGCAATGAAACAACTGCCGGTTATCCAGCAAACGATAATCAGCCTATATCACCTGGAAGAGCTAACCTTGTCCGAAATTTCCGAAATAACAGAGTTACCCCAGGGCACCATCAAAAGTCATCTGTTTCGAGCCAGGAGCCGCTTAAAACAAATACTGAAAGCTAAGAGAGAATATTTATGAGTAACGACATCGATAAAGAATTGTGGCGTATTCAAGAACAGGCCATGGATAAGACTGCTTCAGGTGAATCCGTTGATGAAGCACAGCAGAGTGATGAAAACGAGATAAGGGAATATCAGCAGCTTTATGAGTTATTGAAGCAGCAGCCTGAAATACAACCACCGCCCTTGCTTGCAGACAGAGTAACTAAACACATTAGCCAGCGTCATAGCAGGCAGCGAGCCAGTAAGCTATTAACCTATCTACTATGCTCATTAATGGCCCTTGCTAGCGTCATCGGATTTTTCCTATTACTGCCTAAATCTGCGTTGCTAACTCAGTTGAGTCAATCGATACCCTTGCCGATCTTGTTAGCAGTCGTGTTTGCTGTGTGCGTGGTGGTTTTAATTCAGAAGGGTCTGATAAAGACCAATAATAAAAATGGACCTTATAATCATTAGTGTAACTTAGCTGTCCCTTGGCCGGTGGAAAGGTTAGTGCTTGTCCTTGGATAAGTTTTGAATGTGTGCCTGATTGGTTCTAAAACCCTGTTGTAAGCGGTTGTCTTCTACTTTACATCTAATATCAATCACCTGCTGTGCATCTAATAGGTTTTCTTCAAACCGGCTAATATAGTTTTTTAGCTGATAATCCTTGATGATATTGGCAGGTAACTGAGTCTTAAATTTTGAATCATCAGCAAAGACTATTACAGAGTGAAAATAGTGAATCGGTAGCTGTAGCAATTTTTGAAGGGTTTTGATGTGCTTATAGTTTTGCAATAAAGGATTCTGAAACTTGTTTTTGGCTTTATAAATAACTTGAGTCCAGAAGCGACTCTTTTCTGAGCCAAAGATCCAACCGGAATAGTTTTTTGTTTCTATAACAAAAATACCTTGCCTCGAAATGATGATGTGATCAATTTGTGTGGTTCCATTGGTGGTCGGTAAAGTAACATCATGGAAGATAGTATACTGGTTTGGGTCTAACCTAGATGAAACCGACTTGACGCGCCTTTCTCCAACCTTGCCTTTGATGTAGGGTGATTGCAGGAAGCCTAGAAACATTATTATCGGGAATAGCCACCAAAAGTGGATCAAGATTTGCCATGCCGAATTAAATAAAACACTTAGTAAATCCATTTGATTTTATCCTATTGGAACCAATAAAAAAGCCTGACAATTTCTTGTCAGGCTCTTGGAAGAGGAGTTAGACGTCTCTTAGCTCCTCTGTTCCCCCAACTGTTAAACTGGGCGATTCGTAAACCGACACATAAGATTAGATTGCCTTTATTTGCATTTAACAAGTTATGAACCTTTGCGACATATAAAGTGAGATTAAGCAACATATAACAAGAGATTTTAAACTGGCAAATTTCTTGTTAACTTGTTGATTTAAAAATGTAATATCTAAGGTATCAATATGTCTAATATATGCCTACAATTTATTAATACGAGTGATAAGATATTGGTTAAATAAATTAAGTCAGCTCAATGTAAAGCTCAGTGGTTGATAACACTGATTGAGTCTTGAAGGATGGTTGACAGTAACTAAGGATGAGTATTTGAATTGGAACTTTCTAATACAGGCTTTGATCGCACTTCTCGTTGGTGCCGGAGTGTTCTATATTGCTGCTCCACATAGCTGGGGAGTCGGTGTATTTATACAAGAACCTATCTATGCCGCTATATCTCTTGGCATTAGTCTTGTCATACTAATCCCCACAGGGCTCTTACTTTTTCGAAAGAAACAAAAATATTTCTTCTCCATGTTCTTCTTTAGCTTTATCGGCATCGCCTTAGTTGTATATTTGTATCGTGCACCTGACAGATACTCTTATCCTTCAGATTCACTTGAAGAGGATGTGAGAGCATTATTGTATGAAGCTGGGATGCCACTGAGTTTGGGATTCGATATAAGAAATAGGAGAAAGGTCGCGTTTGATGTTTTTGCTGAGAACCGCTGGGAGGTGGAAGTTTATGGGCGTGGCTATAATAACCATATCATTTTCTATTATGTTGAGCGGTTCGGCGAGGGTAAGTTAACTAGCTCTTATGAAGTAAATTGGTCAAAACTCACTCGGAAACCTCAGTAGTTGTATTCTTTTAAAGAATATAGTTCTAAGTTTAATAGCCCTTTTTAAAGGTGATGCTGCAATTTCAAATGTCTTCGGTGCGTAAGTTATAATTGCTTGCCGGGTATTGAATGGACTCTTTAGTAGGAGAATAAAGCAATGAAGCAGTTGGTAATGATGATTTTTATACTTCTTGTATATCCAGGCTCTTATGCAGCGGTAATTCTACCCCTTCAAATCAATAAGACTGCTGAGGTAACTAATGGAGAGTTTTCTGAAGATTTCTTAGTAACAACAGGAAGGGATATACATATTATTTTACCGAACAATGACGATATTCCGAGTAGTGATATTGAGGTAACCCTTCCTGATGGAACAATTGTTAACAGCTTAAATTCTGAATCACATGGCTTCACTTTTACCTCACATACAGTTGACCATGAATTGAAAGCTCTTGTGGCTCCCTTCGATGCTTGGATTATAGACAGTTCAAATGCTCCCCTTGGGACATATACTGTAAGAGGCTCATCCGCTGCATCACGTGTTCCGATATCACTTCGTATTTTAGATTCCAATATTCATTTCAAGCTTTTTGTTGGCGAGCCTGGCAAAGGAGTATATTCAGGGAAATCTATTCCCATAAGCTTATATTTAAATGAAAGTAATACCCATCTTACGACTGCAACCGTTCTTGTTGATATTTATAAGGACACTGATTTAGTGGAGAGCTTCAGTATAAAGGATGATGGTAATGATACCGATATGACTGGTGGAGATGGTCATTATGACCTTATTACTAATTTTGAATCTGCTGGTGTGTATAGGGTTATGGTTGAAATATCTGGAACGAACTCAAATGGAATGTTGTATGAAGGAAAGTTTACAGAAACCGTCAGCGTAAAAGATGAAAAACTGTTTGTTGACTTGAACTTTATAGAGACAGTTACTGATGAAGACAATGATGGGTATAAAGACGAGTTAATTATTTCTTTTCCATATACAGGCTTCTTTTCAGAATCGGACTACTTTTATTTCTATGGCAAGTTAAATATTGGGGATGATTACCTTGAGTCACATGAGAAAATATTAGCTTCAAGCGGGGAGCTATTACTGAAGTTTCAGGGTGAGAAGATTAGAGAGCTAGACTACTCTGGAACTTTTAACCTGGAGTTTGTAAGGGTTGATTTAAATGGCAGGTATTTAAAATCATTTCATGAACTCAAAGCTACCCAATACTACTCGAAAGACGCGTGGGAACGTGATGACTTGATATATATTGGCAATTTTACAGAAGAGCCGATAGACAAAGATAACAATAATATTTATGAGGGGTTGAATTTTAAATTTGAAGTTGACACTGTGCCCGTTGGTGATTTTGGATACTCGATTGGGTTTTATACTGAAGAAGGTATAGATATGGGATTATTTGGTAATCAGCCAGTCGCCTTTACTTTAGGAAACAACACCGTTGAAACCTATCTACCTGCAAGTAAATTCTCTAGTCTTGGTGTAGATTCAAAAATTGAGGCTAAACATCTTTTAATGTATGGTTTGAATGATCTGGGAGGGTTTTTACGCATAAAAAGTCTAGGTTTTTCTAAGCAGTATAGCTGCTGGGATTTCGCTGGCTGTGAAAATGGGCCCAATACTCCGCCACAAGCTATAAATGATTCGGTATCTTCTAACGGAACAGCCGTTGAAATTAATGTAACCAGTAATGACATTGACGTTGACGGTGATCTAATAAAGGTAAATTCAGTTACTCAGCCACAAAATGGTACTGCTAAAGTTGTAGGCAATTTCGTACGGTACACGCCAAATGAAGGATTTGCCGGCGAAGATACTTTTGCGTACGAAATAATGGATATCTATACTTCTAATAACGTATGGAAGCGAGGCAGTGACTCCGGGACAGTAACAGTAACGGTAACATCACACTAGGCTACAGTCACCAATAATGACACACTGTTTTATTAGCTTAAGGGGCAAGATTCAATTTACTGGTAAGTCTTTAGACGCTTAGGATTATTTATGGGCAAGCTTTATCACTATCAATGCAACAGTTGTAAGAATCAATTTGAGTTTACCAAAGGCCCAATGATGGCCGGTCATGTTGTTCATTGCCAGGACTGTGGAAAGGAGCAAGTGTTAGCCCCTGATGATTTACCTATAGAGTTATGGGGTTATCATAGTTTCGACTTTGAGTGGGAGCCTGAGCTGAGTGATAATGAAGGAAAGCTGATTACGGCAAAAATCAGGCCTTGCACATGCGGTGGTTGTTTCTCACTCAAGGCATCGCCACGATGCCTTGAGTGTCATTCGTTGGATATTACCAAGGATGATAGCCTAGAGATTCTTATTGATTAGAGTGACATGGTTACGGAGATTAGGCACCATTTTCAACTATTCACTTAACTTGCTGAAAGGTCGTTTCCTGATATATAAAAGTATAAACCTCTAAATTTTTGTTTCATGCAGTTCGCCATCGCCAATTTGCTGACAAATACTATTCTTGATATTGCCAATGTTTTGTTTCAAGTTCTCATTATATAAATGCCATTAAAAAAGCCTGACAATTTCTTGCCAGGCTCTTGGAAGAGGAGTTAGACGTCTCTTAGCTCCTCTGTTCCCCCAACTGTTAAACTGGGCGATTTCTCAGGAGGTATTAATCCCAAGATAGGGCGCCACCGGTTTGATATTCAATCACGCGTGTTTCGAAGAAGTTTTTCTCTTTCTTCAAGTCCATGATTTCGCTCATCCATGGGAATGGATTAGAGACATTTTTGAATTGTTCTGGTAGACCCAATTGAGCAAGACGACGGTTACAGATGAACTGTAGGTATTCTTCCATCATGCCGGCGTTCATGCCTAATACACCGCGTGGCATTGTGTCACGTGCGTATTCAATTTCGAGCTGAGTACCTTCAAGAATCATTTGCAGGACTTCTTGTTTGAACTCTGCTGTCCACAAGTGTGGGTTTTCCAGTTTAATCTGGTTGATGATGTCAACACCGAAGTTTAAGTGCATGGATTCATCGCGCAGGATGTACTGGAACTGTTCTGCAACACCAGTCATTTTATTGCGACGACCCATAGACAGAATCTGAGTGAAGCCGCAGTAGAAGAAAATGCCTTCGGTCACACAGTAGAAGCCGATAAGGTTGCGTAGCAATTCCTGGTCTGCTTCGTCTGTTCCCGTTTTAAAGGTCGGGTTAGAGATACCTTGCGTATGCTTGATACTCCAGGCGGCTTTTTTAGCGATGCTGGGTACTTCGCGGTACATGTTGAAGACTTCTGCTTCATCCATGCCCAAAGACTCGACGCAGTACTGGTAGGCGTGGGTGTGAATCGCTTCTTCAAATGCTTGACGCAAAATGTACTGACGGCACTCAGGATTGGTAATTAAGCGATAAATCGCCAGTACCAAATTGTTGGCAACCAATGAGTCAGCAGTTGAGAAATAACCCAAAGAACGCATAACAATTTTACGCTCATCGTCAGTTAAGCCATTGGGATCTTTCCAGGTGGCAACGTCTTTGGTCATATTGATTTCTTGTGGCATCCAGTGGTTAGAGCAACCATCCAGATATTTTTGCCATGCCCAGTCGTACTTGAAAGGTACTAACTGGTTAAGGTCAGCGCGGCAGTTGATCATTTTCTTATCATCAACTTCAATACGAGCTGCGCCCATTTCTAATTCTTCCAAACCAGGCGCTACGTCAAGTTCTTCTAAAGCGGCTTGTGCTTTAGCAAGATTGTCTAAAGCTTCTGGCTCGACGTATTCTTCTTGTGTCGCTTTTGGTTCAGCCGCTGCCTGTTGCGCAGGCGCAGCTTGCTCTTGCTGCTCTTCGACTACGGGAGCAGGAGCTGGTTGTGCTTTCTTCGGCGCTTCGGCCTTTTCCTCTTTGTTGTAATCATCCCAGTTGAACATGTTTACCTCTCTTAAATTTGGTTGTGCTTTTCACGTCTTTGCATAGCCATTTTATTTTCGTGAAAAAAGGGGCGAACTTTCGTTGCGACCCCATTCCATTGTCGTCACTTCTCTTTTTAGTTATTCATTTAAGCGAAAAGCTTGCCGTTATTGGCAAGCCTCGCAGTCTGGCTCATCAATTGCGCAGGCTTTTGGTGCTGCCGAGCCAACGGCTGCTGGACCAGAGGATACGGCGTTAAGCTTGCCATCACTGATGGTTGATTTCTCAGTACTGGTTGCGCCTAGTGAGCGCAAGTAGTAAGTGGTTTTCAAGCCACGGAACCAGGCCATGCGATAGACCATATCCAGTTTCTTACCGGACGGTTCGCTCATGTATAGGTTGAGCGATTGCGCCTGGTCAATCCATTTCTGGCGGCGGCTTGCTGCTTCTACTAACCATTTCGGTTCTACTTCAAAGGCGGTTGCAAACAGTTCTTTAATTTCGCTTGGGATGCGGTCAATGTGCTGTAAGCTACCTTCGTAGTATTTCAGGTCATTAACCATCACAGAGTCCCACAACTTACGAGCTTTAAGCTCTTTGACCATGTATGGGTTAACCACTGTGAACTCGCCTGACAGGTTCGATTTCACGTACAGGTTCTGGTAAGTCGGCTCAATCGATTGAGAAACACCAGAGATGTTAGAGATAGTTGCGGTTGGTGCAATGGCCATCACGTTAGAGTTACGCATACCAATTGTTTTGACACGCTCACGTAATGTATCCCAATCCATCGTTGAACTGGTATCGACTTCGATGAACTCAGCACCACGCTCTTCGATTAGCTTCTCAATTGAGTCAATCGGCAGAATACCTTGCGACCATAGAGAACCGGCGAAGCTTTCGTAAGAACCGCGCTCTTCAGCAAGGTCAGTTGATGCTTGAATGGCGTAGTATGAAATCGCTTCCATCGCATTGTCTGCAAAATCAACCGCTGCTTCTGAGGTGTAAGGAATGTTTTGTAAGTACAGTGCGTCCTGGAAGCCCATCAGGCCTAGTCCCACTGGACGATGGCGCATGTTTGATTTACGTGCGGTATCTACTGGGTAGAAGTTGATATCAATCACGTTGTCCAACATACGAACCGCAGTAGAAACGGTTTTTTCCAACTGCTCAGTGTCCAATTTGCCGTCTTTCATATGCTTTGGCAGGTTGACTGAACCCAGGTTACAGACCGCAATTTCTTCACCAGCTTTGGTGTTCAAAGTGATCTCGGTACACAGGTTAGAGCTGTGGACGACACCAACGTGCTGTTGTGGCGAACGCAGGTTACAAGGATCTTTGAAAGTAATCCAAGGATGGCCTGTTTCGAACAGCATCGATAACATTTTGCGCCATAGAACATTCGCAGGAATGGTCTTAGCGGTTTTGATTTTGCCGTATTTGGCCATTTCTTCGTAGTATTCATAACGCTCTTCGAACTCTTTACCATACAGATCGTGCAAATCAGGTACTTCGTTCGGGCTGAATAATGTCCAGTCGCCATCGGAGCTGACACGCTTCAAGAACAAGTCAGGCACCCAGTTGGCAGAGTTCATATCGTGAGTACGACGACGGTCATCACCGGTGTTTTTACGTAGCTCAAGGAACTCTTCAATATCAATGTGCCAGGTTTCAAGGTAAGCACAGACTGCGCCTTTACGTTTGCCGCCCTGATTGACTGCGACTGCAGTGTCATTCGCTACTTTCAGGAAGGGAACAACACCTTGAGATTTACCGTTAGTGCCTTTGATGTAAGCACCAAGGCCACGTACTGGCGTCCAGTCGTTACCTAAACCACCGGCAAACTTAGACAATAGGGCGTTATCTTTAATCGCGCCATAGATGCCGTCGAGGTCATCAGGAACATTGGTCAGGTAGCAGCTTGAAAGCTGAGGACGCAAAGTGCCTGAGTTGAATAGAGTAGGGGTTGAGCTCATGTAGTGGAATGTGGATAACACATCATAGAACTCAATCGCACGCGCTTCACGATCATCTTCGTTGACCGCCAAGCCCATCGCCACACGCATCCAGAACACCTGAGGAAGTTCGATACGCACTTCGTCTTTATGGATGAAGTAGCGGTCGAATAGCGTTTGAATGCCCAGGTAAGTAAATAGCATGTCGCGTTCAGGCTTGATTGCATTGGCGATTTTGTCGAGATCAAAACTTAGCAGTTCTGGGCTTAACAATTCATTCTCAACACCAACGCTCAAGTAAGCCTTGAAGGCTTCTGGGTAGATCGCGTTCATTTCACTTTGTGTGGCACGTTTTGCAACACCGAGTTCTCTTAGAGCTTCAGAGCGAATGCTATCCAACAGTAAACGAGCAGTTACGTAAGTGTAATTTGGTTCTTTCTCGATCATGGTGCGAGCAGTCATGACCAATGCCTGGTAGGCGTCTTTAATGGCAACACCATCGTACAAGTTACGCATGGTATCTTTAAGGATTTGGTCTGGCTCAACGTCAGACAGATCTTTACAGGCTTCAACCACAACTGTATGTAAACGTTCAACATCTAATGGGCGTTTACTACCGTCTTCAACGGTTACCATGACCTGATTGTCGCCAACCAGAGCATCAAGCTTGGCTGTGTCGCGAGCGGCGCGTTCGCGCGAACGTTCTTCACGGTATAGCACGTAAGAACGGGCAACTTTCTGTTCGCCATTGCGCATCAAGGCCAGTTCAACCTGATCCTGGACGTCTTCAATATGGATGATACCGCCACCAGGCATTCTGCGTTTGAACGCATCAGTGATTTGCTTGGTTAATTGACGTACCGTTTCGTGCACACGGCTGGAAGCTGCTGCTGCTCCACCTTCGACGGCTAGAAACGCTTTGGTCATGGCGACTTCGATCTTGCTGTCGTCATAAGGCGTCACTTTTCCATTACGGCGAATAACACGAATCTCACCAGGTTTGGTAGCTTCGATTTCCGGACGGGATGGCGTATTAGTTGGTGTTTTGGCAGCTGATTGTTCAGGTTTGCTGACTTCGGTTTCCATTATTCCTCCACAGACCTCTTTGCATTATTGCCGATTGGCTGTTTTTTGTTCATTTTTTGACTGAGATTACAGAGAATCAATAAGTTAGACGAACTTCTTGATTCACTATATATAGTTAGTTGCTGTCGCAATGGATACAAGATAGTGCGTTTTTTGCCGCTTGGCAAGAGTATATCTTGGGGAATTTTCTGTGGATAATTTGTTAGTAAATGGTGGGTAAGTCGGGAGGCCTTGCGGGGCTTGGGCTTGCGCTAGGTCAAGCGCTTCAAGTCATATTTGCATTTTTTTTGAATTGGTTAAAAATTTTACAAAGAAATGTGATCTGGATACACGATCAAGTGCTTCACATCTAGGTCAAACCCTATATCTTGTGATAGGGGATAGTCATGGTGGCTAGGAAAAATAGCCTTTAACTGCTCTTTATTCGCCAATTCCAGTTCATATTCGATGATCGCGCCTTTAAAGACTTTGTGAGTGACCTTTCCGCGCAGTGGGGAGTTCATATTGGGTTTAACGTCATCGGGGCGCATCAGCACCAGAACGCTGTCATTGGGCGTGAATTTTTGGCCATTGGCAATGGTGAAATTACCGAGCACGGTATTGACGTGCTGATGATCGGAAATTTGGCCTGCGATAAAATGACCTTCGCCGATAAAGGAAGCGATTTGCGCATCCACGGGCTTGTGGTAGAGGTTATAGGGTGTATCCCACTGTAATAATTCGCCTTGGTGCATAACCCCAATGTAATCGGCCATGGCAAACGCTTCTTGTTGATCGTGAGTGACTAGCAAGCTAGCAATATTCTGCTCTTTTAATAGGCCTTTGAGTTCCCGTGCCAATGAGCGGCGAAGGTGTGTATCCAGGCTAGAAAAAGGTTCGTCTAACAAAATCAATTGAGGACGCGGGGCGATACTGCGAGCGAGGGCAACGCGTTGTTGTTGACCACCGGACAACTGATGGGGATAACGCTTTTCCATCGTCTCAAGCCCCACCAGCTCCAAGCATTCCTGAACTCGCTCACGGCGTTCTTTTCGGTTCAGATGGCGCAAACCGAATGCCACGTTATCGAAGATATCTAAATGAGGGAAAAGAGCATGATCCTGAAATACCAGACCTAAATGACGATTTTCTGGGGGCAGGGTGAAGTCGGGCTTTGAACAGAACTGGCCATGAATACTGATAAAGCCTTCATAAATCGGCTCGAGTCCGGCAACAGCACGTAATAGAGTTGTTTTTCCGCAACCACTGGGACCTAAAAGACAGGCACTATCACCTGCTTTGAGTTTAAAACTGATATGGTTAACAATGACTTGTTCGCCGTGGCGACACTGAACATTGTCCAGTTGCAGGATAGGGTGCTCGCTAAATTCGCTCATAGATGGTGAATTATCTGCCGTTTTAATAGTGCTAATAAAGAGTGCTAATTGAAACTAATTCTCATTTAGTAACGCATTGTAGCGACAAGAATTCCGATTGCATAGATGCAGATCAAGATTTCTTGCGATTAACGGTGCTCATCGCCCTTGAAAAGCGTTATAATCGCCGCCATCTGATACAGGGTCGGGCGCCCCACTAACGAAATTCGAGGTTTTACATGAGCGACACTATTGAGCAAATCAAACAACAAATTGCAGACAACAAAGTTTTAATTTATATGAAAGGTTCACCAAAACTGCCAATGTGTGGTTTCTCAGCTCAAGCGGTACAAGCCTTGATGCAGTGTGGCCATGAATTTGCCTATGTTGATATTTTGCAAAATCCAGACATTCGCGCTGAGCTTCCAAAATACGCTAATTGGCCAACTTTCCCACAGTTGTGGGTTGATGGTGAGCTTTTGGGCGGTTGTGACATCATCCTTGAGATGTTCCAACAAGGCGAGTTACAAGAAGCTCTTAATGAGTCTTATGGTACCCAGCCTGAGTAAAACATCGTTTTACCCAAACAGCTAATATGATTAAATGCCGCTATATGCGGCATTTTTTTATGGAAGGAAAAATATGGAACACAATAAGCACATAGCACTATTTGTCGATGCTGATAATGCTTCGAGCAAATATTTCGATTTGATTCTGTCAGATCTTGCTAACCATGGCATGGTTATTATTCGCAAAGCCTATGGCAACTGGAAAAATGCTAACCTGAAAGGCTGGGAAGATATTCTGTTAGAGTTTGCCATTCAGCCGATTCAGCAATTTGATTTAACCAAAGGAAAGAACGCAACCGATCTGGCTATGGCGATTGATGTGATGGATGTACTGTATGGAAAGGATGTTGATATCTTTTGCCTGGTCACTTCCGATTGCGATTTTACTCCTTTAGCCACTCGTCTTATCAACGAAGGTAAACTGGTTTTTGGCTATGGCGAAACCAAAACACCGGATGCCTTCCGAAATGCCTGTACCCGCTTTTTAGAGTTGGGTGCTAAGCTTGATAATACAGAAGTTTCGAAATTCTCTCCGAGTAAGCTCAAGCAAGATACGAAACTTATCGAGCTGATCAGGAACGCAATTGAAATGACTTCGGATGATGATGGCTGGGCCTCATTAGGACCTATCGGATCCTTCATAGCGAATAAATCTTCCATTGATATCCGCAATTATGGCTATAAGAAGTTAAGCGACCTGATTAAAGTTATCGATCTGTTTGAGAGTAAATCTTTTGGCACCAACTTGAAAGTTAGGGATAAGAAGCAAAAGAGCGCTAAATAGCATGAAAGTCATCGGTCATCGCGGTGCCATGGGGCTGGCTCCGGAAAATACTCTATTATCTTTTCGCAAAGCGTTAGAGCTTGGAGTCGATGGTGTTGAGTTTGATGTGCAAAATATTGATGGGAACTTGCTGGTTTTTCATGATGACACTCTGGAAAGAACTACCAATGGATCAGGCTTACTGCTCGATCACTCAATAGACTATTTGCGTAGTCTAGATGCAGGGCAGGGCGAGAAGATTCCCTTTTTGCATGATGTGATTGAGCTGATTGATATCGATACGTTTATCAATATTGAACTCAAAGGATTGCGAACTGCTAGTCTGGTTATGGAACTGGTTAAGTTATTGGATAAAGACCGTTATAAAAAAGAAAACTTCATTATCTCATCGTATTTGTACTCTGAGTTATTTTTGGTACGCCAACTTGATCCAGATATACAAATTGGTGTTATCGCTGATGAGTTACCCGATGTCGCATTGAGCTTTGCGCGCGATGTTAACGCTTATAGTTTTCATCCAAGTTTAAGTCTGGTTAGCAAGGAACTTGTGGAGCAGGTACATGAGGAAGGCATGTTGCTTTATGTCCATACTGTGAATGACCCTGATAATATTGCTAAAGTGAAAGCGATGGGTGTTGATGGTATCTTTACTGATTATCCTGATAGAGTTAGACAAGGTTAAAAGCAATCCACAAAAAAGGGCAACAGATGTTGCCCTTGAATGCTGTTAAGTTAGACGTCTTAGTTTCCGCCTTCCTTCATTTTCTCAGCCAGATAATTTTGAATCCCGATTTTATCAATCAAACTTAACTGAGTTTCCAACCAATCTACGTGTTCTTCTTCACTTTCAAGAATATGGTTAAGAAGATCGCGGCTAACATAATCACGAACTTCTTCGCAGTATTTAATGCCGTCACGTAAATCTGGAATTGCGTCAAGTTCAAGCGCCAAATCGCTTTCTAGCATTTCTTTGGTATCTTCACCAATACGTAAACGGCCCAAGTCTTGCAGGTTTGGTAAACCTTCTAAAAACAGAATACGCTCAATGAGCATATCGGCATGCTTCATTTCATCAATTGATTCTTCGTACTCATGATCGGCCAACTCTTTTAAGCCCCAGTCTTTGTACATGCGTGCATGTAAAAAGTATTGGTTAATAGCAACTAACTCGTTGCCCAATGCCTTGTTAAGAATTTCTATAACTTTTGCGTCGCCTTTCATTGTTTTAATCCGATAGTTAAGAATGTATTCAACGATTGTACGACTTTGACCTGGATCAAGCAAGTTGGAAGATACGTAACTTATTGAATTTAAATGTAAATTAGAATGATTGCTAAATGGTATCTGTTCTTATTTGAGAGTGGTTGTTGATAGTGGGGAGTTTGTTTTCGGTGTGCTATTTAAGGGAAGCAGGCACAAAAAAGCCGCTCTAAAAAGCGGCTTTGTATCAATCTAAACGAGCCTACAAGGCTTTACCAAGAGTCGCATCTACATAATTAGGCGTAGTCTGTGGGTCAAACTGAGTGACTTGGCTATGATGCTCACGCAAAATCTGCTTTGCAGTAACTGCACATTTACCACACTGAGTAGCAACGCCGAGCTCTTTATTCAGGCAACGCATACTAGCGGCACCGTTAAAAGCGGCGTCTTTAATTTGCTTATCTGTGATAGCTTTACAAAGGCAAACGTACATAATAGTTGGGTAAAAAGTGTTCGATAGTTAGGATTATATCTAAATGCGAATGATTGTCAACTGCTCTTGCATTGCCATTTAGAATTTATTTGATCCTGATCAACAAGAAGCAATAGGGCTATTGTTTGGCTTATAGGCAAAAAAAAGGCCACACAAAGTGGCCAGGGGAAGTGTCACAAATAACTTCCATGTTTCAGACGAGTCTGTTGAATACAGATTTCAATAAACAAGATTGCAACAGCACGCTTTGCAACAACACAGTTGGGAACTGATGAAGTCACCTTAGCGTAATGCTTGTGAAGGTGACGTGAAAGTCAGTTTTAAATGACTAACTAGTTGAATTTTTTGGCTATTTCAGCAACGCGCACCCCCAGTAATCGCGCTGTTTCACGATCGCTTTGTGGTGGTGCAACATCCGCGCCCTGATCAGTATTGCTCTGCGCCATGGCTCCCAGGTAACCGCCAATTCGGTTTACATCATCAGGGGAAGCTTCGCTACTGGCGTTACCGGGCATCAGACCTAAACTAACCCATAGCATGCTTTGTTGGGCGGCAAACACCGACATTTGAATCAATGTATTCAGTTTATCGCCGCTCATAGACCCAGAATTGGTGAAGCCTGCCGCTAGCTTGTCTTTCCAGCCTTGCTCCGCCCACACTTTGGAGGATTTATCCATAAAAGCCTTAAAATCGGCACTGACGCTACCCATATAAGTGGGGCTACCGAAAATGATGGCATCGGCCTTGGCTAGCGTATCCCATTGCTCATCGACATCATTGACTGAAACCAGTGCGGCATCCGCATTAGCATCCAGCACACCTTGGTGAACCTGTTCGGCAAGTACTTTAGTGTGGCCATAACCACTGTGATAGACCACGGCAACTTGTTTCCTACTCATAATTAACTCCAAATTAAATCGACTGACTTGATGGAGCGACTGTAACTGGTTTATAGTTATGCATGAAATGCATTTGAGAGATAATGGTTATGCAGGTTGAGAATATTCGTTCGTTAGATATGAATTTGCTGGTGTTACTGGATGTGCTGCTTGAGGAAAAGCACATTTCCAATGCGGCAGATCGACTTCATATGAGTCAGCCCGCTGTCAGTCGTTCGCTACAACGACTGAGGGATATGCTTAATGACCCTTTGCTCATTCGAGTGGGGAATGGTTACCAGTTGACTGATAAAGCGCTGGAGCTACAACCAAAGCTCAAGAGCTGGTTAGCTGATTTCATGTGTATGATGCAACCGGAAAAATTTGAGCCAGCCAAAGCCAAAGGTGAAATTAGTATTATGTCGATGGATTTAGAGATGAGCCTGTTCATGCCAAATCTGTGGCAAGATCTTCAAGTACAGGCCCCGAATGTTGCCTTGCGTTCTTTTAATATTCGCCCGGACGGGATTTCTTTACTGGAGCAGGGGGATATTGATTTTCTGGTCAGCGAAGAGGACAAATCGTTAGAAAGTACCAAATACCACCATTATCATCTGATCCAGCATGAGTTTGTTCTAGTCATGTCCAAACAGCACCGTCTGGCAAAGCAAAAGGCCATCGGTATGGACGAATACCTAAAACAAAGACATGGGCTGGTTACGGTTACCGGTAAAGGAAAACCCTTTATTGATCGCACACTTGAGAAACAGGGATTATCGCGAAACATTGCGTTATACGTTCCAACCTTTCACCTAGCACTGGATATCTGTAGTCGAACCGATCTGATGTTTTCGATGCCGCGGCTAGTCGCAGAAAAAGAAGGCGAGCGTTATGGCGTAGTTATGAAAGAAATGCCCTTGAAACTGCCACTTCTGGACATATATCTCTACTGGCATGAAAGGCAACACCAAACGGCACTGCACAAATGGTTCAGAACCCTGATGCGAGAAAGTTTCGAGCAAACCCGAAAAGGCATTCGAGCGCGCAAGCCAACAGGTGATTGAATTGAGTTACCGTTCAAATTTTGAACCGTTAAAAAAAGACCTTTAATCTTTTGTGAAAGGTCTTAAGAATTATTGTCATATCAGCGTATAATACGCACACCTAAAATTGAATAAACACACTCTTGGAGGAAATAATGGGAGTATTAGTAGGCCGCAAGGCACCAGATTTCACAGCAGCAGCAGTATTAGGCAACGGCGAGATCGTAGAAGACTTTAACTTTGCCGAAACAACTAAAGGCAAGCCAACTGTTGTCTTTTTCTACCCGTTAGACTTCACATTCGTATGTCCATCAGAGCTGATCGCATTCGACCACCGTCTAGAAGAGTTCAAAAAGCGTGGCGTAGAAGTAATCGGTGTTTCAATCGATTCTCACTTCACTCACAACGCATGGCGTAACACCGACATCAACAACGGTGGTATTGGCCAAGTTGGTTATACTCTGGTCGCTGACGTAAAACACGAAATCTGCCAAGCGTTTGATGTTGAGCATCCAGAAGCAGGCGTTGCTTTCCGTGGTTCATTCCTAATCGACAAAGATGGCGTTGTTCGTCACCAAGTAGTAAACGATCTACCACTAGGTCGTAACGTTGACGAATTAATTCGTATGGTTGACGCGCTACAATTCCACGAAGAGCACGGCGAAGTTTGCCCAGCAGGTTGGAACAAAGGTGATAAAGGTATGGATGCGACGCCTGAAGGTGTGGCGAAGTACTTGTCCGAGTCAGCTGACAAACTATAATTACTGGTTAAATTGCCCAACTTCTTTGTTGGTTAATCATTTTTAATGCTCGATGACCTAGTTGGTCACCTCCGCTGAAAAATGATTAACCGCCTCGAATTTGGACAATTTTCCTGCGTAATTGCTTGAAAGAAAGCCTGGCATTTTCGTCAGGCTTTTTTAATGTTCAACGACCCTATAGGTCGCCTCCGCGAAAAAAACAGGCAGGCGCCTCGAACTTGAACCATTTTCCTGCGTAATTATGGTACAGAAAGCCCAGCAAAGTTGCCGGGCTTTTTTTATGTTCAATAAAAATTGGGGCGGGTTATTGTTCCAGTTTTGTAGCTAAGTCCTGAGCAAATCCACACATGGTCAGCGTGGGATTCCATGAGCCTGAGGTGGGGAAAAGTCCTGCTCCAGTAACATAGACATTGTTGACACCATGAGGGCGGTAATCGAGGCCGACCACAGAGTCATTTGGATCGGTTCCCACCCACAACTGAGATGCTTCATGAACAATGATGTTCAGTCGAATTTGCTCCTGTGGTGGCTTATCGGATGTCCAATAGCCGCTACCATCCGGCTTATCAACCCAGTATTCGATCTCGGGTGTTGATTGTTTTGATGATAGTGCAGCAATTGTCTGATAGGTAGCATCGTCCAGTTCGTCCCATAATTGTCTATCCTCATCGCCCAGTAATAACTGCAGATTAATGTTAGTGGTTGGGTCCTGATTCTGATTGAGCTTTATCCAGTTGTTGTCATTTTTCTCGCTGACTTCACCTAAAGTGGCACAGACAAAAACAACATAATCCTCAGAGCCCAGCATCTGCTTGCTGGTTGGGGCTGCTGCCGCATCGGGACATTCGCGAGCCAGCGTAGTGCTATCCTTGGCAGGATTCTGTTCCGCAAAGACACTCGCTTGGACATGGTATTGAAGGTCATTGCTGGCTTTTCCTTCAAGGTAAATTGCACCTATTTCTAAGTCGGATAAGTCATCGAAAGCTGAGCGTTTAACACGTGCGGTCACATGTGACATAAAGTGTCCAGTATATCTTTGCCCGGCATTGGGAAGGCTATCTTTGAAAGAGTTCATAAGAAGTGTTGCTGGCGGAATGGCGCCCATGGCTAAAATAATTTTTGCATTGGCAACATTCACGCTTCCTCTGCTGGTGCTAATGGCTATGACCTGTCCTTCGTCATCATGCACTAACTGCTCAACAACACATTGGTCGGCAATCGTGAGAGCTGTTCCATCACCTGTCTGTGATAAGTCTTTTTGTTTTTGATGGATGTTTAATAAGGTGCCTACCGTTGAGTACTTATAAAATTTAACAGTTTTCCATTCTGGGTTGGCAACGGCTATTGGTGCCGGAAAAGCATTCTCTGCCGATGGCACAAACTGCTTAAAGTTATTGGCGATATTGGTATCCAGCTGCGATTGCAGATTGCCGTAGACACCATCATTGATTTTATCCATCGACGTAACATGCAAAAACTTTTTGGCCCTTTCCCAAAAATTGGGCTGTAAGGTAACGTCGATCATTTCCTGTGGCCAATCTCGCATCAGGTTTGGAGTAGGAGAGGGACTCCAGGCACTCCAATAAGTCGAGCGGCCTCCTACAACGGGAATATATCCAGCCTGGAAAAAATCTGGTGTGGTGGTGACCATTTTGCGAGTTCTTGACCAGGGGTAGGTGGTTGGCGGTGAGCCAGTAGTTTGAGCAAAAGCATCGGGCAGCATTTGGTAATGCACGGGTAGCCAGAAACCACCTCTTTCAAGCACCAGTATTTTGGCTTTTGGATTCAGTGAGTAGATTTGCTCGATAAAGGCAACACCGGTTGGGCCGGTTCCGATAACGATGTAGTCATATTCTTCATTAACAACATTTTGCCAGTCACATTGCGAAGCAAAAAAAGCATTGCCAGCTATCTCGTCGGCTGTTGCAGATTGACGACCTGGGACTGGATATCCTTGGGACTCGCCAGCAGGCTCTGGGTTGGTGCCTTTAAAGAATTTAGAATAATTAAATGACATGTGAAGTTCCTTTTAGCTATGGTGAAATTGTTATGGTTATACTCAAGTTACTTATTGTTGATTTTGATTTAGGATTTAACTTGGGTGATTTAATAGTACATTAGAAATGTATTAATGACCGCTTCATATCTGCATTAAAGTGTATGAAATTTAAGTCATTCTTGATGCGGTAACGATCGAGTAAGTATGGAGCCCGGAAAGAATCTGGAAAGGGTCTGTAAAATGTCAGAATATAATTAGTTTGGGTTTAGGGGAGAAAGGGTGCGGATGGGGTTAAAGTTATATCAAGGGCAGCTGCTTAGATGAACAACTCTTAACAGTTTCTGTGTTTGAAGTATGCTGACATCATTATTATCAGTCTCGATTTCAGCGACTAATTCGATCAGTAATCTTTGCTCACTATGTTGGGTTAGTGCAAGGTAGGTTGCATGGAGTAGGCTGTTATCCGCACTGATATCGACAATGTATTGCTTACCTGTTTTGCAGTCCTGAAACTTCCCTTGCCCAACGCTTTCGTAGTAGAGACCAAACTTTCGCTCGCCATTGTGGTGTGACTCTAAAACGGGTTCTTCTAAATAAGGTTCCAGAACCCCAATCTCATCATCATTTTGGGCTTTTGTTTTTTCTTTGTTTGACTCTTTTGATGGATCGTCATTGCAGGCGCTCAAGAGGCTGGCAAGCATTAAGATGCTGATAATTCCCAGTGTTTTTGTGTTCATAAAAACTCCTATTCGCGCCTGCTATGGGCTTTATTTTTTCTGATAAATTTCAATCGTGATGTTGCCATCTACGTCGATTGCACCACGGTACATACCGGGCGTGTTAAAGCTCATCATAATATTACCGTCTTTATCCAGACCAATCACGCCACCGTCGCCGCCCATCTTCTTGAGTTTGTCGAGGATAACAATGTCAGCAGCGCCTTGAATGGTTTCTTTTTTGTACTCCACTAATGCACAAATGTCGTAAGCAACTGCAGCTCTAATAAAGTACTCGCCATGACCGGTTGCTGAAATACCGCAATGTACATTGGCGTATGTACCAGCCCCAATGATCGGAGAATCTCCAATGCGGGCGTAGCGCTTGTTGGTCATGCCACCGGTAGATGTGCCTGCGGTGATGATGCCATCTTTATCCAGCGCTACTGCACCGACAGTACCGAATTTAGAATTCTTGGCTTCGTCTTCTGACAGTTGCATCTTATCTGGATCTTCTTTGATGATTTTTTGCAGCTGGTCCCAGCGATTTTGGGTAAAGAAGTACTGTGGATCAACTAATTCAAAACCTTGTTCCTTGGCGAATTCTTCAGCGCCTTCGCGAGCCATTAATACATGCTTTGAATCGGTACGGACTTTATCCGCCAGCAGAATGGGGTTCTTAATATGACTGACGCCTGCAATGGCTCCGGCTGATAAATCGTTGCTGACCATGATGGAAGCGTCCAGTTCATTGTTACCCTCATGGGTAAATACTGCGCCTTTGCCAGCATTAAACAGCGGAGAGTCTTCCATGGTCACAATCGTTGCCTTGACCGCCTCAGTACTCGAACCGCCTTTTTCCAGAATGGCGTGCCCGGTTTTTAGCGCATGTTCCAAGGCTTCAATATAAGCTTGCTCAATCTCTGGAGTCATTTTCGACTTTAAGATGGTTCCGGCACCACCATGGATAACGATGGCTGTTTTGGCTTTTGGGCTTGAAGGTTTATCCATAGCGTGAGCTCCAACTGCTAATCCAGTCAGCAGGGTAACAGCGGTAAGCGCTTGTTTTATCATCATTAATTAACCATATCGAGTTGTAAATATTTCCCTAAGCATAAGTGCAATTTAATTGGAATGCACCCCGAGCTGTGAACTTTTTAATAAAAATGGAGATTGGCTATTGCATATTGCGCGAATGATAACTATTCTCATTTGAGTTGTTTGGAATTATTTGAGCGATACGATAACAAAAAGGGTTAAGAATGACGTATATGATTAATGCATGGCTGGATAAACCACAGCCAGAGTTGCAATTAGTAGAACCTGATTCTGGAGCTGTAGTGGCTTGCTGGAAAGGTCGGCGGCTGAATGATTTGTTTGATTCTGGGCTGGTCAGTTATGAAGAACTAAGAGCGGCAACGCCAGAGCGACTGAAACTGGTGGAGAAGGCGCTAATTTTGCAGATGACCTGCGAGGAGCTTTGTGGCCGTTGTTTATACAACAGCCAATAGTTCACAAGGCGTTTTAAAATTGATTGGCGCGATTAACCAGCAAGCAGAATAACTCAGCTGTTTTGGTCGCGTCATACAATGCTGAGTGGGCTTCTTTCTGACTAAACTCAATGCCAGCCAAATCGCAGGCTTGGGCGAGCACGGTATGCCCGAGCATTAAAGCTGATAATGACGCTGTATCAAAACTGGTAAAAGGATGGAAAGGATTACGTTTAATATCAACACGTTCGCTGGCAGCATTCAAAAAACTCAAGTCAAACCAGGAGTTATGGCCGACCAGAACGCATCGATTGCACTCAGCATCTTTTTGTTCGGTGCGAAGATCTTTAAACAGGGATTTTAAGGCTTTATGTTCTGAAATAGCTCCCCGCAATGGGTTATCAGGATCAATGCCGGTAAAATCCAAAGCCTTTTGCTCAATGTTGGCACCTTCAAAAGGCTCGACATTGAAGTGATAGCTGTTTTTGATTTCAAGCTTACCTTGCTCATTAAAACCGGTGGTAACTGCAGCCAGCTCTAATAAAGCATCGGTTGCTGCATTAAAACCACCTGTTTCGACATCGATAATAACGGGGAAGAAGCCTCGAAATCGCTCCTTCATGCTCAGATTAATCATTGTCTCTGATTTTCCATTCGATGGTTTCGCCTGCTCGGAATGGAACCAGTGTATCGTTGCCAAGACACAGCTTTTTAGGCACTTTCCAAGACTCTTTTACAAGAGTTATAGTGTCAGTGTTGCGTGGCAGACCATAAAAATCAGGGCCATAAAAACTGGCAAATGCTTCTAGTTTGTCGAGTGCATTATGAGTTTCGAACACTTCAGCATACAGCTCAATCGCAGAATAAGCGGTGTAAACACCCGCACAGCCGCAAGCCGTTTCTTTCTTCTCTTTAGTATGAGGAGCGCTATCAGTGCCAAGGAAAAACTTCGGTGATCCTGAAGTAGCTGCTGCAATCAAGGCCGCCTGATGTTCCTGGCGTTTAAGAATAGGTAAACAATAAAGGTGAGGGCGAATGCCGCCGACCAACATGTCATTACGATTAAGCATTAAATGGTGCACAGTAATCGTCGCGGCTACGTTTGGGCCTTGCGATGCAACAAACTCAACCGCATCTTTGGTGGTGATATGCTCCAGCACGACTTTGAGATTGGGGAACTGTTCAATGATTGGACGCAGTTTGGTCTCAATGAACACCTTTTCACGATCAAATACATCGATCTCTGGAGATGTGACTTCGCCATGCACCAATAATGGCATCCCAAGCTCAGCCATTTTCTCGAAAACTGGGTAAGCCTTCTCGATATCGGTCAGACCTGAATCTGAATTGGTGGTCGCCCCAGCTGGATAAAGCTTACATGCTTTGACAAAGTCAGACTGAGCAGCCTCTTCAATGTCTTCTACTGAAGTGTTATCGGTTAGGTACAAAGTCATTAAAGGCTCAAATTCAGCGTTATCGGCTTTGTAGCGCAAGATGCAATCACGGTAACTTTTCGCCTGCTCAACATTGGTTACAGGGGGTACAAGATTGGGCATCACTATCGCGCGCGCAAATTGGCGGGCGACGTCTTTAACCGTATGTTGCAAGGCTGCGCCGGAACGCAGGTGGATGTGCCAGTCGTCTGGACGAGTTATTGTAATGCTGTGCATAAAATTCGTGCCTTAAGGCGCTTAACCATTTACTTGCTATAATGGCCGGCTATTATACGCAAGTCATGCTTGCAACTAAAGCGTAACCGGCAAATAACCTTGGGAGGAATAATGAGAATCTTACACACTATGCTACGGGTTCGAGATCTGGATAAAGCACTAGACTTTTACACCAATGTTCTGGGAATGAAATTGATTCGCAAGCATGATTACGAGTCTGGCCGCTTTACATTGGCTTTTGTCGGTTATGGCGAGGAGAAAGACAATACCGTACTTGAATTGACTTATAACTGGGATACCGACGACTATGATATGGGCAATGCTTTCGGCCATATCGCGATTGCCGTGGACGATGTGTATGAAGCCTGTGAAAAAATTCGTCAAGCTGGCGGTAATATTACTCGCGAACCGGGGCCTATGAAACATGGCACTACGGTATTGGCTTTTGCTGAAGATCCCGATGGATACAAAATTGAACTATTAGAAGACAGGCATAATCAGTAAGCTCTAAAAGGAAGGTAACATATAAGTAGCAAAAGTTATTATAAGGAGTGAATATATGAATAAGCTTTCAAAGTTGGTATTCCTGGGCAGTATTGCCGGTGGCGCTCTTCTATTATCTGGTTGCGCAAAAGATTCAGTTGATGGTGAGAATGATGTTACTGAAAATCAACAAACGTCAACCCCAAAAGAAAGCAGACCCATATCTGAAATCTCTGAAGAGACAGAGCTAAAAGAGCAGGATTGCGAAGAGCAATTTAAAAATGAACATGGGGTATGCGAAGTGCCTAATCCAGAATACCCAAAAGAATTAATCGATAAGAAATATAAGGAAGAAGATAAAGAGTCTGACCAATAGATTGAATTCAGGCCTCCCGGCTGATCAAATATATATAAACTTAGCAGCAAGATAGCTACAAATAACTACAACTCTCTACAGTATGTCTTGGGGAGTTGTGCTATAAAATTGTGGCTCAGGAAAATCACCTAACCAAAAATCAGGTGGTGGAGGGGGGGCTTAATACTCATCAAATAATGAAATCTATTCAAGGAGTTATTGTGTCAAATACCAATAAAACTTTGGTCAGGTTGTGCATAGCAGGCTTGTTAGGTACCACTGCTATCTTTGGGGGGGCTAATGTTGCCGAGGCAGGAGATCGTGATTCTGTTAAGGTCGTATTGTCAAAACCAAAACTCAGTCAGCCTTTGCTTACTGTGGCTAAACCGTTACCAGAAATTACCAACGCTCGTAAATACAAATTAAGTCAATCAGGTGAGAAAATACCTGGTGTCGATTTGATTAGAGAAGTTCCCAATCAAAATCATCCTTTTGCAAAAGAAATATTACAGAAAAATGTAGACTTTGCAGGTGATCCTGTTCTTCAAACTCAACAAAAGCGTGATGCTTTCTCTCCTTTAATTCCTTCAGTCGAAACTGGTTTCGATGGCATGGGTAACGTAACAGGTGCGGTTCCGCCAGATACAGTTGCTGATGTTGGTCCTAACCATGTTGTACAAATGGTTAATACTGCTTTAGCAATTTGGGACAAAGAAGGCAATCAGTTAGCCGGCCCAATTGCAATTAACCAGCTGTGGTCAGGTTTCGGTGGTTTGTGCGAATCAACCAATCGTGGTGACCCTATTGTTTTATATGATAGTGCAGCCGATAGATGGATGCTGAGTCAATTTGCATTCACAGATGGATTCACTGATAACAGAGAATGTATTGCAATCTCTCAAACAAACGATCCTACAGGTGCCTATTATCTGTATGATTTTGCTTATAGTACAACCAAGTTTAATGACTATCCTCATTTTGGTGTATGGACTGATGCCTATTATATGGGCGTTAATCAGTTTGCAACACCTGGTTTGTCTTTTGCAGGTTCTGGTGTAGTTGCCTATGAGCGTGACAAGATGCTTGCTGGTCAGCCTGCACAACAGGTGATCATTGATCTTGAAACGTCTTATCCAAACACCTTCACGCCAATGCCAGCTGACATTGATGGTAGCTTTTTGCCACCAGAAGGTATGCCTGGTTATTTTGTCACTTCAGGCGCGGCTCTAAATACCATGGATGTTTGGACATTTGATGTTGACTGGGATAACCCAGCAAATTCAAGTTTCAACCTGAAAAACACATTAGCTGTTGCAGATTACAACGGAGGAGTGTGTGGCTTCTCGCGTGACTGTATTGTTCAGCCAAATGCTCAAAGACTCGATGCGATTGGCGAGCGTATGATGTTCCGTTTGGCTTACCGCTTTTTGAATGGTACCGATCATAAATTAGTAGCAAACCATACCGTGGTTGGTTCTGCTTCTGACACAAATATTGCTGGCGTACGTTGGTATGAATTTGATATTGATGGCACTACTGGTGACGCCTCTGTTGCTAACCAAGGCACTTTCAACTTAGACGACGGTAACTCACGTTGGATGGGTAGTGCTGCAATGGATGCGGTAGGCAACATTGGTGTTGCTTATAGTGTGTCAGGTCCAGCAACATTCCCTTCAATTCGTTTTAGTGGTCGCTATCAAGATGATCCAGCTGATACTTTAACCGTAGCTGAGCAAGAGCTCAAAGCAGGTGAGGGTTCTCAGTCAGGTGCTAATCGTTGGGGTGACTACAGTAGCTTAAGTGTTGACCCGGTGGACGACTGTACTTTCTGGTATACCACTGAGTATTACAAAGCGGCTAATAATAATTCTTCAGGTTGGTCAACCTACATTGGTAGCTTCAAGTTTGATGATTGTGTAGCTGGTCCAAAAGGTTATATTGAAGGCACAGTAACCGATAGTTCTGGTAACCCTGTTGAGGGTGCTAGAGTTGCTACTGGCGGAGCGACTGCTACGACTGATGCTGATGGTAATTATTCTTTAACACTGCCTGCTGACAGTTTGTATGACCTTGAGATTACTAAGTACGGCTATCTTGCGGCAAGTGTTACAGATATTGATCTTGCAGAAGATGAAGTTGAAGACGTTGATGTGTCGCTTGATGAAGCTGATGAGGTTATTGTTAGTGGTGTAGTGACAGATGGTTCTGGTCTTGGAACTCCGCTTTATGCTGAAGTAACTATCACGGCGCCCGGAGCAACAATTTCTACCTTTACTGATCCGGCAACTGGCCAATATTCGTTAGAGGCCTATGAAGGTACCTTAGTAAAAATTGGAGCTACTGCGATTGACCCAGGTTATCTAAAAGAAAGCTATGACATTCTTCCAGAAAATACACCTGTTCGAGATTTCGCATTAGAAATAGATTCTAACTGTACGGCGAAGGGGTATGTTTGGAACACTTTCTTTGAAGGTTTCGATGCAGGCGTGCCGCCAACCGGTTGGACCGTCCAAGATATCACTGGTTCGGGTATGGAGTGGCAAGCAGCCTCTACAGCGCCAAAGGGTAACTTGTTGAATGTTGACGGTGAAGCCGCAGCAATTGATAGTGATGCAGCTGGCGCTGGCAATTTGGTAAGTTCACTATTGGTCTCTCCTGTTATCAATGTAGCTGATATTGAGTCTACAACACTTTCTTTCACCAGTTTATTTAGAACTTTTGCTGGTAGTGATGTGTATACAGTTGACATCAATGTTGACGATTCTGGCTGGGTATCAGTTTATGATTTTGTACCGACTAATACTGTAGATAGTCTTTCTATCGACTTATCGACAGAGCTTTCTAGCGCAACCAGTTTCCAGATTCGATTTGCCTATGAAGCTGATTACGAGTGGTACGCTTACATTGACAATGTAGCTTTTGGAACCCCTAGCTGTATAGCTGATGGTGGTTACTACGCAAGCGGTTACATTGTTGATAATAACACTCAACTGGCTCTTAATGGAGCAAGTGTTAGTGGCTCGTCATCTGCAGCAAGCTCTGTAGCGACTCCGGATGATGAAAGCTTAGAAGATGGTTTCTTCAGATTGTTTATCGGTTCTGATGGAGTTACTGAAGTCGAAGTTTCTGCAAACAACTACCAAACTCAAACAGTTGATCTTACCCAATTTGATTTAGGACAGCCTGTGATGCTTGATGCGGGCCTGTTAGAAGTTGGAGAGATCGTTTTAGAGGTAGCTGCTGAAGTTGAGGAAACAGCAAATGTTTCTCTTGAAAATGTTGGTAATGCAAACGCCAACTACGAACTTTTGTTATTCCTAACTCGTGACGTTGAAGAGGTGAGTAAACCTTATGGTATTTATGATCAGGCTACTCGTCGATTTGGTCCTAAAGCATTACAGGAGTTTGATACTAAGAAAATTCGTTATCGTTCATATGCGCCTAGTGCTCCTGAAGTTGCAGTCGATTTTGTTGACCAGTTTCCAACAGATCTGACTTTGGGCTGGGGTATTGGGTTCGATAAATCAACTTCAGATATCTGGGTTGGTGACGTTACTGCAGGCGGAGCTGAGCTTGATGCCTTGCATCAATACACAACTGACGGAACTAAGACTGGTGAATTAATTGATACTAGCGCGGTTACTGTTGGTTACGCAGCGGATCTTGCATACAACGCACGTACTCAGACCTTATGGCAGGTTTCGGTTACGAATAACACCTGTATACATGAAATTGACCCTGTTGCCCAAACCGTAACGGGCAACAAAATCTGTCCTGAGTTTGGCACATCACAGCGTGGTTTAGCTTATGACCCTATTTCTGGAACCTTCTATGCCGGTTCTTGGAATGACAGCGTGGTTCATCAGTTTGATGCGGAAGGTAATATTCTTCGCTCTATAAACGTTGACTTAGCGGTTTCAGGTCTTGCATTAAACCCATCGACCAATCATTTATTTGTGATGTCGAATGATGTTGCTGGAAGTGTTGAGCCTGACATTGTGGTTCTTGATGCTTCGACACCAGAGTTAGACCCAATTGGTCAGATTGTTTTCCCTTCGGTTGATACTGATGGTGATGATGTTCTTGAAGACTTAATGGATGGTGGTCAAGCGGGTCTTGCCATAGATTGTGATGGCAACTTGTGGGCGGTTAACCAAGCCAGACAAACCGTAGTGGGCATCACTTCTGGTGAAACTGGTGTGTGCGATATAACACCAACCTGGGTAACGCTATCTGCTGCAACTGGTACAGTTAATGCTAATAGTGCTGTTGATCTGGAGTTTAATATTTCAACTCTAGACTTGCCTCTTGGTACTTATGAAGCTCAAGCAATTTTAAGTAATGATACTCCATATGGAACCATTGCTAAGACTATTAGCTTGACCGTAAGAGAGCCTGTATTTGGTGAGCTAGGTATCAGTGGTGACAGTGGTGCTGTGAGAAATGGTAATTCAATTCAGGTTACGGTATCTCGTGTTGATGGTTCTGATCATCAGGTAACTGTTGATTATGCAACGATCGATGGCACAGCCATTGCAGGAACTCACTTTAATGAAGCATCAGGTACCTTAACCTGGGCCCATGGTGAAACTGCGGATAAAGTTGTAACCATTGAGACCATTGATACAGACCAAGACTCTAAACTGGACTTTGAGTTTGAGTTATCAAACGCCGGTAAAGCCGATTTGGGAACGAGTCAAGCAACATTGACTATTAATAAAGACCCTTCTCGTGGCGGTGGTGGTAGCACAGGATTGGTTATTCTTGCGCTATTAGCATTAGCTGGTTTAGCAAGACGTAGAAGATACCTTTCTTAATCGTATTTTCTAAAATAAAAAGCACTGGTGGTCTCCACCAGTGCTTTTTTCATTGTGCTTTGATTATTGATATGTGATTGGAAATGAATAAAAATTTAGTATTGAGTTTTGTGCTCATGAGTTTCTATAGTTGTTTTACAAGCGCTACTGAGGCGATAAACAGCGATAAAAACAATTGCCCAGACTTGTGTGAAGATTCAATCGCTGCTGATGCTTCCGATGAATCATCTCAACCTGAAAAAATAACCATTCTGGCAAGTCGTGCACCAAAGCATTTCACTGACTTGAACACTGTTTCAAGTTTAGTCTCGCCAACTCAACTAACCATTGACCCATCGACTATTTTAGATATGCTGGTAGAAGTTCCAGGCGTAGCCGAAAACGGTCAGGCTGGATTGTTTCAGGTGTATTCCATACGCGGTCTTTCAAGACATAGAGTGTTAACCTATGTGTCCGATATACCGCTTAAAGCGGAACGAAGAGCTGGCGTAGCAAGCTCATTTTTACATCCTCTATTATTAGACCATGCTGAAGTGTCCAGGGGACCCGCTTCGACGCTGTATCAGTCTGGCAGTTTGGGTGGTGTGGTTAAGCTATCACCAGGCTTTTTTAACGGTTCATTTTTCTCGGCTGATTACCAGACACAAGGCAATAGAAATAGTCAAATCTATGGCACCGGCGACACAGACTGGTCAGCCGTAATAGCCAGGCAGTATTCAAATAATAGCGAAGATGCTTATGGTAATGAGTTAAATAATGCTTATAACCAGCTGTCCGGTAGTTTTATCAAGCACTGGAGTTTAGACGGAATTGATTATGAGTGGATGCTTTTAATCAGCGATGGTGATGACATTGGCCGTTCCAGCACGCAATATCCTGATCGCTTAGTAACGGTACCTTCTGAAAGACATCTGTTAAGTCAGTTCAGCGCCCAAGGAGTAGACTGGCGGGCCAGTATTTATCTACATCCTAATGAGATTGAAACCCTAACCATTAGACCCGGGCAGCGCGAAAACTCTGTAGTCAATAAATCGCAGGATTACGGCTTCCACTTTGAAAACAACTGGAAGGCACCAGCTGCCTCTGTTGAGGGGTTGTGGGGAGTGGATGGATTTAAAAGAGCTAATATTGATGCAGTAGAGCAAGAGTTATCCTATTCCGATAGTAGCGTTACCTTGAGTCAAAGTCTTAATGGTGCGACAGAAAGAGAAATTGCAACCTATGCAACTTTAAATCGACTGTGGGGAGAAACCAAATGGCAAATGGGGGCTCGCTTGATTAATAATCATCAAACTAACCAAGGCTATGAGTCAATCTCCGATCATGCAGTTACCGGCTTTATTGGCTTGTCTCAACCTATAACTTCCAATGTTTTATTGACTGCCAATATTGGAACTGGAGTAAGATTTGCTACGGTGAGTGAGCGGTTTTACACAGGCACAACGGGACGAGGGGAAGTCATTGGCAATCCGGATCTTAGCAAAGAGCGCTCGCTGAGCTTTGATCTGGGACTACAGTACGGTAATCAGAATAAGCAGATCAAAGTGAATCTGTATCATCAAAAAGTCAGTGATTATATTGAACGAATAGAAGTTTCGCCGGGCTCGTTAACTTATCGTAATCTTAACAATGGCATAATTTATGGTGCTGAGTTTGATTCTAATTTTGTGCTCAATGATCAATGGCAATTAGGTCTTGGCGCTATGTTTGTTGAAGGCAAAGATGAGGATAACAATACACTGTCTGATATTCCGGCCAATCGTTTGCAAAGTAGAGTCCAGTATTTTGCTAATGGCTGGTCGCTCGACTTTTCGCTACAATACCGGCTTTCTAAAGATGACTTCGGTTCCGGTGAAAAAGCGACGCCAGCTGCCTGGGTCGGTAAACTTGGCTTTAAAAAAGCCTTAGCTGATAACTTTGATTTATCAATCTTCGTTGACAATGCTTTTGATGAAGAATACTTTTCGTCATCGGATGATGTCGCGCCTTATGCCGAAGGTCGAAGTTTTGGCGTCCGGCTCACAAAAAGATGGTAGCTATAACCTACGAGAACACCTATACAAATGCCTAAGAGTACAAAAATAGTTTTGTTAATGAATACAGTGATCATATTGATCGCTTTATGGTCACTGTATCGTCTTTATGTTCAATCCAGCAGTGAAATGCTGACTGCATTAGCCCATTGGACTTTACTGGGTGGCATGCTGATCAGTAATCTAATCATTGTCATAAAGGCTCGCCCCTTATGGAAGTTTATGCGCGCTATGTTGTATGTGGTAGTGCTCCTACAAGCTCTTAATCTAATGATTATCGCCAAAGACTTTTTAACCTTGACTGGTTTTTTAGCCATGGTTTACAGTTTAGTGGTGATAGTTTATTTAATTGGCTTCCGAGGTTATTTGAATAGCCATGTGTTTTTCGAATGGTTTATGGGCAAATATGTTAAAAAGAAAACTGAGGAAGAGCTATAGTAAAATCGATATTTGCTTAGCTTCATCCTAAATTTAGTGGCTTTTTAATCCATACAAAAACTAATCCCAACTCACTTTATCCATACTAAATATCCTGCAAAGACCATGCAAAGTGCCTTGTATCCATTAGCCTGCACGGTATGATGGTTTTAGTCTTGACCTGGGTCAATTCTCTCTTTAAATAAAGGAGGTTATGGATGGAGCTGCTCGATGCTGTGCTGCTGGCGAGAATTCAGTTCGCTTTCACCATCACTTTTCATATCATCTTCCCTGGCTTATCCATCGGGTTAGCCGCTTATCTCGTTGTTCTTGAAGGCCTTTGGTTAAAAACCGGCAAGGCTGTATATCTCGCTACCTTTAAATATTGGCTCAAAATCTTTTCCATTATTTTTGGTATGGGCGTGGTCTCCGGTGTGGTGATGAGTTATCAGTTCGGTACCAATTGGAGCGTATTCTCCGATAAAACCGGTCCTGTTCTCGGTCCGCTCATGGGTTATGAAGTTCTATCAGCTTTTTTCCTTGAAGCCGGTTTCTTAGGCGTCATGCTGTTTGGTATGAACAAAGTAGGCAAGGGCTTACATTTCTTCGCCACGCTAATGGTTTCAATCGGCACCCTGATGTCGGCCTTCTGGATTTTAAGCGTTAACAGCTGGATGCAAACCCCAACCGGTTACGACATTAATGAAGCTGGTCAGTTTGTAGTGGCCAATTGGTTCGAAGTAATCTTTAACCCTTCCTTTCCTTACAGGCTAGCACACATGACGACGGCCGCTTTCTTAAGCACAGCTTTCCTGGTCGGTGGTGTCGGTGCCTGGCATTTGTTCCAAGCTCGCAAGAAGGGCGAGCGCAATGAAGTGGCGCGCCTAATGTTTTCCATGGCGATGTGGATGGCGGCATTGGTTGCGCCACTGCAGTTGGTAATTGGTGATTTTCATGGCTTAAACACGCTGGAACATCAGCCAGCAAAAGTCGCGGCAATGGAGGGTAACTATCAGACCCAAAAAGGGGCTCCTCTTTATTTGTTTGGGATGCCTAACAGTGAAACTGAAACGGTCGATTACGCCATCAAAATCCCTAAAGCAGCCAGCTTGATTTTGACGCATGACCCTGATGGTGAGCTGGTCGGCCTCGATCAATTTCCCAAAGATGAATGGCCGAATGTGCCGATCGTTTTCTGGAGTTTTCGCATCATGTTGGCGATTGGAATGGGTATGATCGCGATAGGTTTGTGGAGTCTGTATTTACGCGCACGCAAGAAACTTTATGATTCCCCTATGCTGTTACGAGTAGCCATTATTTTTGCCCCCTCGGGTATTATTGCGACCGTTGCTGGTTGGTTTGTGACTGAAGTAGGGCGCCAGCCTTATACGGTTTACGGTTTGTTAAAAACCGCTGATTCGGCCTCACCGCTGGATGCACCAGCAGTCGCGACCTCATTACTCGCATTCATGATTGTTTACTTTATCGTGTTTGGCGCTGGTGTCTGGTACACCATGCGGCTAATGAGTAAACGGCCATCGCAAGTGATCGAAGTCGATGATGATTCGCAAACGACCGTATTTCTATCCAACCGGGTGGCGAATAAGTCGGATGGTATAACAGATGGCACAAAAAGGGAGGGTGACCAATGATTGATTCTATTGGCATAGATTATGCGATGATCTGGGCAGGGCTGATTGCCTTTGCGGTCTTGGCATACATTATTCTCGACGGCTTCGATCTCGGTATTGGCATTCTGTTTCCCTTTATTAAAAACAAAACTGACCAGGAAACAGCCATGAACTCGGTGGCACCGATCTGGGATGGTAACGAAACCTGGTTGGTGCTGGGTGGCGGTGGACTCTTTGCTGTTTTTCCGCTGGCCTATTCGGTGATTATGCCCGCCTTGTACATGCCGATTATTTTAATGTTGCTCGGTTTGATTTTTCGCGGCGTGGCTTTTGAGTTCCACTGGCGGACAAAAAACTCACAAGACTGGTGGGATCGGGGTTTCTTTCTTGGTTCTTTAGTTGCCACTTTATGTCAGGGCATAGCGCTTGGCGCATTAGTGCAAGGCATTACCGTTGCCGATCGTGCCTATGCCGGCGGTTGGTGGGATTGGTTAACGCCATTTAGCATCACAACCGGCATTGCCTTGGCCATGGGTTACGTTCTATTGGGCGCGACCTGGCTCAATATGAAAACGACTGGCGAGCTACAAAAACAATCCGTTCAATTTGCTAAAATCGCAGCCTGGTTAACGTTACTCTTCATTGGCATTATCAGTTTATGGATGGTATTTATTGAACAGCAATATTTGCACCGCTGGTTTGATGCGCCCAACTTGTATTATTTGATTATAGTGCCACTAGCAGTGCTGTTCTGCGGTTTTCAATTACTCAATGGTCTGCGCAAAGGTCGGGAGACCAGTCCATTTATGTATGCGATTGGTCTGTTTGTGCTCAGTTACATCGGCATTCTCATCAGCTTCTATCCGAATCTGGTTCCGCCGTCGATTACGATTTGGCAAGCAGCCGCTCCCGATGATAGTTTGAAGTTTCTGTTGGTAGGTGCCGCAGCATTGCTACCCATTATTATTGGATACACTGCCTATGCTTATTGGGTGTTCCGCGGGAAAGTTAAAGCGAATGAGGCCTATCACTAATGAGTGAAAAGCAGGATCAAAATTATAAACCAGGCTGGCAAAAAGCCCTCTGGTTTGTAGGTTTGTGGCTGGCCGGAGTTTTAACGCTGGCTACTATTGGCTATGGTATTCGACTTTTTCTTGGTTAATAAGTATAAGGATTTAAAACCGTGAACCTCAATCAAGTCACGTTACCCGTAAATGACATACCGAAAGCGACAGAATTTTACCGTCGTATGGGCTTTTTACAGATTGTTGATTCGCCGCACTATGCTCGATTTGAGTGCCCTGTCAGCTCTGATATTGTCGCCCCCTCAACTTTTTCATTAATGCTGGAACCAGACACTAATGGCTCGGGCGCAACCATTTACTTTGAGCATGAGGCTTTAGACGAATGGGTTGATGAGCTGATTGAAAAAGGTTTTGAGTTTGAACAATTGCCAACTGACATGAGTTATTTGTGGCGGGAAGCCATTCTTTACGATCCAAGTGGCAACAAGATTAAATTGTATTGGGCTGGCGAGAACAGGCTTAATCCACCATGGCGAGTAGAAATAAGCTAAGTTTTGCCACTTTAATGACTAAAGTCCTACTTCTTGATGCATATCAAGATTCTCTAATATTTTCCTGGTGAACAAATAACCCTACAATATAACTGTGTTAAAATTAACCAAGTTCTGTTATAAAACTAGCGCTTCCTAGGGACTCGGGGGTGTTATTGTGAGCTCATTGAGTGCAATTGTGGATAAATTGCCATGAGTTAATAGTGGGTTCTCCTTTCTTATTTGAGCCTGCTTTATCAACCATAATCGATATAGTAATGGCAAAGAACACTGTTCAAAAGGGCACTGTTTCTAAGAGCACTGGCTCTATTTCATCCGACCTGCTCGCCGAAGCTTTGAAAGCAACGGTGGATGGCATTGTTATATCTGAAATTACCGGTGATGATTGCCAAATCATTTTTGTTAATCCCGCCTTTGAATTATTAACCGGCTATACAGCAAATGAAGTCATTGGTAATGATTACTGGTTTTATATTGAAGGCACTGAAGAACAACCTGAACTTGAAGTGCTCCGTGAAGCGGTTATTAATCAAGAATCTTGTCGTGTCACTTTCCGTAATCATAAAAAGTCAGGCGAACCTTTCTGGACTGAATTAAGTATTTCTCCGGTGTTCTCTGCTCATGATCAGTTAACGCATTACATCGCAGTGCAAAAAGATGTGACTGAACGAGTCGAAAAAGAGCAAAGTATCCAGGAAAGGCACGAAAGTCTGTTGAGCTTGAAGGATGAGCTACAAGAATTGGCCAGTCGCGACTCATTGACCGGTTTACATAACCGCCGTTACTTTGGGCAGGAACTGGATCGCTTGTGGGCGGTGCATCAAAGACTCGAAGCAACCATGGCAGTGATCTTTATCGATATTGATAGCTTCAAGTTGTACAACGATCACTATGGCCACCTGGAAGGTGATAAAGCTTTGAAAGCAGTGGCCGAAAAAATTTCAGAAAGCTTCTCACGAAAAGCCGACCTGGTTGCTCGATTTGGTGGTGAAGAGTTTGTGGTTGTAGCAACCTTGGAAAATGGTGTCGATTGTTTATTGCAGCACTTAGAGCAGCTCAGACAATCTATTATCGATCTCAAAATTGAAAACCAATATTCAGCGGTTAGCCCATATCTAACAATCAGCACCGGTGTTTGCTACGGCATTCCTCCTTATGATTCCAGCTCTTCCTTGTTTACCCGAGATGCAGACATTGCCATGTATCAAGCCAAGAAAACCGGTCGCAACCGTATTGAAGTGGTCAGCTATGAACCTGATGAAAAAGCTGCACTGAAACCTGCCTCCTGACTTGCCAAGGCTCGGTTAGCTGATCCAGAATGGCACATGCTTAGACAAATCGAATCCACCATTTATTGTCCTTACTGCGGTGAGCCGCAAACCATTCTTATTGATCCTTCCATTATGCAACAGTCATACATAGAAGATTGCCAGATTTGCTGTCGTCCTATTGAGTTTCAGGTGCAAGTTTCCGCTGACGGCGAAGATGTTAGTATCGTGACGGGCACAGACAACGAATGACTATGCATTTCACGTATATCTGCTATCGATTTCTATGCGTTGAAGTTATTTCAAGCACGGCCTAAGCTAACTCCTGTAAACCATATTTAAGGAGTTTGTTATGTTGATTCGTCGAGCTAATGAGCGTGGAAACTTTGATTTCGGTTGGCTAAATACCTCGCACACCTTTTCCTTTGGTCATTATTATGATCCCAAGTTTATGGGTTATGAAAGCTTGCGGGTGATTAACGATGACAAGGTTCGCGCCGGAGCGGGTTTTCAAACCCACGGCCATCAGAATATGGAAATTGTCTCTTATGTTTTAGAGGGCGCCTTAGCCCATAAAGACAGCATGGGCAATGATGGTGTCATTCGTCCCGGCGAAGTACAACGGATGTCGGCTGGAACCGGAGTCACCCACAGCGAATTTAACCACGACCAGGAAAATACTACAGGCTTTCTGCAAATCTGGTTTTTACCAGCGGAGCAGGGCACAGAGCCCGGTTATGAGCAAAAAGCCTTCAGCGATGATGAGAAGCGTGGTCAATTAAAACTGGTTGCCTCGCAGAACGGTCGTGATGGTTCGGTCACTATCGGACAGGATGTGGACATGTATGCAGGCCTGTTTGACGGCGCAGAATCCGCATCGCACCAGTTGTCAGCAAAGCGCAAAGCATGGTTACATGTTGCTCGTGGCAGTGTTCAGGTTAATGGGCACGACCTCAATGAAGGTGATGGTGCGGGTTTCGAAGCCGGGGCCACTATTGAGCTTGCCGATGCTGACAAAGCCGAGGTGCTGATTTTTGACATGGCGCCGCTGAACTAAAGTTGCAGTTTGTTAAGGACAATCGTTGACTGAAATAATTCTATACTGGAGCCTCGCGGTAATCGCAGTCCTCATCACAGGCATCTCCAAGTCGGGATTTGCCGGTGGTGCAGGCGCGGTTGCCGTACCCCTATTGTCACTGGTGATGCCACCCCTGCAAGCCATCGCCTTAATGTTGCCATTGCTGATCATCATGGATGGATTCAGTGTCAAACTCTGGTGGGGACAATACAATCGCAAATTGTTAATTGCACTGATTCCAGCTTCCCTCATCGGCGTAGCTATCGGTTATGCCACCGCTGATCAACTGTCAGAAGACTGGATACGCTTCATTTTGGGCGTTATCGCCATCGCATTTGTATTGATGCAATTGTTGCCCAACAAGGAAAGTAACAACCAAAAGAAACCCAATACAGTGTTGGCAGCAGTCGCCGGAGCCAGCGCAGGATTCACCAGCTTCCTCGCCCATGCCGGAGGCCCACCGCTCAACATGTTCTTGCTCAAACAAAAACTACAGCGCTCAGAATATCTCGCCACCGCCGTTTACTTCTTCGCCGCTATCAACCTGTTTAAACTCTACCCCTACATCGCGCTTGAACAATTCAACACACAAATCCTATGGCAAGGTGCACTACTAATACCGGTTGCATTAATCGGCGTTGCGCTAGGTAAATGGCTGCAGGCCCATTTATCCCAGAAAATGTTCCTTAACATCATTTATGTACTGCTGTTTGGGTTAGGGTGTAAGTTGATGTATTCAGCCTTGAGTGAGTTGCTTTAGACTTTAGTTATTACATAAGAGAAAAGAGCAGATCCTGAATCCAGTTCAGGATGACAAGCCTGTAAGGCATGGCTTATTTGAAAGTGGACAGCACATAGAAGTGATATACACCTTAAGATAATATTCTTTTTATAAGCTGTAGACTGTAATTCTCTCAACTATAAAAGGAAAACACCTATTCCAAGATCATGTCATCCTGAACTGGATTCAGGATCTGCTCTTTCCAAAAGTCTTGTGCCTAACTTCACTAAACATTAAGAAGCAATTTTATGCCACAAATCCTCCCACTGGGGATTCGTTTTCTCAATAAGCTCTTTTTTCCATTGACGCTTCCAGTTCTTCAGCTGCTTCTCACGCTCAATGCATGATGTTATATCGGTTGAAGATTCAAAATAAACAAGTCGCTTGGTTTTATACTGCTCACTAAAGCCTTCGACTATGCCTTCTCGATGCTGATAAACACGCTTCAGAAGGTTTCCAGTTACCCCGATATAAAGAACGCCATTTTTTGTAGATGCCATGATATAGACGTAATATTCCTTCATAGTAAATCCTTTTACTGCCGTTTTTAACATTGTTCCCAAGCGTTCGAATTTGCTTGGAAAATTTAAGGTGGGCTCGTAGGAAAAAGTTTCAACCCTAAGGCAATCTCCTAGCGTGATTAAAAGAAAAAAGCAGATCCTGAATCCAGTTCAGGATGACATGAGTGTGGGTCGGGAATCGAGCTCTATGATTGAGCAAACCTCAGGTGACTACCTATCCAAAAGAGCCGCTAACCATCAAGAATCAATTAACTCTTGACCCGATATAACTCCCCCCCCCGACATGTCATCCTGACGAAAGTCAGGATCTGCTCTTTGCTTCAAGCAACGATAAAATTACCTGTCAAACTAAGGATAACTCTTCAAATCATCCGGCGTTTTCTCAGGACTTTGTTCCTCAAATTCAGACACCACTTCGTCGCCGGTCATCATTTTGGTTTTGTTGGCAAAGTCATAGTAATGCGGCTTTTGCTCAACATAGATCTGCTCATCAAAATGAAACTTATCGCTATCCGCAAACAGGCCGACGGGGATGTAATACTTGTTGCTGTCTATCAGGCGATAGAAGAGGTGAGTGCCGCACACATTACAAAATCCGCGCTCGGCCCATTCGGAAGAGCTGAAGACGCTGATATGCGCTTCGTTTTCGAGAATTAATCCTTCGCCACCATCCACTCCAAGCATGGGGCCGCCTGACCAGGTGCGACACATGACACAATGGCAAGCACCAATACTGTCACCCAGATTTGGCGCGCTGATTCCTGTTTTTCCACACAGACATTGGGCAGTTGCATAACTCATAGTGGGAATTTCCTTAATTGACCTGAAAAATGATAAGAATATCCATAAAACCTAATGTTTTATAGGCCTTTTTGCTATATCCTATTGCATATATTGATCGGATTTCCCGATAATTTCACATTTAACACCTCAATCAGCCTCATAACCCAGGTTGACGGGTGTTTTTTGCGACTGTGTTTTTAAATGTACCCAGTTGCTTTTTACCATTAACTAACCGATTGAATAATAGCCCATTCGTGGGGGCTATATTCAAAAGAGAGAGTAACAATGCCTGTAATTACATTACCTGATGGAAGTAAGCGTGAGTTCGACCACGCAGTTTCAGTTTATGACGTTGCAAACGACATAGGCCCTGGATTAGCAAAAGCAGCGTTAGCTGGCAAAGTGGATGGTCACATGGTAGACACCAGCTTTGTTATCGAAAACGATGCGGCTCTTGCTATTATCACCGAGCGTGACGAAGACGGTCTGGAAGTGATTCGTCACTCGACCGCCCACTTATTAGCGCAAGCGGTTCAGCGTTTGTTTGATAATGTTCAGGTCACCATCGGGCCAGTAATTGATAATGGCTTTTACTATGATTTTGCGACTGAAAAGCCGTTTTCTGAAGACGACTTGCGCGCCATCGAAAAAGAGATGGAAAAAATCACCAAAGAAAACTTACAGGTCGAGCGCACAGAAATGGGCCGTGATGAGGCTGTGGCTTTCTTCCGTAATATGGGCGAAGAGTACAAAGCTGAGATCATCGAATCAATCCCACAGAACGAAACCTTATCCCTGTATCGTCAGGGTGATTTCATCGACTTGTGTCGTGGCCCACACGTGCCTTCGACTTCTAAACTGAAAGCATTCAAATTGATGAAGGTTGCTGGCGCCTATTGGCGTGGCGACTCGAACAACGCCATGCTGCAACGTATCTACGGAACAGCCTGGACTAATAAGAAAGACCTGAAGGCCTATTTGCACCGCCTCGAAGAAGCGGAAAAGCGCGACCACCGTAAAATTGCGAAAGCACTCGACTTGTTCCATATCCAGGAAGAAGCGCCGGGCATGATTTTTTGGCACGACAAAGGCTGGACCATTTATAAAACGCTAGAGCAATACATTCGTGAGCGCTTGAAAGAACACGACTACCAAGAAGTTAAAACGCCACAGATGGTTGACCGCAGTTTGTGGGAAAAATCGGGCCACTGGGACAAGTTTGGCGACGACATGTTTACGCTCAAGTCTGATGAGCGTGATTATGCGATTAAGCCAATGAACTGCCCATGCCACGTACAAATCTTCAACGTTGGCCTGAAAAGTTACCGTGACCTACCATTGCGCATGGCAGAGTTCGGCTCTTGCCACCGTAATGAACCATCGGGTGCTTTGCACGGTATCATGCGTCTGCGCAACTTTGTGCAGGATGATGCACACATTTTCTGTACTGAAGATCAGATTCAGGAAGAAGTGTCCAAGTTCATCGCAATGCTCTACGACGTTTACGCCGACTTTGGTTTTACCGACGTAATCGTCAAGCTTTCCACTCGCCCAGAACAACGGGTTGGTACTGACCAGGAGTGGGACAAAGCTGAAGCCGCACTGGCCGATGCGTTGAAAGCCAACAGCATCCAATTTGAATACCAGCCAGGCGAAGGTGCCTTCTATGGCCCCAAACTTGAATTTACGCTAAAAGATTGTCTCGAGCGTCACTGGCAATGTGGTACTATTCAGGTTGACTTCTCAATGCCGGGTCGCTTAGACGCCGAATATGTGGCGGAAAGTGGCGAGCGCGAAACTCCGGTGATGTTGCACCGAGCTATTTTGGGGTCACTTGAACGATTTATCGGTATTTTGATCGAAGAATTCGCTGGAAAATTCCCTGCTTGGTTGGCGCCAACTCAGGCTGTTGTCATGAATATTACCGACAAACAGGCCGATTTTTGCCAAAAAGTGGTCGAATCCTTGAAAAATAAAGGTTTTAGAGTGAATTCGGACTTGAGAAATGAGAAGATCGGCTTTAAAATTCGCGAGCAGACTCTAGCACGCGTGCCATTCTTGTTAGTGGTCGGTGATAGAGAAGTCGAAAATAACCATGTTGCGGTCCGTACTCGTGATGGGGAAGACTTAGGTAGCATGAGTATTGAAGCCTTTGCTGAGTTGCTAGAAGCAGAAGTTACGAAGCGAGCCAGAAAGGCTGACTAGGCACTAATTAAAGAGGAAAATTACCATCAGAAAAGGTGATAAGCGCTCCGATAGACAGCGCATAAACGAAGACATCCGGGTGAAAGAAGTTCGCCTGATAGACGCCACCGGTGAAAACGTAGGCGTAGTAGATATCAAAGAAGCCTTGGCTCAGGCTAAAGAAGCTAGCCAGGACTTAGTGGAAGTTTCGCCAGATGCGGATCCTCCAGTTTGTAAAGTGATGGACTTCGGTAAGTTCCTTTTTGAGCAGAAAAAAGCGAAAGCAGCTGCTAAGAAAAAACAAAAAGTAACTCACGTGAAGGAAATTAAGTTTCGCCCAGGGACGGACATAGGGGATTATCAGGTAAAACTACGCAACCTGATACGTTTCCTGGAAGACGGGGACAAGGCGAAAGTAACAGTTCGCTTCCGCGGTCGTGAGATGGCGCACCAAGAACTCGGAATGGAGTTATTGAAGCGTGTCGAAAAAGACCTGGAAGAATATGGAGCTGTTGAACATCGTCCATCAATGGAAGGTCGTCAAATGACGATGGTGATTGGACCCAAAAAGAAAAGGTAAGTAAGACGAGTCTCGCAAGAGCACTTACACTTTTCATAGGTTGGGCAGCACGGTGTAACCACTGAGCTGTCCGTTTTAGTAACTAGTCATGCGCTCAAACGATTGCACAATTTAAAGCAATGGCCATGGCGGGTAACAATGCGAGTATTTTAATATGCCAAAGATGAAAACTGACCGCGGTGCATCGAAGCGTTTCAAGAAAACAGCTTCAGGCCGCTACAAGCACAAACAGTCACACTTGCGTCACATCCTGACCAAGAAATCAACGAAGCGTAAGCGTCATTTGCGTCACGCTAAATTGGTTGATGCTGCAGACACACGTTCAATCGATCGTATGTTGCCAAACGGTTAAGGTGAGGATTAAGAGATGCCAAGAGTAAAACGTGGTGTGACTGCCCATGCGCGTCACAAGAAAATATTAAAGCAAGCTAAAGGTTATTATGGTGCACGTAGTCGTGTATACCGCGTAGCCAAACAAGCTGTTATCAAAGCGGGTCAATATGCATATCGTGACCGTCGTCAGCGTAAACGTCAATTCCGTGCTTTATGGATTGCGCGTATCAATGCTGAAGCTCGTGTTCACGGTTTGTCTTATAGCCGTTTTATCAATGGTTTGAAGAAATCAAACATTGAAGTTGATCGTAAAATGCTAGCAGAATTAGCGGTTTTTGATAAAGTAGCTTTTGCTGCTTTTGCAGACCAAGCTAAATCTGTCCTTGAAGCTTAATAAGCTGATAACTGTTCTTTAACGAGAAGAGTATTTTAGTCGCCCTCGGGCGACAAGCGATTGAAGTAAAAAGGAAGGGCAGAGATGCTCTTCCTTTTTTTTTGCATTTTGAATAGATACGAATTTAACAACGAGAATTCTCATGGTCGATACACAGGGTACGAGTCAACAAGACTCCAGTTTACAAGAGATTATTTCGCAGGCTGAACAAGAGATTTCAGCAGTCCAAAGCTTACCGGATCTAGAGCAGGTAAAAGCACGCTTTGTCGGCAAAAAAGGCCTTATAACAGCTCAAATGCAGCAAATGGCAAAGCTTCCACCGGAAGAAAAACCAAAATTTGGTGCCCGTGTAAACGAAGCGAAAAAAGAAGTTTTCGCGATTATCGAAGCAAAACAAAAAGCAATTAAAGACGCCGAGATTGCTAAGAAATTAGCCGGTGAAACGATTGATGTCACATTGCCAGGTCGTAACAACCAAGACGGCGGTGTCCACCCGGTTAATCGCACCTTACACAGAATCGAATCCTATTTCGCGCAGATGGGCTTCTCGGTCGAAGAAGGTCCTGAAGTGGAAGATAACTTCCATAACTTCACCGCGCTGAATATTCCTGAGCATCACCCAGCACGCGCCATGCACGATACTTTCTATATCGATGCCGAGCGTTTATTGCGCACTCATACTTCGCCGGTGCAAATTCGCGTGATGGAAGAGCAAAAACCACCCTTTAGAATTATTGCGCCGGGTCGCGTTTATCGCTGTGACTCAGATTTAACGCACACTCCAATGTTCCATCAGGTCGAAGGCTTATTAATTGATGAAAGTACCACTTTCGTCGATCTAAAAGGCATCCTGGACGAGTTTCTGAAGCATTTCTTCGAGAAAGATTTAGCTGTTAGATTCCGCCCGTCCTACTTCCCATTCACAGAGCCATCGGCCGAAGTCGATATCCAGTGTGTGATGTGTAATGGCGACGGTTGCCGTGTGTGTAGCCACACAGGCTGGTTGGAAATTCTCGGTTGCGGCATGGTCCATCCGAAAGTGCTGGAAGCTGTCGGAATCGATAGCGAAAAATACACCGGCTTCGCATTCGGTATGGGCGTCGAGCGCCTGACCATGTTGCGTTACGGCGTCAATGACCTGCGGTTGTTCTTCGAAAATGATTTGAATTTTCTTAAACAGTTTAATTGATTGCACGGGCTCAGATTTATGTCATTCCCACGTAGGTGGGAATCCATAATAGCTCTTTAAAAGAATAGACTCCCGCCTTCGCGGGAGTGACGAATATATAAGCGAATAAGCAAAGCTACAAAGAGTAGCAAACTAGGTAAAGCATTATGAAATTCAGTGAAAAGTGGTTACGAGAGTGGGTAAACCCTGAAATTTCTACCCAAGAATTAGTAGAAAAATTAACAATGGCTGGCCTGGAAGTGGATGGCTTTGAATACCTGGGCAACAAATTCTCGGGCGTTGTGGTCGGCGAAATCGTTGCAGCCGAGCAACATCCAGACGCGGACAAACTGCGCGTCTGTACAGTATCCGTCGGCTCAGCCAGCGACGAAGACCTACAAATTATCTGCGGTGCGCCAAACGCGCGCGCTGGCATTAAAGTCGCAGTCGCCATGATTGGCGCTGTGTTACCCGGCGACTTTAAAATCAAAAAAGCCAAGCTGCGCGGCGTAGCCTCGCACGGCATGTTGTGTTCATCCACCGAACTTGAAATCGGCGAAGATGGCGACGGCATTGTTGAGCTGGACAGCCAGGCTCCGCTAGGCCAGGACATAAAAGATTACTTTGAACTTAATGACCATGTCATTGAAGTTGACCTGACGCCTAACCGCGGCGACTGTTTAGGTATTCGTGGCATCGCGCGCGAAGTGGGCGTATTAACGCAAACCGCCGTCACAGAACATCAACCTAAAGCTTTAACGCCAGAAGTTAGCGATACCTTACCGGTGAAGCTTTCTGCGCCGCAGGCTTGCCCGCGTTACCTGGGCCGCATCATCAAAGGCATCAACCCACAGGCCAAAACGCCTGACTGGATGGTTAAATACATCGAACGCTCTGGCGTTCGTGCGATAGATCCTGTGGTCGACGTGACGAATTTCGTGTTGCTTGAATTGGGTCATCCGATGCACGCATTCGACTTAAAGCAAATCGAAGGCGGCATTGACGTTCGCATGGCCAAGCAGGGCGAAAAGCTCACTCTGCTCGATGGCCAGGAAGTCGAACTGACTGACGATACCTTATTGATTGCAGACCATAACAAACCATTGGCCATTGCTGGCGTAATGGGCGGCGAGCATTCAGGCATCAATAGCGAAACCGATAACATCTTCCTTGAAAGTGCTTATTTCGATCCCATCGCGATTGCCGGACGTGCGCGCCAATACGGCCTGCACACTGACGCATCGCATCGCTACGAGCGTGGCGTCGACTTTGAATTGCAACGCACCGCCATGGAGCGCGCTACCGAGCTTCTACTTGAAATCGTCGGCGGTCAGCCGGGTGACATCATCGAAGCAGTTGATCACGACGCCATGCCAACTAAGCGCCACCTGCGTTTGCGTCGCCAGCGCATCGAACGCGTGGTCGGCTTCCCATTCGCCGATGACCAGGTTGAAGACATTCTGACCCGTCTTGGCCTGAAGCTAACCGCTAATGCCGACGGTTGGGACGTTGTAGTGCCAAGCTTCCGTTTCGACATCGACAACGAAGAAAGTCTGATTGAAGAGCTGGTGCGCGTTTATGGCTACAACAAGCTACCAAGCCGCAAACCACAGGCCGAAATGGCGATGTTCGACCAGCCGGAAAACCGCGTCTGGAAAAACGACATGCGCGATGTGTTGGTCAAGCGCGGCTATCAGGAAGTCATTACCTACAGCTTCGTAGAACCAGAATTCCAACTGCAACTGCACCCGGGCATTGAGCCATTACCGCTGATGAACCCGATTTCCAGCGAAATGGCAGTGATGCGCACCAACTTATTGCCAGGTCTGGTGCAAACCGCGAAATTCAACATCAACCGCCAGCAAAGCCGTATCCGTATCTTCGAGCTGGGTTTACGCTTCATCAACTCAGGCGATACCTTGCAGCAGATCCCGACCATCGCCGGTCTGGTCTGCGGCCTGCGCAACAAAGAAAGCTGGAACACCGATGGTGAGAAGGTTGATTTCTACGACCTGAAAGGCGACGTAGAAGCCTTATTGCAAGCCACTAACAAGTCATACGACTTCGAAACCCTGCACATGGACATCCTGCATCCGGGCCAGGCCGCCGAGATTTCGGTCGATGGCCACGCCGTCGGCTATATCGGCAAAATCCACCCGCAGGTGCAGCAGGAAATCGACCTCGATATGGACGCATACGTGTTCCAGATGGACCTTGCGCCGCTCTCTGAGCGTCAATTGCCTGAATTTAAGCCATTATCCAAGTTCCCATCGATTCGACGCGACCTTGCGCTAGTTGTAGAAGATTCTGTGAATGGTGGCGAATTACTTGATTTTATTGTAAAAAATGGTGGGAATTTACTGACAGATGCCCATATTTTTGATATATACAAGGGTGAGCACTTGGAACCAGGCAAGAAAAGTATTGCATTGGCCATGACACTCCGTCATCCGGACAAGACGCTAGAAGACGCAGAAATCAACGCTGTGGTCGAAAAGGTCGTGTCAGGACTTGCTGAGCAATATGGAGCGGCGTTAAGAAACTAACGGCTTCGACTGGAATCAAAGGGGATATATTATGGCACTGACCAAAGCTGATATGGCAGAACGTTTGTATGAAGAGCTAGGGCTCAACAAACGTGAGTCTAAAGAAATCGTAGAAGCGTTTTTCGAGCAGATCCGTGATGCCCTGGAAGATGGATATAACGTCAAACTTTCCGGCTTCGGAAACTTTGAACTCAGGGACAAGGCACAACGGCCTGGACGTAACCCTAAAACCGGAGAAGAAGTTCCAATCAGCGCGCGACGCGTAGTGACCTTCAAGCCTGGACAAAAATTAAGAGGAAAAGTCGCCGACTATGTTGGAACCGAGCAACAATAACGAATTGCCGGCTATTCCCGGCAAACGCTACTTTACTATTGGGGAAGTCAGCGACCTTTGCGCAGTAAAACCACATGTCCTAAGATACTGGGAACAAGAGTTCGACCAACTTGATCCGGTGCGTCGTGGTAACCGTCGCTACTACCAACGCGACGACGTGCTTATCGTACGTCAAATACGTTCGCTACTGTATGAACACGGCTACACGATAGGCGGAGCAAGACAATGCCTGAGCGAAAGCAACGGCGAAGAAGCTCCAGTCAACAAAGCGCAAATCGATGAGTTAATCGAAGAACTCGAAAAACTCAAACAATTCTTAGCCGCCTAACCCCAGCTGAGAATAAGCAACAACAAATCATTGCAATATCAGGAAAATGCGGTACTATTGGCACCGCATTTTTTATTGCCAAATGAAAATGCTAGTCGGAGCGTGGCGCAGCTTGGTAGCGCACTTGCATGGGGTGCAAGGGGTCGGAGGTTCAAATCCTCTCGCTCCGACCAATTCATAACCAAATATAGAGATAGTTTAGATTAAATAGTAATCAAAACTAACCGGTTATGAAAAATAACAGAAAAAACAGCGATTTTTTTGCTAAAAAGGCTTCCATAAGGAAACCTCATACGGTATTATTTCGCGCAATTCGGAGAGGTGACAGAGCGGCTGAATGTACCGGTCTTGAAAACCGGCGTGGGTTTGTAGCCCACCGTGGGTTCAAATCCCACCCTCTCCGCCATATCTTAAAAAGACGCTAACTAGCGTCTTTTTTTATGCCTGGAATATATCTACCTACTTCTTCCAAATTAGTTTTTGTAAATAAGCTTTAAAGACAAATTATGTCGCGTAGCTCAGTAGAATGCTTATTATCAGAGTTTTCGCCAAGAACGATAAACTCAATATATACTTAAGCTACAGGCAACTTTCTATCTCGTCATGAAGTTGATAGACTTGCCTTACTAGAGGTTAACCTTTTCAACTATATTGAATACAACAATGAATGTCGCAGTTAAAAATATACTAATAGAAATCAAAGGGTTGCTTCTAAAGGAAGCAGAAAGGCACACTCCGGAAGGCTCTGATGCTGAGGCAGTAGTAGATCAGTGGATACATGCACTTGCTACTAATACTGATTTCTATTGCGATAACTCTAACTATAAGCCTCAGAGCGTAAAGAACTTAGTTTGTAAAATCCTCGAAAATGCAAATTACTTTGAAAGTAGTGACCTGTTTTATAACATTGCTTTTGAGAATCTGTCCTTAAAACCCCAGAGCAAACCAAATTTCACCTTTATAGATTTATTTGCTGGCATCGGTGGAATAAGGCTCGGTTTTCAAAAATATGGGGGGGCTTGTGTATTTTCTTCAGAGTTTGAGAAGGCAGCTCAGAATACATATAAAGAAAATTTTGGTGAACACCCTTTTGGGGATATAACGACTGTACCATCAGAAAATATACCCAAACATGATATTTTATTAGGGGGATTTCCATGCCAGGCCTTCTCGGTAGCAGGTTATAGAGAAGGCTTTTCAGACAAAAAAGGTCGTGGTAATTTATTTTTCAAAATTCATGACATTATAAAAACAAAGAAACCGGAAGCTTTTTTACTTGAAAATGTAAAAAATCTACAGGGTCATGATGGAGGAAATACTTTCAAGGTAATAGTTGAGTATCTGCACGAATCAGGTTATTCAGTTATATCTAATGTACTGAACTCGATGGATTTTGGTGATGTGCCTCAAAACAGGGAGAGAATTTATATCATTGGCTTTAAGGATGAAGCTAATTGGCAGAATAATAAGGGGGCGACAAGGACTTCAGAGTTCAGTTGGCCTGAGCCAATACGACTAAGTAAGTCAGTTAGGGACTTGTTGGATAAGCAAGTAAGTGAGCATTACTTTTATGAAAGGTTTGCATGTTATAAACAATTAAAAGAGCAAATGACAAGAAAAGATACCGTTTATCAATGGAGAAGGGTTTACGTTAGGGAAAATAAGAATAATGTATGTCCTACTTTGACTGCTAATATGGGAACCGGTGGTCATAATGTTCCATTAATTCTTGACGATAATGGTCGAATAAGAAAATTGACACCGAAAGAGTGTTCCAGAATACAAGGTTTTCCCGAAGATTTTAAGCTCCCTCATATAGCGAATAGCCACCTTTACAAACAGTTTGGAAACTCTGTAACAGTCCCGGTGATAGAACGGTTGGCAAATGAAATGCTTAGAGTGATGAATAAAATAAGGAAGTGATTTGAACTCAGAATTACAAGTCGGTGAATTAGTAAGAAATATACTTTCGATAATAAATGAAAGGGGCTTATGGAAAAGTAGTCATATATCTATCCTGACTAGTAAGCAAGAGTGTAGTCGTTTGTTTGGGTTAAACTATTCCTTGCTTACAAAGGTTCTTCCTGATGTAGACGACCTAACTCAAAGAAATGCTGGTACAAGTCGACCAAGATACTATATTCTAAATACTATAAATGTAGAGTTTGAGGGAGCAGTTTATTATGTTTGTAACGATCTTTATGCTGATCAAAAAAATAGTTTACTGCAGTGGTTTAAAGAAAATTTTAAGCTTAACAATGGTGAAAGTATGTTGAAGTACTATTATGTAAAGCTTAGTTGCCCAACAGTTGAAGATGGTTCCAAGTTTGCAGATTTAATGGACTCATTTATTAAAGGGAAAAATATAGAGGCAGAGCTAAATAATATCCCAACAAATTTAGAGGATGCAAAAGAAGGTGACTTAGTCTTTATTCACATGGGGGGTGATGCAGGTAAGAAAAAAAAATACTTTAATAAATTTGGTGAAGAATATAAAGAATTTACAAATGGATGGTATGCAATTGGAAAATTGTTAAATACGAATGTTGCAAAAAAAAATATTACTTTAAAGTGCTACCCTTTAAAAAGTGTTATAACAAAAATGGACTTGTATTTTTTTCCTCAGTTTATGGATAACATAGGTTGCATTACCAAAGGGGTGCCTAATCAAGCTGGTCTATATGAGTTAGATGAAACCTTAGGTTTGGGTTTTGTTGAGTACTTAGCTCAAAATTCTTTGATGGGTAATTCTATTGAGTTATTTAAAGATTTAAACTGGACCGGTTGTCTCGCAAAGGGAATTGAAAGGTTTAAAAGAGATAATCCAGATATTACAAGTTTAGGAACTAGCAAACTACTAGGGACAATCCTGAACAAAACTAAAGCTAAATCATCTCCTAACTATTTAAATTCTAAACAATTACCCAAATCATTTGTTTTTAAACCTTTTCTTCTCCTTGCCGGCATATCAGGCACTGGAAAAACTCGATTTGTTCGTGAGCAGGCTAAGGCAACTGGTTCATTAAAAGATAGCTATTGCCTTACCTCAGTTCGACCTGATTGGCATGAACCAAGTGATCTCCTTGGCTATATATCCCGTTTAAATGGAAAAGCAGAATATATAACGACGGATGTTTTAAAGTTTATTGCAAAAGCTTGGCGAGTAATCTTGGATGCTGGTTTAGAATTAAAAGTAGAGTTTATTGATGGTCATGGTGACACCTTAGTTGTTGCGGGAGAGCATGACGAACTAAAAGACATATCTCCTTTTTGGCTTTGTTTAGATGAAATGAACCTTGCACCTGTAGAGCAGTACTTTGCAGACTATCTTTCCGTCTTGGAAACTATTAAGTGGGGGTGGGAGGATATAGCCTTTACTTATTCTAGCGATTCTCTTTTGAAGTCTTCAACTATAAACCAGATTAAGGATCAGGTAACTTTGCGTAAGACGCTTGGTTTTGAAAAAACTGACTATGATGATGCCTGGGACCTTTTTTCTAAATATGGCATTGGAATACCGTTTAATCTTATCGTTGCCGGTACTGTCAACATGGATGAAACCACGCATGGTTTCTCGCGAAAGGTGATTGACCGCGCCTTGAGCTTCGATTTTGGTGAATTTTTCCCCAATATTTTTTCAGAGTTCTTTGAGCAGGCTAGTTCCCCAAAGGCTTTGACCTACCCAATCTGGTCTCATGCTGATAGAGATTCACTGGCAAATACTTGTGACCCTGATGGGCAACGAACTATCAAGTTTATGGAAGCTATCAATGAAAAGCTTGACGGGACTCCTTTTAAGCTTGCCTATCGTGCACTGAATGAGATTTTGCTGAGCGTTATTGCAAACAGCCCCAAAACAGATCGGGAGTTGTTGGCGGTTTGGGACGACTTTGTAATGTGTAAATTGTTGCCTCGAATAGAAGGCGACGTAGACAAGTTATCATCAAAAGAAGATGGTAAGTCTTTGTTGCAGGTTTTGAGTCAGTGCCTAGCTGATAAGGATATGCTTGGTCTAATCTGGGATGAGGAAAAGGATTCACAAAATGCACGCCCTGATTTGTATAGAGAGAAAACTGAGGGTGATGACAAGGTGATTCGGATTCCATGTCGAAGTAAAGCCAAACTTGATTGGATGCAGGCTAGGTTAGAAAGAGATACATTTACAAGTTTCTGGCCATAAGTTCAGGGCGTTATCATTCATGCCAGATTTAATTAGGCTAGAAACGAAGGACTGGGAACTGACCGTTTGGTGTAGTGATATCATTAGGCGGCAAAGAGCCTTAAATAATACTCTGGCCCGTCGTGGAATGGACGTTATTCCTACATCTACCTTAAAACTAGAGCAATCTGTCCAGGTTAAGAGCCTGTCAGTAATTGATAACGACTTAAATATTAATGACGATGAAAGCTTAAATTCCATTCCTCTTCCTCAAGCATTATTTTTTGAAAATTGCCAGTATCAATTTGAGTGGGTTTTTAAGAATAAGGTTGATCAGGCTAAGTTAATCCATAAACTTAAAGCCATTAATAACTCCTTTAGATTTTCAAACCGCAATAATATCCATGTCCTTACCGGAACAATCAATACAGGGAATGATCTTGGCTGTTTTGGACTACCTTTTTGCTATGAGGTAAATGGTCAGTCATATAAGCAAACAGTTTCATTTGAAGTGCTTCCCGTAAAAATGGATCTACATACCGACCTTGAAGGGATGTATCGTGCAATCGATAGTAATTATCCTCTGTGGCGTTTCAGTTTGGCCAATAAGACACAGCAGAATGTAAGCAAGGGAGAAGGTCGAGGGTATTTTCCACTGCTATGGCTGGCGTACTTTGAAGAGCTACGTGAAAAAATGATGGCTGGCCTAAAAGTCATCACTAATGTACCTCATAGTCGATTACAGACGATTTCTCATAAGGTTAAGGCTGATAGGCTTAAGGGTAGACTAAGCCACAAGATTGTTGAGCAGATTAAGCAAGACCATGCGCAAGGTTTGTACCAAAAGCGGTATCAACAAAACAGGAAGCAGCTTTCTGTTGATACGCCAGAAAACCGTTTCATTAAGATGGTGGTTAAAACTACCAAGAATCGATTAGATGATTTCTACTCTAAGTTAACTTTGAATAACTTAAAAAGCGATCAGCCGGTTATATCGGATGCTTTTCTAGAAACATTAAAAGCATGGAGCTTGCCCCTAAAAAAAATTCAAAGTCAGTCTTTTTTAAGTGATGTTGACGACTTTTCAGGTTTGACTAAAGAGTCTTTGGTATTACAACAAAAAACTGGCTACAGCACTGTCTATCGCGTGTGGCAGGAGCTTAAGTTTTATCTCGATGCATTTGCAGGGCAGTCATCAGTTTCGATTAAGTCCGTTGCTGAAATATACGAAGTCTGGTGCTTTCTGGAGTTAAGACGAATATTAGTTGATGAGTTAGGTTTTGAAGAATCTGCAAAGCGTAAAGCTCAATTACAGCTTAAAGACTTTGAATATGATTTAAAGGATGGGCTTGGTGGAGCTTTTGAGTTTGTGCGTGATGATAGCATCGAAGTTAGATTGGCTCATGAGCCAGTCTTTAAAGTAAATACAAAGCCAATCAGAACTTGGCAGGTTCCGCAAAAGCCGGATATTTTGTTGGAAGTAACGTTTCCTGATGGGCGTCAGTTTATTTGGCTGTTTGATGCGAAGTATCGTATTAAACCTGATAGAGAAAGTGATGATGGATTGGTTGATTATGATGAAGATGCTTTTGCTGATCAGTTAGTGCCAGAAGATGCCATCAACCAGATGCATCGTTATCGGGATGCGTTAATACATATTAACAAAGATAATTCAGCACAAAAGAGTCGCCCAGTTTGTGGCGCGTTTGCACTCTATCCAGGGTGCGTTGCTAACGGTCAAACTGAAAACCCGTACAAAGAAGCCATAAAAGAAATTGGTATTGGTGCCTTTCCGCTATTGCCCTCAGCAAACGGTGATGGTTCAAAATGGCTCGCTGAGTTCCTAATTAATCAAATTGGCAAGCCGATGGACTATGATGCTTACCAGCACTCCGATACTTTATATGTTCAAGATTCAATGCGAATACCAAGTTATGGAATGAAGCAGGTGCTATATCCTGACTTAGTTCTAACCCTAGCTTTAGGGCCCGGCCGCTCCAAAGAGTACAAGCAACAATATGAAGATGGTACTGCTCGTTGGTACCACATTCCCAAAAATGTATTCGAAGGGCAGTTGGGAAACCATGTGGTTAAAGAAGTTGCTTATTTAGCTATTGGTACTATTAGTCCTGGGCAAAGTACACGCACAATAAAAAGAGTGTGGAAAGTTAGGAGCGTCGATATAAAACAGCGTTGTGATATCACCAAAGAGCAAGCAGGAAAAGCATCAAATAGCGAAAAGTTATATTATTTATTTGAGCTAGGGGAGTGCCTAACACTTTCAGAAGAAGTGCAGGGTATGCCTACCAGGCAGTTTAGATCTGCTATGAAGCTAACTAGGCTGGATGCGATTTATCAGAATCGCCACTTTAGCTACTTGCCAAATATATATACAGAAATAATACGAACGTAAGCAAAAATTAATTTTACTATGATTATAAGGCAAAGCTCCTTTTTAGAAGTGATTTAAGCTGTCATTGAGTCCAAACTAAGTTAAAGGTTGTTTTAGATAAAGAAATTAGTGGTTCAACTTCTTATATCTACAATTACGAGTTATACAATTTTGTTAAGTTTAAATAATATTTTCTTAAGTTATAATGGAACTTAATCTAAGTTCATTTATTGGTTATTATCATAAAACTCTTGATAGGAACCACATTTTAAAAAATCAATCTCGTATTGATGAGAGTCCTTATCTACCTTGGTTAACATTACAGAGTCAATATTAGCTTCTCTTAACATTTTCAGTGTTACCAGCTTTCCTGCAGGAACTTTTAAAACATCTCTTAATAACCAGTTCCCCAAAGCTCTGTTTGGATTAGATTGCAAGGCTTTCCCTCCTTGCTCACAAACCTTCGCAGGTAATATCAGGCCGTTGGGTAGTTTTAAATTGAATGGCTGATTATTGTTTGGGTTATATGAAAAGAAATCGGGGAAGGTTGTATGTATCCATCTTGGTATTGATATAGAGACTTCATCTTTATGTCTTTTTCGTCCCGCAGCGTTCCATTTATTAAGTCCTGTACCCTTTGACACTTCCTCATTTCTAGCATTATATAAAGGTAATATAATAAATTCTCCGTTTAGACTTTCATCTGTTGATATATCTTGTTGGATAAGATCATTTAATACGTCGTAAGGGTTATCAATTATGCGCACTTCAAAAGAGTCTACAATTTGATTACTAAGATCAAATTTTTTGAAAAGAGTATTTTTTGAAAGAGAAAATTTATACTCATAAAAATTATCTCTAAAATGGATAATATTGTTTTTCTTAATTACCCCCTTTATTTTCTTCAAGGTTATTGGAGTCATTTCAACCTCAGAGACGTGCATTTCATTATCACTCCTAGTTAGCAAGTGATAAAGCATGTGCTCACAGCCCGTGATGGCAAGTGACTGTTCTAGTCGTTTGTTTCTTTGTTCAGATATATATTTGATTAGCTTTTTATGGTTGCTACCAAATTGTCTGATTTGACTATCTACTGTATTAAACTCAGCAATTTTCTGGAAAGTACTTCCATTATTGTGTAGAAAGGTTTTTAGTCCAAGCGCAATTGAGTTTTTTGACGAATCGAAGGATATATCACTTCTGGAGTGATCTACGGCTTTGAAAGAATAATTGAATACCCCTTCATGTCCTCTGTAATGAAGGTATGGCTTTATGCTGGAAGAATATAACTTTGATAGCGAGCCAAGTGCAATTAATAAGTTTTTATACTTCTCTTTTAGTTCATTTTCTTGATTATTATAAAACATAACTTTCAATCCAATATAGTCTGATTACTAAAATGTAAGGATATTTAAACAATTAATATACTTAAGTCTATCCTAACCTTCATTTTGTACAAAGAGAATATTTAGGAATATGTAATTAGATCAGAGGATGTTTAGACCTTATTGGCTGGTTGCTATTTGTTCAATTTATGCAATAGGAGTAGTGTATTTATATTTGATAATCACTCAAGGTAAAGCATGAGTTCAAAGTCCGGAAAGCTTAGTCGCTCCGAAATGATGTCTAGGATCAGATCATTTGATACTAAACCGGAGATAAAAGTTAGAAAGGCAATATATCATCTAGGTTACAGGTACATTCTTAAAGATAAGGTTAAAGGTACCAAGCCAGACATAGTTCTTAGAAAACAAGGTGTAGCTATATTTGTTCACGGTTGTTTTTGGCATAGGCACAGTGGATGTAAATATGCTTCAATGCCTAAGACACGAAGAGAATACTGGTGGCCGAAGCTTAGTAAAAATGTGGAGCGAGATAGAAAAGTTAATTTTAAGCTTCAACTAGAGGGTTGGCGCATTGCGGTCATATGGGAATGTGCTACCAGGGACAAAGAACTCTTTGAGAAGACAATGAATTCGCTTAATGAGTGGATTCAATCTTCATCCGACTATTACGAAAGCCAAAGTATTTCATCCTAATAACTCTTCTCCTGCGACAATTTGTCGCAGTGTTTTTTCCTTTCATATCTATACAATTAGCGCCGATTTGATTCTTTTCTGAGGGCGTTATGACTTTCTTTTCTTTTGATTCTTTTCGTGTGAGCGCGGTGGCTTTCGCTGTGTCTGGCTGTTTGTTATGTGGATCTGGGGTTGCGTTGGCTGAAGATGGTTCGTCTGAGGATGAGCATATTGATGTGATTACCATTAGTGCATCGCGTGCTTCTTCTGATGATTTGTCGGTGGCGGATGCGGATCCGGTTGAGTCGGATGTGGCGCAGTGGTTGAAGACGGTGCCTGGGGCGAATGTGAATAAGAATGGCCCGGTGACGGGGATTGCGCAGTATCGCGGGATGTTTGGTGATCGGGTGGGTGTCAGTTTGAATGGTCGTACGGCGGTTGGTGCTGGGCCGAATGCGATGGATGCGCCTTTGACCTATGCCGTGCCGATGACGGTTGAGGCGATGACGGTTTATCGCGGGATTGCGCCGGTGACGGCGGGAATCGATACGCTGGGCGGTGCGGTGGATGTACATCTGAAGCGGGCGCGCACGTCTGAGGATCTGTCGGTTGAGGGTTCTTTGAGCAGCTGGTATTCGGGGATTAATGACGGCAAGACCTATGCCGGGGATATCAATGTCAGCGCCCATGATTTCGGCGTCTATGCCTTTATCAGCGACCAGAGTGCCAATAATGCTGAAGATGCGCTGGGCCGTGACATCATCACGACCGCTTACGACAAAAAACAGTCAGGGCTGGATATGGCTTATGAGTTTGGTAACAGCCGCATTGGAGTGCGTTACGGCAAGACTGACACGGGCTTCTCGGGAACGCCTGCATTGCCGATGGATATTAATTATGTGGATGGCGAGCAGTGGAGTCTTGATGGTCAGCATCAGTTTGCGGGTGCTGTGCTGGAGTGGCAGTTTGGCGCTTCGGATAATACGCATGGCATGGATAACTTTAGCCAGCGCGAGAATCTTGATCCTACTGCGCAGCGATATACCTATGCTGCGGCGAAGAGCTCTGACTACAAGCTGCAACTGACGGTTGGCGACTGGGTGTATGGCCTGCAGGGTTATCTGTCTGAGCATGATGTGGATATCAGTAATCCGAACAATGCGATTTTCAGCGTGATTAATTTTAATCAGGTTGCGGACGACCGTCATAGCGCCTATGTGCAGTGGGGGCAGCGTTCAGAAGCAGGTAGCGATACCTTTGGCGTTCGGGTCAAGTACAACCGCGCCGATGCAGGCGAGGTGGCGCATTCGATGGCGATGATGAGTCCTGCGATTGCTGGTTTGCAGAATGACTTTAACCAGGCGGATCGCAGCGTTGACGAGACCACTTATGATGTGACCTATCATGGCAAGTCTGTGTTGAGCGAGAACTTCATCTGGAATTACAGCGCGGGCATTAAGCAACATGCAGCCAGTTATCAGCAGCGTTACCTGTGGATTCCGATGCAGTCTACGGGCGGTCTGGCGGATGGTAAAACCTATATTGGGGATATCAATCTTGATCCAGAAACCGCTTATCAGCTTGATGCCGGTTTTGATTATAGCCAGGGCGGATTCAAGGTGTCGCCGCGCGTGTTCTATTCGCAGGTCAAGGATTATATCGAAGCGAACCCAAGCGAAGACCCGCGTGTGATTATGGTGGCTGGGATGATGGGCGATCCGGTGCCATTGCAGTTCACCAATCTTGATGCGACCTTGTGGGGCTTTGATGCCAACTGGCGCTATGACATGCCATCGGATTTCTTTATGTCCGGGGTGGTGAGTTATGTGCGAGGTGAGCGCGATGACAGCGATGTTAACTTGTATCGTATTGCGCCCTTGAATACCCGGTTTGTGTGGGGCTATCAGGGCGTGCAGTTCTCAACCCAGTTTGCTGCGCAGGTTTATGCCGATCAGGATCGGGTGTCGAGCATCAATAATGAAACCGAAACTGCAGGGTATATGGTGTGGGACTGGATGGCCGATTATATGTTTGATAATGGCCTGACGGTGCGCGCTGGTGTCGAGAACCTGTTCGATAAGCAGTATGTGGAGCATCTCGGTGGCGTGAATCGCGCCGCTGGAAGTGAGATAGCTGTTGGCGAGCGCTTGTCGGCTAATGGTCGGAATGTGTATGTCGGGTTTGAGTTTAGGTTTTAAAAGAAGGAAGAGCAGAGCTAAAGAGCAGATTCCCTAAAGGGATTCCCTTCGGTCGCCTGAATCCAGTTCAGGCAGACAACTCTCCAGGAGTTGCTTGTGACTAAAAGGAATACCTTTGGTACATTCCCCACATCCCTGTGCGTCAAATGACATCCCTTGGGGATAGTGCAAAATCACAAAAGCTTGTCATTCCAAACTCGATTTGGAATCTGCTCTTAATTGATGGGTTACGCTCAGAGAGCTAACCCATTGTATATAGTTACCGCTGCGATCAAAAAGGGCGACCACATTGGGTCGCCCCTACCTTACATTCGGATTTGATTGCTCTCTTAAAGAAGGTGTGTCCAGGCTAAGCCGACGAATGAGGGTGCTCATGATCAAGGTCATGCTTTATTTGCTGTGCAATTCTTATAATGAGTCAATTCCAACAATTGATTAATGTTTATGGCTGAGTCTGCTGGTGTTCTGAAATTTCCTTTTGCTGATCATTTGAAGTCGGCTTTATTGCCGAAATTCGCTTCTTTGCTGGCTCCGAATAATGTGGGTTCTTGCGTGGGTTGGGTGCCGCAGCGGGTTAATCGAAAGGTGATTGAGTCGGTGCTAAATCGTGTGTTGCAGGAGCAGGTTGCGGATGGTGATTTTGATTATCTGACGGGTAAGTGGTTGCAGGTTGAAATCAGGGATGCGCGCTTGTTTGTGACGCTTGGTTTTCGCAATGGTCAGTTTGTGTGTCGCGAGGTTGTGCGGCAGGCGTCTGAGGCGAATGCTAATTTGTCTGTTATGACGGTTGATGCGATTGATATGGTGCAGCACAAGGTTGATCCGGATACCTTGTTTTTCCAGCGAAAGTTAACCATTGGCGGCGACACAGAGTTGGCGCACCATGTTAAAAATACGCTGGATACGCTAGACCCTGAGGCTATTCCAAAACTGGTGCTGATTCTATTGCAGCACTATCAGGCGATCATTTCCAGGCCTGCCATCTGAAACCAGTAGCCGTTGCAGTATTCGCGTGTGTGGTCGGTGAAGTCGACAGTCGGCTGGTTACTGTTAATGGCTTGAGTCAGCGCTTGAATAACCTCTAAAGTCGCTTCCGGCGCTACTGGGACTATTCGCGCATAGTCGATGCCGGCTGCCTGTAGCTTCTGCCAGTGATTAAGTAGATTGCTGAGTTTGCCGGATTGAGTCTGAATGCCGTTGATTTGTGCAAAGCTATCGCCTTCGCGGGTGGCAACCGGAATCCCTTCGACATCATCTTTGCATTTAAACTGGCAGCGGTCTTTAGGCAGGTCATGATGGCGGGCGGTAAAGCATCTAGCAGAATAGGCCAGTGGCATACGGCCATAGACCTGATATTCGAGTTCGACACCCAGTTGCTGTGCTTTTGGTATGACTGGTTTCAGATCTTCCTGGCCAAGTTCCACCGGAATATTCCAGCGGCTCATGCCCAATTTATGGAACAGGCTTAAGGATTGGTTGTTATAGATGTTAATAGCATTTCCCGCAGCAAATGGTCTGCCAGCTTGATTGGCTACTTGTATTGCGGACATATCATTGGCTTCGATCAGGAAGTCAGCTTGCTGGACAATTTTTTTCAGGTAGTTTAATTCAGACTCTGCTTCGAGCAGGGTCATGGTTGAAAGGACTACTTGTTTCCCTTTGCTGGCTAATAAATTGCCAATCTCAATCCAGTCTTGCAACGTCATGCTACGACGTTTTGAGCAGACGGTTTCGCCTAGATAGACGGTATCAATATTGGTGTCGGCGACCTGCTGGTAAAAATCCTGATAGGCTGGTTTGGTCCAGAAATAGGGGACTGCTGCGAGTGATATTTTCATAGTGGTTATTGCCAGCTGCGTTCGTAAGCGCCAATAGTGGTTTGGCGACCTTCTGATAAGGCGGTGAGTTTCTGTTTGTCCTGTTCGGTGGGCGCTGCTGAATTTTTTAGCTCAGCATCAATCACTTTGCGCCAGACGTTGGCCACCGTTTCAATGTAAGCAGGACTGCGTTGTCTGCCCTCAATTTTTATCGCCACGACGCCTGCTTGATGCAGCTCCGGTAAAATATCCATGGTGTTCAGGCTGGTCGGTTCTTCCAGCGCGTATTCGATATTGCCTTCCACTTCGAAACGACCTTTGCATAAAGTCGGGTAGCCGGCATTTTCGCCTTCCTCAAATTGGTCAATCAGCAGGTTATTTAAGCGACTCTTAAGCACGCCATCATTTTCTTCCCAGCGCACGTGGGAAGAGGGCGAGCAAACGCCTTGCGTGTTGGGCGATTCGCCGGTCAGGTAAGACGATAAGTAGCAGCGACCTTCAGCCATGATACACAGACTGCCAAATCCAAACACTTCAATTTCTACCGGTGACTTTTGCGCTAATTGAGTGACTTGTTTCAATGATAAAACACGCGGTAAAACAGCACGCTTGATGCCGAAATTCTGATGATAAAAATTGAGGGCTTCAAGGTTAGTCGCAGAAGCCTGAACCGATAGGTGAATCGGAAACGTATCCGAGCGGGAACGGATGTAATCCATGATGCCGCTGTCAGCAACAATGAGACTATCGATACCAATATCAAGCGCCATATCGACACTTGAAGTCCATGTTTGCCAGCCGTCCTGTCGAGGATAGGTATTAATCGCGCAATAGACTTTGCAGTTGTTTTGGTGAGCGTATTCGATGCCTTTGTGCAGGTGTTTTTCGCTAAAGTTCAGGCCTGAAAAATGACGCGCATTGGTGGCATTTTTGAAGCCGATATAAACGGCATCAGCGCCTTGATCAACGGCTTTGACTAATGACGGGTAATTACCCGCTGGACATACTAATTCCATGAGTTGGGTTAACCTGCTTGTTTGGTATTTTTTAGAAGCTGTAGATTTAAACTGGCATTAAAAACTGCGCGGAAAATACAGACCAGATCCAACTGGTGATACAGCGTCGGGTTACGCGAACAGATATTGTTGATGATTTGGCGTTCGCGTTCAGGGCAGTGTAAAGGCAGGCCAAGCTCGCCTTTCAGATCGGAGAGCTGGTCAATCACCTGAGAGCGTTGTTTCAGCAACGTTAAAAGCTGCTCATCTATGGTGTCGATCTGTGAACGTAAATGGTCAAGCGGCATCATGGTTATGTTCTCCATAGCACTTATGCAAAGCAGTGTGCATTTCGTTCTGCATATTACTCTGCATAGTCGGGCAATGAGCTCATTCTATGGCTAGCTTCCGGCAAAGCCCTTGATATGAATCAAACAAAGAGGGATGTTTTTATATTCATAGGATGGGTTAGCTCTTTGAGCGTAACCCATCGGTTGTTTGATTGATGGGTTACGGCCCAGACCTAACCCATCTTATATTTGAACCAGCGGATAGGGCAAAGTTTTGCGGGGTAATTGAAGAGTTGTCCCTATATTTGATTATTGGAATTGACATCAACGGCTTGTCATCCTGAAATTTATTCAGGATCTAGGACAAGTCATGACTTGTCCGCACATCATGCTCGTCATTCCTGACCTGATCCGGAATCCAGTGACTTTAAAGAGCAAAAAAAGCAGATTCCAAATCTAGTTTGGAATGACATACCTCTGGAAGAGGTTATTATCTATAGGCAGGCGTCATTCCTTGGGTTTGTTTGCGGTGGGCCAAGGCCCAACCTACGACAGAAATTGACTCAGGATCTAGTGCGACCACATTGGGTCGCCCCTACCGTAATGTATGATTTGAATTTATCGATAGTGCTCTATCTTCTTTAACGCGCATACTGAGCCTTCGACTTTGTATTGATATGGTTTACACTGATCGCATCTTTGAATGACTTAACGTTTGTTATGACTATTATTCGACCAGTGTTCTATACCTTATCCAGCTTAATACTAACGCTTATGGTGAGCTTTGCTGCCTATGCCAGCTCTGAGCATAAAGAAGCCCCTGCGATTATTGATTACCAGAGTATTCATCATCCGGTGGTTGCGGAAAAAGGAATGGTGGTGTCGCAACAATATATCGCCAGTCGAGTTGGCCGCGATATTCTGAAGAAAGGCGGCAATGCGGTAGATGCTGCGGTGGCTACGTCGCTAGCCCTGGCCGTGGTTTTGCCACGCGCAGGCAATCTGGGTGGTGGCGGTTTTATGCTGGTTCATCTGGCTGAGAAAGGCGAAACCGTAGCGATTGATTACCGCGAAATGGCACCAGCTAAGGCGCACCGAAATCTGTTTCTGAATGCTGATGGCAGTGTCAATCCAATAAAAGCGCGTTTTAGTCATTTGTCGTCAGGCGTGCCAGGAACCGTTGCGGGCATGGAGCTAGCTTTAAAGCAGTACGGAACAATGAAATGGAAAGACATTATTCAGCCAGCGATTGATTTGGCGGAGAATGGTTTCGAGGTGAGCTGGGACTTGTCGAATAACCTTGAGCGCCGACGTAGCCGTATGCTTAATGAAGCGACCCGTAAGGCTTTTTATAAAGAGGATGGCTCGACGTATCAAGCAGGCGAAATTTTTAAACAACCTGACCTGGCCTGGTCGTTAAAGCAACTTCAAAAACACGGGTCAAAAGCTTTCTATGAAGGCGAAATTGCCAAGCGCATCGCAGCCGATATGGAAAAGCATGGCGGCCTGATAACGTTAGACGATCTGGCTAATTATAAGCCTGTGGTACGTAAGGCATTAACCGGCGATTATCGTGACCATCAGATTGTCACCATGCCGCCGTCTAGCTCGGGTGGTGTGCACCTGATTCAGATGCTCAATGTTCTTGAGCATTTCCCGATTAAGGATATGGGTGTGAATTCTGCCAATACAATTCATGTCATGACTGAAAGCATGAAGCGGGCTTATGCGGATCGTAGCAAGCACCTTGGAGACACAGACTTTTATGAGGTGCCTTTAGACTGGCTGACCAGCAAAAACTACGCCAAGCAACTCGCAAAGACTATCGAGATGGATAAGGTCACTCCATCCAGCGAGATTCAGGCGGGTGTTAAACCAAAATATGAAAGCCCTGACACCACGCACTTCTCGGTGGTGGATCAATGGGGCAATGCAGTATCCAATACCTACACTTTGAACTTCTCATACGGCTCAGGAATTGTGGCCGCTGGCACCGGAATATTGCTTAACAACGAAATGGATGACTTTTCTGCAAAACCAGGCACACCTAATGCCTATGGCTTAATTGGTGGTGAAGCCAATGCAATCGAACCGCAAAAGCGTCCACTAAGCTCCATGACGCCGACCATGGTCTTCAAGGATGGCAAAGTAAAGCTGGTTACCGGGAGTCCTGGTGGTAGCCGCATTATCACCACAGTTTTACAAATGGTGGTCAACGTCGTTGATCATGAAATGAACGTCGCTGAAGCAACTCATACCGCACGCTTCCATCATCAATGGCTGCCTGACCGTTTGTTCGTTGAGCCCGCGATTAATCCTGATACGCGAGACTTGTTGAAAGCAAAGGGTTATGAGTTATATGACTCCAGCACTATGGGCAGCACCCAATCCATTCAGGTAGAAGATTACATCTACGGTTCAGCCGACCCGCGCAGACCGAATGCCGAAGCGGCGGGGTACTAGATCTTTGGCGGGCCTTGGCTCGCCAGCTTTCTGATATTTATTGCTTACAAGCCGTCAATTCTAAGATATATCTAAAAATATGCGAATCAGTTCGCAATGCGGACTATTTGCTACATCTTTGTCTTACCTGATATCCCTTAAATCTATAGAATGCGCCTTGTTTTTGTTAAGCCTACCCAGCTAAAGGATTTTATGAAACAAGGATGTTCTACCTATTTAATCAATGACATAAGTAATACTGCTGTTTCACAGGATAGTGATAATCAGACAGCAATGTTGAGCATTGAAACTCAAGCGTTAAGCCCAATAGCAGTAGAAGAATCCAAGGCTCCTAGCTGGGACAGGCCTTGGATTGGTCCTCTCTTAAAAGACACTTTATTCACAGTTTCGTCAGGCGATGAATCAACTATCCACCAATCGCCAAACCATCAACTAAAGACTTATTTATTGCTCGATGCCGCCCAGGTATCTGCGCTTGAGGGCGTTTTCAGTTTGGCCAAAGCCGAAGACTTGGGGGTGCTATGTTTGCTTGGCGGCGAGGCGCGAAAAGACCTCAAAGATTATGCACCTTACCTTATCAACCTGACTCTGTCGCAACAGCAGTTAGAAGAGGGCGATATTCCGAGCTTCCATCGTGATGTCTTTATACGCTATTGGGGCAAACACTGCGGAATCTTCCTGCATAGTTATGCCGACTTAAATACAGTCGCCCGTCACTGCAAAAAATTTATCAAACTAAAAGACGAACAAGACCAGTGGTTTTTCTTTCGCTTTTATGATCCTCGTGTGGCACAGGACTATTTTCGCTGGATGGAGAATGATGGCGTTAGAATCGCAAAATGGTTTGGTATAAAGCAGGGTAAGCCTCTGATTCAGTCACTGATCTTTGAGGCCGATGCAGGACAAAGCTTTACACGGATAGAAGCAAAGAATTATGAGCAGCTCAATGATCATAGCCCCATAGGCCTGACCAAGGTAGAACTTGGCTGGATGCAACAAAGTCGCTGGCAGCGTACCAAAAAAGCAATCTATCAATCCTTGCAACAAGAACTATCTGAAGAGCCGTTTCTCCAGAGCAAGCTAGAACGACAATTAGTGGGAGGCTGGTGTGAAGAGGCATTACGCCATGATTACACCACAGAAAGAGCCATTTATGATTACGCTTATAGCCACGCACTAGCGCATCACTTTGAACTGGATTTGGCTGAGGTTAACGACTACCTGGCTGCAAAAGACGACTCTGATGTAGAAAAAGCCAAAGAGCTGCAGCAAATATTACTCAACGCCATCAACACCTATCGCATGAATCAACAGGAAGAATAATTAACATGGGACGTGAACAATTCTCTGCGACACAATCTGCTACTGATCCAATACTGCCTTGTGAAAAAGGTATTCGACCGATATTCCCAACACGTTTTGCTATAAAGCCCAGCGTGTTGAACGAACTGTCCAAGTCTCCGCGAGCTATCTGTCAGGAAAGCAGCATCATTAATACCGGCGATCATGAGCTTCGCCGCATTCGTCAAGGTTACGTCTATATTTTTGTACCAAATCAAATTGAAGATGAAGATAGCAGAACTGAAACCAGCAATGGTTACTGGATGGTGTTTCGTTACCAAACGCAGCTCGATGATTTTAATTCTCATGTCTTAGAAGACTATGGTTCCATTCCATTTTCGATCCGTAATCCTGATACGGATCCGTATGTTGGACTTGATTATTCATTTAGACAATACAGCTGGTTAGACGGTTATGCAGCAGGACGTTGGGGCTTTAACGATTCCAAAATCTATCCCTATGTCTATGTGCCTAAACAAGTCACTAAAATAGAAATCGCCTACAGCGAACACCGTTGGCCAGCCAAGTTTTTTGAAAGAGCAGAAGTCGACGCAAGTTTCCGCAAGACTCTGATGGTGCCGATTGATTTAGCGCCACAACGAACAGACTTCTCCATGCCAATGTCAGAGCTAGAACATCATGTAGTCGACTTTAAAAAGGATTTGTTCTCAGACATTTCATTCATCCCTAATTATGCCGATGCACATACCGGCATTTTCCCACAAGACTCGGAGGATGTGCTCAGTGGTATTAAAGAGCTGGAGTGTGCCCGCATCATTGCACTTCACGATCCAATAGGCCGAGTGCTGGATATTAATGAGCGCATTCATAAGAATGATAATGAGCGGACGATTTATAATGCAGAATATCAATATCCACTGGTAACAGCTCGGGCCGTAGAGCAAATTTATGATGTCGTTGATGATGCTAATTATTTAAAGAAGTTTTTTAATGACGATATTGTACAAGATCAAAGTATGTGGCGAAGTTATATCAATCAATCTGAGGAGTTTGATGCTGTAGCAAATAATTTATATGCAACTCATAAACAAAGTGTTGCTCATAAAATGGATTACTCTATTCATCATCAGCTGAAGCAAACCTTGGAGTTGATCAGCGGGACTGGTGATGAATATGATTGTGAACTTTTAGTATATTGCACAGGACTATTGTCCCAGTTGTATGAAGGTGTGGGGAATTCGGTTCAAGGATCTCAATATCTTGAAGCGACTATTTCAAAACGTGAACAGGGAAATAAAGCGGTAGCTAATATTTATGAAGGGCTTATTTCGCAGTGGGCAAAAGTAGCTCTTGCAGTAAAAGTTGGGGCACAAGAAAGGTTAAGTTATTCTTTAAAAGCTTTTGAGGCCTTTGATTCATTCTTACTAGTCAACGGTCCAGAATTTGCCAAGTTAAGACTGCATTATAACAATCCGAATTTCATGAGTGTCTTAAATGAATTGTATGATGTTAAAGGTTTTAGTAAGCGTCCCTTAACCATTGATGACGTTAAGAAGGTTTTTGAATCAGGCTTTATTCCAGATACCAGTCATGTGGATGCTGCTAGTGCTAACTTTTCTCAAAGAGGAGGTGCTGCGAGCATAGAGGCTCAACAAGGCATTACTGTTTCTTCTGGCAATAGAACTTCAACTGTTGATATGACTTACATTCAGCTTGAGGGAGAGCTTGTTCCTGCCGCGGGATTTGATAAAAGAGCAGGAGAGGTTGGCGTATCGCAGCAAAAGCTAGCTGGCCTATCCGTTTTTCTTAATCTCTACTCAGCATTTGATATTCTAGAGAACCGTGACAAAAGCAGCGCCGGAACAACGCTAGGTCGAATCGGTGAAAATTTTTATATTAATCTTATCGTTGCTGTTGGTTCCTCGGTAAATGATGTCTATGAATGTCGAAGAGTATTTGCCAATGGCCAGTTTCGCCAGATAGCCTCTAAAAGTATTGTTAATAATGTTTATAAGGAATTTAACAAGAGCGGCCTTTTGACTCGTAGTGGTGTTAATGTCAGCAGAGCCAGGGCTGGTGCCATTTCAGGCGCGCAGGTATCTAAGTTTGCTGGTAAGGCTTTAGGCATAGCTGGAATCTTACTGACTTCCTTTATGGCATATGACGGTTTTAGAACCGACAGAAAAGCCAAAGGCTGGGGCAATGCTCTAGCTGCAGTTGGCTCGGTAGCTTTGATGCTCACTACCGTGCTTGGTCCTGTCGGAGCAATAGTTGGTGTGATACTGGTTATAACAGGCATAATTCTGGAATATTTTGGAACTTTAAACCCAATAGAAGACTGGGCATATAATTGCTTTTGGGGTAAGTCAGATTATTATTGGGGGGAAGGTAAGGATAGGGCTAAGCTCGATAGATTAATTAAAGAGTCCACAATCCTTGCCTATCCTGACAAAGCTAGTTATCAAACTATGCTGGATCATTTTAATAAAGAAATGAAATCTTTTGAGAATTTGTTTCTTGGGATAAAGGTTCAGAATATATCTAGAAAAGGGCGGCAGTTTGAAGTTGTTCTTCCTAGAACTCCAGTCGCAGCAAGTCAATTCACATTAAATATTAGAGTTAGAGAGGAGCTGGTATTACTCAGTATGGATAGACATGGTGGTGAAACTGTTAGGCAGGTACATCTTGCTAAACAATATCAGTATCAGCCCGGTTCACGAATTGTCATTGTTGACTTATCTCAACAAGCTTGGAAGAACTTACCAGTGGTGAAAGTTGATATTGAATATATTGATCCGGATGGCAAGAAATTTATGCTTAATGATCATCAGATATTTAAATCTGATCAAAGCTTCTGGATGTGGAAACATGAATATGAAAGGTAAAACTAGATGTTGAATAGATTTAATATCCTAAACGGGTCGGTAAGAGTAGTTTCGAATGATATTTTTGAGATCAAGCGCTTTACGGTACTGTTTCAGCGTCTGAACTTATATTTAATAGGTGCTGTCTTGGCCATTCCATTTATTTTCTATAACTTTTTTGATGAAGAGTATATTAATAAGCGTAATGAAGTTTTCAATTACGAGGAGCGTATAAGAAGTCACTATAACCACCTTGTAGATGTTTATGAAGAGCTTGGAGACAAAATGGATCCTTTTGAAGTTTTTTATGAGGAGCAATTGCCGAGGTATTACAACCGATTTGCTTTTATCTACGGCAGTATGGCAGTGACGCTTCTCCCATGGTTGTTCATTTTATTCTGGCCCGTGGGTACACCTGTTCGGGTGGATAGGAAACGGCAGCTCATTTTTACCCGACACTGGTTTCGCTTGTATGCTGCACGTTTTGATCAACTTCAACCTGAGTTTCCACAATACTCCGCATCAATGGAGCGTGCTCCAGGTCCATTGATTATCCATCTGTACCGACCGGGTAAAACTCACACAAAAAAGGGTAAGCTTCGCAAAGGCCTTAAACTTAGACTCGGTCTTTATTACCCTCAGTTCGAAGGGCAAAACAGAGAAATTCACTCTTTAATTGAAAGGTTCATAGAAGGGAAAATTGACATCCCAGAGGACTTCAAACCTAAAAAAGGCTGGTTGGAATACTCCTTGATACCAATGCGAAAGTTTCCAAATGAAAAGCGACTCAATAAAGCTTTGGATAATTGGTGGGACAAAGAGCAGTACCCTCGGTTATGTCCTGCTATTGAATGGATGGTGCATTATGTCGATGAACTTGAACGCGAAGGGAAGTTATTGGCTAAACCGGTTCCTATTGCAAAACAGAGCCTCGTTTTAGGCGGTCAACAAAGTCACCTAAGTGGCATCATTCGTGATTACCCTTAGCCTATATCCCTAGTGCATATGTTTGAGTAAGGAGTAGGGACAAGTCATGACTTGTCCGTACAGATTTGAGCAGCGAGCCGGAGTTGGGATTAAGGATAAGGGCGAGCGGTGCTCGCCCTTTAAATCTGAGGGAAGGAGGTTAGCTCTTTTCTGGGTTCGTTGGATTATCAGTTGGGCTGTCAGAACTTTCTTCGGTAACTGAGTCTTCATCACCAAGAGTTGGCTCTACTGGAGTTGCCATTCTCTTTTCAGCGGGCTTTGAAGTAGCCGATTTATTATTACTTTGACCTTGTTTCTTACGCCAAAATTTAAAGCCGAACCAGGCAGCCAGTCCAACTAAGAAAACGGTGACAAATACCCAAATTATGGTTTTTATGCCTGCCATAAATCCTGCGCTATCACCATCAAATAGCAATACTACTGAATTCAATACTAACGGTGAGTAGGTTTCGGCATAATCCACCGGATGGCCTGGTGTTAATGCTCCCGCCAGAATGACCGATGCAATAAACCATTTAATGGCGAAGTGCCATTTACGTATGGCGTACCAAATGATGCCAATCATCAGCAAAACCAGTCCAATGTAGATGGCCCAGGTTGAACCATAGCTGGCAAAGGTGGTGACTATTTCTTGTGTCTCAGCAGTTTGCACTGCTTCTGTTGCGGGTACTGTCATGATTAATCCTGCTATTTTTCTTGCGCTACTTTACTCTCGTTATTTTACACGCATGCCTGGCTGAGCACCTTCATCGGGATTCAAGATCCAGAGATCTTTGCCGCCTGGGCCAGCTGCCAATACCATGCCTTCCGACATACCAAACTTCATCTTGCGTGGCGCAAGGTTGGCGACCATCACGGTTAGTTTACCTTGTAAATCCGCTGGATCGTAGGCGGCTTTAATGCCGGCAAAAACTTGCTTGGTAACGCCATTGCCTAAGTCCAGTTGTAGCTTAAGTAATTTATCCGCACCTTCCACGTGCTCTGCTTTGGCGATTTTGGCGATACGTAAATCAATCTTATCAAAATCACCGAACTGGATTTCGTCCTTAATCGGATCATCTAACTGTGCTTCAGGTTTTACTTCAGCTTCCAAATCTTCTTTCGAATCTTCAATCATAGCTTCGACCTGTTTCATATCGATGCGTTGCATCATTGGTTTGAATTTATTGATTTCGTGCCCGGTTAAAACGTCTTGTGCGCTTGCCCACTTCAAGCTGTCTAGCTTTAAGAAGTCTTGCACTTTACCCGCTAACTCTGGAAGCACGGGGGCAAGGTAAGCGGTCAGAATTTTAAACATATTGATGCCAAGACTGCACACCTGATGGGCACGCTCTTTAGTCTCATCATTCTTGACCAGATTCCACGGCTCTTCATTGGCGATGTATGCATTGGCTTTGTCGGCCAGCGCCATGATGTGCTTAACTGCGCGACCAAAGTCACGGTTCTCATAATGCTGAGCTAATTCATCTGATGCTTCAGTGAATTGCTTGATAAGTTCCGGCTCAATGATGCTGTCGCTTAAATTGCTATCGAACTGTTTGGTGATAAAGCCTGCGCAGCGGCTGGCGATATTGACTAATTTTCCAACCAAGTCGGAATTAACACGCTGGACGAAGTCTTCGAGATTTAAGTCGAAGTCATCAATGCGATTCGATAGTTTCGCTGCGTAGTAATAACGTAAAAACTCGGGACGGAAGTGATTCAGGTAAGTACGCGCCTTGATGAAGGTGCCTTTAGATTTCGACATCTTCTGACCATTAACGGTTACAAAACCGTGCGCCCAAACTGCACTTGGTGTGCGGTAGCCTGCGCCATCTAAAACCGATGGCCAGAACAGGGTGTGGAAATAAATAATGTCTTTACCGATGAAGTGATAAACCTCGGCGTCGCTGTCTTTACCCCAGAATTCATCAAAATTCAAATCATCGCGCTTGTCACACAAGTTTTTGAAGCTGGCCATGTAACCAATCGGGGCATCCAGCCAGACGTAGAAGTATTTGCCTTTCTCGCCTGGAATTTCCCATCCGAAGTAGGGCGCATCGCGAGAAATATCCCATTGGCGCAAATCATCCAGCCATTCGTTCATTTTGTTCTGTACTTCTGATTGAACGTGTCCGTCGGCGCCTAACCATTCGCGCAAGAAGCCTTCGAAGCCTTTCAGGTCAAAGAAAAAATGCTCTGACTCTTTAAGGATTGGCGTTGCGCCGGATACTGCTGATTTTGGATTTTTTAGTTCCGTCGGGCTATAGGTTGCACCGCATGCATCGCAGTTGTCGCCGTATTGGTCTTCCGAGCCACATTTTGGGCAAGTGCCTTTTACGAAGCGATCCGGTAGGAACATTTCCTTCTCTGGGTCGAATAACTGGTTGATGGTTTTAGAGCTGATATGACCATTTTCTTTCAGCTTGAGGTATATGCCTTGAGTCAGTTCTTTCGATTCTGGGCTGTGGGTGCTGTGAAAATTATCAAAACCAATCAGACAGTCAGCAAAGTCCTGTTCGTGCGCCTGATGACTTTCTTTAATAAAGTCTTCCGGTGTCTTGCCTTCTTTTTGTGCGCGCAGCATGACCGGGGTGCCATGGGTATCGTCAGCACAGACATAGATACACTGGTGTCCACGAGACTTCTGGAAGCGAACCCAAATGTCGGTTTGCACATATTCCAGCAGGTGACCAATATGGATATCGCCATTGGCATAGGGAAGGGCGCTGGTAACAAGAATTTTGCGTTGTGAGCTCATATTGAAATAGAGTCCTGAAATTAGTTTTGTGGATCATTTACTTAGCCGTGAATACTACTTGTTTTGGGTCAAATTTTCATTAACTAATTCGTCCAAATATCATGATCTGGCTTGGTTTTCGGGCCTAAAAGACTTAGACTTTGAACCACTTTTTCAAATAAGCCGGACAGATCAGCAGAATGCTCACTGAACAGCAGATCCACGATGCCCTGAGCCAACTCAAGCTCAGTCAATTGAATACCGATTTAATCAGCGCTAATGCACTAAAAAAGACCGATATTGATGGTGATAAGGTTACTTTGACCATTAAATTGGGCTTTCCAATGGGTAATTATCAGCAAGAATTAGAGCGTGAAGTCACTGAATACCTCAAAGCTCAGTTTCCCGAGATTAAACCTCAAGTTAAGGTTTCCTGGCGGGTAGAAGCCCACGCTCATCCGGCTAAAGTGCAAGCCATGCCTGATATTAAGAATATTATCGCGGTGGCGTCTGGTAAGGGCGGTGTTGGGAAATCGACAACTTCCGTCAACTTGGCGTTAGCTTTAAGTCATTTGGGCGCTAATGTTGGCATTTTAGATGCAGATATCTATGGGCCAAGCATTCCGATTATGCTCGGATTGCAGGGCAAGCACCCGGAAAGTACCGATAAGAAGACCATTCTGCCAGTTGAAAATCATGGCCTGCAGTCCATGTCGATTGGCTACCTGGTCAAGCCTGAGCAAGCTATGGTGTGGCGTGGCCCAATGGCCAGTGGTGCGCTTCAACAATTGATTAACGATACCCAATGGCGTGATCTTGATTACTTGATTATCGACTTGCCGCCGGGCACTGGAGATATTCAATTGACCATGGCACAGAAAATCCCTGTTACAGCAGCGGTTGTGGTTACTACGCCGCAAGATATTGCACTGGCCGATGCACGCAAAGCGGTGACTATGTTTAACAAGGTTTCAGTACCGGTTTTAGGTGTGGTTGAAAATATGGCAATGCATACCTGCTCAAATTGCGGTCATCAGGAACATATTTTTGGCGCTGGTGGTGGAGACAAGTTGGCGCAGGAGATTGGTGTTGAGCTATTGGGCAGTTTGCCATTAGCTTTAACCATTCGTGAGCAGGCTGATAGTGGTAAGCCGACCGTGGTTGCCGACCCATCAACTGCAGAAAGTCACCTGTATCTTGACATAGCGCAACGCATTGCTGCTAAATTATCGTTACAAGAGAAAGAGTTTAGAGCAGACTTTCCAACAATCACAATTGATAACAACTGATTGAAAACACTTAATATTGATACAGTAATGTTAAGAGCAATATTAAGCAATAATTAGAAATTAAAGAGAAACGACTATGACAATTAAAGCTGATAAGTGGATCCGCAGAATGGCGGAGAGCGATGGGATGATTGAACCGTTTGAGCCTGGACAGGTTCGTTACAATGGCGATAACCGTATTGTGTCTTATGGTACTTCAAGCTATGGCTATGACGTGCGTTGCTCTGACGAGTTTAAGATTTTCACGAACATTAACTCCGCGATTGTTGATCCGAAAGCCTTTGATCAAAACAGCTTTGTTGATGTGAAAAGCGATGTTTGTATTATTCCACCCAACTCCTTTGCACTGGCACGCACGATTGAGTATTTCCGTATTCCACGAAATGTCTTAACCATTTGTTTGGGTAAATCGACTTACGCACGCTGCGGTATTATCGTTAACGTGACGCCACTTGAGCCTGAGTGGGAAGGGCATGTAACACTCGAGTTCTCCAACACTACACCACTTCCTGCGAAAATTTATGCTAATGAAGGTGTGGCGCAGATGCTGTTCTACGAGTCAGACGAAGTGTGCGAAACCTCATATAAAGATCGCGGAGGCAAGTATCAGGGACAACGTGGGGTTACTCTTCCAAAAACCTAGGCAAGAGTTTAGTCCAAAACAAAAAAAGCCAAAGGCATAATTGCTTTTGGCTTTTTTATTGAGTTTAAGAAAATTTCAGCGATTATTGCCGAGTATAGAGGCTAAGTATTGGGTAGCTGTGATTACCAAAATGAAGGGTAATGGTTTGGGTTTCTTTGCCTTTGAAAGTGACTTTTTTCTCGATAGGACTAAGGCGGTCACCATTAGCAAATAGCGCCATTATCTGTTTGCTAACGAAAATGCGATTGCCACTGGATGAATTGTGCAATGTTACCGTTGCTTTACGCGTGCCTTGTTCATTGCTTAGAGTGACGTAATTGATGACTTCAAAGTCGCTGGTGTCAGGATGGATGTTATTGTCATTGGGAAATTGAAACTGAATGTCCTGAGTGATGGCTTTATCAATGCTTAATGCATCTTCCTCAGTATAGTTGCTTGCCAGCCCGGGCTGAGTAGAGGCAATCAATAAACTCAAAACAACAATATTTTTCACCATCCTATTTCTTCCTTACAGTTTTAAAGTTCCCAGCTTGTCGCTACTAACTTTGCTTCTTCTTCACCATCTTTAATTCGTTGGATTTGGACCAGCAACATTTCATGGTCAATCGCAAACCAGAAGTTAGTTATGCGCGTACCATTTTTTTCAATGAGCTGTAGTTTAGCAGTTCGAATGTCTCCTGATTTTAATTTCAGAGTTTCTTCGCCCACCACTTTAAATTCATGATGACGAATACCACCTCGATAGCTGATGTCGATTGCTTGCAGAGGCTTTTGGGCCAACAGAGTTTCTCTTACCGCTAAAACTTCTGTGAGAGGATCGAGCAGGCCTTCCTGTAGCTGCATGTTCCACTTTTTACCCTCATATGACCCTTGTTCACGCATCGCGTCCCAGTCAAATTTTTGAATCAGGATTCTGTCTGAACGGAAGCTGGTGTCAGCCAGACTTTGGTAATGAAGTGGACGAATGATCTCATCTACTATTTCGAAGCGACTGGTTTCTCGACGTTCGTCTGAAAGCAAATAGTAACTGATATCTGACTCCATAGAGGATTGCCATTGGCCATTACTTAGCTGCTCGAGTTTGCGTGTCGCGGTTCCAACTTTGTCGCCATCATGCATTACTTTGTATTGTATAGAGTAGGGTTTAACGGCTCTCAGAGAAGTGCTTTCGTGTTCGGCTGGCACTGTATCTTCCGCCGCTACGGTCGAAGATAAGAAACTGATTAATATAAATAACAGGACGCTTAAGATTAAGCTTGAAAATGTAGCAGGGGAATCAACCTCAGGTGACTTATAGAATGCTAACAGGTTGTTGGTCGAGCCAGGCCTTACCATCTTTGAATTGCAGTCGACCGCTACAGAACCAGCTAACCACTTCGGGATATAGCTTGTGTTCTTGCTGTTGAATTTTTTTCTGCAAACTTTCTTCGTTGTCATCTGCTGTAACATGGAAACTCCGTTGTGCAATGATTGGGCCACCATCCAGCTCGGCCGTTACAAAGTGTACACTGGTTCCGTGTTCCTTATCACCATTCTCTAACACTCTTTTATGTGTGTTGAGTCCTGGATACTTCGGTAATAAAGAGGGATGGATGTTAAGCATTGTGCCTAAGTAATGCTGAACAAACTCTGAACTAAGAATACGCATAAATCCAGCCAATACAACCAAATTCGGTTGGTACTGATCAATGGTTTGTATCAGAGCCTGCTCAAAATCAGAGCGACTGGAAAATTGGGAATGGTCGACGGCAATTGCCGGAATACCTGCCTTCTCAGCGCGCTCAAGCCCGTAGACATCAGGTTTATTGCTAATTACGGCAGATACGCAGCCATCGATAGCGCCGTTTTGGACGCTATCGATAATTGCTTGTAGATTGCTTCCGTTGCCGGAAATGAGAACAACGATGTTGGACATGTCAGGACGGTTTAAAGAACCACTTGTTCTTCATCACCATCGCGGGCAGCGATATAACCAATGTTATAGACAGTTTCACCCAGTGTTTGCAATAAGTCAGAGGCTCTTTCTGCGTTCTCTTTGCTTACGACAAGAACCATGCCTATGCCACAGTTGAAGGTACGGTGCATTTCATGACGGTCGACATTGCCTTCAGTTTGGAGCCATTGGAATACTTTAGGCATTTGCCAGGCGCTAGTGTTAACCATAGCTTTAGATGTCTTTGGCATAACACGTGGCAAGTTTTCCTGTAGACCGCCGCCAGTGATATGCGAAATAGCTTTAACTTCCACTTCCTTGAACAGGCGAAGTAGAGGCTTAACATAGATTCGGGTCGGTTCTAACAGGGTTTCGCCCAAGGTTTTGCCATTCTCAAACTCGGCATTAACATCTGCGCCGCTAACTTCAAGGATTTTGCGGATCAATGAGTAACCGTTTGAGTGTGGGCCGCTTGAAGCAAGTCCTAGCAATACATCGCCTGTTTTCACTTTGCTGCCATCAATAATCTTTTTCTTGTCAACGATACCAACGCAGAAGCCAGCTAAATCGTAGTCATCGCCTTCATACATACCCGGCATTTCAGCAGTTTCGCCGCCAATCAATGAGCAACCTGAAATTTCGCAACCTTTAGCAATACCGGTGACAACGTCTGCTGCAATATCAACATCCAGTTTACCGGTAGCGTAATAATCCAGGAAGAACAGAGGTTCAGCACCTTGAACAACCAGGTCATTGACACACATTGCGACCAAATCAATCCCAACGGTATCGTGCTTTTTCAGATTCAAGGCAAGACGCAACTTGGTTCCTACGCCATCCGTTCCTGCTACTAATGCTGGCTCTTCATAACCTGAAGGCAAATCGAAAAGTGCGCCAAAACCACCGATATTTCCCATCACTTCAGGGCGGTACGTTTTTTTGCAAACGTCTTTAATACGGTCTACTAAGGCGTTGCCTGCATCAATGTCCACACCTGCGTCTTTGTAGCTCAGGGATTTTTTGTCGCTCATTTGAATTCCTAGATAAAAGTGGGCTCGGGTCAACTGACCCTTTCAAAATTGCGCTAATTTTACTAGATGCGGCTATTGATAGAAAGGAGTGACCCTAAAAAAGGATCAACTAAATTACCCACAGACAAAGAAAAAGCGGCCGAAGCCGCTTTTTAGAAGAACAGATACACTTAGTTTTGTGGATCTGGAGTAATGGTTAGCTCAACACGACGGTTTTTCGAGCGACCAGCTTCTGTTTCGTTTGGTGCTACCGGATAGCGTTCTCCATAGCCAACCACACGCAAGCGGTTATTCGGAATCTCGCGCTGACGTAAGTAAGAAGCTACGCTGTTTGCACGCTTCTCAGATAGCTCTTGGTTATAGGAGTCACTACCTACTGAGTCGGTAAAGCCCGCAACTTCAAGGTTTGTATCTTTAAACTTATACAAAACTTTAGAAACAGAGTCTAAAACCGGGTAGAAGCCGCTATCAATCGCGTAGCGATCGGTCTGAAAAGTGATGTCACCAGGCATGATCAAGTGAATTTGCTCGCCATCACGTTGAACGCCTACACCAGTACCAGCTAACTCTTCACGTAATTCTTTTTCCTGGCTATCCATGTAAGCACCGATACCAGCACCAATTGCACCACAACCTAGCGCAGCGTTACGAGCACTTTTACTGTCGCGAGTCGCGCCAATCAAACCACAGGTAATGGCACCGATCGCGCCATACTTAACCGTCTTACTGGTTTGTTCTTCGCCAGTATATGGATTAAGGGTTGTACAACCAACACCCATCACGCCAGCAACAACTGCAGCGGTAAGGGTTTTCATAAAAGGGGTCGATATTTTCATACTATTTCTCCTCGGGTTCCCCAAAAAACTTGGATTCATCATAGCTCACAAGAATGAATACTAACTGAATTAACAGTAACTTATATAGCGTATCTTTGCTTTGCGGTTAATACAAAGACGTAAATGTGAATTATTCCTCAGTATACGCCTTTTGTAAGGAGATGAGTGTTATATCGCATAAATTGCCGGCAAATTACGCCATAACCCTTTGTAATCCATACCACAGCCAAAGATGTATCGATCCGGCACACTTAAGCCAACAAATTCTGGTTTAAAACCTGATTCAGGTTTACGTTGGTGATTTTTGTCTACTAGAACAGCGCACTGCAGGCTTGATGGTTTGAAAGCCTCACATTCTTTGGCAATGGCTTCCAGAGTAATGCCTTCATCAAAAATATCATCCAGCAACATTATGGGCTGATTATGTATATCTTCGGCTTTGGGTTTAACCAGCCATTGCAATTCCTGTCCTTGCGTTTTATCACCGTAGCGGGTGGCATGTAGGTAGTTGACGGTGACTGGTATTGTTAACAGGCGCAATAGTTGGCCAGCAAAGTAGAGGCCGCCATTCATGATACAAAAAATCTGCAAAGGAGCTGAGTAGTGCTGGCTGTTGATTTGTTCGGCGAGTTTGCTGATGGCGTTGTCCACATCCTGTTCGCTGACAATAACTTCCGCATGATTTAAGACCTGGTCCGGTTGTGGGAAATGACTTGAGTTGTCTTTTGCCATTGAATTCGCCTATTTTTGTTTGATGTTAAAAATAATAAGAAAGTGCTGCGTATTATAGGTAACGTGTAACGCTCATTCGAGCCTTTCTTGTGGGAAAACCAATGAAAAGGAGAAAGAAAAGGGATAGTTAACTTTAACTATCATTAGGATATGGTCTAATTGCCTGGCGTGATTATTAAAAACTGCTAAAATGCCGACATTATTGGGCAGGTTATCGGTGCTTGTGCAAACATTGCAAGCTTTGTATCAAAGCGAGCAAAAGATAATTAAAACAGGAACTTAGGTTCATGAGAAATATATCAAAATTATATCTTTATTTGACACTCCTGCTAGTGAATCTCTGTTGGGTTATGCCAGCTCAATCTGAGCGTGTGGCCGACTTATATTCTGCTAGCTGGCCTGTGGAAAATCAGTCGACTGGCGTGCGTCAAAATGCCATGCAGAATGTCTTCGCGGAAGTTCTGGTTCGAGTCAGTGGCAATAAAGCTGTTGTGAACAATTCGCAAATTCAAGCGGTTCTGTCGGATGCGCAAAACTATATGCGTCAGTATTCCTACAAAAGGTTAAGCGCAGAAGAGCAAATGGTCTACGAAAGACCCTTATTGCTGGTTGCTACTTTCGATAGCCAGGCAATACACAGAATCTTAAAAGAGGCGCAACAGCCTATATGGTCTGAAAACCGACCAGCCGGTAGTTTCTGGATTGCGGTTGAAGAGGACGGGCAACGCCGAGTGGTTTCTGAGAGTCGGGATCAGGTGGCTATCGCTATAAAGCGTGCTGCAGCACGTCGAGGCTTGCCGATTGTCATGCCCTTGATGGATTTGGAAGACAAGTCCGAAGTTTCAGTGGGTGATGTCTGGGGCCGATTTACAGGGCCCATCAAAAGAGCTTCTGAGCGATATAATGCTGATTATGTGGTTGCCGGGCAGTTGTCACAGAGCGGTGGACAATGGATGGGTCGTTGGTCTTTGGATTTAGGCGGAAATGTTGAGAACATATCCAGCACTGCATCCAGTAAGCAGCAGGTTGTTGCCGATTTGATTGACCAAATAGCCGATAAATTGGCGGCAAGATTGTCTGTTGTGTTGTCTGATCAAGTCCTTGCGGTAGAAATTTTTGTTGAGAATATTAATACACTGGATGCTTATGCGGGTGCTCGACGCTACCTTGACGGCCTGGGCATGACTCAGTCAGTGAGAGTGCTTCAGGTGAAAGACAGCGCTGTTTTATTTGAAGTTAAAGTGCAATCTTCGCCACAAAGCTTGATTGATGCTATTAATATAGGGAATAATCTTCGTCGCATTCCGACCGATCAAGGTTTAGGCGGGCGTTATAGCTTCCGCTGGCGGGATTAGTTAACAGGGAAATAAATAATAAAATCATGAGCTTAAGTGTGTTGCCAAACCTCATCACCATTATGCGGATCATTCTGATTATTCCGTTTGCCTACTATGTGATGATCGAACAATATGCTTTGGCACTGGTTATTTTCCTGATAGCGGGCCTATCCGATGGTTTGGATGGGCTGCTGGCCAAGCGATTTCGCTGGCAAAGTCGTTTTGGTTCGATCACCGACCCTTTGGCCGATAAATTATTGTTACTGGTAGCTTTGCTATTGCTGGTGGTGAAAGGCCATATTTCCTGGACCTTATTCTGGGTATCAACCGCCAGAGATGTGATTATCGTCGGCGGTGCAACCAGCTATCATTATTTCGTTGGGCCTTATGAAATGCGCCCGTCTTTAATTTCCAAATGGAATACAGCCCTGCTTATTCTGCTTGTGCTATTGGTTTTAGTGACAGTTGCTGACTGGTATTCTGTTCCTGATATATTGTTGCAAGGTCTTGAAATTACAGTAATATTGACCTGCATTATTAGCGGACTTCATTATATCTGGCTAGGCGTTGTTAATTACAAAGCGGTTAAGAACAATAAACAGCCACTGTCTGAAAGCAGTCATGACGCAGTTAAAGATAAGGCTGAAACTAACCACACTGACCCTGGTCAGCAATAAGAATAACCTATAATTTAAACAACCATGCAGCAATTACCCCTCGATATTGAGCTTCATTCCGATGCTACCTTTGCCAATTTTATGGTTGGCGAAAATCAGCTGTTGCTTCAGAAGCTAGAAGCTATTTGTCAGGGTGAGAGTGATTTTATCTATATCTATTCAGAGCAGGGCCATGGCCGGAGTCATTTACTGCAAGCGTTAACTCATGCTTATTCTGAGCAAAACCCCGACAAGCTAATTGCCTATTTGCCATTAGAAAACAGCATGTTAGTACCACAAATGCTGGATGGTCTGGTGGCTTTTGATTGCGTCTCGCTGGATGGTATTGAGAAAGTGATTGCAGATAAAGAGTGGCAAACTGCGATTTTCAATCTTTATAACCAGCTCAAGGAGCAGGGCAAGAGTTTTCTGATCACCGGCTTGAATGCGCCATCACAGTTGGCTCTAGAGCTTAAGGATCTTAAGTCACGCCTGTCGGCTATGTTCATATACAATATCAAGCCTTTAAATGATGAGGAAAAGCTGATTTTGTTGCAAAGAAAAGCTGAAGAAAAAGGCTTGGAACTTAGTAATGAAGTCGCTCACTATCTATTGGCTCGCCAACAACGTGATTTGCCCACGTTGCTGGGGATTTTGGATAAACTTGATCAAGCATCCTTGCAAGCCAAGAGAAAGTTAACCATTCCATTTATCAAAGAAGTGCTTGGTTTATAGGGGTTAGCTTAGATTAATCACTTTGCGCTTGTTCTTCGAATAAAAACTCAAGGCTGAGTTTCGCGTGACGCAAATGCGGGATCACAATCGAACCACCTACCAACATGGCAACCCCCATAGCTTCATCGAGTTCCTGTTTGTTCCAACCTTGTTTGACGCATTGTTCCAGATGGTAATCAATACAATCGTTACAACGCAAAACCATGGATGCGACCAGGCCGAGCAACTCCTTGGTTTTTGAGTCAAGAGTGCCTTCACCGTAGGCAGTTTTGTCTAGTCCAAAGAAACGCTTAATCAACAGGCTGTCGGTATCCAATGCTTTCGCGTTGCCTTGTTCGCGTTTGTGGCGAAACTCTTCAAATGGATGAGTCATGATAATCCTCAAAATGGCAAAAGAATCTATTGTACTGACCACCGGCTTTAGCTCAAGTAAAACTGCTGTTAGATGCTGTTTTATATAAAGTTTCTATGGTATAAATAGAGTGCTACGGCTTGGCTGAAGAGGAAAACTCATGTCTCTGACATCAGAGGACAATAAAGAATTATTAAAAATATTAATGCAAGGGGAAAAAGTCTGGAATCAATGGCGTAAAGAGAACCCAAAAACTCACGCCAATTTTGACGGACAGGATCTTCGAGGCCTTGACCTGTCTGGTTGTGACCTTTCAGAAATGAGTTTTGTTGGAGCCAATCTAGCTTATTCCGATTTGCAAGGTGTTGCTTTAATCGCTAGTAATCTCACCGATGCCAACCTTTGTTATTGTAATCTTTCCGGAGCAAAATTAATTGCTGCTAATTTAAAGCAAGCTAATCTTAGTCATGCCAATTTGCTTCATGCCAATTTATTAACTGCCATTTGTTTCCGAACCGACTTGTCCAGTGTGGATTTGCGCGACCATGATTTGCGCGGACAAGATTTGCGCGAAGCAAACTTGAGTGGAGCTGATTTGCGTAACCAAAACTTAGAAGGTTTGGACATGCAGGGCGCTAAGTTAATTGGTGCAAAAATGGGTAATGTTAATTTACGCGATACTAATCTCAATAAGGCAAACTTGTCTGATGTTGATTTATCTAGCTGCCGTATTGAGGGGGTTACTTTAAAAGGTGCCAATCTTAGCAATGCCAACATTTCAGGTTTGGATTTATCTGGTTTTAATTTAAATGGCGTTAATTTTAAAGGTGCTGACCTGCGAAGTGCTAATTTGGGCAGAGCAAACCTTGATAACGCTATTTTAAGTGCAACTAAATTGTGGCAAGTACAAACGAATGGCTGGTCGATTCGAAACATTGACTGTAGCCATGCAAGTTGGGATCAGCGTGGTCGTGATTATACTCATTACGCTAAGAATCAATTTGAAAAACTTTTTGCCGACAAGATTACTTTTACACTTCGTTACCAGCGTATGTTGTCTTATCAGGATTTAGCAACATTACCGTTTTTGATTGAACATCTTGAAGCTAGTTACTGGGGTTGTAAGTTACGCATTCGAGATATCCGTAATGAGCCCGGTGATACTCGTGCCATTATCGTGGTCGAAGATACGGGTGGTTTAAATCCAACGATGCTCGAAGCGAGTCTTCGACAAGAAGCTGAAAAGTTACAATCTATTCAAATTAGTCTCCAATCTGAACGTAAACTACAGTTTGAAATTCGAGAGTCTTTACAAGCAATTAAAGATAAATATTGGCCTAAGTTACTTGAGCTTTCTGAAATTGATAGTGATGCCAAAACACGCCGTTTAGCAGTACTGTTTACTGACTTAAAAGGCTTTTCGCATTGGACCGAAGAAGACCGAACCGAAAAACTATCTTTATTCCGAGGTCTGTTAAAACCTGTACTTAAAAAATGGCAAGCCAGTTATCCAAATATGGAAGGTGACTCATTAAGAGCCACCTTCCAAAATGTTGAAAGTGCTTTAAGTTGCGCTGCCATGATTCAAAAAGTATTGGCAGGAGCTGGTTTTGCTTTACGTATCGGTTTAGATATTGGCGAAGTTAAAATTACTCATAACGAAATTACCGAGCAGCTTGATATTGAAGGCGATGCCATTAATTTTGCAGCACGACTGGAATCTATGGCTGAACCTGGCGAAGTATTGGTGTCAGAAAATGTCAGACATTATGCTATTCAAGCAGACTCAGCTTTCACTTTTAAAGAACAAAGACTGGCACTTAAAAAAGCAGTTGGTGATAAACAGGCAGGCGATAAAATTGTCTGCTATTCGGCGCAGCCATTGGCCTTTGTTCAGGCTCCGGAGTCATAATAAATGAACTTTCCTTGCTTGCTGGCAAGTGTATTGTCAGCACATTTAATCTGTGTGTCAGATTTGCGTGCAGAAGACGAAACCCCTTCAATCCCTTCTACTGATATTGTTGTCATTCCTGTGAGCTCTCCTGGTAGTGCAATGAAAGTGGATGCTGGTAATGCCCTCAATGCTCTTAAGCATGTCGGTTATGACAACCAGCCTCATTTTTCTGCCAACGGTGAGCTGCTATATTTTACGCGGATGATGGACGAACAAACGGATATCTTTGCTTACAACTTTGCAGATAAAAAACTCGTCAATATTACCCATAGTGATGATGTTAGTGAATATTCTCCAACTGTTTATGATGATCGAACCTTGAGTGTCATAGGGGTTAATTCTGAAGGCCAGCAACATCTGCGCTTGGTGAATATTGATGATGCGTCCCAACAAGTTCTCAATCCAGCTATTGAACCCGTGGGTTATCATGCATGGCTCAACCCAGAGTTAGCTGCTACCTTTGTATTGGGCGAAGTGATGACGTTGCAATTATTTGATCTCAAAGCTGAGGGGAAGGCAGATCCATTGGTTGAAAATATCGGTCGTTGCTTGCAGCGACTAGAAGAGAATAAAGTAAGTTTCACTCGGGTTATAGATGGTCAGCATCACATTTTTTTGATTAACCAACACGGCGAAATTCAAGCCACAGGCATTGTTCTACCTGAAGGTGTGCAGGATTATGTTTGGTTGGACTCAGATGGAGTGGCTGTTGGTAAGGGCAGTCAATTGTGGTATATAAGTAGTACAAATAAGAAGCAAATAGCCGATCTTAATGATTTAGGTATTAATAATATAAGCAGGCTTGCACTCGACTCTAATAAAAAGAAACTTGCTATAGTCCACGAGTAAACTCTCTAGGAGCAGTGTTAATGATAAAAAAGGCTAAGCCGTTACCTTTTCTGGTAAAAAATCTGATTGCAATCGGAATTATTGTACTATTAGGTTTTGCTTTTTTATTTCTTGCTGCACGGTGGTTAGAGACAACCGAACATCAGTATGCTGAGGAGCGCTTCAATGATGTTTCAACTCGCTATGTGCTAAGGGTTACTGGTGATGTTAAACGGTTTATTGATGATGTTGAGCAGTTAGCCACTTTTTTTTCACTGTCTGAAAAAGTTACTCGATTTGAATTCGAACATTTTGCCAAGAGTAATCTGATAAAGCACCGCGGTATTCAAGCATTCGAGTATGTGCAATTTGTTAAACATGAAGATCTAGAGTCATTTCTTGAGACAGCTCGTGAGCAGTATCCTGATTTTAGCTTAACTGAAAAAACCTCTGACGGAAGCTTAATTCCTTTACAATTAAATCGGCAAGTTTATTACCCAATCCTTTATGCTTATCCTTATCAAGAAAATGATGAAGTCATAGGCTATGACCCTTATCGTGCGGAAGCACGTCAGGAAGCACTAGAAAGAGCTATTCGCACCAACTCAACGACAGTAACTTCGCGTATGGAGTTACATCAGCATCCAGGAAAATCTGCGGCTCTAGTGTTCGCTCCGGCATATCGTTATGCAAAAGAAACTAATCAGGTAAATATAATCGGTGTATCCGAAGGTGTGTTTGTTTTAGAAGATCTTATTAGCGAGACTTCAAGTGAGTTAGCTCGCTTTGGATTGTCGCTCACCATAAATGATGTGACGGATGGGGGTAATACCCTATTACTTGAGCATCACTCGAGAGGTCAATCGCAAGTCGATACTGACAATGCATTTACTATTGATAGAAAATTTGAGTTAGGTGGTAGGGTTTGGAACTTAACGATTACCGGTAATGTAGAAGAGTTTTATTTGCCGCTATCCAATGCTCGTTATTCGCTGATGCTGCTAGTTATGTTGCTGACCATATTCCTGTTCTACTTCATGTATCTGGTTTTTGTGCTCTATCGCAATAATAAGGTTTTACTTGAGAGCAAAGGTGAGTTAAGGAAAAACATCAGTGAGCTTGAGTCGAGTCGAAATCAACTTGTGTATCAGGCGAATCACGATTTCCTGACTGATCTTGAAAACCGGTTTGCTCTGGATAAATTCCTAAACGAGTTAATAAGTCAGGGTGGTGGAGCCAAGCATATTGCCTGTTTGCTCGATATTGACAAGTTTAATCTCGTTAATGACTCTTTTGGGCATGAAGCAGGTAACTTTGTTCTGAAACAGTTTGCCAAGATTATTCACACTAATATTGGGGCAAAAGATCATGCATATCGACTTAGTGCAGATGAGTTTTTGATTGTTTTTGACCAGGCTAATTTAGAGTCGGCCTTCAAGGTAATTCATAATATCCTAATGACAGTACACGATACTGTATTTGATTGGACAGAGATGCACATCAGCATCGATGCAAGTGCCGGTATGGCGACAATTGGCTCAGACACATTAGGCCCTAGTGAAGTGCTTTCGGAGCTTGCATCTGCTCGAACCATAGCGAAAGAAAAAGGTGGTAATCGGATCCATGTGTTCGATAAAAGCGACCCTGAGAGCATTCATTTTCACCAACAGGTGTTATGGGTTAACCGTATCAATAAAGCCCTTGATGAAGATCGCTTTGCCCTACGAACTCAAACCATTAAAGACTTAAATGGAGATGGTGATCTGAAAGAAGTGCTTGTCGTTATGTTGGATGAGCATGGTGGTATGATACCACCGATTGAATTTATCCCAGCCGCAGAACGGTTTAATATAATGCCACAGGTCGACAATTGGGTTGTAAACCGTGTGTTGGAATATTTAGAAGCCAATAGTCAGGCTAGTGATTATTTATGGTGTATCAATCTGTCAGGTGTGTCTCTCAATAGTGAAGAGTTTAGAGAGAGCTTGGTCGAACAAATTTCAGAGAACCAGGAGTTAGCTCAGTATATGGTTTTTGAGATTACTGAGACTGCGGCTATCAATAATTATGAATTGGTAAAAGAGTTTATTGACAGTCTTAATCGTTTTGGTTGTAAGTTTGCGTTGGATGACTTTGGTAGTGGTATGTCATCCTATGGGTACCTCAGGAATATTCCAGTAGACTTTATTAAAGTTGATGGCTCCTTCATTAAGCAGATACTCGAAAATGATTATGACCAAACTATTGTGAAAAGTATTTGTGAAATTAGTGTGCAGCTTGGTATTAAGACCATTGCAGAATTTGTCGAGAACGAGCAGGTGTTAAATAAAATTAAAGAAATGGGCTTTGATTATGGACAGGGCTACCATATCGATAAACCAAAGTTGATTTAATTACTACTGACTCAATTATAAAAAGTTAGAAAAAAAAAAAGCCGCTCTGAGCGGCTTTTATTTTGAGCTTTAAACTTGCTATTAAAGCGATGGACCAGCTGAAATTAAAGCTTTAGCTTTGTCGTTATCAGCGAACCGGTCAAAGTTCTTAACGAACATTGCTGCAAGCTTTTTCGCTTTTTCTTCCCACTCAGCGGCGGACTCATAGGTGTTTTGTGGGTTTAGGATGTTGGTATCGACGCCTTTTAATTCAGTTGGGATAGCTAGATTGAAATAAGGTAGGTTTTCGAATGAACATTCTTCAATAGAACCATCCATAATGGCATCGATAATACCGCGAGTATCTTTGATGGAGATACGTTTACCGGTGCCGTTCCAGCCAGTATTGACTAAATACACTTCTGCGCCGGCATCTTGAATACGTTTTTCTAGTACTTCCGCATATTGAGTTGGATGTAAGGATAAGAATGCTTCACCAAAGCAGGAGGAGAAAGTTGGAGTTGGTTCCGTAATACCACGCTCGGTACCCGCCAGTTTAGCTGTGAAGCCCGATAGGAAGTAGTATTGAGTTTGGTCAGGAGTGAGCTTGGCCACTGGAGGGAGTACGCCAAATGCATCAGCTGTCAGGAACACGACTTTCTGAGCGTGGCCTGCCATTGAAACCGGTTTTACAATATTGTCGATGTGGTAAATAGGATAAGAAACACGAGTGTTTTCAGTTTTACTACCATCGTCAAAATCGATTTTACCGCTTTCATCAACGACTACATTCTCAAGTAAAGCGTCTCGACGAATTGCGCGGTAAATGTCAGGCTCATTTTCTTCAGTCAGATTGATGGTTTTTGCGTAACAACCACCTTCGAAGTTAAAGACACCATTATCATCCCAGCCATGCTCATCATCACCAATCAAAGCACGCTTTGGGTCAGTTGAAAGGGTTGTTTTGCCGGTACCAGACAGACCGAAGAAGATTGCTACGTCGCCTTTTTGACCAACATTAGCAGAGCAGTGCATGGAAGCAATGCCTTTTAGCGGAAGCAAGTAGTTCATCATTGAGAACATACCTTTCTTCATTTCGCCACCATACCAGGTGCCACCAATGAGCTGAATTTTTTCAGTCAGATTGAAGGCCACAAAATTTTCTGAGTTAAGACCATGCTCCTGCCACTTAGTGTTAGTTGCTTTTGAACCATTCATGACCACGAAGTCTGGCTCGAAACCTTCCAGCTCTTCTTCAGTTGGACGAATAAACATGTTTTTAACGAAGTGAGCTTGCCATGCAACCTGAGTGATAAAGCGTACTTTTAAGCGAGTTTCCTCATCAGCGCCGCAGAAAGTATCCACTACAAACAGACGGCTTTCTGATAGTTGATTGGTCACCACTTGCTTTAAGTCAGACCAGACTTCAGCAGAAATAGGTTTATTATCATTCACGCCATTTTTTGACCACCACACAGTATCGCGAGAGGTGTCATCCATAACGATGTATTTATCTTTTGGTGAACGACCTGTGAAGATACCGGTATCTACAGCAACCGCACCCGTGTCAGTAACCACGCCTTTTTCATAACCTTCAGCGCCGGGCTTGGTTTCTTCTTCAAATAGTAATTCGTAAGACGGGTTATAAACGATTTCTGAAACTGAGTGGATGCCATATTGGCTTAAATCAAGATTGCGAGACATTAGGTACTCCTCTTGGACAAAGGCTCTCAAACCTTTGCAATGCAACTGTTAAGCTAAGCGTTTCGGGATGCTTAAAATTGCGCGCTATTATCGCAGAAATTAAAAACGCTTGCGAGAGCTAAAAGCTATCAATTGTCAATTTTTTTGCCACTGATTAGCTTTTTAAATAGATAGTCTGAATCATTGTCTGTTAGCCCATCTTTGGCAAGGTATAAATTATGGGTAAAGACTCATTGGTTCGATATTAGGAGTTGCGCTTGAGGGACAGGTTGGCAATATCAATCAGTGCCTGTTTATACTGACTCTCTGGTAGTGGCTTTAGAGCACTAATGGCTTTAGCAACCGCTTTCTCTGCTGATTGGTAGGTGTATTCGATCGCGCCTGTATCTTGGATAATGCGTAAAATGGCATCCATATTATCAAGTCCACCCTGTTCGATGGCTTGGCGGATCATTTGCGCATCGGTGTCAGACCCATGCTGCATCGCATAAATAAGGGGTAGAGTAGGCTTACCTTCCGCCAGATCATCACCGACGTTCTTACCGAGCTCTTCGGTATCAGCTGCATAATCCAGAGCATCGTCCACTAGCTGGAAAGCATTGCCGAGCTGCAAGCCGTATTCACGTAAACCTTCCTCAACGTCTTTGCTGGCACCGGCAAGAATGGCGGCTAATTGAGTAGCAGCAGCAAATAGAATAGCGGTTTTACGTTCAATCACTTGGTAATATGAAGCTTCGTCCACATCAGGATCATTGACGTTCATTAGCTGTAGGACTTCACCAGCTGCTACTTCATTAGTGGTTTCCGAGAGTACTTCCATCACTCGCATTTCGCCTACCTCAACCATCATCTGGAAGGAGCGGCTGTATAAATAGTCACCTACCAGTACCGAGGCTTGATTACCAAACATGGCATTGGCGGTTTGGCGACCTCGGCGTAGATCAGATTCATCCACAACATCATCATGAAGCAGCGTGGCGGTATGGATAAGCTCAATCACTGCAGCGAGGTTCGGATGGAATTTGCCTTGATAATTTAACGACTTAGCGGCTAGAAGAAGGAGCATAGGACGCAGTCGCTTACCTCCCGCCGCAACAATATAATGACCGACCTGATTCACAAGAACCACGTCCGATTGCAGTCTGTCTATAATGATTTGGTTGGTCGTATCAAACTCATCTGCAACCAAGTCTCTGATTTCATCTAGGGTCATCATAATTATCAAAAGCGTTTGTATTCTGTAGGAAAATCAATAAAATGCACCGCAATCCTAGTGAGGCAAGGCGTTTCGGTCAAGTGTTATCGACGTTTTTTCAAAGCACAGCCCGATGCTAGGCATAAACAGGTGAAAAAAGCGTAAAAAAGCCAGGTTTCATCGGCTTTTCGCTTGATCCAACGCCTGCTTTGGCTTACAATTCGCGCCCTTAATTCGTAATCGCATTACATATTAACCTTGTCGTTGAGATATACGAGAGGGTCAAAACTGGAGAATAAATATGTACGCAGTAATAAAAAGTGGTGGCAAACAGCACCGCGTTAAAGAAGGCCAAGTTGTTCGCTTGGAGAAAATCGAAGCGGAAACTGGTGCTAACATCGACTTCAGTGAAGTATTGATGGTAGCAGATGGTGATAATATTCAACTTGGTACACCTTTAGTAGAAGGTGCTGTAGTATCAGCAGAAGTTGTTGATCACGGTCGCGCTAAGAAAGTTACTATTCTTAAGTTCAAGCGTCGTAAACACCACATGAAGCGTCAAGGCCACCGTCAGTGGTATACTGAAGTTAAAATTAACGGTATCGCTCTAGATGGTGCTAAGCCAACAGCTAAAAAAGCTCCTGCAAAAGCAGCAGCCAAAAAAGCTCCAGCTAAGAAAGCCGCTAAAACTGAGGGTGACGATTTAACAAAACTTTCAGGTGTGGGTCCAGTTATCGTTGGTAAATTAAATGACGCTGGTATCTCTACATTTAAACAAATCGCCGAATGGACAGCAGAAGATGTTGCTAAATTCGACGAAGAATTAAACTTTAAAGGCCGCATCGAACGTGAAAACTGGATCGAGCAGGCTAAAGAATTGGTAAAAGGAGAGTAAACGATGGCTCACAAGAAAGCTGGTGGTAGTACTCGTAACGGTCGCGATTCCGAAAGTAAACGTCTTGGTGTTAAACGCTTTGGCGGTGAAGAAGTAAGCGCAGGCAGCATTATCGTTCGTCAACGTGGTACTAGATTCCACGCTGGTAACGGTGTTGGTCTAGGCCGCGATCACACTTTGTTTGCAAAGGTTGACGGCAAAGTGAAATTCGAAGTTAAAGGTAAAAACAACCGTAAGTTTGTTTCTATCGACGCTTAATCGAATCAGATGAAGAAAAAGCCTCAGCCATCGCTGGGGCTTTTTTTTGTAAGTGACAATTTTAGGATTGTTGCTTTAACGGTATGATAGACAGATAGTCTAACAGGGTAATAGTGGCAGAATAGCGCAATGAAATTTGTTGATGAAGTATCCATAAAGGTGAAAGCAGGTGATGGCGGTAACGGCATTGTCAGTTTTCGTCGTGAGAAATATGTTGCACGTGGCGGCCCTGATGGTGGCGACGGTGGCAACGGCGGTAACGTCTATATTGTTGCTGATGCTGAGCTTAATACCTTAGTGGATTATCGCTTTGTGCGTTTTTATCAAGCAACACGAGGTGAGAACGGACAAGGACGTAATAAAACCGGTAGTAAAGGAGAAGAACTTTATTTAAAAGCTCCGGTTGGTACACAAATCACTGATAAAGAGACGGGTGAGGTTGTCGGTGATCTAGTTCGTGATGGACAAGCTGTGTTAGTTGCTAAAGGCGGCTTTCATGGGCTTGGTAACACACGTTTTAAAAGCTCAATAAACCGTGCTCCACGCAAGGCTACGCATGGTACTCCGGGTGAATTCCGTGAGCTTCGCCTCGAGCTTAAAGTATTAGCTGACGTTGGTCTGCTGGGTTTGCCTAATGCAGGTAAATCAACTTTCATTCGAGCTGTCTCATCAGCTAAACCTAAAGTGGCTGATTATCCTTTTACAACCTTGGTGCCTAACCTGGGTGTGGTACGAGTGGATACCGAGTCGAGCTTCGTGGTTGCCGATATTCCCGGTGTGATTGAAGGTGCGGCAGAGGGTGCCGGTCTTGGTATTCGATTCTTGCGTCATCTTGCACGTACTCGAATCTTATTGCACATAGTCGATTTGTTGCCATTTGATGAGTCGGATCCTGTTAAGAACTTTAATGGGATTATGAATGAGCTGTATAAGTACAGTGAAAGTAAGGACATATCTTTAAAAGATAAGCCGGTCTGGTTAGTGTTCAATAAAACCGATTTGTTATCGGAAGAAGAGGTTGAGGAAAAAATTGCCGATATGCTCGAGCGTTTGGAGTGGGACGGCCCTGTTTACCGTATGTCAGCTATTCAGAAGGAAGGAACTCGAAAAATCTGCAATGACATCATGGACTACCTCATCGAGCATCCCAAAATGCGTGAGTATGAGGCGGAGACTCAAGCTCAGTCATTCAACTGGCCTGAGCCAGGTGCGATTGATGAAGTGCCACAAGAAGTCTGGGATGACCTCGATGACGAGTGGGATGAAGAGGGTGATGCAGAGGGCGATGAGGGGCTGGATGAAGGGCCGTCTGAGCAAGAAGAGCTCAATGGTGAAGGTTCAGAAACTGATGAAACCTCAGTAGATGCTGACGAGTCAGTAGAGCAAGAAAAAGATAAGCCCTAGTGTTTCCTCAAAATTAGAAACATTAAAAAGCGAGCCGTGTGCTCGCTTTTTTTTAAAACGGAATTAACTGGTAATCGTCTTCCTGCAACAATACCGCCATGGTCATGGCCGACAAAGCTAGTTTCACGTCAGGAGATAACTCGCTTTTCTTAACCTCATAAAAGGCAACTGATTGACCGCAGACGTAGAACTCAACACCATGCTCAGCTAATTGGTGAATCAGGTCAGTATTTGGGTTCTTAAAGCCATGGCGTTTGGCATAAGCTTCATCGGTTAAGATATCTTTGACTGCTGCACCATGTATGACTACCGCTAGCTTCATCTGTTCTGGCTTAACACCATTTCTGACATGCATGTTTAAGAAACGGGCAACCGACTCTATTTTACGATTATATTGATCGTGCTTTTGGTTGGTTGCGCTAATATCAAACAGCGCTTTATAAACAAAGCCTTCGGGTAATTGGATGTCACTATCTTCGATGGCTGAAGTTGGTCCATAACCCTCAATAACTGGGCCCATTTCGATATCACTTTTGGCTTTGGAGACATGCACTGCAAGGGCGAGCAGGCTACTGGTGAGTATAAGGCAGATCCTTTTCTTCATATAAAACCTCTATTGGGAATTTTCTGTGGCGCTCATTAAGAACTATACTTAGCATAACAATAAGTGGCAAAAAAAAGCCACTCTTGAGAGTGGCTAAAACACAGGTGGATATAAAGCAGGGGGGACTAATTTCTCTATTAGCGTCCTTCACGTCTTAGTGCTGAGGCTGTGAATTTACTGTAGTTAAGCTCGGTTCCGAAGTCGTACATGGTTTCTTTGTTATCCAGGCCAAAAGCGATATAGCGTTTGGCTTTGAGATCATGAAGCACGTCCAGAGTGCTCCAAAGGACGGGAACTTCGTAATAGTTGATAGCATGAGCTTCGCCTACGCGCCAAAGTTGGCCATTTTCATCATAGTGATCGACTAGCAGCGCTTGCCAGCTGTCTTCATCAAGATAGAATGTTCTGCGACTATAGATGTTGTGCTCGGTTTCTTTAAGGGTTGCTTCGACCACCCAGACACGATGTAGCTCATATCTAGCCAAATCCTGATTAATATGACCTGGACGAATGATATCGTCATAGTTTAATTGGTCACTATGTAATTTATAGGCGTTGTAGGGAACATAGATTTCTTTCTTACCCTTTAATTCCCAGTCGTACTTATCCGGAGAGCCGCTGAACATATCAAAGTTATCAACTGTAGATAAGCCATCCGAAGCCAGTGCTGGAGCATCATAAGCTACTGTTGGTGTGCGGCTTGCGCGTCGACGGCCTGGATCATAACGCCAGGCACGGCGAGGATCTTCTACCTGATTGGAGGTTTCGTGAACGAGCAAAACTTGGCCTGCCAAGTTAGAGGGTGCTGTTATGCGCTGCTTATAAAGGAACAGCAGATTGTCTTTTTCAGGGTTTTCCTGAACGTAATACTGTAAAGATTCCTGCTCAAATTTAACGGGCGTATAGCTGCCGTCTTGTTGTGGCGTAACCTGAATGTACTCACGAGTTATATATTCGCCACGGTAGCGGGTTAAGTGGTTCCAGATGGCTTCTAAGCCGTTATTGGGGATTGGAAAGGGAGCGCCAACTTTAGCATTAACTAAACCCGCCCCATCTTGAGTAAGCTCTGCTCTAGTTGCATTTTGAATACTGTAATCATAGACCTTTTGCGGGAAAGAGGCTGTTCTATGAGTTGGGTAGACCTTGATTTTGTAATCAGGGTATTGATTGACCATCGCAACCTGACCGGCAGTCAGCTTGTCGGCGTAACGCTGGACATTATTTTTATCAATGATCAGTAGTGCCTTCTCATCAGCAAAAGGATCTTTATGGTGTTCGCCTGGCTCATAATCTTGAGGAATTTGTTTGATACCACCTGTCCAGGCTGGGATAGTGCCGTCCCCACTGCCTGCTAATTCAGCCCCAATGGGACTCAGGGTTTTACCCAAAGCCGTTGCTTGATCGGCTGTAACTTTGGCCTGGCTTGGAGTAATTGAAAGAATACTAAGGGTCGTAACAACTGCGGATATGAAGACCTTTCTCATTAAAATGCCTCAAGAAGGTACTGAAAATGTGGCGCAATTCTACTCATCCGATCAATAAAGTCAATAACTGGTCATACCTCATAGAGTGAAACTAATAAGGTTGCATTTTAACTGCCTGATATTGCACGTATATGCCTGTGAAGATTTTACATTCTCATAGTTAGTTTCTATCTTTTTATGAATGAATTGTTGAAATATACAGCCAAGGTGAATATATTTAACCAATGTTAATATTTAACGATAATAAGCTAAATGCCTGACTCTATAAACAAACATTCCGAAGTAGCGGAAAAGTTACATCGCGTAGCCATTTATTTACTTCGAAATACCAAGAAGCATGATCAGGAAAGCGGTTTAACCCCTGAAAGGCTTTCCTTGCTTTCTATCCTCGTCTACATTGGTCCGCAGACCATAAACAGTCTGGCTGAGATGGAACAGGTATCAGCGCCGGCGATCACTCGAACTGTGAAAAGTCTGGAGAAGCAGGGTTATGTAATCAAATCTCGATCAAAGACCGATCAAAGGGTTGTCTATGTTGCACCGACCCGTAAAAGCCAGCAATTACTGGATGAAACGCAGCGTAAGAGGGTAGATAGAATAGAGCACTTGCTTGAGGGGGCAGCCGAAGAGGATTTAAAGCAATTGAAGGCAGCAATGATTATTCTGGAAAAACAAATAGTGAATAATGTCTTATAAAATAAAGTGTTGCGCGTGATTGATAGAGGCGCTTGTTGCCTAGAAGGCATATTACACAGCAACAAAAAAAGCTGCGACTCAAAAGAGAAGCAGCTTTTACAATTCTTACTGTCTAACTACTGGTTGTTGAATTGACTCAAATAACCAGCAAACCAAGCAATTATAGAGCTTGGATACGTGCGGTAAGGCGGCTCTTATGACGAGCAGCTTTATTTTTGTGGATAATGCCTTTGTTTGCGGCTTTATCAATCACAGGGATAGCACGCTCGAAAGCAGCTTGCGCGTCAGTTTTGTTGCCTGCATCAATAGCATAAACAACTTTTTTAATGTAGCTGCGCAACATAGAGCGGCGGCTAGCGTTGTGCTGGCGACGAGCTTCAGCTTGACGAGCACGTTTTTTGGCAGATTTAATGTTAGCCAAGGTGAACTCCTAACAACGTAATAGTTAATTCAAAATTTAAGGTCGCGAAATATACCGTCTTTGCACGTCCTTATCAAGTAAAAACCACCAAAAACGGCAGAATTCTGGCAATTTGGAGGCTTTTAAAGCGATTGTCTGGTCGCAGGTCTAATTATCCCTTAAACTTGCGCCAATTTCTACAACAAACAACAGATTAGGGGAATCGATGGGAGGCTTACTAAAATCAAGTACCATCGTCAGTTTTTGGACTATGATCTCGCGCGTTATGGGCTTAGTGCGCGATGTGGTTCTAGCCAATCTTTTAGGTGCCTCATTCCAGGCGGATGTCTTTCTGGTGGCACAAAAAATCCCTAACTTTTTACGCCGGTTGTTTGGTGAGGGTGCCTTTGCCACTGCATTTGTACCGGTATTTTCTGAGTATTATTCCAATCGAAGCCAAAAAGAAACGGTCCAACTGTTAAGCAAGGTGTCGGGTACCTTAGGCGGTGTTCTAGCGATCGTCACCATTGTCGGTGTGTTGGGTTCGCAAGGTGTTATTGCCATTTTTGGTATCGGTTTTCTTGATGAGCCCGAAAAGTTTAACCTGGCCAGCGACCTGTTGAAGATCACATTCCCTTATATCTTCTTTATCTCGCTGGTTGCGATGTACAGTTCGGTTCTCAATACGCTGAATAAGTTTGCAGTGCCTGCTTTTGCGCCTATTCTGCTCAATCTGTCGATTATCGCAGCCGCGATAGTCTATGCCCCGACCATGGAAGAACCAACCGTTGCATTGGCCTGGGCTATTTTTATTGCTGGTGCTTTGCAGTTGTTTTTACATTTTCCATTTTTGTGGAAAGCGGGTTATTTGCCAAAACCGCAATGGGCCTGGAAAGACACCGCGGTACAACGCATTATCAAATTGATGATCCCGGTGATATTTGGTGCATCTGTCAGCCAAATCAATCTGCTAATCGATACTCAGATTGCTTCGCTGCTGGTTGAAGGTAGTATTTCATGGCTGTATTACTCTGACCGATTACTGGAATTTCCTTTGGGTATTTTCGGCATAGCCATTGCGACTGTGTTACTGCCGACTTTGTCCAAGTTCTTCTCCAAGAAAGATATGCAGCATTATTCAGGGACTTTGGACTGGGGCTTGCGAATGGTGCTGATGATTGGTATTCCAGCAGCCATTGGCCTTTTCTGGTTAGCAGAGCCTATTATGATTACGGTGTTTCAACATGGAGCTTTCACCGAATACGACTCGTTTAAAGCCGGACAGAGTTTGCAGGCATATTCTTCGGGCTTGATAGCTTTCATGATGGTAAAAGTGTTTTTGACCGGTTTCTATTCGCGTCAGGATACTAAAACTCCTGTCAAAATTGCGGTAGTGGCGGTGGTCACTAATATTGTCTTGAACCTTGCTCTGTTTAAGCCTTTTGGTCATGTGGGACTGGCTGCGGCAACCAGTGTTTCAGCTTTCGTTAATGCTATTTTGTTGTACCATTACTTGAGCAAAGATAACCACTTAAAGCTTTCCAGAGAAAGTAAGTTATGGATTGGCAAGCTGATTGTGGCCAGCGGTTTATTGTTATTAGGGCTTTGGTATACAGACTTTAGTGTTGAACAGTGGCAAGCCTGGTCGCGAATGGAAGCTATCGGCATGATCAGTTTTATCATCACTGCAACCATCGCCGCTTACGCCGTTCTTTTAGTTATATTAGGGCTAAGACGTAAAGATTTTAGGATTGGTTGATATCCGCCTTACAATAAAAAGGGAAGCCTCTGCTTCCCTTTTTTAATGGTGTTGTAGCTAAATTACTTTTCCTCAACCAGCTTCAACACAGCTTTATACCGTGGTTGTTGATGGCGCTCCAGGTAGTAAGTTAGCTCTTCGGTTTCTGGATTGTATTCCAGCATCCAGACATTGCTTTGAGCTTCAGGAATCATCTCAAAGGTATAGTCATCGGCATGGAAAAACTGTTTGTACTGGGTCGGTTTCTCGCCTTTATACGGTGCCGAATAACCACCATAAAGGGTCTGTTCGTCTGGGGTTCCATCCTCATGACGGTGATCATGGCGTAATCTCAAGCCGTTATCAGTCTTGTAGATTAACCAGGTTCTGGACTTGTCTTCTCCAACATGGAATGGAATAGAAACGTAACGTGGACCACAGCCATCAATAGTGGCTACCAGCTTTTTGCCGGCAAAATCATGGTCAGGATCATCAGGGTAGGTGGATTCACCGATAAACTGACTGCCACACATACGGGCAAGGTTATCAAAGAAGGCCGCCTCTTCATCGGTTAAGTCATAATCGGGTGAGAAAAAACAGGCGCAGCTAGCAAGCAATAAGCTCGATGCTAAGACTGTTGTAGTTTTTAGTTGCGTTTTCATGAGGTTAGGCGCTTCCTATGGAATTTTGAAGATAGTCCATATCTTGGCACTTTCCTTACTTGGATTCAAATTGAATGAAAATTGCCTAATTTGTTGAAAGGTGGTTAATTCCTGACCCATAGTCCGCTATAATTGCCCGCTTTGAATAGCTCTAGTCGCTTGGAGAACATTGCGTTCATGCGCTTAATTCGTGGTCTTTACAGTTGTCCGCCGAACCTGTTTGCGCAGGGCAGTGTGGCAACCATTGGTAACTTTGACGGTGTTCACTTAGGCCATCAGGCGATCATCAAGCGATTAACGGTTAAGGCTGAAGCTTTATCCGTGCCTAGTGTTGTTATTGTTTTTGAGCCTCACCCGCAAGAATTTTTCCGCCCCGATGCTGCGCCAGCGCGTTTGTTTAAGCTGACTGATAAGCTGCTTGCATTGAAAGACTTAGGTGTGGATTACGTATTATGTTTGCGTTTTAATCAAGAGCTGGCAGAGTTAAGTGCTGAAGATTTTATTCGCCGTGTGCTGGTGGAAACCTTACGGGTTAAGCATCTATTTATAGGTGATGATTTTAAGTTTGGTTATCAGCGACAGGGTGACTTTGCTTTATTGAATCAGGCTGGTCATTTTCCAGTTGAAGCAAACCAGACGGTTGTGCAAGAAGTTGACGGCGGTGATGTGCGTATTAGCAGCAGTCTCGTAAGACAGGCTATAGCTGATAGTGACTTTACACGAACTGAAAAGTTGCTCGGTCGTCCTTATCGGTTTAGTGGACGAGTTGCACATGGTGATAAGCAGGGCAGAACAATTGGTATTCCAACTGCGAACATTGCGTTAAAACGTTTAAAAAGCCCATTGCAGGGTGTTTATGCAGTTAAGGTGCTGGGTATTGGGAATAAGGCCATTAATGGCGTTGCTAACGTTGGCAAGAAACCGACGTTGAATGAACGCAAAGAGCGACTTGAAATACATTTATTTGATTTTGAGGGTGATGTTTACGGACAACATCTGACTATTGAACCAATTACTAAAATTCGTGACGAACAGAAGTTCAATGGTAAAGATGAGTTGATCGAACAGATTAACCGAGATATTGAAAAAGCGAGAGCGCTTTTTAACAACCAGCTTTGATCTTATTAACAAAGTATTAATTTAATTTCACATAAAACAGAGTAGTAGCTTAAATGAGCGATTATAAAGACACATTAAACCTACCGAAAACACGTTTTGAAATGCGTGGAAATTTGCCACAACGCGAGCCAAAAATGTTGGCCGAATGGAGCAAGAACGATCTTTACGGCGAGATTCGTAAAGCGCGTGCTGGTCGTGAGCAATTCATTTTGCACGATGGCCCTCCGTATGCGAATGGCAATATTCACATCGGACACTCTGTAAATAAAATTCTTAAAGATATCGTTGTTAAAAGCAAAACCTTGAGTGGTTTCGACAGCCCTTATGTTCCTGGCTGGGATTGCCATGGTCTGCCGATTGAAAATAATGTTGAGAAAAAAGTCGGTAAAGCTGGCGCAAAAGTATCACACGCTGAGTTTCGTCAAAAGTGTCGTGACTATGCAGCGAAACAGGTTGATGGCCAGAAAACTGATTTCATTCGCCTCGGTGTCTTAGGTGAGTGGGACAATCCTTATTTGACTATGGACTTCAAATTTGAAGCCAATATCGTACGCGCCTTATCAAAACTGGTTCGTAATGGACACCTTTTTAAAGGTGAAAAGCCTGTTTATTGGAGTGTGGTCGGTGGCTCTTCTTTGGCGGAAGCGGAAGTTGAATATCAAGATAAAACGTCATTCTCCGTTTATGTGAATTATCCGGTTAGCGATGAGCAGAAATTTTTACAGGCATTTGACTTTGCTGGTGAACAGGGCGAAGGCGAAGTTTCAGTTGTAATCTGGACAACAACTCCTTGGACGCTGCCTTCTAGTCAGGCAGTTACCGTTCACGAAGATTTGGACTATGTGTTAGTTCAGGTTGAGCGTGAGTCTGGTAAAGAACGCTTTGTACTTGCTCAGGAGCTTGTTGAGAGCGTTATGAAGGAAGCAGAGATTGAGCAGTATACAATTCTTGCTTCAAGCAAAGGTTCTAAACTTGAAAATCTCGAGCTTAACCATCCATTCTACGACAAAAAAGTGCCCGTGATCATCGGTGAGCATGTCACCACTGATGCCGGTACGGGTCTTGTGCATACTGCACCGGATCATGGTCCTGATGACTTTGTGGTGGGAAAGAAGTATGGCATTGGCTTATTGAACTATGTGATGGCTAACGGTGTTTTCTCCGATGATACGCCAGTGTTTGCCGGTCAGCATGTTTATAAAGTTGATCAGCCGGTGGTTGACCATTTGCTCGAAAAAGGGCGCTTACTCCATCAAGACAAGTTGCGTCACAGTTATCCGCATTGCTGGCGTACTAAAACGCCATTGATTTATCGCGCCACTCCGCAATGGTTTATATCGATGAGCCAAAATGGTTTGCAGGCGCAAGCCATGGAAGAAATCAAAAAAGTGAAGTGGGTGCCGGAATGGGGTGAAGCACGTATCGAAAGTATGGTTGGCTCACGTCCTGACTGGTGTATTTCACGTCAGCGTACCTGGGGTGTGCCATTGTGTTTGTTCATTGATAAGCAGACCGGCGAGCCGCATCCAGACTCGGCTGACTTGATGGAAAAAGTGTCTGCTTATATCGAAGAGAAGGGCATTCAGGCCTGGTATGACTTAGACGCTTCTGAGTTTGTTGATGCTGACAAGTACGAAAAAATTGATGACACATTGGACGTCTGGTTCGATTCAGGCGTGACCCATTATTGTGTGCTTGAAGCACGCGATTATTTACGTCAGCCAGCAGACTTATATCTAGAGGGATCGGATCAGCATCGCGGCTGGTTCCAGTCTTCGCTATTAACTGCAACGGGTATGTACGGTCATGCGCCTTACAAGCACTGTTTGACCCATGGCTTTGTGGTTGATGGTAAAGGCGAAAAAATGTCCAAGTCCAAAGGCAACGTGATGGCTCCGAACGATGTCATTAACAAGCTAGGTGCTGATGTATTGCGTCTTTGGGTATCTTCTGCGGACTATCGCGGTGAGATGGCGGTTTCCGACGAAATTTTAAAGCGCACCGGTGATACTTATCGTCGTTTGCGTAATACCTCGCGCTTCCTGTTATCCAACCTTGAGGGATTTAACCCAGCTACGGACTTGGTGGCTAAAGATGACTTGTTGCCACTGGATCGTTGGGCAGTGGATTGTGCTTATCAGGCGCAACAGGAAATTATCAAGGCTTATGACGAATACAACTTCTGGTTAGTGGCGCAAAAAATTCATCACTTCTGTTCAATTGATATGGGCAGTTTCTATCTGGATATCATTAAGGATCGCCAATACACCGCAAAAACAGGTTCGCGTGCGCAGCGTTCTTGCCAAACGGCTCTGTATCATATTATCGAAGGACTCGTTCGTTGGATGGCACCTGTGTTGAGCTTTACTGCTAACGAAATATGGCCTTTATTACCTGAGCCAGCTCAGGGTAAGCGCGAGTCCAATGTGTTTATTGCCGAGTGGTATCAAGACTTATTCCCGATGGAGCAAGCCAAGATTACTCAAGCTGACTGGGCGCTCATTTCGCAAGTTAAAGATGAAGTGAACCGTGCGTTAGAAGCTAAGCGTAAAGATGGCGCTATTGGTGGCTCGTTAGCGGCTGAAGTGACTCTTTATGCCAATGATGAACTGTATGCAGTTTTATCTAAACTGGAAGATGAATTACGCTTTGTATTCATAACCTCGCAGGCTCGTCTTGAAAAAGGTGAGGGCGGAGAACCTACTGAAATGAAAGGCTTGCAGTTGAGCATTACAAAATCTGAAGCAGAGAAGTGCGAACGTTGCTGGCATCATCGTCATGATGTAGGTGAAAATCCTGAGCATCCAACCATTTGTATTCGTTGCGTTGAAAACGTCGCCGGTAATGGCGAAATTCGTCATTACGCTTAAGGCCATTAACGACTATGAAAAGATTGCCATTTAAACAGTCAGGCCTGGTGTGGTTGTGGTTAACCGTGATTTTATTGATTATCGATCAGGTAACCAAAATTTGGGCTAATTCGGCGCTGGCTCCGGTTCATGGCGGACCGATCATTGAGCTGATGCCGCATTTTAATTTAAACCTTGCCTATAACTACGGTGCGGCATTCAGCTTTCTCGGCGATGCTGGGGGCTGGCAACGTTGGTTTTTTACTGCGGTAGCGATTGGAATCAGCTTACTGTTGTTGTTCTGGATGTGGTGTACTGAATCCAGCAAGAAACTGCCAAATGTCGGCATGGCACTGATTCTGAGTGGTGCTTTTGGTAATTTAATTGACCGCATGGCTTATGGTTATGTGGTCGATTTTATTGACTGGTATGTATCCATAGACGGTTACCATTGGCCAACGTTTAACATTGCTGATAGCGTAATCCTGATAGGCGTTGGGCTTTTATTGATTGACTCATTCGTTAATCCAGAAGAAAAATCCAAAGCTAAAATAGACGAGAAGAATTAATGAAAATTGAAGCAAACTCAAAGGCTTTAGTGCATTTTAATATTTTGCTTAAGGATGGCTCAGCAGCGGACAGTACGCGTGTAGATGGTAAACCAGTGTGGTTTATTTTTGGTGACGGTAGTTTAACTGATAAAGTTGAGTCTAAATTGCTCGGCTCGGAAAAAGGCGAAACCCGCAAGCTGGACATTCATGGCTCGGATTTTTTTGGTCCTTCCAGCCCTGACAATGTTCACTTTATGGATATTAACCAATTTCCGGTAGATTTGAAGTTGGAAGAAGGCTCTATTATTGCCTTTGAACAAATGGGTGGTGGAGCAATACCTGGTATGGTTCGTGAAGTAAAAGGCCATTCAGTTAAGGTGGATTTTAATCATCCATTAGCTGACCAGGACATAATTGTAGAAATTGAAGTTGTCGATATTCGACACCAGGAATAAAAGATGGACATTGTTTTAGCTAATCCTCGTGGTTTTTGTGCCGGTGTAGACCGAGCCATCGAAATCGTTAATCGTGCGATTGAGATTTTTGGGGCTCCGATTTATGTCAAGCATGAAGTTGTCCATAATAAATTCGTTGTGGATGGACTGCGTGAAAAAGGTGCGGTTTTTATCGAAGATCTGAATGATGTGCCTGAAAATGCCACTTTGATTTTCAGCGCACACGGTGTTTCTCAGCAGGTTCGACATGAAGCTAAAGAGCGTAATTTAAAAGTATTTGATGCCACTTGTCCCTTAGTGACAAAAGTTCATATGGAAGTTTCGCGCCACAGCCGCCGTAACGAAGAGTGTGTCTTAATTGGTCATAAAGGTCACCCAGAAGTCGAAGGTACTATGGGGCAATATGACAACACAGGTGCTGGTATCTACCTGGTTGAAGATGAGCAAGATGTGGCTCAACTGGAGGTGAACGATGCTAATTCCTTGTTTTACGTGACTCAGACGACGTTATCTGTTGACGATACCCAGCGCTTGGTGAAGGCTCTACAGGCTAAATTCCCGAATATTCAAGGGCCTAAAAAAGACGATATTTGCTATGCGACACAAAACCGACAAGACGCAGTTAAACAGCTAGCTGCAGAGTGTGATCTCATTTTGGTGGTTGGTGCGCAGAACAGCTCGAATTCAAGCCGTTTGCAAGAGCTCGCGGAGAATCAAGGTTGCCGTTCTTATTTGATTAATAATGCGACTGAAATTGATTCATCCTGGCTTAATGGCGTTAACAAGGTTGGCGTTACAGCCGGGGCTTCAGCGCCAGAAATACTGGTTCAAGATGTGATTAAATATCTTGAGTCACAGGGCGGGTCAACGGCTTTCGAATCTGAAGGCGTGGAAGAGAGCATTGTATTCGTACTTCCAGCAGAATTAAGAACAGAGTAACCTGTACTTAAGCTCCTGATTATTATAATTTTCCTTTCTTTGAGCCGATAAGTTTACCGTTTATCGGCTAGATCTTACCGTTTGTCTATTAGTTCGTGCTCTTGCTCCTTCATTTTCGTATAACATACTGGTGAAAAAATTATTTTGGACCAGATTAATGTTAAAGAAAAAACTCAAAACATCCGGATACCCCAAAGTGAAGCCTGCTTTCTCTAAACAGCAGGGTTTCAGTTTAATGGAAGTCTTAATTGCAATGATTATTATCGCAATTGGTTTGTTAGGCTTCCTTTCTTTACAACTTGCGTCAGTCAACTCCAATCAGGAAGGAATGGCTCGCACCCAGGCGACATTAGTAGGTCAAGATTTGGCCGCATCTATGCGTGGTAATCGAAAGTTCATTAATGAGGTTGACGGTACACTTAACCCTTACCTTAACAATGATGCGTATAACGACTGTACTACAGAGCCACCTCAGGCTTGTGGAGGTGCTGGTTCAAATTGTACTGCCACTCAGCAAGCGGAGTTTGATGTGTGGAAAGTGTGCGCAACTCTCAGTGGCTTTGATGGGTCTGCAGCTAATACTGTCGCTAACAATCCAATGATTGGTGGTCAAGTGCTTGTTTCTTGTAAAGATAGAGATACTCTTGATGGAGACATTTGTTCGCCTGGTTCAACATTTAGTATTTATACCTACTGGCAAGCAGGAGCCCTTAGAGAAGATGTAGGGCAAACTCAGGGTATCATCAGGAATGCTCGTTGTGACGCATTGGCGCCTGGTGATGACTTTGACTGTACCGTTATTGATTTAATGCCATGAGGAAACACCAAATGACAAATTCTAAAATGATGAACTCTCTTAAAAGTAAGCAGCAGGCATTTACCTTAATTGAGTATATGGTTGCTATTTTACTTGGCTTAATTCTTCTTGGCGGTTTAACTTATTTATTCATTGGTATGAAGCGCTCAAACGAAACTCAATCAAGCATTGCGCAGATGCAGGAAAGTGGGCGCTTTGCTATGTACTATTTAACCAATGATATTCAATATGCCGGTTGGGCTAATGTCGAAGAAAAAGGTTACGGTTTTTATACTTCACCTGCTTTTGATTTTGCTAGCGGGACAGCCGACGGAGGTAGTGCCGCGGCTAGTGATTCGATAAAAATTCGCTATGAGGCTCCAGCAGACTGCTTGGGTAATGCTAGCGGAGGAATTGTAGAGAATCGTTACTATGTCGAAGATGGACAATTGATGTGTGAAGGTGTTGCAGGTACGCCACAGCCGCTAATCAGTAACGTTGATGCATTACACTTCTTATACGGTGTCGATACTGATGGTGACACAGTTCCTAATAAGTTTATAAGAGCAGACCAGATCGCTTCTAACGAACGTGAATCTATAGCTGCTGTAAAAGTGATGCTGATTTTATCATCCAGCAATGATATTCGTCCCGATACAAGCGCTCAGAGCTTTAGCGTTATGGGGCATGACGACACTTATGATGTTAGCGACAAAAAAGCTCGTAAAATATTTTCGACGACCATATCGGTCCCGAACAAACCAGAATTCATAATTACGACTTAAAATAGTGAGTAGAGCTATGATGAGAAAACAGTTACCAAAAAACCAAGGTGTCACACTAGCAATGGTGCTCATCTTCTTATTAATACTGACCGTGTTAGGCGTTGCCAGTATGTCAGACTCGGTGATTCAACAGAAATCATCCACAAACGTATACCTTGAAAACGAAGCATTCCATGTGGCAGAAAGTGCTGTAAGTGCAACCATCTATTGGGATGAGATTGCTGGTAATGCTTTGTATGGTACCAATACTTCAGAGACAAATGTCGGGCAAGAGTATTGTTTAGGAGACAGTGGCATCCTGACTCCAGTTGATGATGGAGCAAGTTGTGCAGAGGCGTTTGAAGGTTATGCAAATGTTATTGCCTATTCGCGAGTCGAGTATTTAGGCTGTGGTACTTGCCCCAATTTTGAGTTGGGTGTGTCGCCTAGTATCGGTTGTAATGCCTGGAAAATAACAGGTGATGCGACCGTTGCTGAAAAAACGAATGTTGCTGTGCAAAGCTGGGTCACAAAAGTGGGTGGCTGCTTTACTGCAGGCAAAGATTTAGAATTAACTCTATAAGGTGTTGCTATGAAAAAGTTTATATCGCAATTGCTTAAAGGTGCGCTACTCGGACTTTATGTAGCTTCACCTTTTGCTTTTACATCGGCACAAGCTGATGATACGGAAGTTTACTTCCTAGACGGGGCTTCATTGGCGTTGCCAAAGCCAAAAATTATGATTGGTCTGGATTACTCTTCCGCAATGAATGGTGGCGGCTTACTTGAACAATTGAAGTCGGCTTTAAATACATTAGCCAATGATCCTTCAGTCAATGAAAAAGTAGACCTAGGCTTAACATTAATCGGTAAAGGGCAGGGTAACGCAGGGCCTCAAGCTTCCGTGGTTTATCCTACTATTGCTTTTAATGCCTCAACCAGCCCAACCTTCCAAGAGGTAGTCGATTCATTAACTCTCTCAGATACTATTTCGGGTAATACACCAACAGTGCAAGGCATGTCGGAAATTGCACGATACTTTACTGGAAGCAACCCTAAGTACGATACCAAGTTGACGCATTCTAGAGCTCTTTTCGATGGTAGATATGCTGGCAGTAACGACCCTGGGTGTACTAATGCAATGGTTGTTCTTTCTCGAGGTCAAATTAATGGTAATGAATGGCCTGGAGATGTCGCAAGTATTGTTCCTGAATCTTATTGTGGTGGTGAGTGCGATGACTCCGATCTCGTTCGTTATATGCGTGAAGTACTCAATGTTCAAACTTACTCTATTGACCCTGGTGCAACAGGTAGAAATGCTGCTAACTTAGATAATTGGGCAAGGGAAGGTGGTACTCAAGAAGCGATTGATTACAACGAAAATGTGGCTTGTGAAGCAGAGGGTGGTTTGTGCCAAATTTTGCGCGATATTATTGAGCAAGTTGCAGCACAAGGTACTAGTTTCGTTCAGGCGGGTGTGACAGTGAGTCAACAGAACCGTTTGAATCATGATAACCACTTATATTTCGCGCAGTTTCAGGCTGATAACATTGCTCGCTGGCCTGGCAACCTTAAGAAATACAAAATTAGCGGTGGTAACTTGGTGGATGATCCAGGCGATCTAGCTGTTAATCCTGACACTGGGTTATTCAATGAAGTAAGAGATCCAGATACCAATCAAATCACAACATCCTGGAGTATGTGGTCTGAGGCTGCTGATGGTAACCAGGTGGAGCTTGGTGGTGCGGCAGCTGAGCTGGACCAGTTTCTGGTTAGTAATCAGGACCCTTATTTCCCCCAATACCAAACCTATCAAGATTGGACTCGTAACCTGTTCACCGACATTGATAGTGGGCTTGTGTCAGTAAAAGATGATACAACCAAGAGTGACTTCTTGATGGACGCCGAAACTGATGAGGCTTATCAAGATATTAAAGATAGAACTTTAGGGTACAGTCGTAAAGATGTGGCAATCCAACTAGATACTCCTATATATGATGCAGATGGTGTATTAGTAGCAGAAACACAATATGTCATTGAGGATGTTGCTCGGTCAGAAAGATTAATCGGTGACCCTCTGCATAGTGTGCCTAAAGTTGTTCAGTATAATGATTACGATGACACGACAGAGGATAAGTCTATCGTATTTATGGGTACTAATTTGGGATACTTACACGCCATAAATATCAATAGCGGTGGTGAACTCTGGAGCTATATTCCGTACGAGTTGCTGGGTAAAATGAAGGAATTTCTGGTAGATATTCCTATCGATGGTGACCCTACAAAGCATAACTATGGCTTGGATGGTGAAATCTTTATTGCCCATGCAGATAGTAATGGAAACACTCGAGTAGACTTGGGTGATAATCCTGCAACAGAAGCTGTAGAGACGGCAGAAAAAGCACTATTATTCATTGGTATGCGTCGTGGTGGTGGTAATTACTATGTACTAGATATCAGCACACCTAATGAGCCTAAGTATTTGTTTAAAATTGAAGGCGGCTCAACTGGCTTTGAAACACTAGGTCAGACCTGGTCGACTCCCTTAGTGACTAATATTGAGGACTCGAGTCAAGATAGCGGAGTTAGAACCGTTGTAATCTTTGGTGGGGGTTATGATCCTGCGGTTGATGATGTTTTCGACCAAGATCAAGATGGCGATGCTTTCAACGGTGAGGTTACAAAAGGTAATGATGTTTACATCTATGATATAAACAGCAAATCTGTCATCTGGAGATTATCAGATAAATTGCCAACTCTTTACACTGATTTGTCGGCAGTACCTGCCAATATTCGTGCCATTTCGTTGAATAACGATACAACGGTTGATCATTTATATGTTAGTGATGTTGAAGGGCAAATCTTCCGATTAGACATCTCTGAGGATGAGACTAATGGCTTCGCGATTGCAGGTGGTAAGATATTTGATGCTAATTATGGGGTATTGAGTGAGCAAGATAAGGCTAGATTCTATTACGCGCCTTCCGTTGCCTTTATTCCACGTCCCAACGGTAATTCCTTTGTAGCCGTTGCTGTCGGGACTGGCTACCGTGCTCACCCGCTGAATACAACGATACAGGATCACTTCTTTATGTTGCGTGATGTTGGCGTGCTGCAAGAAACGCCAACCTATGATTTGATTACTTTTAAATCAGGGGAGACAAGCGGTGACTTGCTGGATGTTACTAATCTGGTTAATCCAAGTAACAGTCCAGATATAGTAGAAGCTCAAGAGCCTTCAGATCCAACTGCAACAGGCAGTAATGGTTGGTACATCAAAATGACAGGGCTGGAGATCGATGGTGTTAATTTCACGGGTGAGAAGGTAATCTCAGAGGCGCGAATCCTGTTCGGAAAGATTGTTTTCACATCATACGTGCCGACTCTTGATACCAGTAAACTAATCTGTTCACCAGTAGTTGGTAGTGGTAAGTTGTACGGTGTAAATCTAATTGATGGCACCTCATTCTTTGATGATAATACTCGAACTATCGATTTAATTAGTGACGGCATCCCGCCAATGTTCCAGCTACTGTATACCTCTGGTGCAAATACTTCGGGTGGAGATGAAGCTGCATTTATTGGCCTAGTTGGTAACGAGGTCATAGACGACGCCTTTACTGAAGCCTTGACCAAGGGGTATGATGGTGTCATACGTGTTAATTGGCGGAAGAAACCTGATGATGAGTAAGCAAGCAGTAAAAGCCTTTACAATCATTGAACTGATGACAACAGTAGCAATTGTAGCAATTATGGCTGCAATTGCTGTTCCGGGCATGAGAAATCTTGTAATGAACAATCGCCTTGTGGGCTTTAGTAACGATTTTGTCAGTTCAGTATCTGCGGCCAGAAATGAAGCGATTGGCTCTCGCCAACAGGTTGGAATTGAAGCAAGCGGTGGTGATTGGTCACAAGGTTGGCTGGTCTTCGTCGATGCTAACGATAGTGGAACCTTCGATGCAGGTGAGGAAATTGTAAGAGAAATAGAGGCCTACCCTAGTTCCATGAGTGAAAATGCTTCGCCAGGCACTAATATCGTGTTTACCTCAAGAGGTATTATGAGTAACTTAGGTGGCTGGGGAACATTGACTCTTTGTGATGACCGTGGCGCGGGACGCTCGATTAATATTGCAGGTGCAGGCAATGTTACAGTAAGTAAAATTAATGTTGGGGGATGTTAGTCTTGAATAGAAACAAAACTAAAGCTTTTACCTTAATGGAAGTGATGATAGTTGTGGCTATCGTGGGTATTTTGGCAGCCATCGCGGTTCCAGCGTATACCGAGCAGATAAAAAAAGGTAAGCGTAACGATGCCATGCAAGCACTGCTTGCTGCTTCAGAGGCTATGGAACGATATAAAGCAGCTAACTTTTCCTATGATGGCGCAGTTTTGGGTAATTTTTTCAATACTCAAGTACCCGTAGATGGTGGTGCGGCATATTACACCTTGTCGCTTGAAGATTTATCTGCAACAACTTATACCATTCGTGCTGCAGACACCGGATCAATGGAAGGTGATGGTGATCTGACGATTAATCAAGCTGGGCAAAAAGAATACAAAGGTGCTTCCGGCTGGCCTGACTAACCGATAAACTCTTTATATCCACAAGCAATATTGTATCCAACCCGTTCTGTGAACGGGTTGTTTTTTATACAAAAGCCTACAATTTCAATACACATCTCAAATAGTACACGATCCTTGTTTCTATAGTATATATCCGGCAATTGGTGGAACCTTTTCAATCGAGGGAGCTATGAGCTGGGGTAGTGGTATAAACATTAATGTGCCTAATAAGGCAACGGATACATTTTCTCGGGGCAAACAATCTGGATTTGGCCTTGTGGAAACTATGTTTAGTATTCTTTTCTTAACGGGCTTTTTATTAAGCGGCTGTCATCTGTTTTTTACCCTCTTTTCCTCAAAAATATTAGACCAAACTGCTTCTCAGTTGATTGATTCGTTACAGTTCGCCAGACAGGTAGCAATTGATACCAATAGTAAAGTTACTATCAAGCCGGTAAATGACAACTGGTCCGAAGGGTGGGAAGTATTAACGGTGACGTCTCGTGGTTTAGATAGTGCTGAAAGCAAAGAGTTAATCCACCGACATGTAGAATTAAAACAAAAGCTAAGCGTGACAGGTGAAGAAAATTTAACAATTACTTTTATGCCAAATGGCATGACAACCAACTTAAGTCCTCTGGGTAAAAATGGTATGGCAATATGTAATCCAGGTGGCAAGGGCCGACATTTGACCATGCTGGCATCAGGTCAGGTACATGTAACTGATATTAAGCAAGAGTGTGGTATATCCCAATGAATAAGCAAACAGGTTTTTCTTTAATGGAAGTGCTCATCACGATTCTTTTGGTGAGCATTGGGCTGTTAGGTTATGCAGCCCTACAAATGGGTGCATTGAATAGCTCAATGGATTCTTTTTCGCGCTCTCAAGCAACTATCATTTTACAGGATGCCGCTTCACGAATACGAAGCAACCAAGAGTATCTTCGTAATGATACTGGTGTACCTAATGCTTATGTCGGTGATTTAGATTTTGATGTGGATTCAATTCACACATGGTGTGATATTGAAAATGGAATTGTCCCTGAAGCATCTTGCAGCACAGGCTCTAATTGCTCTATGAGCGATCTTGCTAAACATGATATTTATGAGATTTGTTCAAGTCTGGTTGGAACCAAAATACCTACAGGAATTATAGGTTCCAGCTGTTTTGACCGTGAAACCGGTGATACTGATAATTGCAGTTACGGCTCCCGCATATCGTTGTTTTTAGCGTGGAAGGGGACTGAAAGACAGGATGTTAGTGGAAAAGTTGAGTATGCACAGGATACACGTTGTCAAAGTGAGCTTGGTTTATCGGATGAGTACGCCTGTGTGCAGTTGGAGCTAGTGCCATGAGAAAGTCTACCGTGAGAAGAATTAACGTAAGATCATTAAATCAAGCAAATACCAAAGCTTTTACCTTGGTAGAGATGATGGTGGCAATGCTGATAGGTCTCATCATTATTGCCGGCATTGTTATGTTGTTCGTATCAAGCAAACATACCTATCGCCTTAATACGGGTATGACCCATGTTCATGATAATGGTCGTTTTGCAATGAGTTACTTGGTTAGTGACTTAAGAAAAGCTGGCTGGGTGGATAGCGATATAGAAACGCTTGATGGTTTGAGCCTGTCCATACCACTAGACGAGTTGGCTGATAACACTGATATAGAAGGCGGAAAACCATCGGATAGTTTGACTGTTCGTTACTATGGAGGGGAAGACTGCATCGGTGACACCCCGGCAGATGGCATTGTAAAAAATACTTATAGTCTTGTGACTACAGAAGGGTTACCTGAACTACGCTGTAATGGCGCTAGCCTTATTAAAAATGTAGAAAGTTTCCAGGTCAGATATGGAGTTCTAAACAGCAATGGTTTGCAGTATGTTGATGCTGGGGAAGTAACAGATATATCTTTATTGCAAACTCTACAAATTGCATTTTCGGTTGCATCGGATGAACAAAATGTCATCGACAAAAACGTCACTTTAAATGGAGTTTTAAACGAAGGGCCATATGCATTTAATGATGGGCGCTATCGTAAAGTATTCACAAGTACCATTGTTCTTAACAACAATGGTAATCAACCGCCAGATTCGTTATTGGTTTCGGAGTAGTTATATGACTAGTAATCAGAACGGTTTTTCTTTGATTATGGGCCTTATCATTTTGGCCATTATGGCTTTGCTAGGTGTTTCAATCATGTCCTCAGGTATTTCATCGCAGAAAATTGCGGTAGTTAACCAGGAGGATACTATGGTTTTTCATGCTGCTCAGACCGCCAATAGTTCCTATGTCAGCACTTATCATTATGATGCTTCACACCTGTTGGACACCGCAAACAATGCTTACTGGGATACTCTGACAGCTCCCAAGGTTGGCTATGTGCAGTGCGTTGATGAAAAAGGTGATTTAGTTGACTGTAATGCTGATGCAAGGCTTGAATCCGACAAAATATTAAAAGCAAGAGTTGAGGCGTTTTATCATGATTGTGAAACAGCCGCATTGAGATGTCTTGGGAACTCCTGGGATAACACAGGGTTGGGGTGTCACTCTTTTCAGTTGATCGGAGAAGGTAACCTTGATGTTAATAAGAATGACGTAGCAGACGCTGGCGAAGCACAGACCCATATTGAAGAGTGGGTGAGTGTTGTTCGCAGTTGCAATAAAACGCTTTAAGTGAGGGACTTATGTGTATTAAAAAATGTTTAATTTCAGCCCTATTGATTGTTGCTGGCTCAGTACCTGCTTTATTGCATGCGGATGATACAGAAGTTTATTTCGGACAATCTCAACCTGTAAACTTATTACTAGTGTTGGATGTTTCTGGCTCTATGGCTTGGACTACCGACGCATGTCGCTTAAACCGCTGGGGCCAGCCCTACCCAAGTTGTTATCCAGGTAATGGTGAGAAATCTCGATTAGATATTATGAAGGAAGCTTTGGAGCTTTTTCTTGATGACTTGCCAGATAATGTAAAAGTTGGAATATTAACTTACTCTGCTGGAAACAATATTGACCTTCTACATGAAGTAAAGCAACTGAGCGATAATAATCATAAGGCAACATTGTTAACAACAATCGATGGTCTTGAAGCTAATGGTGGTACTTTAACCGCGGGCGCGCTATACGAAGCAGGTAGCTACTTTCGTGGTCAGTATGACAACCTTCCTTCACCGATAACTCCTGGATGTAGTAACGCTAGTAACATTGTTTTTCTTACAGATGGTCAGCCGAATAGTATGTCTTATAATGGCTATTCTTATCGTAATAGCATAATAAATATGACAGGAAGTAGTTGTGCTCGAAGCGATGATGGCAAGGAATGTTCCGAAAAGCTAGCTGGCTTTTTGTCAACTGTTGATCAGATTGAAGATTTAACGCCATCAAAAGTAAAAACTCATACCATTGCATTCGCCCTAGAAGATAATAACGCCAGAACTTTCCTTGAAAATGTAGCCGACGCAGGTAATGGTCAAAGTTACACTGCTGATAGTACAGATGGTCTGGTTGATGCGTTTAAATCATCTATTCAAACTGATATTGAGCAGAGCATGATGGTGACCCCGAGTGTTCCGTTGAGCCAGAGCAACCGCTTGAACAGCAGTAATGAATTGTATCTTGCGATGTTCCAGCCAGCACAGACACAGTTTTGGCACGGAAACCTGAAAAAATACTATGTTAAAGGAAGCAAAATTGTTGATAAGAATGGATTCGAAGCCGTAGACAGCAATGGACAATTCTTTGAGACAGCCTCCAGTGCATGGAGTCAGTATGATGGCAATAAATTGGCAATAGGCGGAGCGGCTCAAGTTATGCCTATGCCGCGAACCGTCTATTCTAATATTTTGGAAAAGAATCTGTGGACACAGAAAAACCATATCTCTACAGCAAACAATAAGATCACTAAGTCACACCTAGGACTGAGTAATGCTGCTAGCGATGCAGAATTAACCAATCATATAAACTGGTTATATCAAGGCAAAGTTCAAATTGATACGGATGATGATGGAACATTAGACACCTATATAAATCGTTTTTCGGACCCGCTTCATTCTAAACCTGTTGTAGTTAATTATGCGAATAAAAGCTTGCTGTTTATGGGCGATAATGAAGGTTATTTACATGCTATAAACCCAGATGATAACAGTGGCACTGAAGAGTGGTCATTTATACCGCGACAGTTATTGAAGAATACTGCTGAACTGGTTATAAATAAAAATTTAGCAACAGTATCCAGCAGGGTATACGGTTTAGATGGTGATATATCGGTTTATCATAGTGACGGCAATAAAAATGGAAAAATCGATAATGGAGAGCAGGCTTATTTATATATAGGTATGCGTCGCGGTGGCCGTAATTATTATGCTATTGATATTTCGGATTCTGAAAGGCCTCAATTAATGTTCACCATTACTGGTGATCGTGAAACATCCGAAGAAATTACCGGTGGCTTGAGTTGGGACAAGGTTCATTATTATGAAGGCCTAGCTCAAACGTGGTCGAAGCCAGTGGTTGGACACATAAAATGGAAAGGTGGTAAGAAACTCGTCATGATTTTTGGTGGTGGTTACGATGCCCAAAATCAGGACAAGTCAAAACTTGAAGCGGGTGCTTCTGACACCATAGGCAATAACATATTCATAGCTGATGCTGTGTCTGGGCAGATGCTTTGGAACGCAAAAGACGATGCGGTTGATTATCGTGGCGGCGATTTTGATAGTTTGCTAACCAACAGCTTCGCTTCAAATCTTTCAGGCGGGGATTTATCTGGTAGTGGTACGATCGAACATCTTTATGCTACAGATACCGGTGGCCAATTATTCCGCTTTGATATCATTCAAAAAGATATTAATGATAATACCCAAATATTTGGTGCCAAAATAGCGGACATTCAAGGTACAGGTGTGGAAGGAAATCGACGATTCTATAATCGTCCGGATATATCTTTTGTTAGGCTGGCGGGCAACACGATGGCACTTATAGCTATTGGCTCCGGTTATCGCGCTCACCCTTTAGAGGAAGCCATTACAGATCGCTTCTATGTCTTTTACGATAAAAACATCTTATCAAAAGGTATTCCTGAAACAGTTATCACAGAGTCAGGCCTATTTGATGTTACTGATAAGATTAGTGTTGTAGACCCCGATACTGGGTTAAGTGAAGAGCGTTACGCAGGTATCTTTGATATTCTGAAAGATGAGACAAAAAATAATGGTTGGTACTTGAGATTAGCGGGCGGTGAGAAGGTTCTTGCGGATGCGAGTACCATTAACTATCGTGTCTTCTTTACCACTTATTCACCACAGAATGAGCCCAATACTTGTAAAGCATCGGTTGGCCTTAATAAGCTTTATTCATTGAGTATTCTGGATGGTAAACCGGTATTTTTCCAAGATGAAACTGATCCACTGCCGCCAGGCGAGACAGCTGAATATGTTCGCTCAAGAGAGCTTGGCTATGTCGGTATCGCTCCAGAATTGACCGTTCTATTTCCTAGCGATGGGCAAGGGCAGGCTGGGGAAGCAATTTCATTGGTCGGCTTGGAGACGATTTGTAGTGGTTCTGAGTGTGACTTTTTAAACCAGCTTAATACAGTCAAGTGGCGTGAATTGACCAAAAAAGAGTTAGAGCAGTTAAAAAACGACTAACTGATTGATATTAAAGATTAAAGCTCTAGCTTGCGAATTGCCCCGTGTCATGTAGAATTAGGTGAAACTACAGGATACGGGGATTTTCTGTGCGCGCAAAAGTCATTAGTTTTGTTCAAATGAAAGGTGGGGCAGGCAAAACCACTTTATGTGCCAATATTGCCTCTACTTTATCGGATAAAAGTAAGGTTCTGATGATCGATACCGATCATCCGCAAAGCTCACTTGAAACTTGGTACCGAGTTCGCGACGAACAGTATCTGATTGAAAATATGGATATTGTTTCAGCAAAGAATCTTGCTCATTTGCAGAAGCAGGTTCGTGAAAATACTGACTTATATGACTATATTCTGATTGATGGCCACCCAAGAATTACCAATCTAACAAGAGCGGTTGTCCTATTATCTGATGTTGCCCTTATTCCTTTAAGTCCATCTCCGATAGAAGTTTGGTCCACCAAGCATTTAGCTGAAATTGTTGACGAGGCTAAACAGCTTAATTCAAATCTAGAAGCGCGTATTTGCTGGAATCGTTATCGCGTTAGGACTAATTCTGCCGATAATGTGGTTGCTAATGCCAAACAGGAGCTTGGGGTTGATGATTTGCCGACAAAATTGGGTAACCGGGTTGCTTACCTTGATTCCTTCGCTGAAGGGCTAACGGTAGCTGAATGGCATGACCCAGCCGCTAAACTGGAGATTTGGTCACTAACCTCGAATATTGAGCGCTTAGCATCTCAGTTGCCTAAGTCACGATTAAAGACAGAGTCCCAGGTTGATAAGTTCGCTAAGGGTAAGTAGTTGTTCTTATTCTATTTAAGTATATTCAACCAGAAAGTAGTTGACCGAATAAAAAAGATGGTTTAGATTGCAACACATGAATATGAATATCGCACAAAACATTTGGTGGTGGCACGTTGCTTAAGTAGCGGGCCTTTTATTGTTTGTAAGATATTGATACAAGACAAAGATTTTAAAAGCCCGCACAAGCGGGCTTTTTTTATGCCTGTGTAAAAGAACCAAGTAATTTTGAGCTAATAGAAATTAAGAGAATTCAAATCATGACAATAGATACTCAGCAACACACATTCCTAACTGCAAGCTGGTGGTGGTTCCAGTAGGGCGGGGTATTGTCTAGAGAAAAGACGATAAAGCCCGCCATTGTGCGGGCTTTTTTTATGTCTGACAGTTTTATATTTACTAACTAATTAAGTTACAAAAATTTTAAATTTAATGATAAGGAACACACTATGATTATTATTCTTCGACACGATGCATCAGAGCAAGATGCGCAGGAAATATTGCAAAAAATTGACGCTGCAGGTCTTAAGCCGCTACATATGCCGGGCAGTGAACGCACTGTCATCGGTGCTTTAGGTGATGAACGTGTTTTAGAGTCGCTACACCTGGAAAATCTGCCGCAGGTTGATTTGGTTAAGCCTGTGTTGAGTAAATACAAGTTGGTTAGCCGTGAAATTTATGCCCAGGATACCGTTGTACAGGTTGGCAACACGCCGGTAGGGTCTGAGCAATTTACCATCATGGCCGGCCCGTGTGCCATTGAGAGCGAGGATCAGCTTTTAGAAACCGCGCGTTACGTTAAACAGGCGGGCGCAACAGTGTTACGCGGCGGTGCCTTTAAGCCGCGCACTAGCCCTTACTCTTTTCAGGGGTTAGGTGTTGAAGGTTTAAAAATCATGCATCAGGTGGGTAAGGAAACAGGTTTAGACACCATTACAGAGCTCATGGACGTTAACGATCTGGACGACGTCGCGCGTTATATTTCTGCGATTCAAATTGGCGCTCGTAATATGCAAAATTACACGTTGCTTAAAGCAGTGGGTGAAACCCAAAAGCCTGTATTGCTTAAGCGTGGTTTATCGGCAACGATTGAAGAGTTATTGCTTGCTGCCGAATATATTGTTGCCAGCGGGAATCCCAATGTCATGATTTGCGAGCGCGGCATCAGGACTTTTGAAACTGCCACCCGTAACACGCTTGATTTAAATGCAGTTGCGTTTATTAAAGAGCGCAGCCACTTACCGGTGATTGTGGATCCATCACACGGTACCGGAGTTCGCACGCTGGTGTCTCCGATGGCCAAAGCTGCGGTGGCCTGTGGTGCTGATGGTGTCATTATCGAGTGCCATAGAAGCCCTAAAGAATCGGTATCGGATGCCGCTCAAGCGCTTTCCCCTCAAGACTTCCATACTTTAATGCAGCAACTTGCACCTTTTGTCACAGCAAGTGGCAGAACTTTGGCAGAGGTGGCTTATGCAAGTTAATACGCTAACCAAGAAGCTGCCGCTTTCTTTATTGCCCTGCGAGGTGTTCGGCCTGTTAACGACTAACGGTCGTACATCTCACACCGCGCTGTTGGAGACTGCTGAGCCTGGCACTCAGAAGAGTAAGCGCAGTATTAGTATGGTTTCAGCGGCGGCTGTAATAGAAGGTCTTGATGGTACTGTAACCATCAAAAGTCTCAATGATAATGGCAAAAGTTTCATAAGAGCTCTTGCCAAGTCTGATGGAGTTCCAGCTGGTTTTACACAGGACGCATCCAGCGAGGTAATAACCTATACGCTTAATGAAGGAAACTACGGCAATGGATTCTATGAAAGTCAGCGCCTGACTCAGCCAACTATTGCAGATGTGCTGACTCTGATAACCGAGCAGATTCAATGCAACCAAAAAGCAGATAATGTCAGCTCCTGTTTGATTGGTGCCATGAGTTTCGATCTTGTTGATCAGTATGAAGCCTTGCCATCACTTAATAAGACAACACCCGACTTCAAGTTTTATCTGGCTGACCAGTTGGTGATTCAGGAAGATGACTCACAGTCCGCTAAAATCATTGTTAAAGGTTTTGGCGACAATGCCACTAATACTGTCCGGTTGGGCGTTGCTATAGACTCGATAGAGTCAAAGTTATTATCTTCTTCTAAAACACCATCCTTAATCGCAACATCCATGAGCCATACTTTTACTCCATTACAGAGTAGTGATTTTAAAATCGATGTCACGGATGAGCAATTTGCAGGAAAAGTCGAGAAGATTAAACAGCGCATTATTGAGGGCGATGCTTTTCAGGTGGTCTTGTCGCGCACTTTCTCTACTGAGTGTGATGATGCTTTTAAAGCCTATCAAGTACTGAGGAAGTCTAATCCAGGTCCATACATGTACTACATTAATTTTGCGGACAGTCAGCTGTTTGGTTCTAGTCCTGAAAGTGCCCTGAAGGTTTTCGACAACAGCAAAGTTACTCTGTACCCCATTGCAGGAACCCGTAAGCGTGCCATTACAGAAAGCGGTGCAATAAACTTTGAGCTGGATGCAAAAACTGAATTTGAGCTTATCAGTGATGAAAAGGAAGGGGCGGAACATATGATGCTGGTCGATCTGGCACGCAATGACTTAGCTAAAGTTATTAAAGCCGGTAGTCGTCAGGTCACACAGTTAAAACGTATTGTGAAGTATTCGAATGTGATGCATATGGTTTCGGAAGTGATTGGTGAGCTTCGTGATGATATCAATCCCATGCATGCCTATCGTGCATGCGCCAATATGGGAACCTTAACTGGTGCACCCAAAATCAAGGCGGTGGAAATTATTCGAGAATTAGAGCAAAAGCCGCGTGGTTATTATGGCGGAGCAGTCAGTATTTACAATGCGAATCAAGAATTTGATAGCGCCATTATCATTCGCTCTGCTGAAGTGGCTGACGGGGTCGCCAAAGTTTCGGCTGGTGCGGGAATTGTTTACGACTCAAAACCAGAACTGGAAGCGAATGAAACCTTTCATAAGGCCAAGGCGGTTCTCAATGCATGCCAGTTAGCTGAGCAGGAAATAAATGAGCAGGACATAAATGAGAACCTGAAAGAAAAGAGTAAGGAGAGTGCGGCATGAAAGCATTATTAATCGATAACTTCGACTCCTTCATTTATAACCTCGACTATGAATTGCAGTTACTTGGGTTTGAAGTCAACGTAGTGCGTAACGATGCTGAGTATGGGTATGTTTCTAACCTGGCTAGTAAAGCAGACTGTATTGTTTTGTCTCCGGGTCCAGGCAAGCCGTCCGAAGCTGGCTGTTGTGCGAAGTTACTTCAAGACTTCCAAAAAACGAAGCCAATTTTAGGTGTTTGCTTAGGGCACCAGGTAATTGTTGAAGCTTTTGGTGGTGTGGTAGAAAAAGCACAACAAGTGGTACATGGAAAAGTATCCAAGCTTTTATTAAAAGAGAAATCAACATTGTTTTCTGACATAAAAGGAAGTATTGCTGTAGCAAGGTATCACTCACTGGTTGCAACAACCGTACCTGAGTCGCTATTAATTACGGCCACATCAGAGCAGGGTGAGATTATGGCCGTACAACATAATGAGCTGCCTATTTTCGGTGTTCAGTTCCATCCAGAAAGCATTATGAGCTTTGCTGGTTATAAGCTACTACGCAACTTTATTACTACCGTTGAAAGCCACTCAGGCAAATCTGTAAAGGAGGCTCGCCATGATGCAGTTGCTTGAAACAATCTATCAAGGTGAAAGTTTAAATTACTTGCAGGCAACAGAATCATTTCAAGCTGTTCTACAGGGGCGGGTTGAAGCTCCTGTGGTTGCAGCAATGCTGGCAGCTTTAAAAACTAAAGGTGAGTCAGTCGAGGAAATTGCCGGAGCTGCTTATGCGCTGCGTCAAGAAGCCGTGAAGTTTCCACAGAGTGACTTTTCAGTAAGTGATTGCTGTGGCACCGGTGGTGATGGCCTGAACACGATTAATGTTTCAAGCATTGTTAGCATATTAGCTGCTACGGCTGGCGTCAAAATAGTTAAGCATGGAAACCGCTCGGTTTCTTCGAAGTGTGGTTCTGCAGATCTGATGGAGCAGCTCGATATCAATATTCATGTCAGTCCGGAACAGAGCAAGCAGTTGTTGGATGATGTGAATTTTTCTTTTTTATTTGCGCCAGACTACCATCCCGGCGTTAAGCATGTGATGCCAATCAGACAGTCACTTAAAACACGAACCATTTTTAATCTGATAGGACCATTGGCAAATCCAGCATTGCCCGAAGTGCAATTACTTGGAGTCTATGACAAAAAGTATTGCCGACCTTTTGCAGAGATTCTAAAAATACTCGGTGCCAAAAAGGCATTGGTGGTCCATGGTTCGGGGTTGGATGAAATTGCGGTGCATGATAGTACATTTGCTGTTTCTCTTGATGATGGAGTGATCCAAGAGTTCACTCTTTCGCCAGAAAACTTTGGAATTAGTCGACACAGTATTGCCAGTATTCAGGCAAACGACGTTGAAGATAATGTTGCTGCTGCCAAACAATTGTTGAAAGGTCAGGGCAGTGATGCACATATTGATATGGTAGCTGTCAATTGTGGGGCTTTGCTTGTTTTGAATAATCTTGCGGATGATTTTAAGGCGGGTACAAAACTGGCCAAGGAGTTATTAAAAAGTGGTCAAGCCTATCAGCAATTACAAAAGATAAAAGAGGCCTCCTATGCTTAATGTATTAGAAACTATCCTTGAACATAAGCGTAGTGTGATTGGTAACACAGCTGACTATCATGATTTAGAGCCTAGTCAACGAAGCTTTTATGATGCACTCAGTAAGCCACATTACGGTTTTATTATGGAGTGTAAGAAAGCATCGCCTTCCAAAGGGCTAATTCGTGCCAAGTTTGATTTAGACCAAATTGTGCCAGTTTATGACCAATATGCAGATGCCATTTCAGTACTCACTGAAGAGCGATTTTTTCGTGGCAGTTTTTCCAATCTACAGAAAGTAAGAAAGCTTACCGATAAGCCTTTACTGTGCAAAGATTTCATCTTGTCGCCAAAGCAAATTCGTCAGGCGCGTTACTTTGGAGCTGATGCCGTTTTGTTAATGCTGTCAGTTCTTAATGATAAAGACTATACAATTTGTCAGGAGCAGGCCGAAAGTTTAAACATGGATGTGCTGACCGAAGTTCATACAGAAGCAGAGCTGGAGCGAGCGATAAAGCTTGGAGCTAAGATTATTGGCATCAACAACCGAAACCTCAAAGATTTATCAACCAGTTTCGAGCACACTCAGGCACTCGCAAAAAAAATACCTGCGGACCGTTTGGTGGTCACTGAATCTGGTATTAATACCCACCAAGATGTATTAGACCTTTCTCAGTTTTCAGATGCCTGTTTGGTAGGTTCCAGTCTGATGAAGGAAGATGACTTGGAGTTAGCGGCACGGCAACTGGTATATGGCGACATTAAAGTTTGCGGTGTGACGCAACAATCTGATGCTGATCTCTTGCAAGAACTTCCAGCCAGTTGTGTCGGTGTGATTTTCGTGCCGAATTCAAAACGTTGTGTTGATAGCAACATAATAACTTCCTCAAAACCTCTGATCGGAGTTTTTCAAGATCAGTCCATTGATGAGGTTGTGTCTGCTGCTCAGCAATACAGACTGCAAGCCGTACAGCTACATGGTGATGAAAGTTTAGACTTTGCTCAAGCCATTAAGCAGCAAGTTACTGATATTAAAGTATCCAAAGTTTTTCATGTTGGACCTGAAATATCATCAGAGATTTTTGAAAAAGAACTGAAGACTTTACTTGATACCTATGACGAAGTTTTGCTGGATACAGAAGTGACCAATTCAACACAAAATCAACGGGGTGGAACCGGTGTCAGTTTTGATTGGTCATTACTACGCAATCTGAATCCACAATTATTTAGCCAGAAACTGCGAATTGCCGGTGGTGTAAACGCAGAGAACATTCAAAATCTTAAACAGCTAGGTGTCATCAACGTTGATCTGTCCAGCTCGGTTGAGTCCAGTCCTGGAGTCAAAGGTAAGGATTTGCTGGCATACTTTTTCAGAGCTGCCCGACCACAGTCTGGTCGTAACCAATTTAATTCTGCAGACCGTGAGGTGGATAATAATCTAAACCCGGTCGCTGTTGGAGGTATTTCATCATGAATCAAACAATTAACACTGCTACGAACTTTGAGTTTGATGGCACCTATATTGGCCAGTATGGAGGACAGTTTGTCCCGCAACTATTGATGCCTGCATTGCAACAGCTGGATAAGGCTTTTGAAGCATCCTTGGTTGATGATGAGTTTCAAACTGAACTCAGTCGCTTGCTTAAAGAATATGCCGGGCGTCCAACACCAGTGACCGAGTGTAGTTCTTATGCACGCATTAATCAGTCGCGAATTTTCCTTAAGCGTGAAGATTTGTTGCATGGCGGAGCTCATAAAACCAATCAGGTTTTGGCTCAGGCTTTGTTGGCTAAAAAAATGGGCAAGCATCGAATCATTGCCGAAACAGGCGCTGGTCAGCATGGCGTAGCAACTGCACTGGCTTGTGCGTTGCTGGGTTTAAAGGCAACCATCTATATGGGTAAGAAGGATTGCGATCGCCAGGCTCCTAATGTGTTCAGAATGCAGCTTATGGGCGCCGAAGTGATTCCAGTTGATAATGGTAGTGCCAGCTTAAAGGATGCTATCAATGAAGCTTTACGTGATTGGGCATCCAGTTACGAAACCACACACTACTTATTAGGGACGGTAGCGGGTCCAGCACCCTTTCCTAAAATGGTACGCACTTTTCAGAAAATTATTGGCGAAGAAGCCAAACAGCAAATGATGCAATTAATCGGGCAATTACCCGATGCAGTAGTAGCCTGTGTCGGTGGAGGCTCTAACGCGATTGGTATCTTTGCCGATTTCATTAAGGATGAGGAGGTTCGATTAATTGGTGTTGAGCCAGCTGGTAAGGGCCTCGACACCAAAGCACACGGCGCAACCTTATTAAAAGGCCGTGAGGGCATCTTGCATGGCTCAAGAACTTATGTATTGCAAGATGGCGAGGGACAGGTGCAAGAATCGCACTCTGTTTCTGCTGGTCTCGATTATCCCGGCATCGGACCTGAGCATGTGCACTTAATGACATCAGGGCGCGCCGAATATGTATCTGTGACTGATGACGAAGCATTAAAAGCCTTTCAGGAACTGTCTAAAACTGAAGGCATTATTCCGGCACTTGAATCATCGCACGCATTGGCCTACGCCAAGAAGTTAGCGGCTGAATCCAGTGAGCCACTCAATATTCTGGTCAACCTGTCCGGGCGCGGCGATAAAGATTTAGCTCATGTAATGAGTATCTTGCAAGAGACTGCCTAACACATCAATTTTGATAAAGAGAGTGACTATGCGTTACCAACAATTATTTAAACAATTAAAAGCCGATAACAAATTGGCCTATATCCCCTTTATGCTGCTGGGGGACCCAACAGAAGCGTTATCCTTAAAACTCATCGATAGGCTAGTAGAGAATGGTGCTGATGCACTGGAGCTGGGTTTTGCCTTTTCTGATCCGGTCGCCGATGGTCCGGTTATTCAAACGGCGAGTCTAAGGCCATTAGCCAATGGGTTTAGTGTTCAGAGAGGTTTTGATTTGATTGCTAAAGTGCGAGCTAAATACCCGGATTTACCCATAGGGATTTTGACTTATGCCAATCTGGTCTTTGCCCCTGGTATTGAGCAGTTTTATCATGATGCTCAAAGAGCAGGTGTTGACTCAGTGCTGATTGCTGATTGTCCTGTTGAAGAGGGAAATTTATTTGCAGGAGCAGCCAAGACCTATGAGATCGAAACGGTTTATCTTGCGCCTCCTGATGCCAGCCAGGCCAGTTTGCAACTTATCGCCAGCAACAGTCAGGGTTATACCTATGTGCTTAGTCGTAAAGGAATTACAGGTGCTGATAACAGCCAGCAGGAAACAGGAACTGAACTGATCGATAATCTAAGGCGGTTAGGAGCACCGCCTTTAGTGCAGGGCTTTGGTATTTCCAAGCCAGAGCATGTGTTAAAGGCTGCTCAAGCAGGTGTTGATGGAATTATTACCGGCTCAGCCATAGTTAACTTGATCAATGAGCATTATAATACGCCGGATAAAATGTTAGATTTAGTGTCGGAATACGCTAAGACTATGTCTAACGCGGCTCATAATGCACGTCATGAACTCAACATGACTGAATCAATTGAAAAAGGCTCACACTATGTCGATAGCAGAAACAATCAAGCAACAACTGCTGGAAATGGAACAGCAGGTTGAAGAAGAGAAATTGTTTTTAATTGGGTATCTGATACCGATGGTGGATTTGATACCTGCCGACGATTTATCCGATGATGAATGGTTTGCTGAATTTGCGTTGTTTGTTGAAGACGCTGTGGAAGCCGATGGCTTAGCCGATCGCGATGTTGAGCTGTTATCTGAATTACTGGATGAGCTGCAACCTCAAGATTAAATTAGGTTTGTTTATCCAATACTAAGAGAGTGACAATATCTTTTGACTGACCGAATCATAGTTTCAAGTGCGATAAAACCATTCGAATTAAGGTTGCCCGGTAGTAAGTATCTGGCCAACCGTTATGTGGTATTGGCCGCCATCAGTGATGGAACAACCCGGCTTAGCAATGTTCCCCGCAATGACGATATACTCGCGGCATTGGGTGCTATTCAGGCGCTAGGTGCTAAAGTTGAGTGGCTTGACCAAACCAGCGTTGAGATTAAAGGTATTGAAAGCTTTGAGCTGGCTGATGACGTCGTTATTGATTGTCATGATAGTGGAACCTTAGCGCGATTTATTACGGCTCTGACAGGACTGTTTTATTCCTCAGTCGGGCACCAGATCACGATTACTGGAAGCCAGCAGATGCGGTCACGCCCGATGCAGGAAAGTGTTGCCAGCCTTGAAACTCTTGGCGTCAGTATAGAGAGTGAAAAGGGCTTTTTACCAATTAAAATTTCAGGGCCAATCACTGGTGGCTCTTGTGAGTTGGATGCTTCACGTAGTAGTCAGTTTTTGAGTGGTCTTTTGATTGCCTGTTTAAAGGCTGAAAAAGATACCTTAATTCATTTGAGCTCAGACGCTGTATCGGAAAGTTACGTCGAATTAACCTTGCGAGCTATAGAGTTGTTCGGTGGGGAAGTAAAGCGAATCAATTGCCGTGAATTTTTTATACCCGGTCAGCAAGCTTTAGTTGCGAAAGATATTCATGTTGCTGGTGATGTGGTCAGTAGCAGTTACTTTTTGGCCGCTGGCTTGTTGGCTGAATCAAGTTGCACTGTTCTTAATTATCATTTTGATTCTCCGCAAGGCGAATCAAAGTTCCCGCAAGTTCTGGAACGTATGGGCGCCAAAGTTTACCTTAAGCAGGATGATCTAAAGGTTGAATATGACTCACCACTGCAGGGCATCGACGTGGATATGGGTAATATGCCGGATGTGGTGCCAACCTTAGCCGCTCTGGCTTGTTTTGCCCAAGGCGAAACCCGTATTACTAACATTGCCCATTTAGCTTTTAAAGAGTCTAATCGAATTGTCGATTTATGCGAGCAACTGAAAAAGCTAGGCGCAGATTGTGAGTATGATGAATCGAGTATTACCATTCGTGGCGGTAAACAACTAATAGCAGACAAAGTTTCCAGCTGTCATGATCACCGTCTGGCTATGAGCCTGGCTTTAATAGGGATCAAGTTAAAGGGTCTGACGATCGAGTCATCGGAAGCAGTTGCCAAGTCCTTCCCAGACTATTGGCAGTATCTTGAACAGATTGGTATGGTGACTGAACTTGTCTTAGAAAGAGTTTCAGAGACAGTCTCAGCAGAACATTAAAGTATTAGGAAATCCTTATGGCAGGCGATAGTTTCGGAACTTTATTCAGAGTGACCAATTGGGGTGAGTCTCATGGCAAAGCGATTGGCGCTGTCGTTGAGGGCTGCCCAGCAGGTTTGAAACTGTCTGAGGAGGATATACAGGTTTTCCTTGATCGCCGACGTCCTGGGCAAAGCTCAATTACCACCCGCCGCGATGAGTCGGATCAGGTGCAGATTATGTCTGGTGTCGTTAATGGCATGACTACCGGTACGCCCATCAGCTTGTTAATTCCCAACCAGGATCAACGCAGTAAAGACTATTCAGAGCTTGGGTCCATTTTCAGGCCGAGTCATGCAGATTACACCTACCAGAAAAAATACGGTATACGTGATGTAGCAGGTGGTGGCCGTAGCTCGGCGCGGATTACCGCTGGGCATGTGGCAGCTGGAGCCATTGCGCGTAAAGTGCTTGAACAGGCGCTTGGAACCGAGATTGTGGCTTACGTCAAAAGTGTACAAGATTTGACTATGACACTCGATTCTGAGGCGGTGGATGCAAGCTTAATTGAACAGACACCTGTGCGTTGCCCTGATTTAAAACTGGCTGAGCAGATGATTGCTAAGATTGAGCAAGCTCGCAAAAGCGGTGATTCGCTGGGTGGTATTGTTGAATGTCGAATTAAATCTGTTCCTGTGGGATTAGGTGAGCCAGTGTTCGATAAACTGGAAGCTGATTTGGCGAAATCCATGCTGGCGATCAATGCGTCAAAGGCTTTTGAAATTGGTTCCGGTTTTGCTGGGACTTTGCTAAGTGGCACAACTCACAATGATGTCTTTATTAATCAAGATGGCGAAGTGAAAACTCGAACCAATAATTCAGGCGGAGTCTTAGGCGGAATTTCCAATGGCATGCCGATTGTGTTCAGGGTGGCCTTTAAACCAACCCCAACTATCATTAAAGAGCAAGAAACGGTAAACCTTGAAGGTGAGGCAACGGTGTTTCATGGCAGAGGGCGCCACGATCCTTGTGTGTTGCCACGAGCTGTACCGATTGTTGAAGCGATGGCGGCTTTAGTATTGTGCGATCACTATCTGCGATTCAGAGCTTACAAAGATTTATTTAATGTTTAGCTCTTTGCATTGGTGTTTAACAAATGAAAAGGGTTGGTTTATTCCAGCCCTTTTGCTTTTTTAGCATCTTTATTGGTCTTTACACCGTGCCCCAATGCATTTTTCTTGACGTACAAAACTGAAGCGAAAAAATAGATAACACAGAGTACGGTTATGATGAGTGACCATTGGAACTTCTCTGGTTCAATAATGTAGAAAAAGGCATAAAAGAAGGGCAGTAAAATAATAAAACCGGTCCAGCCGTAAGTGTAAGTCTTGCCTTTAAACAGTCCCGGAACCGCAATCAGCAACGGTGCCCACCAAATCGCTAATGAAAAATAGACTAATGCTTGGTTCTCATGATTTTTAACAATAAAGAAAGGCATCATAATTAGGACCGCTAAGTATACTGCGAGCCCGATTAAGCGGTAGCGACTGGCGCTGAGAAGATGTGGATTCAAATCATTTTGCATGGAACTTTATTACCTTACTTTAAGAGTGGCTGATTATTTTGCCAGTTGTTTGCTTAAGCCCGCAATTCGTTTACCTTGGGCAATGCACAGTTTTTTCTCTGACTCGCTCATAAGCTTATCATTATCACTTCCTGCGGTATGGGATGGACCGTAAGGTGTGCCACCAGTTTCAGTATGGATCAGCTCGGTTTCAGAGTAGGGCAACCCCGTAATTAACATGCCATGATGTAATAAAGGTAGCATCATGCTCAAGAGTGTCGCTTCTTGTCCACCATGTAAAGTTCCCGTTGAAGTAAAAACTCCCGCTGGCTTACCTGCCAGGGCACCTGACATCCAGATAGCTGAAGTGGTTTCCAGGAAATACTTTAATGGTGAAGCCATGTGACCAAAACGAGTAGGACTACCTAGAATCAGCCCATCACAACCTTTAAGCTCATCCAGAGTCACAAACGGGTCACTAGCTTCTTCTGAGCTGATATCGGAAGAAGATTGCTCAGCGCTAGTAACCGCCGGCACAGTTCTTAATAAGGCTTCGCACCCATCGACTGTTTCTACACCACGAGAAATAAGGCGCGCCATCTGGCGGGTATGGCCATGGCGCGAATAATACAAAATCAGGATTTGCTGCAAAATTATTCCTTGTTATTGGGCTATTTTCACTTGGAGCCTTTATTTAGCACTTTTTTACTTAAGAACGGCTAACACGTTTTCAGGTGGACGACCTACCGCTGCTTTGTCATTAGAGAAAACGATAGGGCGCTCAATGACTTTTGGATTGCTAACCATAAGCTCAATGATTTGCTCTTTGGTCAAGTCAGGGTTGTCCAAACCAGCTTCTTTATATTCAGCTTCCTTAGTGCGAATGATATCGCGCGGTGAAACACCTAATAATTTTACGATTTGCTTAAGCTTGGTTTTGCTTGGTGGGGTCTTTAAATACTCGATAACGTTAGGCTCGACTCCGTTTTCTTGCAAAAGAGCCAGTGTTTGACGCGATTTTGAGCAGCGTGGATTATGTAAGATGTTAATTTCACTCATAATATGATGTAATTTATTCAAACGTAGGGCTATTTTAGGCATAAATGAGCATGGAAAAAAGATGGAAGTGGTTAAAAGCCTTTATTAAATTTGTTTTTATCCAGTTTAATCAAAAGCAAACCAGCGCCATGGCGGCTGAGTTGACGCTCAGCAATATGTTGGCGTTAGTGCCATTAATGACGGTTGCAGTCAGTCTAATGGCGGTTTTTCCTTCCTTTGAAGGTGTTAATACGCAGGTTCAGGCTCTTATTTTTGATAATCTAATGCCTGAAACCGGTTTGGCGGTTCAAGAACACCTTAATGAATACGTTTCTAAATCTAAAAACTTATCGGCGATTGGTCTTGGTTTTTTGATAGTCACTTCGCTATTGTTAATGCGCTCAATTGACCGTTCGATTAATGCATTGTGGGAAACGCCTACCCAACGTAAAGGCATCCACAAAATTCTTGCTTATTGGGCAATGCTAACCATGGCGCCCATTTTAATAGCTGCTAGCCTCGCTGCATCATCGTATTTTGCGACATTGCCGATTGTTTCAGATCTCAGCGGAATACTGACTTTTGGTTTGCCTTTTATTCTAATCGTACTAGCTTTTTCGGCCTTGTATATGGTGGTTCCCTATACTCAGGTCAGGTTTTATAAAGCCCTTATCGCGGCAGTAATTACGGCAATACTGTTTGAAGCTGCAAAATATGGCTTCGCTATCTTCGTTACTAAGTTTTCCAGTTATGAACTTATTTATGGTGCGATCACAGCCATCCCAATCTTCTTCCTTTGGGTCTATCTTTCCTGGTCAATTCTATTGCTAGGGGTAATAGTTTGCTTTGGGCTTCATCGGTTTGAAGTTGAAAGCGAGAAGCATGAGCATGAGTTTATTTCTGTACTTAAGATTTTGCAATTTTTTATTCAGGCCCAGGACAAAGAGAGCTCTCTTTCGTTGGAGCAGCTTAAGAGTAAGTTCAGTTATTTACATGAGCAGACACTGCGAGGGTATCTGGAGCAGTTATTAAGGCTTAATTTTTTAGCCAAACTTGAAGGCGAGCAATATTGCTTAAAGCTAACAGGTCATTCATTAACCATCGAAGAGGTTTATCGTCGTGGCAATTGGCGTTTGCCCAATAATAATCAAGCGTTGTCAGACGAGAAAAATGATAGCTTCAGCACACCGATTGAGCAGGCAAATCTGGAGATGGCAAAAGCGCTTGATGTTGAGTTAGTCTCTACGAATTCCGTAAACAGCTAGCTGTGAGCTACTTTCAAGAATATGCGTCACATAGCTCGGGTAGTGCTTCCCAGCGATTTCAATTTGTAATAACTTCTGACCGCCAATTAAGCTGCGTGACGCTATCATAACTGATGGAAAGTCACCGCTCTGTTTCAGTGTTATAACTGGATGTTTTACTATTTCATCGTCTTTAGTTTTGGTGAGGTAGTAATTAAGTTCTGGCTCACCACGCAGATACTCGACGCCTATAGTTGTTCCGCGTGCATGGTCAATATTTTGCCAGCGACTGATCGCTAATTGCCAGCGATCAGGTTCTTCATGATTGTTATCAATCCTGATTAAAGCAATGCTTCCAACCGGCAATTGTGCAACTTGCTCCTTGTTATGCCGAATACATATACCGCCTTCGCTATAGTTGACCGTCTGCCAGTTAATACCGGTTTTGTAGTCATTTCCTAGCAGTTCTTTAATTTGGTAGCCTAAGTGCTCATTGATAGTTAGTTTGCTCTTCGATGAGAGAATCTTGTGTATAGCCACCGAGCCCCAGACAATACTGACATGGCCCATCATCGGATATCGTGTTGATTGACGCTTTAGATGCTGGTCGCAATAAGTGAAAACTCGATGTAAAAGCTTGGTCGCTAATTTTGTGTCAATTGCTCGGTAAAAAGCTGGCTTTGGTAATTCCTGGCTGGCTTCTAGCTTCAACATTTGTTGTTCAACTACGTCTAGCAATTGATTGGTCAACAACAGTCGCAAATGACCTGAGTCTTCGTACTCAGTGTCTTTTTGAATAAATAGAGGTTTCTTGCCCTCATTTAAATTAATGATAAAGCATCGGCTCTCGCTGAAGTGCTGGAGATTGCTATCAAGGGCTACTTTATTACCCCAATGTGAAAAGTATTTGAATAAATGCCAATGTAGGTTATCGCCTAAATGATAAGGGTCAATTATTGCCATCAAGCAACTTCGAATATAAGTCTCTTCAATTGTCGGTAAAGGTTCTAAGGCATCTTCAAGCTTGTCTGATTTTATGCGGTGTAATTTTCGTTCCTCTGCGAACTCATACAGCATATGCAGCTCATGCCACAAGTAGGCTGGCACTGGAGTGTGCAATTGATAATGCTCTATGAGCATCAAGCCAAGATAATGTTGAGCAAAGTTAATGACCTTGGCTAATCTCGTATTTTTCTTTAGGATAAATTTTTGTGCCGTTAAGTCGTCCACTATTCGTTTAAAGGCAAAAGCCATTTCACTGCTTAAGGCGTGGAGGGCTTTAAGTTGGGCGTGGCTGACTTTTATGGTGCGGCGATCGTTATGTTCGCGTAGATGCTTGCTAATTTGTAGGTAACCTTTGCTTAAGGTCAGGAAGTTAGCTTCTCGATGCGATGTTTTTTGTTGGCAGCGGTTTAAGGTTTTGGCAACTTTATATATTTCAGCGATTGCATTATCAATATTAGAAAAGGCTAAACGCTCCAACCAGGCATTAATAGCTGCAGGTGCTGTATCCAGCATGAATTCCTGACCGGCTTGCAAAGAAGGATATGTGAGCTTTAATTCTGTCATTAATAGCGCCTATCAGTTTTTAGTTCTATTATTTGTCGTGTCCACTCAGTATAATATGCACGAAAGTTCGTGGCATTTCCACCATTCTATTCAATTTAACCTTTCTAACCTAATGATTTATAAATGATTATTATGAGACATTTGTGTTTGCGCTTTATTCTTTCAGCCTTCCTGCTCCTGCTTGTGGTGTCATGCGACACTAGCAAAGAGTTTTCTTTATTGAGCGGTGAACAAAAGAATCTGTCTGACTATGAAGGAAGTTGGCTAGTTGTCAACTTTTGGGCCGAATGGTGTCCGCCCTGTTTGGAAGAAATCCCAGAGTTAAACTTACTAGCGCAGGAGAACGGAAATATTCAAGTTCTTGGTGTAAGCTTTGACAGGTTACCAAATGAAGAACTTATTGCTCTTACCGATAAGCTGGATATTCAGTACCCTGTTGTCGCCACTGAACCAATGCCTTTCCTCCCAATGGAGCGCCCCCAAAGCTTGCCTGCCAGCTATATTGTTACACCAAAGGGCGAAGTCATGGGACCTCTGCTCGGAAAAGTTGACCGACACAAGATTATCGAGTTAATAGAAAAGATAAAAACGGCTCAGTAAACCATTAGCCTATCTTTATTAGGGTTAAAGATAAAACTTTCTAGTTGAGGCTAAACCTGGAGCGTCTGGAGTTTTCGGCTAAAAACTCACGAATCCGAAAGTTGACATCATCTAGTCGTGCCTGAATGCGAGTTTGTGCATAGGGATCTTCGGATGTTCCGTTCAAAGCAAGCTCAAAGTGTTTTTTTGCAGTCCGTAAATCTCCTAATAACAGAAGATATTGGCCTGTGGTTTCATGCATTTCTGGTGTATGGCCAGCCTGAGCCTGGGTTTCCGCAAGCAAATATAGATAATTCGGGTTGTAGCGGTTAACGTCCGCATAGCGCAAGAGTAACTTTTCTGCATCCTCGGCTTGTTTATTATCGAGATAAACTTGGGCTGTAGCTAGTATTAACTTGGTTGAACCTGGAGTCTTCTCCAGTTGTTTCTGTAACTCGGGTAATACTGCAGCTCCGCTATTATTCGCTCTGTGTGTTTCGGCCAAGCTAAATAATAATAGGTGGTTATCTGGGTAGATATTGTATAGCGACTGAAGAACCTCTATTGCTTCTTGAGTTTTACCATTTTTCTTCAATAACTCAGCGTAAAGATAGCGCTCTTCAATAGAGTTTAACTGTTGCGCCTGATGCTTTCTTTGAAGCACTCTGAAGCTGTCATTATTATTGGCCAACTCTATACTCTTAATTCTTGCTTTGACCAGGTGGTAGTCGACCGAGTTCTTATGGTCAATATGAGGGTAGAGTTCCGCGCGCTCTCGAGCTGCAGCAATACGGTTTCTGGATAGCGGGTGAGTCAATAAAATTTCAGGTGGCTTTAGGGTATAACGACTGACTTGCTGCATGGTTTCAAAAAAATCAGCGGCGGCGCGCACATCAAAGCCAGCGCTGGACAACATAGTGATGCCGATTCGATCCGCTTCTTTTTCGTTATCCCGTGTATGAGTAATTATGCTTTGATTTGCTGCAGCCTGAGTTGCGGCGACACCGGCCATGCCTGCTTCAGGATCCTGGGTCGCAACTATGACTGAAGCTATCACACCCAAAATTGTGGGAATTGAAATTTTATCTTGTTGCTCTAAACGTCGAGCTAAATGACGCTGTGTAACGTGCGCTACCTCATGCCCTAATACTGAAGCAAGCTCGCTTTCGCTCTTTGATGCAGTAACTAATCCTGAGTGGATACCAATGTAACCGCCGGGTAAAGCAAATGCGTTGATGGAGTCTTCTTGTATTACGAAGAACTGAAAGAGACGGCCTAAGGCATCTGGGTTAGCAGCTACTAATTTATGACCGAGTTGCTGAATATAGTCTGTTACCAAAGGATCTTGCATCAGGAATTGACTGTGGCGGATTTGACTCATAATTTGATCGCCGATCATTTGCTCTTCTGCGACTGATAAAGTGGAACCAGCTGTTTCGCCCAACTTCGGGAGGTCGTTAGATGCAGCAAATGTGGTCGACAAACCTAAAGTGAGTATAAGGCTTAGACAAAGTGAGGTCTTAAACCTAGAGAGTTGTCGTTTGTAGGGTAGCGGCTTGAGCAATATTGTCATAAATTAATGGTTCGATAGTAAAATCGTAAGCGGGTTACTGTATATGATGGGACTTGTGTGGTAAAAGTTCAATCTCGAACTGTGTATCATGTGTCATAGTAGTTAGCGACTGCAAGTTGACAAAAAATAGTGGATAAACAATGACTACGATTTTTACTCGTTGGTTTAAGCGTAATTTTTCAAGCCCGGCAACCATAGTACTGAGTATGTTGCTGATTGTGGGCTTTTTTATCATTCTAACGGTTGGCGACATCCTTGCTCCAATTTTGTGGGCGTTGGTCTTTGCGTATCTACTTGAGTCTGTGGTTTCTGTACTGCGAAGGAAGGGAGTACCACGAATTTGGGCGGTGCTACTCGTATTTGCCGGGTTTATTGGACTCGTTCTAATTGTCGTTTTTGGCTTGATTCCTTTGGTCTGGGAGCAGGGAGCCAAGCTGGTGGCTGAACTTCCTAATATTATGACAAAGGTACGAGAGAGTATTCTCGAGCTTCCTGAAAAATATCCCAACTTTGTCAGTACCGAGCAAGTTAGCGCTTTTTTCGCAAACTTGAATAGCGAGCTAGCAAAGTGGGGAGAGGCAATTTTAAGTGCCTCTGTAAGTTCTTTAATGAGTGTGGCGACGGTAATGGTCTATATCATTTTAGTGCCATTGCTGGTCTTTTTCTTCCTTAAAGACCGCAGACAGATCATCAGCTGGTGTACCCAATGGTTACCACAGGAGCGGCACCTGGCCGAGGCCGTGTGGAGTGAGGTAAATCAGCAAATTGGTAATTATATTCGTGGTAAAGTGCTTGAAATTGTCATCGTCGGTACCGCTTCTTACATCGCTTTCCTGATCATGGGTCTAAACTACGCTCTACTACTGGGCGTCTGTGTGGGGCTTTCCGTTTTAATCCCCTACATCGGGGCCGCACTGGTCACCATTCCGGTGGCGTTGATTGCCTTTTTCCAGTGGGGTTTTACTCACGACTTCTACATACTGATAGTGGTATACCTGATTATCCAAATTCTGGATGGTAATTTATTAGTACCACTCATTTTCTCTGAAGCGGTCAATTTACATCCAGTGGCCATTATAGGGTCAATTCTCCTGTTCGGCGGCTTGTGGGGCTTCTGGGGTGTCTTCTTCGCCATTCCGCTAGCGATACTGGTCAATGCTGTTTTATCTGCATTGAAAGACCATAAAATCCAACTGGAAAAAGAAAAGCAAAAAGAGGAGCTCGGTGAACAAAAAGTGCTTGGCTCACCAGAGCCTACGGAAGAGTCTTAATCAGGAATTGAGTTAGAAATGAAAAAGCCTCGTAATATTACGAGGCTTTTTCATTTGGTAGCTTGTTAGAAGAATTATAAACAAGCAACCTGATTAATCATTCACTCGAGGCGCTGGTATTTTCTGTCCGCCTTGATGGAGGGTTAAACCGCTAGCCGGTTGGTCTTCTTCCAAATCAAATTCTAGCTTGGCGCCAATTTGCTTGTTGTGAAGCATATTTTCACTGTAGGCGATAAAATCTATGGCTGGCTGGCCGGTAGCTTGACCGGTTAGGCCTTTTTCACCACGACGGATGCTGAGGATAAAATTGGGTTGGATTTGATAATCTCCAACCAGTCGTTCCATCTGTGTCGGAGACAGTTCAACTTCCATTAGCACTTCAACAGTGTCGCTGATCTTCTCAGCATATTCTGGATTAGATTCGCCGCCCTGATAGAAATCAAGCCCCGTTACTTTGCCCTGGCCATCACGCTTGAGCTGGAATGAACTCAGGGAGTTTAAGAAGACGAAGCGATCATCACCCACAGGGCGTACTTTGAATTCTGCGCCACTATCGCGTTGACTGATGATCTCTCCATCTACCACGCGCAAGCTACGAGTCGTGTTCTCGTTAATTTGGTAGACACCGATCACTTCCTTCAGCGCAACATCCGAGAGCTGGACGGTAGGAAGCTCAATGGGGAAGGGCTTATTAATGGCCAGAGCGGCAAGGCGTTGGGCAACATCCCCTGGGCGTGGCTCTAAACCGGCATAATTACTTAACACAACGACGGACAGTTTTTCTTCAGGCAACCAGAGTGCGTGAGTATTAAAACCATGAATGCCGCCACCATGATGAAGCATGAGTTGTTCGTGCAGGCTTCCGCGCATCAGTCCATAACCGTATCCGGCCTCACTTGCGGCTTCGTCCGGGCTATACATTTTCTCCAGCATTTCTTGGGAGATAATTTTGCCGCCATGTAAGGCACGTTGCCAGCGATCGACGTCCAGCGCTGTCGACGAAAGGGCACCAGCCGCATGGGGTTGGGTCATACTTATCCACGGCGCATTGACGGGCTTGTTGTCAGCCATCTGATATCCGCGAGCACGTCCAGCCAAAACTTGTTCATCAGGGTAATAACCTGTGTGTTCAATTCCGGCAGGTTTTAGAAGCCTTTCTTGAATGTAGGCATTCCAAGTTTGGCCGCTAACTTTTTCAATAATCGCGCCGAGTAATACGTAGCCTGAATTGTTATAGCGCCAGCTTTCACCCGGAGCAAAGTCATCTTCTATGTCGGCAAATACAGCGATCAGCTCATCCGTACTTACTTCACGACGAATACGCTCATCGGTGAAGTAACCTGGGATGCTGGTGTAGCTGGCAATACCGGAGGTGTGATTGAGCAGATGATGAATGGTGACGTCATCCGCGGGAAAATCTGGTAGAAAACGGGTTAATGGATCGTCCAGTGAAAGTTTTCCCTCTTCGGCTAGCAAGAGTATTGCGGCGGCGGCGTATTGTTTGGTAACTGAGGCAATACGTAGAGTATGCTCTTCGCTCATACCAACCCCCATCTCAAGATCCGCCATACCGTAGGCTTCAGAGAAAATGACTTTGCCATCTCTGGAAACCACCACGGTTGCTCCGGGAGCATCTGTTTGATAAGTTTTTTCTAGAACCGCCTGAAAGGCGCTAGCTTCTATTGTAGTTGAGCTTTCTTTCTCAGGTACGCTGGCGCAAGCCGTCAAGCCCAGCAACAGAGCACTTCCCCATGCAGTTGTTATTGATTTTAAGGGGTTCATTCCTTCCTTTCTCCTATTATTAGATGCGGCAACAGTTTTGCCAGTTGTATGCGAAGAGTTTTACGCCACGATTTTTGCTAAGTCAATCAGGGGAAAAGGGAAGGTTACGAACTGACAGTAAGGAGTGTTTATTTTGAGGTGAAAACTCCAAGAATAGTGCTGAGATGTTTCTTTTTGTTATTCGCTAAGCAATTGAAATATAAGGCTAATAAACCTTTGTGAAGCGGTGGTAATGAGAATGTAATATCACCTGTGAATTTTTATTGTAAAGTGTTACAGCCAGTGTATGAGCAGAAAACTTGACACTGGCACACTGGCGCTTAACAAAAAGCCTCGTGCAATGACGAGGCTTTTTGGTTTAGAGATTATCTCTTTATAAGAGCTCTGAGGCGTAATCGGCCAAACGCGAGCGCTCGCCACGTTTGAGTGTCATGTGCCCTGAGTGTGGCCAGTTTTTGAAGCGGTCAACGACGAAGGTGATACCCGAGGTTGTTTCCGACAAGTAAGGGGTGTCGATTTGCGCCACGTTACCCATACAGACAACTTTGGTGCCTGGACCTGCGCGGGTGATGAGGGTCTTCATCTGTTTCGAAGTCAGGTTCTGTGCTTCATCAATGATAATGAATTTATTGAGGAAGGTTCTGCCTCGCATGAAGTTTAAAGAGCGGACTTTGATCCACTTTCTCAAGAGGTCATGGGTAACAGCTGTTCCCCATTCATCATTATCGGAAGGCGAGAGCACCTCAAGGTTATCCATTAAAGCGCCCATCCAGGGGGTCATCTTTTCCTCTTCGGTTCCCGGTAGGAAACCGATGTCTTCGCCTACTGAAACGGTTACCCGAGTCACAATGATTTCCTTGTAGCGCTTTAGCTCAATGGTTTGTTCTAAAGCAGCAGCAAGGGCTAATAGTGTCTTGCCCGTACCAGCTGGGCCTTGTAGCGTGACAAAGTCAACGTCTGGATCCATCAATAGATTGAGCGCATAACTTTGTTCGCGGTTGCGGGCAGTGATGCCCCAGATATTATGGCTGTCGTTACGGTAGTCAGCCAGTAACTCAATGGTTGCCATAGGCTGATCATCTTTGTCTTCAACGGAGCGGACAATGGCTTCGAAGTTATCCTGGGGCTGAAACAGGCATTGGTTGAGAGACCATTCCGAGACTAGAGGGCCTTTAATTTGATAGAAGGTTTTACCTTCTTCTTGCCAGGAGTCGATATCACGACTGTGAGTATCCCAGAAATTTTCGGGTAGCTCGTAATAGCCGGTATAAAGCTGTTCTACATCGTCCAGCACCTTGTCATTGAAGTAATCCTCGGCATGTACACCAACGATATTGGCTTTGATGCGCAGGTTAATGTCTTTGGATACCAGAGTGACGGTGCGATCATCATCTCGAGCTTGCAGCGCCAGCGCTACATTAAGAATGGTGTTATCAGCTTTGCTACTTGGAAGCGAGTCGGGAAGCCTGTCGATGTGCTCTTTGGTTTGAAAATAAATCTTGCCGTGTTTGTTGCGATCCTGGATTTGTGGGATGAGTCCAATGTGGATACCTTCGACCATCGGATCCTCACCTTCTTCGGCAGCGGAGAGTAGATCATCTAGATAGCGGGTAACTTGCCGAACATTACGAGCTACTTCTGAAACACCTTTCTTTCCAGCATCAAGTTCTTCAAGAACAACCATTGGGATTAAAATATCATGCTCTTCAAAGCGGAATAGAGCCGTTGGGTCGTGCATCAATACATTGGTGTCCAATACGAATAGACGTCTTCCGTCTAGATTGTTTTTTACCATGAGGCACCTCTTAAGTGGTTTATTATAGTGCTTTAACGGTTTCTAATACTTCTTCTACATGGCCTTTGACTTTAACTTTCCTCCATTCTTGTTTCAGTTTGCCTTGTGAATCAATTAAGAAGGTGCTGCGCTCAATACCCATATATTCACGCCCATAGAGTTTCTTCAGTTTAATAACATCAAAGGCTTTGCACATTTCTTCGTCAGCATCAGACAATAAATCAAAGGGGAACTCATGCTTTTTACGAAAGTTTTCATGAGTTCTGACGCTATCGCGAGATACGCCAAGAATGTCAGTGTTGTGTTTTTGAAACTGCTTGTAATGATCGCGAAAATCCTGGCCTTCGGTGGTGCACCCTGGGGTGTTGTCTTTAGGGTAGAAGTAGATGACGAGGTTTTTGCCTTTGAAATCGGCGAGTGAAAGAGTTTGGTCGCCGGTGGCGGGGAGTTTAAAGTTAGGTGCTTTTTTATTAAGCTGTGGTTGGCTCAAATCAGCCTCCTTTAAAGTTATGTTGCTGGAGTCTTTTTTTTCGTTTTCATTATCACTTTACGTCAGAAAAAAAATTGTCGCAAGCAATCCCGGCTTTTTTGTGATTTTGCTTGTTTTTACTGGCCTCGCTGGCTAACATAGCCCGCAAACAAGGCCGAGCCTTAAGGATTAATTCATGTTTTCAGGTAGCATTGTAGCGATTGTCAGTCCCTTGCAGGCGGATGGCTCTCTTGATGAAAATGCATTGAAAGAGCTTATCGAGTGGCATATTAATGAAGGTACTGATGGTATTGTCATTATGGGCACTACAGGTGAGTCAGCGACGGTCGACAGCAAAGATTATGATGCAGCGATTAGCTTGACCGTTAAACAGGTTGCCGGTCGTGTTCCTGTGATAGCTGGAACTGGCTCAATCAGTACCAAGCAAACCATTGCCCTTACTCAGCAGGCTGAAGCTATGGGTGTGGATGCGGCTTTGGTGGCGACACCTTATTATTGCAAACCCAGTCAAGAAGGGCTGTATCAGCACTACAAAGCAGTTGCTGAGAACACTAAGCTACCAATTGTCCTCTATAATGTCCCGGGGCGCACGGCGTGTGATTTGCTACCTGAGACAGTTGCTCGCCTTGCAGATATTGAAAATATTGTTGCGATAAAAGAGGCAACGGGCGATTTATCCCGCGTTGAGGAACTAAATCGGCTGTGCAATACTCCAATCACCCTGTTAAGTGGTGATGATGCTACAGCTTTGGAGTTTATGAAGTTGGGTGGTCATGGAGTGATTTCTGTTACCGCGAACGCCGCTCCTGCACTGATGAGTAAAATGTGTGAGCTGGCCAAAGCAGAACAATGGAAGCAAGCCACTGTTATTAATGAAAAACTGTCAGCTTTACATCAGGATTTGTTTATAGAGGCCAATCCGATTCCGGTTAAATGGGCTTTGGCGAAAATGGGCAAGTGCCAAGAGACCATTTTATTGCCATTGACTGTATTAGCTGAACAGTACCATTCACAAGTATTACAAGCGTTGGAACAAGCGAATGTCGACATTAAATAAATATAAAACACTGATTATTATAAGTTCTTTGGCCGCCGTATCTTCTTGCAGCTGGTTCTCAGCCAAAGATGGCACTGAAGATATTGATGACCGCTACATGAAAAGTCAGCAAGACCTTGAATTACAAGTTCCGCCAAATGTAAAACAGATCGAGGTTCAGGATCGCTATCGCGTACCTGAGGGTGTGATTATTACCAATCGTAATGCTAAAGGTAAGGCATTGAGTCTTGACCCGCCGCAGTTGCTGCTGGTGGGTGGTGATGGTGTGCGTGAAGATTCGGAGCAGTCGCATCCTACCGTATGGGTTCGCCACCAAGACACCCCATTCATGAATTATGTTTCCCGCTTTATGATGCAAAAAAATATTCCTGTTATCTCATCAACTGAAAAACAAATCAGTTCAGATTGGATTAGCGATGAGGATGAAGATATTTTCTCTCAATATATTGGCTCATACAATCTTGATGGTCAGCGTCATAAGGTGACATTAGAAATTATAGGCCAGAATGCAAATGAAGTTGCAGTACAGGCCCGTAATACACAGAGCCAGCGTCTGGTTGATGATAAGTGGGTGACCATGAATACATCAAAAACAGTTGCCAGCCAGTTCCTTAATGCCTTTTTAGGTTTCTATGATACGGAGCGTACTAAAGAGGCGCGTGAGCGTATTCTTGAGGAAGGTACGATTAACGTTAGCTTAGGCACTAACTCTCAAGGACAGATAGCTTTAATTGCTGAACGAGATCTAATCGCGATTTGGGAACACCTACCAAGTGTGTTAGAAGATTTAAACTTATCAGTTTCAGATCGTGACCAATCCGCTGGCATTTATTATTTTAATGTTAAAGAGCCTGAAACTGGCTTCTGGGCCTGGTTATGGGGTAATGACGAAACAAATGCTAAAGTAGATATGGAGCCAGGTGATTATCAGATTCATCTGGCAGCCACAACCTATGGCGTTAGTATGACCTTTAAAGATGAAGAAGGTAACTTATTAGATTCCAATTTGGTTACAAAAATTTATCCGGAGTTTGCAGCTAGCTTCAAAAGCCGTGGAAAATAATAGCACTTTAAAAGTTGCATCGTTGGGTTCTGGAAGTAAAGGCAATGCAACTCTTGTATCAAATGGTGAAGTTATTGTCATGGTTGACTGTGGCTTCACTGTCAAAGAAGTTCTCAAACGACTCCCGCGCTTAAACATAGAACCGGATCAAATCGATGGTATTTTAGTGACCCATGAACATCAGGATCATATAAGTGGTGTTGGTGCCTTGAGTCGTCGGTTTTCTATTCCGGTATGGTCAACAAGAGGTAGCTTGCTGTCAGGAAAGTGTGGCAATTTACCAGAGCTAAACCTTATTGAGGGATTTCAACCCTTTTCAATAGGGAGTTTGGACGTGACTCCTTTGTCTGTTCCTCATGATGCTCGTGAGCCATGCCAGTTCCTGTTCACTCAAGATGAGCTACGGCTTGCGATACTAACAGATTTAGGATGTTTCACTCCGAAAATTGTTGAGCAGTTGACACCGTGCCACGGCATATTACTCGAGTGTAATCATGATGAAGAGATGTTGTGGAATGGCTCATATCCAGAGCGATTGAAGCAGCGAGTTGCCGGTAGGATGGGGCACATGAGTAACCGGCAGGCAATAGAGCTTTTGCAACTGATGGATCGGGACTCACTACAATTAGTTATCGCCACCCATCTAAGCGAGCAAAATAATTGTCCAAAGCTGGTCAGTACATTATTGGCTGAAACGTTAAGCTGGCCGGTTGAGCGATTAAAAATTGCTGGACAGGACTCTGGGTTTGGCTGGCAGGAGATTGGTCTTAATTCTTCAATTAGGGCGGAATCTGCATAAAATCTATTGGTTAGCACGCCTACAGCGTAACTGATAAAGCTTGATTAGATTACACATCACTCTCTTGATTTTGATCTTTGCTCACTGCGTTATCAAGTTGTTTGAGTGGCATGGAAATGGTGAACAGGGCGCCGTTTAGAACGCGACTGTCTTCTGCCCAAATTTTCCCGTGATGACGTGAAATGATCCCTTTTGCTATGGCGAGTCCCAAACCTGCGCCACCAGAGTCCCTGTTGCGACTAAAGTCGAGGCGCGTAAATGGCTCAAAAATTCTTTTGCGTTTACCTGGAGGAATACCAGGGCCATCATCTTCTACTTGAATATCAATAGACTCGTTATATTGGGTGAGATTGATTTGGACGGTTGAAATAGAGAAGCGGGCTGCATTTCTGACCAGATTGATCAGTGCTCGCTCAATTAAGTTTTTATCGGCGTACAGCATGCTTCCCTGATTTGGTTGACTATAGATAACAAACTGTTTGTTGTTATGGATAGTCTTCACCTTGTCACACACATCCTCGGTTAGTTCTTTAATATTGAATTCAGATAGCTGCAAGGGATGCTGGCCATGCTTTAACCTTGAATAACCCAATACCTCACGAACCAGCGCATCTAGCTCATCTAAAGCATCGTGCATATCTGTGGTTAACTTTTCTTTACGAGCATCTGATGTTTTGTCATTGAATAGGTCTAGCGCAAAACTAAGGCGTGCCATAGGGCCTCGAAACTCATGAGCAACTGCATGCATCAAGTCTCGCTGGTTATAGAGGCTTTGTTGGTGTTCTTTACGTAAGTCATTAATGTGCTCAACTAGTTTAGGTATATTTGTTGCTAAATCTTGCACTGCATAGTTTTGTCTATTGAGAGCTAGCCCATCAAATTGGACTTTATCTAACGCATAACTGGCAGGGCGCAGATTTCTTTGGTTTAAATAATACAGTCCGTACAGGATGGAGCCATTCAATAGAAGTAATACAAAAGCATATACCAACCAGTCTCTAACTGTGACATAAAAATAGGGTGCGTCATAGGGCCCAAGTTTCAGAATAGACTCATTATCATTTAAAATTACTAGTCCAATAGGCCCGTCCTCTCCATTCATATAGACCAGATACCGGTTCTGTTTGAGCTCGTCTTTAATATTCTTATCAAGGTTAAGATCTGATAGTTTTTCAGAAGTAATTTTAGTTTCTAACTCGTATTCCGCTCGAGCGATAGTCTGTGGCGAGTGATTATAATCTAGAATGGATAATCTGAAATTGAGTTCACGAGCATCGGATGTAATGTTGTCTTTGACTTCTTTCTCTCCGATATCAAAAACCCATGGAAAATAAACGTAATAAACGAAAGTTCCACCCAATATATTGGCTACGATGAGTACTAGTAGTGGAGCAAATATTTTACGGATCATTTGGTCAGTAAATAGCCTTCACCGCGGATAGTTTTAATGATGTATGGCAGTTTGGGATCATCGCCCAGTTTTTTTCGAAGTCTTGAAATTCGTAAGTCGATACTTCGATCTGTGCCATCATATTCTAGGCGGAATGTTTTTCGATGTAACTCTTCACGACTGACCACTTCACCGGAGCGCTCTGCTAGTAACCACAAAAGGTTATACTCAGCTGTAGTGAGGTGGACCACTTGACCATCAGAAATTACGGTGCGATTTTGTGGGTTTATCTTAACTTTACCTGCGTGGATAAAGTCTGTGCTGTTTTCAATAGCTTCCGAAACTTCAACTCGTCTAAGAAGAGCGCGTAGGTGAGCTAACAAAACGCGTGACTTAACGGGTTTGGAGAGATAGTCATCAGCTCCTGTTTCTAGGCCTGCAACCTCATCAATATCATCGCTCATAGAGGTTAGCATTAAGATTGGGCCGCTGTAATGTGGGCGGACAGTTCGGCAAACTGTTAGACCATCAGCGCCAGGCAACATGACATCAAGGATAACAGCTCGAGGCTGTTGTTCTATTATAAGATCGATGGCTTTAGAACCATTAGCTTCAATTTGAACTTGGTAGTCATTGCTTTCAAGAAACTCTGCGACTAACGAAGCTAGTTTGTCATCATCTTCTACAAGTAAAATAGTTTGCGACATTGATTTATAGTTTTAAGAGTACACCCAGTAAAAGTAGCATTAAATTGCCTGATTTAGCCTGTCAGGTCAATGCTTTGCCTTAAATATCTAAAGTATTTTTAGATTTGTATGGCATGATAGTAACACAGTTTTACGCCAAATGTGCCACCTCTAAATAAATAATCTGTAAAATCAAGTGCTTAGTTAATTATTGTCATGCTTGCATTTAACTGCTAATCTCTTACAGTATGAACTGTGTCATATAATTTGACACAGTTGTTGCATCATTTGGCTTATTAACTTTTCACGCATTACGGCTGTAAAATCATGAAAAAAGTAACATTATTCTTATCGACACTACTGTTTATAGCATTCTCAGGTAGTTCTGGCCTCGCTAAGGCTGCTGAGCAGGTTAACGTTCAAGGTTCAAACCTACAATTAAATGGTCTTGCTGTTCATAGCGAGCTACGTCAAGAGTGGTTCCTCAATGGCTTGTACTTAAGTAGTAAATCTGATGATCCAGAAGAAATTTTAAATTCTCCGATGATCAAGAGGATGCAAATTAAAGTACTGGCTGATGAATTACCTGGTCGCCGTTTGAAACGCTTTTGGATTGAACGCATTAAAAACAATAATGAAGCCTCTTTAGTGCTTGAAAACGCTAAAGGTGTTCGCGATCTGGCCGATACATTGGGGCAGGATTTCGCTGCAGGTGATACGATTAACATTGATTTTATTCCTGGTCAGGGAACACTGATTCAGATTAATGGTGCTGTTGTGAATACTATCGATGAAGGTATTTTCCCGCTAATGCTTAATACTTGGATTGGTGAAAGACCACCATCTTCCGAATTTAAAGATTCTATTTTGGGTAGTCAATCAGCCGTTAATTATTCTGATTTGTTAGCTAAGTTTTCTTCTATAAATCCTTCAGCAAGTCGGGTTTCTTTGTTTGATCAAGCTGCTCAGGCCGCCAAAGAAGAAGAAGAGCGTAAACAGCGTGAAGCAGAAGAGCGCCGCCAGGAAGAAGAGCGTCGTGCTCAGGAGCAACTACGTCAAGAAGAAGAGAGAGAACGTCAAGCTGAGTTGGCTGCTGAGCGTGAACAGCAGCAAGCTCAACAACAGGCTCAACAACAGGCAGAGGAAAAAGCAGAGCCTAAGCAAGAGGTTAAGCAGCCTATAGTGGAAGAGGTTCCCGCAGGCCCAACAGAAGAAGAGCTCGCAGCAATGAGAAGCAGTTATAACGCGGCTATACGTTCACATTATGTTCCTTTTTTCCAATATCCGGTTCAAGAAATTATGCGTCGTCATGGTAAGTCAGCCTTGCTGAATCCACGAAAAGGACGTACTCATGGCGAAGTAACCATCCAACTTGAAGTTGATCGTGATGGTGAGCTGGTTGGTGGTAGTTTGGTTTCCAGTTCTGGTGAAAAAATCCTGGATGATGCGGTAATGAGTGCCTTATTTGATGCGGTACCATACCCTGCAATGCCAGAGGAGTTACCTGAAGAGTCATTTAACACTACATTGCCTATTTCAATTCCTGCGCCACAAATGTAGAATTCTCTACATCGTTTGTGAAAGGGGCCTCTATGGCCCCTTTCTAGTATTTTGGGTCATACGTTTTTTAAGTGTGGTTTTTTTGGACAAGCTAAGGTAGAAATGAATGAATATCAATTGCTTATTTGATAGTGGCAATATTGAGGTGATTGATGCTAGTGACAGTAAAGCAATAAAACTAGCTATCAGAAATGATTCTAACTCTGAATTTAAACAATGGTTTCATTTTCGTGGGCATGGAGAGATTGGCAAAACCTATAATTTTGAAATCATTAATGCTAAAGAGTGTTCTTACGTTGATGGTTGGAAAGACTACCAAGTTGTAGCATCTTATGATGGTGAATATTGGTTCCGTGTTCATACTCAATTTGATGACAATAAACTGTTATCGTTTTCACATCAGTTAGAACAACCCACGATCTTCTTTGCTTACTTTGAGCCATATTCTTACCAACGCCATTTAAGTTTAATTCATCAAGCCCAACATTCCGAACTTTGTCAGCATCATATTCTAGGCCAAACGGTAGATGGTCATGACATTGATTTGTTGATTATCGGTGATGAAAGTCGTGAGCGTAAGATTTGGGTAACAGCGCGCCAACACCCGGGTGAAACGATGGCTGAATGGTGTGCCGAAGGTTTGATTGAGCGTTTATTGAATGAAGATGATGCTTTAGCGCAAAGCTTGCTACAGGACGCTGTTTTTTATGTAGTGCCGAATATGAATGTTGATGGCAGTATTCGTGGTAATTTGCGTTCTAACGCTGCTGGAGCGAACCTCAACCGTGAATGGCAAAGCCCAAGTGTCAAGAATAGCCCAGAGGTTTATCACGTACGCAATAAAATGAAGGAAATTGGTGTTGATGCCTTTTTAGATTTGCATGGTGATGAGGGGTTGCCTTACGTGTTTGTTGCCGGCTGTGAAGGCATTCCAAGCTATGATGGGCGTTTAAAGAATTTGGAAGAAGAGTTTAGTTCTATTTTGAAATCTGTTAATCCTGATTTTCAAACAGAATTTGGCTATGACAAAGATGAGCCAGGTAAGGCTAACTTAACGGTTGCCAATGCTTGGGTCGGAGAAGAATTTAAGTGTTTGTCACTGACTTTGGAAATGCCATTTAAAGATAATGCAAATTTATCAAACAAAGAAACTGGCTGGTCAGGTGACCGAAGTTACTTATTGGGTCAAACCCTGCTAAATCCATTGTATCAATTAGTTAAAAAGTTAAGGTAGTAGCATGGCTAAGTTTTTAGTATTCGGTGCAGGATTTGTTGCCGAACCTTTAGTTGAATATTTATTACGTCGCTCTGACAATACAGTAACAGTGGTTAGCCATATTCTTGAAGAAGCACAAGCTTTGGCAAATAAGTTTCCTGGTGTGGACGCGGTGCAGGCTGATGTTACCAATCAAGCACAAATTGAACCATTAATAGCTGACTACGATCTGGTTGTTAGTTTAGTGCCTGCGACTCTTCATGCGGTGATAGCCAAAGCAGCCATCGCACAGGGGAAAAATATGGTGACAGCCAGTTATGAATCCCCAGCAATGCGCGAGCTGAAACAGGATGCCCTGGATGCTGGTGTCACTATTTTGAATGAAATCGGTTTAGACCCAGGTATTGATCACTTAAGCGCGATGAAAATTATTGATCAGGCACATGCTGATAATGAAAAGGTCATAAGCTTCGTATCTTGGTGTGGTGGTTTGCCTTCACCTGAAGCCAATGACAATCCTCTTGGCTATAAATTCTCGTGGGCGCCAAAAGGTGTCTTGTTGGCGTTACTTAATGATGCGCTATTTTTGCATAATGGTAAGGTTGAACGTGTTGTCGCAAAAGAACTTCTTAAATGGGCTAAACCTTTGCAGGCAAATGGTTTAAACCTGGAAGGGTATCCAAACCGTGATTCAACGGGTTATCAGGAAATCTATGGAATTCCTGAAGCAGAAAATATTATTCGTGGCACATTCCGTTATTCTGGTTTTTGCGAGATCATTCAAGCAGCCAAAGATCTGAGTCTGTTGGATGCTGAGTCAGAAGTGCCAACTGGTAATACTATTTGGACCGATTATGTTTGCCAGATAAACGGCGTTGATAACTTTGACGCACTTAAAACCAGGGTTTCTGAGTCAGCATGGCGTGGTTTGGGCTGGATAGGTTGTTTCTCAGAGAAAGCTACTGGTGATTTTGCAGGCCCGATTGATGCATTTTGTAACCTGCTCGTGCAGAAATTAAATTATCATGAAGACCAGGTTGATATGGTACTACTTCAGCACAAATTTGAAATCGAAAAAGCTGACGGTAGTCGTTACCATATTGCTTCAACCTTACAAGAGTTTGGCCAAGTGGGTGGTTATTCTGCAATGTCTAAAACAGTCGGTTACCCTGCCGCAATTGCATGTCAGCTCATTGCAGATGGCATAATAGATCGAAAAGGCATTATCTTACCGATGACTAAAGATATTTACCTTCCTATTCTTGAGCTTCTTGAAAAAGAAGGGGTTACCTGTGAAGAAGAGCTCAGGGAGTACAAGCCTGAATTCTTAAGCGAGTTAGCTAGTTAGCTAGCAAAACTTAAGAGCTAGCTTCAAGGAACGGCATGCTCTAAGGTTGAGTTTGTTGTTCCGATTTGCTGGCTCGTAACTCATTGCTCAGGAAGTAGTTTATTGCTTCTTGAGTAATGAGTTCAAAGTCCTGTTCATCACTCAGCTCTGAAGCAATATCTCTATTCAGCAATAAAATCGGATGCGGCGAGAGCTGAAGATTCTGCCACTTTGCTAATGTTTTAAAGTTACTGACAGCGCTTTCATTACCATCATCTATGATCAGTGCAGCGGGATAGCTCTTGTTAGTAAGCCTGTGATAAGGACTGACGGCAAGAAACCACTCCGTTGATGCCTGATCACTATTGAGCATGAACTCTTTCATCCAGTATGGACTCTTTTCTTCCAGGTACTTCAGGTAATTAGCTTCTATATTTTTTAATACCAATGCTCGGAAGTTTTGGGGGGCGTGAATAGCAGCCTCCATCAACAAGCTCCCAGCAAATCCTTCACCATAAGCTGCAATGTATTGCCTTTTTGAGAAATCATTATTGGCAAGCCAGTCTACTGCGGCCACAATATCCTCAACTGCTCTTGCATGCTTTTGCCCACTTACGGATTGGCGCCAACTTTCACCATAGATACCACCACCTCGAATATGAGCAATAGCAATAACGCCTCCTTTAGATATCCAGTCAGTAAAAACAGGAGAGTAGTAGGGCAGTTGAATATGGCCAAATCCCTGGTTAGTGATCAATAAAGTTGGATTGTCACCATCTTTAGAAATGTCCTCGTGATATGTCAATGTTAAAGGGATTCGACTGCCATCAGATGAGCGATAGAATACTGTTTCGGATACCAGGTCTGAAGTTTCCTCAAGTGGCAAAAGGCTGTTAGACAGTTGTCTCGCTTTAGTATCAATTGTAAAAATTCTTGCCGGATGCTGGAAACTATTGATGGTAGCGAGAGTGCTTAGTTGCCGATTAATCATTGCTTTGGGACGCTGAATGATCAGATCACTATTGGAAGTAACTTCGATCTCTTGTTTCGCACTGCCATTGAGTTTAGACAAATAGACTTTTTGCTGGGTATTATCAAGATAATGTAATAACCATTGGTTATCGATAAGCTGAGCTGATATGAGTAGTTCATTTTGTTGTGAAACGACTTCTTTCCAATCGCGGCGCGAAGGTTGATTTAAGTTGATCGATATTATTCTCCAGCGTGGAGCGACCAGGTTCGTATGGAAATAAAATGTCTCATTGATATTACCCACGAATTTAAGACTTGCGCGGGTGTTTCTTGCCATGCTTATGGCTGATTGAATTTCACCTGATTCAGTAATTGGCAAGACCCAGATTTGGTCTGATGTATCGATCAGATGCTTTGCAGTAACTAACAGAAAACGATTATCATCAGTAAGTTTAGCATCAATCTGCCATTGCTCTACATCATCCATGTGATCGTTTAAATCAAATAATATCTGGCTAAAGTCAGGGCCTTGGCCCAAGTTTAGATAGTGGACTTGCTGATCAGCTTGGTAAATAAATCGATTGAACCCATCAAGCCAGTTGAATTTGGTTTGAATCTCGGTTGCTGGCAGGCGATAAGAGAGAAACCTTCTTTGCGCCAAATCAAAAATAAACCAGCGATAAAGCTCTTGCCGGTTTTGGCTCTGGATGGCAAAAAAACGTCCTTCTGGGGAGAGTGACGTTGCGACAACCTTTTGATTATCCGGCAGCTCTCCTAATTCTATTTCAATTTCTTTTATACTATCGTAAACCGCAATGACACTTGGTTTTAGGGTGCTTTCTTTAATATAAAAGTATTTGTTTACATATTGCTGTGGATAAAGGTGATTGAAGATATCTTGTGGTTTTGGGTCATCATTTAAATCACTTTCTAATGTGGAAAAATATTTGCTGACTAGTTCGGTCTGTTGCTCCATCCATTCTGTGCGCTGGGGTGTTTTCTGATTCAGCCACATGTAATTGTCCTGAATCTGAACACCATTTAATTGGTAGTCGTAGTCCTGAGTCGGGTTTTGTGGCAAAGATACTTTAGTTACAGGCGCTTGCTTGGGTTCCGGGTCATCTGAGCAAGAACTTAATGACAGCATCAAAACCATTAATATTAGGCTGTTACCGATAAACCTTTGGGTAACATTTTTAGATGTTGAATGGTATGTTCGGTACCCTTGACGGTGAAAGCGCATAGATTCCTTGGACAGGAGAGCAAATAAGGTTGAGTTGATTGTACCAATAGCTAAATTTAATGCAAAACCAAATAGCTATAAAAGATTTATCAGTTAGGGGTTAACTGTTATATAATGCTCAGACCATTCTGCAACACCCAATATGGCGATGAATTCTATTGTAGCGCCCATTGAAATTGATGTCCCATTTCCAAAGCCACCTGTCGAGTTGTCTGCTGATGAGAAAAATCATCACCGTTCACTCATAGTTGAGCTGCTGAAAAGACACAATGCTGTTTTAATTGCTCACTATTACACCGATCCCGAGATTCAGTCTCTGGCAGAAGAAACGGGTGGGTTTGTTGGTGATTCGTTAGAAATGGCAAAATTTGGAGCACGTCACCCAGCTGAAACCTTGATTATTGCAGGGGTTAAGTTTATGGGAGAAACGGCCAAAATCCTAAGCCCTGAAAAGCGTGTTTTGATGCCTACACTGGAGGCGACATGCTCTCTGGATCTGGGGTGTCCTATAGAGCCATTCAGCGAATTTTGCGACCAGCATCCTGACCGAGAAGTGGTTGTGTATGCTAATACATCAGCCGCTGTAAAAGCGCGTGCCGATTGGGTTGTGACGTCTAGTATTGCGGTGGATGTGCTTGAGTATTTAGCCGAACAGGGTAAAAAGATTATCTGGGGACCTGATAAGCACCTGGGGCGCTATATTCAGCAGAAAACGGGTGCCGATATGTTGTTATGGCAAGGTGCCTGTATCGTTCACGACGAGTTTAAATTTAATGCCCTTGAGCAGTGTATGGCTTTATACCCAGAAGCTGCGGTATTGGTGCATCCTGAATCGCCCCAGAATATTGTCGACCTGGCTGATTTTGTGGGCTCAACCTCACAACTGATTAAAGCAGCTAAAGAGCTACCGAACAAACAAGTTATCGTTGCAACCGATAAAGGCATTTTCTATAAAATGCAGCAGGCAGCGCCTGAAAAAGAACTGATTATTGCACCGACAGCGGGGGAGGGAGCAACCTGCCGAAGTTGTGCACATTGCCCCTGGATGAAGATGAATGTCTTACAACTCTTGTCGCAAGTCTTTGAACGTGATGATAATGAAATCTTCGTTGATCACGATTTAGCTGAAAAAGCATTGATCCCTTTACAGAAAATGGTAAATTTTGCTAACGATATACAAGTAAACGTCAAAAGTAATATTTAACTGAGACCAAAGGGGAATTATGAAAACCAAAATAACAACGTTAAGCTTAGCGGTTCTTGTCACCTTAGGCATTACTGCCTGCAGTGATCAAAAAGAACAGGCCGAGTCTGAGCAAGAAGCTAACCAGTTAGTTGCTGTAGAAACTACTAAGACCGAGCAAGAAGTCAAAGTTGAGAAGAAGACTACAACTGGAAGCAGCTTGCTGGGAATTATTGAGGGTGAACATAGAAGCGATGCAAATAAAGCTCGTAACCAATATCGTCATCCTGCTGAAACACTTAAGTTTTTTGGTATCAAACCAGGAATGACGATAGTTGAAGTTTCGCCAGGTGGCGGATGGTACACAGAGATTCTTGCGCCTTGGCTGGGTGCTGAAGGTAAGTTGTATGCTGCTCATTTCGATCCGAACTCTGAAGTGGAGTACTATCGTAACGGTTTAAAGAATTTCCAGGAGAAGTTAGAAGCTAATCCAGATTTGTATTCAAATGTTGAGTTAACCGTTTTTGATGCTACTTCAAGTACGCCAATTGCACCCGCTAACAGTGCTGATGTCGTTGTCACGTTCCGTAATGTTCACAACTGGATGCGTGGTGGTCGTGATGACGCTCTTAACGCTTTTAGCTTAATGTATGATGCCGTTAAACCTGGCGGTTACCTTGGTGTTGTTGAGCATCGTTTAGCAACTGGTTTAAAGCAAGACGAGCAGGCGAGCTCTGGCTATATGCATGAAAAATTTGTGATTGATCTTGCGGAAGAGGCTGGATTCAAGCTTCTGGAGCGTTCACAGATTAATGCGAATCCTAAAGATACGACCAATCATCCTAAAGGTGTGTGGACTTTGCCGCCTAGCTTAAGACTGGGTGATGAAAATCGAGATACTTATTTGGAAATTGGTGAGAGTGATCGCATGACTCTCAAGTTTGTGAAGCCTGCTACTGAATAAATTGATCAAACGATAGTCTTAGAAAAGGTAACACTGCACCTAATATCGGTGCAGTGTTATGCAGTAGCTGCTCTTGCTTGAAGATTTGCAGGGTTATGGCTTTTTGTTTCAAAACGGCTTAACAACTCTTTAGAAGATGTATGCTCGCTGTATAAATAGCGAATAAGCTCTTGCTGTGAGATGTGAGGCGCAAACATTGCAATAAAATCTTTCATGTACTGCTTTAAAAATAGATTTTTATGAAATGCTAGCCAGGTTGTGCATTGTGGCAACATATCAGAAGTAGGGTAGCTGATTAGGTCTTTGTCTGCTTGCGGATCATAAGCCATATTAGCAATGATACCGACCCCAAAACCCTTCCTAACGTAGGTCTTAATGATGTCCGCATCGCGGGCAGTAAAGACGATATTCGGTTCCAGTTTCTCTTTTTTACAGGCGCGCATCAAACTTGATGAGTTTTTATCACTCAAGTTATAAGTCACCAGTGGGTATTTAACCACATCTTCTAAGGTAATTTTTCTTAAGTCCCCTAGTTCATGGTCTTGGGGAAACAGAATCGATCTATCCCATTGGTAGCAAGGGATTTGAACGATGTCAGGGCCAAGACCAGCAGTGCCAGAGGCGATTACAAAATCAATCTCCTGCTTACGCAGCTGTTCAATGACCTGCTCGGTTGTACCTTGTTGCAAGTCAATTTTGAGATTGGGATATTCTTTGTGGAATGCGGCAAAAGTTCTCGGCAGGACATATTGAGCCTGCGTTTGTGTCGTGCCGATTGAAAAGCAGCCGGAGTCGTCTTGGCTTAATTCACTGGAGAGTCGTTTAATGTTACTGATTTCCTGCATGACCTTGCGCGCACGGCCAAGTATTTCATTACCAACTTGTGTTATTCCCACCAGCTGCTTGCCGTTGCGCTCGAAGATTTTAGTTTGTAATTCATCTTCTAGCAGTCTTAGCTGTTTGCTGATCCCGGGTTGGGATGTAAATATTTTTTGAGCGGCATTGGTAATGCTGAGGTTGTTATCAGCAATAGCGATCAAATATTTTAGCTGTTGCAGTTTCATTTTAGACGTCTAAATGGTTAAATGGCCGAAGAGCGTAACATGTCTTATGCTTTAAGGCAATATCTTATATATCCTTGAGATATATTGTGCAAATGTTTTTCGCTTCTTTATAACTAAAGGTTATTAGAGCATAATGCTAAATAATTAGCTTCTGAGCCTTATTGTGCATAAATTTGCCATTGTTTTTGTTTATTAAGCTTTAAAGCTGTTTATGAATACCATTGCTTAACTCACGGTATTTTATGAGATAAATAGCGTCAAGCTACAAAATAGAGGTTCTATTAATGATTCATGATTCCATTTTGGGCACTATCGGCAATACACCGGTTATCAGAATAAACCGATTGGCACCTAGCCATGTGTCAATGTTTGTTAAAGCGGAATATTTTAATCCGCTATCTTCAGTAAAGGATCGTCTCGCTTACGCTATTATCAATGATGCGGAGCAACGTGGATTACTTAAGCCTGGTCAAACAGTAGTAGAGGCCACATCGGGGAATACAGGCATTGCCCTGGCTATGGTATGTGCAGCAAAAGGGTATCCCTTTGTGGCGGTTATGACTGAAACCTTTTCTATCGAGCGTAGAAAGATTATGCGAGCTCTTGGGGCTAAGGTCATTCTTACTCCCGCAGCTGAGCGTGGCACTGGCATGGTTAGGGTTGCTAAGGAGCTATCAGAAAAAAAAGGATGGTTCCTAGCTCGTCAATTTGAGAACGAAGCCAATCCAGCGTATCACCGCAATACGACTGCTCCTGAAATTCTGCAGGACTTTGCGGGAAAACGATTAGATTATTTCGTCAGCGGGTATGGCACTGGTGGCACTATTACAGGAGTTGGAGAAGTGCTAAAAGTAGCGCGCCCAGAAACAAAGATTATTGCAACCGAACCGGCGGGCGCTTCGTTGCTTGCTGGTAAAGAATGGCAGCCCCATAAAATTCAAGGATGGACCCCCGACTTTATTGCGGATGTTATGAATCAGGAGATCTATGATCAAGTGATTCCTATTAGCGATGAGCTGGCGCGTGATACATCATTAGCGCTTGCACAAAAAGAAGGCATCTTCTGTGGTATTTCAGCAGGAGCAACTTTTGCCGCAGCTTTGCAGGTTGCGAAAGAAGCTGAAGAGGGCGCATCTATTTTAGCAATGCTACCAGACACTGGAGAGCGCTACATGAGCACTTTCCTGTTTGAGGGCATTAATGAAGGGAGTGATGACGAGCTATTAAGTTAGTATTCCTCGACATAAAAAAAGAAGCAGGGGATTCCTGCTTCTTTATTTTAAATCCAAATATGACTACTTCTTTATTTTCTCACCTTTAGTTTCCATATCCAGCACATAATCATCTCGATCTTTTCGTAAATCATCATCTGTTGGCAAGGGCTGTCCTGTGTAAGCGTGCAAAAATGCTTCACATAATAATTCGCTATTAGTGGCATGGCGCAAATTATTAACTTGGCGACGAGTTCTTTCGTCGGTCAATATTTTCAGTACCGAAAAAGGTATTGATACTGTAATTTTCTTTACTTTGTCTTTTTTCTCACCGTGTTCAACGTATGGATTGATAAAGTTTCCATCCCAATCTTTAGCCATATTAACCTCGTGTCTTATTCGATGTGGTTATTATACATCCTTTTCAGCCCTCTAAACATCTTGACTTATAAACTTATAAAAGAATATATTGGCCATATAGACGGCTAAGCGTCTTTTTCAATAATTGTAATCTTAAATGTTTTATAAGCGGGTCGCGAGATGTCACAACAAAGTGCAGGGCTGATTTCAGATAGTAATTCACAACATTGGTTGTCAGTGTCCAGTCGGACACCCAGGCATAGTGTGGATTTTATTGATGTGGGGTCAGTTCATATTGAAAGTTTGTCATTATTGCATGGGGGACTTATTGAAGACTTGGAAGTGCATTACAACTGTTATGGCTCCTTGCAAAACCCAGCCATAGTAGTTTTAGGTGGGATTTCATCTTCGCGCAATATCCATGATTGGTGGGGAGACTTGGTTGGTAAAGGAAAGGCTATCAATCTCGACCAGTTTTGTGTGATTGGAATTGATTACATAGTTAACCAAGATTCTGCTAACCCAAACCTTATTTCTCCTTTTGATCAGGCCAAGGCGATAGGCCTGGTGTTGGAGAAGTTAACTTTAAGCAAAGTTGAAGCGATTGCTGGAAGTTCCTACGGTGGCATGGTGGCTTTAGCATTTGCATCGTTATATCCGACCAAGCTTAACAAACTAATTTGCATCGCAGCAGCGCACAGAAACACACAAGTATCGGTAGCTCAACGGCAAATTCAGCAACAGATATTGAGCCTGGGTATCCGTACTGGCGAAATTAAATCGGCTATATCTATTGCAAGAGAGCTTGGATTCATAAGCTATCGAAGTGAGCAGGAGTTAGAAAATAGATTCAATCCATTGAGAGTGATAAACGACCAAACATTAACCTTCGAGCTTGTTGATTATTTAAAGCATCATGGTGAAAAGTTCGCCGACCAATTTGATATCGAAAGATATCATTCACTTTCTCAATCTATCGACCTGCATAAAGTTAATCCAAAAGACATCCACGCCCATGCGCTGTTTGTTGCTATCGACAGCGATAGATTAGTTCCGGCACATTTAATTAAAGAATGTGCAGATTCTTGTGCAGGAAAATCTCATATTAAAACTATCCACTCGTCATTTGGCCACGACGGATTTTTGCTGGAAACCGAGCAGTTGGCAGAGTGTATAACACCATTTCTGAGGAATTCATTATGAGCAGTAGTAATCAGACCATTGCAGTCCGTTCCGGGATTGAGTCGGATCAACAATTCGGTGCAGTGACACCGCCTTTATACTTGTCATCCAACTATACATTCGCTGATTTAGAGCAGCCAAGACAGTATGACTATAGCCGCTCCGGTAATCCAACGCGCGATACTCTAGCTGACACTTTGGCTCAGTTGGAAGCGGGTTGTGGTGGAGTGATCACTTCAAGCGGCATGTCTGCTATCTATCTGGTAACCCATTTATGCGATAAGGATGACGTCATTATTGCACCACATGATTGCTATGGAGGGACCTATCGTTTACTTAACAGCTTAGCGGAAAGAGGGCGGTTTAAAGTTGAATTTGTTGATCAAGGTTGTGATGAAAGTATACAGCAAGCGCTGCAAGGCAAGCCTAAGTTAATCTGGATAGAAACCCCGAGTAACCCATTGCTACGAGTGGTGGACATACAAAACATATGTGAACTGGCTGGCCAGGATATTATAAAAGTTGTCGATAACACCTTTTTGTCACCGGTGTTGCAACAACCACTAACCCTTGGTGCGGATATCGTGGTTCATTCAACCACAAAATATATTAATGGGCATAGTGATGTTGTAGGTGGTGCAGTTATTGCCAAGGAACAGGCATTGTTTGAACAGCTGGCCTGGTGGGCAAATTGTATTGGTGTTACCGGCTCACCCTTTGACAGTTTTATAACTAGCCGTGGACTAAGAACCTTGTCTGTGCGTATGCGCCAGCATCAGGAAAATACTCAAAAAGTTATTGAGTATTTACAACAACAGCCACTGGTAAAGAATATTTACTATCCAGGACTAGAGTCTCACCCGTCCCACCAAATCGCAAAAAAGCAACAACTTGGATTTGGCGCCATGCTGTCTTTTGAACTGGAGATTAAAGGTGCCAATTTGCGCACTTTTGTAAATAGCCTGAGTCTATTTTCGTTAGCCGAATCATTAGGTGGCGTAGAAAGCTTGATTTGTCATCCAGCTACCATGACGCATGCTGCAATGGATCCTGCTGCTCGATTAAAAGCGGGTATTAGCAATAGTTTGCTGCGCCTCTCAGTGGGCATAGAAGATGCCGATGATTTAGTGAGGGATTTAGACAGTGCCTTTCAACGATGTCAAATTAAAGTATTACAAGGTGAGCAGCATGGCTGAGCAAGTGCAGATACATTCAACTAAAAGCAGCAAATGTGTTGTTAGCCCGACTGACTATAAAAAGTTAGGTATCAATGTTCATAAGTTTGGTGGCTCAAGCTTGGCAAGCTCTGAGCAACTGCAAAAAGTTTGCGAGATAGTGACGAAGCAAACCAGACTGGGCGATATTATCGTCGTATCAGCGAATGGTAATGTGACAGATACTTTGCTAGATGCTATTCATGGTCGGGTAAATGCATTATCAGATATTAAGTCGTTTTATGAGAGGTTAGTGTCAGGCCTGGACATTGAGTCTGAGAATTTTATTGCGCTGATTAACAATGATATAGAATCAGTTCGAGAGTTGTGTCGGCATTGTCCTGCTCATAATGATGAAATCCTTTCTTTCGGTGAGAAGTGGTCAGCGAATCTATTGACTGAATTGTTGGGTAGCTATCAATGTGCAGCGCAGGCTGTTGATGCGAGTAACTATCTAAAGCTAACTTCTTTACATGAATATAACCAGTTTGATGAGCAATTTGCAGATGATAAGTTTTCAAGCTTATATCAAGCGCTGTGGGACGGTGACAAGGAGCGATTAAAACGCTATGTCTTTACTGGATTTATTGCACGTGACAATAATGATCAGTTAATTACCTTGGGCCGAAATGGTAGTGATTACAGTGCAACCATTATTGCTCAGTTAGTCAAAGCTAAATCCGTAACCATTTGGACCGATGTCGATGGCATTTTTACGGCTGATCCTAATATCGTGCATAATGCTAAAAGAGTAGAGCATTTGTCATTGTGTGAAGCACAAGCTATATCTGAGTTAGGTGCCAATGTTTTACATCAAAAGACAGTTACGCCTTTGTTAACTTATAAAACAGAAGCTTGTATAAAAAGTTCTTTTATTGAAGAGTCTTCAGGAACACAAATTACGCAACACCCTGTTTCATCAGGTCACGTTAAGACTATTACCATTAAACAGTCTTTGACACGTATCGTTGTTAATAACATAAACGAATTAAGTGCCAGAACAATCCAGCAAAGAGTACTGCTCAATCAAGTTGCCAGTTATGCCAGTAACTTTGATCGAACCTTAGACCGCCTTACTTTGTATGTGGCGGAGTGCGATCGATTTAATACCATTTCCATTATCCAAGCTGCGCAATACTATCCTGTTGTGGAGAAAAACAATTTATCCTTAATCAGTTTGGTGGGACAAAGCATTCGTCAGAATCAAAAAATAATCAGTAAGTTTGTTAACAGGTTGGAGCGTTTTGCCGTTGAAGAAATTCACTATCCCGCCAATGCTCATACTTTATGTGTTCTGATTGAAGATACGCAGGCTATAAATTTATTGCATGATCTACACGATACTTTCTTTGTTTTAGAACCTTCAATTCCTATTGTGGTTTTGGGTTATGGCAATATTGGCAAGCAGTTCATTCGTATATTGCAGGACAATAAAGCAGAGATTGAGTCTTCTTTGAATAAATCTTTGTCTCTATTGGGTGTTGCCAATAGTCGCAATTATGCGTTATCAAGATCCTGTTTGCTTGATAATGCTGATGTAATTGATTTGCTTGACCAAGATGGCTCATCTCTAAACTCTGTGCATGAAGGTGCTGTAAATAGTAATCAGCGAAATGAAATCCTTAATGTTCTTAAGGACTATGTCCATAAAGAGCTGGTTATTGTTGACCTGACTGCCAGTAATGATATTGCAAACCTATATCCAATTTTTGCGGGAAATGGCTGGCATCTAATCTCTGCAAACAAAATTGCAGCTTCTAATCATGAGCTTGCTGGTCAGGTTGAAAAATTGCTGCAAGATAACAAGCGCTATTGGTTTAAAAATACTACCGCGGGTGCGGGCATACCTATCCAGTCCAGCATAAAAAAGCTTAAGGAGTCCGGCGATAAGATTATCAGTATCTCTGGGATCTTTTCAGGCTCACTTTCCTGGTTGTTCGGACAGTTCAATGGGCAACAAAAGTTCAGTGAATTACTACTGGAAGCTAAGGCCAATGCTTTTACTGAGCCGGATCCAAGAGAAGATCTTTCTGGTAATGATGTTATTCGCAAAATTCGAATTTTAGCTCGGGATGCAGGTTTCATAGATGCCGTTGAAAACTTCGAGCCCGCGCTTGATGAAGCATTACTAGAAGGCAGTTTGCAAAGCTTTTGGGATAACTCATCAAAAATTGATGAGCACTATGAAACCTTATATCAGCAGGTACAAAAACAGGGTGGACTGTTACGCTATATTGCTACGCTAACCAAAGATGAACTTACTTTAAAGCTGGAGATTATTGAGCCAAGCCATCCTTTTGCTAACCTAAACCCCTGTGACAATGTTTTTGCTATTCGTAGTCAGTGGTATAACGATAACCCTCTAATTTTACAAGGTCCTGGTGCTGGTAGAGAGGTCACTGCTGCAGGTGTTTTAAATGACTTATGCGATTTGCTAAGGAGTGCATAATGAGCAGAGCAGAGCGTCAGTATTTTCATGCAAAAGAACTGGAACGTATTAATCATGACTTTGCCAGTTTGTCCGGCAACGTGAATCTTTCGTTTGAGTTTTTTCCGCCCAATAGCAATGAGATGAACTCGATATTATGGAATAGCATCAAAAAGCTAGAGCCATTGCAGCCAGATTTTGTGTCGGTGACTTATGGAGCTGGTGCCAGCACTCGTGAACGAACTCATGGTGTGATTGAGAAAATCCTTACCGAAACCAGTCTTAATGCGGTGCCTCATTTAACCTGCATTGACGCAACAGAGTCCGAAATTGAGACTATTGCCCATCGCTATTGGGAGCTGGGGGTTCGTCATATTGTGGCATTACGCGGCGATAAACCTGATGAGCGTTCGCATACTGGCGATTTTAATTATGCCACTGACCTTATTTACAAGTTGAAAAGTTTATATGATTTCGATATCAGCGTGGCTGCTTATCCTGAAGTTCATCCTGAAGCATTAAATGCTCAGGCAGACCTTGATAATTTGAAGCGTAAAGTTGATGCTGGTGCTAATCGAGCAATCACCCAGTTCTTTTTTAATAGCGAGAGCTTCCTGCGATTTAGGGATAAGTGTGCGCAAAATAGCATTGATGTTGACCTGGTACCGGGAATTTTGCCAGTAACTAATTTTATACAACTATTAAAATTTGCCCGCTTTACTCAGGTAGAGATTCCTGGTTGGATGCAAAAACTCTATCAAGGACTTGATCAAGACCTGATTACTCGACAGCTGATTGCTTCGCATATAGCTATTGAGCAGGTTAAACTGTTGTCTAAAGAGGGCATTAAAAACTTTCATTTTTACACTTTGAATCGAGCAGATTTAACCTATGCTATTTGCCATAGTTTGGGGCGAAGAGAGTGCTTTGCAGCTGCAAGTTAATGCCACTGACGCTATCTGCATCAGTGGCTTTAGTCAAAAGAAGTTACTTGTTTTTTATTGATGATGAACGCCATAGAAAATAGATCAACGGCAACACAATCAAGGTTAAGACTAAAGCACTGACCATGCCGCCTACCATTGGCGTGGCAATACCACTCATCAGCTCTGCACCAGTGCCACCTCCAAATAATATGGGAAGCAAACCTAAGATGATTGAAGCTGCAGTCATCATGATTGGACGCACCCTCAACGAGGCTCCTTCAATAATCGAGTCCCGTAAGCTCGATTTGTCTATTTGGCCGGCGTTATCACTGACAAGACTTTGATAGGCTTGATTGAGATAGACCAACATAATGACCCCAATCTCCACAGCCACTCCAGCAAGAGCGATAAAGCCCACCCAGATTGCCACCGAGAAATTAAAGCCCATTAAGTAGGTCAGCCAGAGACTACCAATAATGGCTAATGGTAAGGTCCCCATAATGATTATGACTTCAATTACATTTCTAAAACTCAAATACAACAACACCATGATGATAGCTAAGGTTAATGGCAATACGTAACCGAGTTTTTCTTCTGCCCGAAGCATGTATTCATATTGACCTGCCCAGGTTAATGAGTAGCCTGCAGGTAGTTTCAATTGTTGATTTACTGCTTGCTGAGCCTGCGCTACATAATGGCCAATATCGATGTCTTCGATATCAATAAACATAGTGCCGTTAATTCGAGCATTTTCACTTTTAATAGCGGGAGGGCCATCAATGATTTTAATCTCTGCCACATCAGCTAAAGCAATTCGCTGACCCGAGGGTGTTATTATCGGTAACAGCTTTAATTGCTCAGGTGAGTTTCGGTACTCCTGAGGATAGCGTAAGTTGACAGGATAACGCTCAAGTCCTTCAACGGTGTTGGTGACATTCATACCACCTACCGCAGTGGCAATTACTTGTTGGATGGTGGCAATTGTTAAACCATAGCGGGCGGCTTGCTCACGCTGGATATCAACATCCAGATAGCGGCCACCAGCGACCCGTTCAGAGTAAACTGATGCAGTACCTGGTACAGCACCAATAATAGTTTCCAATTGCCCGCCAATCTCTTGGATGACGCTTAGGTCAGGCCCTGATATTTTGATCCCGATCGGAGTTTTGATTCCCGTTGCCAACATATCAATACGCGTTTTGATAGGCATGACCCACGCATTACTGAGCCCCGGTATGGTCACTAATCGGTCCATTTCCTGCTTCAGACTTTCGGTTGTGACACCTTTTCGCCATTGGTCTCTGGGCTTTAACTGAATAAATGTTTCTATCATGGTTAAAGGCGCCGGGTCGGTTGCAGTGTCGGCACGTCCAATTTTACCAAAGACCGTTTCAACTTCAGGAATCGTTTTGATCAGCTTATCAGTCTGTTGCAGAATTTCTCGTGCTTTACCAATCGATAGCCCCGGATAGGTTGTCGGCATATACATGAGGTCACCCTCATCAAGATTAGGCATGAACTCACTGCCTATCTTGGTTGCTGGCCACAGGCCAATGATAAAGACGACCAGAGTGATTCCCAGTGTTGCTTTGGGGTAATTCAGGACAGATTTCAGCAACGGTTTATAGATTGCAATGAGGCCGCGATTAATGGGGTTCTTGTTTTCTGACTTTATTTTGCCACGAACAAAGTAACCCATTAACACAGGAACTAATGTGATAGCTAAGGCTGCGGATGCCGCCATTGCATAGGTTTTAGTAAAGGCCAGTGGTGAAAACATACGGCCTTCCTGTGCTTCCAGAGTGAATACAGGAATAAAACTTGCGGTGATAATCAGTAAACTGAAAAATAATGCTGGCCCAACTTCAGTAGCTGATGTGGCGACAATCTGCCAGCGTCTTTCCCGGCTAATTGGTTGATGTGTTGTATCTTCTCTTTCCAGGTGTTTGTGCATGTTTTCGATCATCACAATAGCACCATCTACCATGGTTCCAATGGCGATTGCGATGCCACCCAGCGACATAATATTGGCGTTCAAACCTTGCCAATGCATGATAATGAAGGCGGTTAGAATTCCTACCGGCAAACTGATCACTGCGACTAACGATGAGCGAATATGGAACAGAAAGATCATGCACACTAAGGCAACAATCAGCAGCTCCTGGAATAATTTTTGCCATAGATTATCGACCGCTCGTTCAATTAATCCACTACGATCATAGACAGTAACCAGTTCAACGCCTTCAGGCAGGCTTGATTTTAATTGGGTTAACTTTTCTTTTACGGAATTTATGGTTTGCTGTGCGTTTTCGCCATAGCGCATGACAATAATGCCACCCACCGTCTCGCCTTCACCATTCAGCTCCGCAATACCTCGGCGCATTTGTGGGCCGATACTTATATCAGCAATATCTTTTAAAAGCAGGGGAGTGCCTTGTTCATTTACCCCCAGCGGAATATTGCCAATATCCTGCTGGTTCTCAAGATAGCCACTGGCACGAACCATGTATTCGGCTTCAGCCATTTCAACCACAGAGGCTCCCACTTCCTGATTGCTTTGCTTGATGGCTCGCTGAATAAGATCCAGAGGAATCGAGTAAGCACGTAATTTTTCTGGGTCGACTTTAACCTGGTACTGCTTAACCATACCGCCAACAGTGGCCACTTCAGACACGCCAGCTACGGTTTGCAGTTCATATTTTAAAAACCAATCTTGCAGACTTCGAAGCTGGCTGATGTCATGCTGTCCCGTTCTATCGACCAGTGCGTACAAATAGACCCAACCCACGCCGGTAGCATCTGGCCCAAGCTGTGGCTTAGCCGTATCGGGTAAGGAGGGTGCAACTTGACTGAGGTATTCCAGTACCCGTGAGCGAGCCCAGTACATATCGGTGTCTTCATCGAAAATAACATAGACATAGGAGTCACCAAAGAAGGAAAAACCGCGCACCGTTTCTGCACCAGGTACTGAAAGCATGGCAGTCGTCAGAGGGTAGGTAACCTGGTCTTCAACCACTTGCGGGGCTTGCCCGGGGTAGTTGGTTTTAATGATGACCTGCACATCGGATAAATCAGGTATCGCATCTACTGGCGTTTTCTTTAATGAGTAAATACCAAGGCTGATGAGAATCAGAGTCGCCAATAAAACAAAAAACCGATTATGGATAGACCAACGAATAATCGCAGCAATCATTGTTCACTCTCCTCATGGTTCATTTCTGAATGATCCATCTCTGAATGATCCATGTTTGAGTGATTCATGTTTGAGTGATTCATGTTTGAGTGATTCATGTTTGAGTGATCTACCTCAGGTTGATCTTCTTCAGTTTGAGCTGGAATGTGAATCTCAGTAATGACATAACGGTTATCGGGATATTGGGTAATTTGAATATGAACTGTCATGCCTTCTTTAACGGCCGACAAATCTACATCCTTAGCGGTATCCAGATCCATAGTCATTGACGGCCAACCCCATTGCTCAATGGGGCCATGACTGACGTTCAACATATTGTGGTGCGCCATAACGCTGTTGATCGTTGCTTCGACCCATACTGATTCTGTGTCAGCTTCACTGCTGGTATCGGTATCTACTGAGGAGTCTTGGCTTATACGTTTAAAGTCTGAATTTTTACTGGACTCGGAATCAATTAAGAATTGTGCTGATGTCACAATCCGTTCTCCAGCTTTTAATCCTTCAATAACTTCAACTGAGTCATTACCAAAAGCTCCCAGTTTCACTGCAATCGATTTAAATTTACCTTCGCCAAGAGCCATCACCACTCGGTCTTGCTTTTCAGTTCGAATGACAGCCTCTCGTGGAATAATAATTGACTGTTGGCTGCTACTTGCATGAATCGTGATGTTGCTGAACATATTGGGCTTGAGCTGATAATCTGGGTTATCAAAACGAATTCGAACACGTCCAGTGCGATTCTCAGCATTGAGGGTAGGGTAGACGTAGTCAATGTTTCCTTCCCAGATATCGGCACTTCCATTACCCAGTGACATGCTTACAGGGAGTCCTGCCTCAACCCGATCAATTTGACGTTCATATACTTCTGCTTCAACCCAGACTTGATCCAGGGCACCGACAGACATCATGGTTGTTCCTGGCTTTACAAAGAAACCTTCGCGAATATTGAGTTCATCAATAAACCCATCAGTGGGTGAGTAAAAAACCACATTCTGCTGAACACTGCGAGTTGTTCTTAGTTCTTTAATTACAGCATCAGATAGCTTCAGTGCTCGTAATCGACTTTCTGCGGCATTAATCAAGTCACGGTGGTTACGCTTCAATGCCAGTAAATATTCTTCTTGAGCATTGACCAGTTGCGGTGAGTAAAGCTCATACAAGGGTTGTCCTTTTTTGACCGGGTTGCCGGCAGCTTTGACATAGAGTTTTTCTATCCAGCCTTCAACTCGTGGATGAATATGAGTGAGCTTGTCTTCATCAAATTGTACATAACCAACGGTATCAATTTCATGCTCAATGTAGCCCTTCCTGACTTCTGCAATTCTTACCGCAAGATTATTTTCTACCGCAGGAGAAATGCTAACCGTGCCTGGTGAATCTGAGCCTGAATCTTTTTCATACACGGGTACTAAATCCATGCCCATTGGTGACTTGCCGGGCTTGTCACGTCTGTAATTAGCATCCATTGGGGCCACCCAATACAAAGGTTCTTTTTTGCTCGATTTCTGCTCTGTCGAATCACTGGAATCACCAAATAAAGTCACTGCAGCTACGCCCAGGATGGCACCGACCAAACCGGCAATGATAATGCTTACTAGAGATTTGTTATTCATAGTTTCACCCTGGAGTATTAGCTTGAGTTAAAAGATAGTTAAGTTGTGCGATGGTCTTGAGGTAATTGATCTCGACATTAAGGGCATCAATTTTTGTATTGAGTTCATCAATTCTGGAGCGCATCACTTCGGTGAAATCACCGTTATCATTGGTGTACGCATTCAGTGTTGCTTCGGCCTGCTGATTCATTTCTTTTAATAAACTTTCTTTATAAAGAGAATGACGTTTGTTTAGCTCATTTAGCTGGCCATGATAGTTTATGGTGGCTGATAATAAACTGCGTAGCAGTAACCATTTATCCGTTTTTATTGCTTCTCGTTCCTTAACACTGGCAGTGACTTCTTGATCCTGGCGATTGCTGGTAAATATCGGCAAATCAAAGCTCACTCCAACCGAAAATAAATCTGAGCGGTTGTTTCCCATAGGGTCATCATCCCTATGCCCGTAACTGGCATTAAGGTTCCACTGAGGTTTGTATTTTTGTTTGGCTAAATCAATAGTGGTTTGACTCGCCTTAACTTTTTGTTCAAACGCTAATACTTGTGGGTGTTGTTGCAAATGTTGAATGAGCATTTGTTTATCACCGGAAGAGTCTAGTGAAATCACTTGTTCATGCTCTAATTTAACTTTCGGGGCTATGGCTGGAAGCGAAAAATTGTTGTGAGCGAAGGACAGATGACTATCATTGATCAGCCATTCTTTTAGCATTGACTTTTTAATCGCTAGCTCTTGATGCAGTTTACTTAAACGATCATCAAGCCGAGTCAGTTCAACCTGGGAGCGAATGACATCTTGTTGCCGAGTTTGCCTCATCCCGCTGGAGTAATTGAGAGAAACGGTTTCTGCAAGTTGTTCAAAGAGCTGTCTATCGCGTTCAATTAAGTTGATGGTTTGCTCTATCAGGTAAACATCAAGCCATAACTGAGTAACGGTCGCTTTAACTTTCGCTTTGCGATCTTGACGTTGTAACGGAAACTCTTGGCCAAGCTGTTGTAGCCTTTTTTGTGCAAGAGCCAAGCTGTCACCGCGTGGTAGTGCTTGAGTGACGCCAACTTTTAATTGGGTCATGGCTTCCTGAGAAAAGTCAAAGCTATCTACCGGAAGATTAGCGGCAGAAATAGAAATCATTGGATCGGCATAAGTATTTGCTGAAATACTTTTCGCTTCAACTGCTTGCTGACGGTATTGATTGCTTTGCAGCCATGGATCGTTTTGTTGGGCCAGGCTTATTGCCTGCTCAAGAGTTAACTTTTGTGGGGATTGTTCTGAACTTGCCTGCGCAGGCATGCTGACAAAGGTGGCGCAGAAAGCCATTGCTACTGCAATGAATTTCAGAGACAAATTACGGCTTATAAATAAATTAAACATATCACTCCTCCAGCAGAGCGATGAACCAATGAAGTTGGTTATAAATCTAATGCTTATGAGTAGAGTGCTTAATTAACACGACTAACTCAGCGTTATGTCTTGAGCGAGACTCTGTTAGACAGAAAGCTCCAGACGGATCGAGGCTGTGTTAGCAGTTTATGGGTGGGCGATAGAGAGAGCTGGAAATTGAGGCTATCGCCTGATCGGAATATAAATCGATAGATTGGTTGTGTTGGGCTGTTTGGGAGTTTGCTTGTGGCTCAACGATTAATGCCACTGTTGAACAGGTGGTCATATTGCAATTACCACCATCCTCGCAACAGTCCATTGGCTGATCCTTTGTGTGATCCATTGAATGATCCATGTCAGCATGGTTCATTTGATGAGCAGGTTGTTCATGCGAGTCCATACAAGGCATATCAACCATAGCACTCGACAGGCTAGTAAACGCCAGTAATGCCAATACGATGGTCAGTATGTGTATGAATTTATGGTGCACTAAATAACCTGTTAATAGTCATGAACCTCAATAGGATAGCTTATTTTCAATAAAGTTCAAAGTTTACATGACCTCAGTTATCGTAGTTTAAGGTAGGGGCCAGCCACTTTTCGGCCAGCTCCAGATCCCAACCTTTACGCTGCGCGTAGTCCTTGACCTGATCCTTTTCAATTTTCCCTACACCAAAGTAGCGGGATTCAGGGTGGGCGAAGTACCATCCGGAAACTGCTGCAGTGGGATACATGGCAAAGTGTTCGGTAATATTGAGCTCAATTTCAGCATCGGGTTTCAGCATGGTCCACAGGGTTCCTTTTTCCGTATGGTCCGGGCAGGCCGGATAACCTGGAGCAGGGCGGATCCCTTGGTATTGCTCCGATATTAGCTCTGCATTATCAAGCTTCTCATCCGGCACATAACCCCAATAATCCTTGCGCACCAGCTCATGCATCCTCTCCGCGAAGGCTTCGGCTAATCGATCTGCCAAGGCCTTTAACAGAATGGCATTATAGTCATCGTGTTTCGCTTCGAAGGCTTTGACATGCTCATCAATTCCGATTCCTGAGGTTACCGCAAAACCACCAATGTAATCCTTAAGCCCGGTTTCTTTTGGGGCAATAAAGTCAGACAGGCAGTAATTAAACTTTCCATCGCGAGTCTGCTTTTGCTGACGCAGATGGTGCAATCGGTGAATTATTGTCTTCCGTGAGTCATCGGCGTAGATTTCGATATCATCACCTTGAGCATTTGCAGGATAGAAACCAATGACCGCGCGCGCCGTTAACCATTGTTCTTCGACAATGCTTTTTAGCATGGTTTGAGCATCAGCATAAAGCTTGCGTGCTGTCTCGCCCACTATTTCATCATCAAGAATATTGGGAAATTTACCAGCTAGTTGCCAGGAACGGAAAAACGGTGTCCAATCAATACGTGGTAATAAGTCTTCTAGTGGGTAATCACTAAAGACTTTGGTTCCGAGAAAAGAGGGCTTGGTAATATTGGCCTGAGACCAATCAATGTTTGCTGCAAACTGTCTTGCTTTTTCTAGGCTAGCCAGACTGGATTTCTTTTGCCGCTTTTCACGCTCGGTTCTGAGCTTGTGATATTCGGCTTTGATTTCGCTGACAAACTCATCCTTGTGTTCGCCCAGCAATTTATTCACTACGCCAACCACGCGAGAAGCATCCATGACATACATGGCAGGGTGCTCATAGTGGGGTTCGATCTTGACGGCAGTATGAATTTTCGAAGTAGTAGCGCCGCCAATTAGTAAGGGCAAGTCGAGGCCGCGGCGCTGCATTTCTTTGGCCACATGTACCATTTCTTCCAGCGAAGGTGTAATCAAACCGGACAGACCGACAATGTCGCAGTTTTGCTCAATAGCCGTATCAAGAATTTTATCGCAGGCTACCATGACACCTAAATTAATCACTTCGTAGCCATTACATTGCAGCACAACACCGACAATATTCTTTCCTATGTCATGTACATCGCCTTTTACTGTGGCCAGAACAATCTTGCCTTTTGGCTTGTCAGCAAGCTTGAGCCGTTTCTTCTCTTCCTCCATATAGGGGAACAAATAGGCTACGGCTTTTTTCATCACTCGTGCAGACTTCACCACTTGTGGCAGGAACATCTGACCCGAGCCAAATAAATCACCGACCACATTCATGCCATCCATCAACGGCCCCTCGATAACATGCAAAGGACGCTCAGCCTGTTGACGAGCTTCTTCAACGTCGTCATCAATAAATTCAGTGATACCTTTGACTAAAGAATGTTCGAGGCGTTTATTAACCGGCCATTGTCGCCACTCTTGAGTTTCTTTCTCTTTGACTTCCTGACCTGAGCCGCGATATTGCTCTGCGAGTTCAAGCAGTTTTTCAGTCGCCTCGGGCGAGCGATTAAGCACCACGTTTTCAACGGCTTCTTTCAGGTCTTCAGGGATGGCACTGTAGACTTCAAGTTGACCAGCATTAACGATGCCCATGTCCATGCCAGCCCTGATGGCGTGATAAAGGAATACTGCGTGAATCGCTTCGCGAACTGTATTGTTACCGCGGAAGGAAAAAGAAACATTGGAGACACCGCCTGAAACGCGCGCGCCAGGTAAATTCTGTTTTATCCAACGCGTGGCTTCAATAAAGTCCACCGCATAGTTATTGTGTTCTTCGATGCCAGTGGCAATGGCGAAAATATTGGGGTCAAAAATAATATCTTGCGGATCGAAGTTCAGTTCCTTGATTAATAAATCATAAGCTCTGCGGCAAATTTCTGTTTTACGCTCAAAAGTATCAGCCTGACCATCTTCATCAAAAGCCATAACAATCACAGCTGCGCCATAACGCTGCGCCAAATGAGCCTGTTCTAGAAATTGTGGCTCGCCTTCTTTCAGGGAAATTGAATTGACGATACCTTTGCCTTGAACACATTTTAACCCAGCTTCAATAATGTCCCACTTAGAAGAGTCGAGCATGATTGGAACACGGCTGATATCAGGTTCGGAAGCAATCAGGTTCAAGAATCGCTGCATGGCGGCCTTAGAATCCAACATGCCTTCATCCATGTTGATATCGATCACCTGGGCACCGTTTTCGACTTGCTCCAGTGCTACTTCAATGGCGGTTTCAAAATCATCTTCCTTTATTAATCGCAGGAACTTAGCCGAGCCAGTGACATTAGTCCGTTCGCCCACATTGACGAACAGGCTCTTGGCATCAAGATTTAGAGCTTCTAAACCAGACAGGCGACATCTCGGTTCTTGATTGAACTTTGTTCTCGGTTTGGCACCTGCAATCATGTCATTAAATCGAGCAATGTGCTCCGGAGTTGTGCCGCAACAGCCACCAATGATATTAATGAAGCCTTTCTCAATCCACTCCGACATTTCTCTTGACATGTCATCAGGCGTTTCATCATAACCTCCGAACTCATTGGGCAATCCGGCGTTAGGGTGGGCTGAAACAGCAAACTCACTAATGCGTGATAACTCTTCAATGTAAGCTCGCAAATCTTTGGGGCCCAGAGCACAATTTAAGCCAACACTGATAGGGTTAGCATGACGAATAGAGTTATAAAAGGCTTCGGTGGTTTGGCCGGTCAGGGTTCTGCCGGATGCATCAGTAATGGTTCCTGATAACATGATGGGATAATCAATCTGGTGATCATCAAAGTATTTTTTGACCGCAAAAATGGCCGCTTTTGCATTCAAAGTATCGAATACTGTTTCGATGAGAATGATATCGGCTCCACCTTCAATCAGAGCATGCGTCGATTCGTAATAGGCATCCGCTAACTCATCGAAGTAGATATTCCTAAAACCGGGATCATTCACGTCCGGTGAAATACTACAGGTTCTATTAGTCGGTCCGATAACACCCGCTACAAAGCGTGGCTTGTCGGGTGTTGAATATTGATCCGCAACAGCTCTGGCTAAACGCGCTGACTCTCGATTAATGTCTGCCGACAAATCCTGCATGCCGTAATCAGCCATGGCTACTCGAGTCGCATTGAAGGTGTTGGTTTCAATGATGTCAGAACCCGCTTCAAGGTAGGCTTTGTGGATATCAGAAATGATCTGTGGCTGGCTAAGACTCAATAGGTCATTATTACCCTTAAGGTCGCTTGGCCAATCAGCAAAACGTTCGCCCCGGTAATCTGCTTCTGTTAGCTCATATTGCTGAATCATGGTGCCCATAGCGCCATCCAGCAATAAAATACGTTGCTTAAGTGACTCTTGTAACTGTTTGCTTTTATTCATTAAATTAGTATCTCAATACCACGAACTCTATATAACTCATGGAAATATAAAAAGACGTATAGACGTCCAAATGATTTTTGTTATAATAGCACCGCTTTTGCCAGTCGTGAACCTTTTAAAGAAAGTTTTATGCTTGGCAAGTAAATTGAGGTTCATCCCCTGATCAGGTCTTCATAGGTCAATTGACTGCGAAGATAATCGGGAAATCAGTTTAAATCTGATGCTGCCCCCGCAACGGTAATTGATAGCGCTACTTGATAGACCACTGAGTTAAATTCATCATTCGAGATAATAGCTTGGGAAGGTAAGTAGCTAAGGGTCAACAGACCCTAAGGATCATAAGCCCGGAGACCGGCCTGAACAGTGTATCGAGCAGATCGGTGGGCTCTGCTTAGGGTATTTGCCCGGATAGTAGATGAATTTTATCTTTTAATGCCCGCTCGTAATTTACGAGACTACAATGAGACACCTTTTTAAATTGAGTTTAGTATCCCTTCTAATTCTGGGAGCTATCTTCCAGCCGTTAGTAAAAGCTGAAGAAAACAGAGTAATTGACGATAGCAGCACTGATCCTAACACTATGGTTATTACGACCAGCCGTTTTGAAAGCAATACAGTTGACCTTCCGAGCCATGTCACTCTTATCACACAAGATGAAATCGCACGCATTGCTGCGACCAATCTAAGTCAGGTATTACGTCGCGTACCCGGCTTGCAGGTTTCCTATACCAATGGCAAAACCAGCGTCTCCATGCGCGGTATTTCAGCAGAGCAGGCCAGTAGCAATGTATTGGTTCTAGTGGATGGACAACGTCTTAATAAAACCGACTTAGCCTCTCCGGATTTAGATACGATTAATATTATTGATATTGAGCGTATAGAAATAATTCAGGGAGCAGCTAGCAGTCTGTATGGTGATCAAGCTGTTGCAGGTGTGATCAATATCATCACCAAGTCTGGAAACCGCCAATCGAATATTATTCGTTACTCGCAAGGTCGATTTGACTCTCGACAGGCGGCCGCTAACCTTGCGTTCGAGCTTGATGAGCAGTGGTCGCTGATTTTGAAAGGAGATAAAAAAACTAGCGATAATTATCGTGAGCATAATGAGTTAGACAATAATCAGCTTGGCGCTGAACTGCATTATCAAGACAGTCAGCAGCAATGGCGCTTTTCCTATCGCTCTCGTAATGAGACACAGCAAACACCGGGAGCATTGTTAGAAACAGACTTAGCTGACCGCAGACAATCACGTCCGGAGTTTGCTAAAGATTATGTCAGCACCGATGAGTCTTTCAGTCGCCTGTTTGGGCAACTTGAGTTGAATTCCAATTGGCAGTTTGCGATTGATCTGAATCATCAGGAAGCTGACATTGATAGCGTGAACAGTTTTATCAATTTTGCCACTACAAATGTGAACCAGACTCATAGAACTCAAAGTAGTATTTATCCTAGAGTGCAAGGTCAATGGCAACTGGGGCAGGGTGTAGTACGCTGGATTAGCGGTATCGATTATGATGAATCCGAGTACGCGTTTTCATTATTGGCTCGCAGTAATCAACAAACCATGGAAAGCTTGTATAGCCAGTTATATTGGCCACTCTCAAAGCAGACTACATTAGAGATCGCAGGTCGCTTGGCTGAGGTGGAAGATGATTTAATTGATGCTGCCTTATATCCTGACGGCGTTGTGTTAAAGAATTCTGCAACAGCTTATGATCTTGGCTTAAGTCATGAGTTTAGTCATGTGTTGGATGGTTATATTCGCTACAGTAACAACTATCGTTTTGCTAAAGTTGATGAGCAAGCCTATACCTCAGAAACTGTGTTGGGTCTTGAACCTCAAAAAGGTCGTTCCATCGAAGCTGGCATCACCAGTCAGTTTGAAACCAGTTCATTGCAGGCCTCTGTCTATCAGCTGAAGCTTGAAGATGAGATCTTTTTTGACCCTTCAGCGACTCCGCCGGCGGGTGCTTTTTTCCCTGGCGCAAATGTTAATGGCGCTGAGTCAACGCGACTGGGTCTAATGCTTGATTATCGGCTTCTTATCGAAGAAGACGAACTGGGTGTTACTTATCATTGGGTTGATGCCAACTCAGAGCCTGCTGATGACACAGTACCCGGTGTTTCAAAAAACACCATTACGACCTGGTATGACTGGCAAGTCGCACAGGATGTGAGTTGGTACCTTGAAGCACACTATCGTGGTGAGCGTTATCAAGAAGGCGATACCTCCAATTCATTGGCAAAGGTTGATGGGTATACCTTATGGAACAGCGCTTTATACTGGCGCTTAGACAATGCCCGCATCGGGCTTAGAGTCGATAATTTGTTGGATAAAGAGTATATTGATTACGCACAATTTAACGGTTATTACCCAGCCAAAGGTCGTGATTTTGTTGTGACCTTTGATCTGGTCTTTTAAGTTTATATGATGAAGCGGTGAATCAATGAGTAATCGACTAACTCGAATCACAACAGGGCAGGGCGACAAAGGAATGACTCGCCTTGCCAATCAGCAGCACGTTAAAAAAAGTCATCCTCGTATTGAGGCAATTGGTACGGTAGATGAGCTTAATGCAGTCTTGGGTATGTTAGTAGCATCTATCAAAAAGCCGCAACATGAGGCGATTATTAGTGCGCTGAAAAACATTCAAAATCAGCTGTTTAGTCTGGGTGGTGAATTAGCAAGTCCCTCTCAAGTGTTGCTAAAGACATCTGATATAGCGCAACTTGAAGCATGGATAAAAACCTGGAATCAGAAGCTACCGCCGTTAAAAGAGTTTGTAATTCCAGGTGCTTGTGTTGCTTCGGCGAAAGCTCACTTTGCTCGCTGCGTCGCGCGTAGAGCAGAGCGGCGATTGGTTGCACTGATAGAGCAAGAAGAGGTGACTGAGTTGAGTATTATTTATCTCAATCGATTGTCGGATTTGTTATTTATTATAAGTCGTATGATTGCCCGAACCGAGTCAACTAAAGAAGCTCAGTGGCAACGTTAAAGGAAACCGGAATGCAAAAAATAAACCCTAAAGTTTATACTTTAATCGCACTGATTGTGGCAGTGTCACTTTACCGTATTTTTCCGCACCCCCATAACATCACTCCGGTGATGGCGCTGGCTTTATTCGCCGGTACTTACTTTGATAAAAAGTGGATGGCTTTCGCCGTACCGTTGGCTTCAATGTTGCTGGCCGATCTGTTTTTAGGATTCCACAACACCATCATTTTTGTTTATGCAGCTATGGCCTTTGCTGTACTGATAGGCTTTTGGTTACACAATAGAGTCAGCAGTCTGAAAGTCATAGGTGCAACCATCAGCAGCTCATTGGTATTTTTTCTGATCAGCAACTTTGGCGTATGGCTAGTTTCAGGCTACTACAGTATAACCTGGGCAGGGCTGATTGAATGCTACACCATGGCTTTACCATTCTTGCAACGCAGCATGATGGGTGATTTATTGTTTAGTGGTGTGTTATTTCTCAGCTATTGGCAGATACATAAGTATTGGTTGGGGAAGAGGGAAGCTCAGAGAGCCTAAATTTTGCTTTTTAGATTGTAGGTTGGTGAAGCACTAAACTTGTTCTGGATAAGTTCGATTATTCCTCACATCTGACCCACATGGATGTGGGGAATGCAATAGTAATGCTTGGAGCATTACTTGCCCTGTGGGTCAGATGGATTATAGTGGAGCTTCGCTCGTTACCCTTCGGGCAGCTTTGCTGTTCAAAGTTCATCCCTACCGTAGATACAAAAATACCCGCACAAGGCGGGTATTTATTGTATGGCGGTGAAGGAGGGATTCGAACCCTCGATACGCTATTAACGTATACACACTTTCCAGGCGTGCTCCTTCAGCCACTCGGACACTTCACCGTAAATTGCCTAGACTGCCTTGCAATCTAGGCGGCGTAAGATATATGAATTGCCCAGAAAAGGCAATCCCTGATGCTTATTTGGGAGCTGTTTGTCCTATGGTGTTAACCTTATAAAGTTCATGTTTATAATTTTATAGGTTAATGCAAAAAAGACTTGATCTGCTAATGGGAATTGTTATCATTTGCATCCTCATTTAAGAAGATTTGTAAAGTCATGAAACAATCAGTCATTTCAATAGCTGTTTTAGCAGCTTTATCGGGCTTAGCTCTATCAGGGAAAGTATACGCAGCAGAAGAAAGCACTTCTGAGCAGTCAGTGTCCAAAGAAGACGCCGAAGTATTAACCATCATGGCCACTCGCGCGCCATTACCGGCCAGTTCAGTTCCAGCAACAATTACAGTCATTGACGGTGAAGAAATCCGTTTGCAGTTGTCTGTCGCTAATTCTTTATCCGATATCCTAGGGAACCTGGTGCCTTCATTCAGTCCATCACGCCAGAAACTAACCAGTTCGGGTGAAACTCTTCGTGGTCGCAAACCTCTGTATTTGATTGATGGTGTCCCTCAGTCAAATCCATTACGTGATGGTGCGCGTGCTGCCAATACTATTGACCCGTTAATGATTGAACGTGTTGAGGTTATTCATGGTGCTAGCGCCATTCAGGGAATGGGTGCCAGCGGCGGTATTATTAACATCGTGACCAAATCAGCTAGTGGCACTTCGCATGAAGTGAACGCGGGTGTTTCGATGCAACCTACCGATTCAGGCGATAGTCTTGGTTACCATGCGGGCTATTTATGGAGTCATGGCACTGACGATTACGAAATCATGCTGGGCGCGCATTTGCGTGAAACGGGCTTATATTTTGATGGTAACGGTAACGCTATCGGTGTTGATACCACTCAGGGCGATACCATGGATTCTTCAAGCCAGGATATTTTTGGTAAGTTTGTCTACCGTCTTAACAACGAGCAAGAATTCCGTGTGATGTTGAATCACTATGAATTGGCTTCTAATGGTGACTATATTACAGTTACCGGCGATCGTGCCGCTGGTATTCCTGCAATATCAGAGCGTGGCTTACTAGAAGGTGATCCTGCTGAGAATGAAATAACTACTGCCAGCTTTGAGTGGCGTGATAGCGACTTCCTTGGCGGTGCACTGAATTGGCAACTTTTCTCACAAGATTTTTCTGCACTATATGGTGGCGGTCGTTTTGCAACGTTCCAGGACCCTGCATATGGTACTGATATTTTTGATCAGTCACGTAATGACTCCAGTAAATTAGGTTCACGCGTAACGCTTAACTGGCAGCAAATTGCGGATATGCCAGTGGATATGACCGCTGGTGTCGACTTCCTTGAGGACACAACTTATCAAGAGTTGGCGCAGACAGGTCGTAAGTGGGTGCCAGAAACCAGCTTTGAGAACTGGGCTCCTTATGTGCAAGCCCGCTATATGAATAATGGTTTAACCTTAAGTGCTGGTTTGCGTTATGAATACGGCAACTTGAAAGTTGATGACTTCACGACTCTGTATTCATACAACAGTACCTTTGTTGAGGGCGGTAGCCCTTCATTTAATGAGCTGCTAACCAACTTTGGTGCGGTCTATAACTTTAACTCCGAATGGCGTGGTTTTATCAGTGTTTCTGAAGCATTCAGCATGCCTGATGTGGGTCGAGTGTTGCGTGCAATTGACCAACCTGATCAGCAGGTCGAAACTTTCCTGAACCTTCAGCCTGTGGTGACTGATAATAATGAAGTGGGTGTTGAATATCGCGGTGACTCGCTAAACTTTTCGGCAAGCTACTTCGAATCAAATTCAGACCTTGGAGCGCGTTTGTCGCCTAACTCGGATGGTATCTTCATCGTCAATCGTGAAAAGACTGAGATTTCAGGTTTTGAAATTGATACCAACTATGCACTGAACAATGATGCCACAATTGGTTTGATGTACGCAGACACTGATGGTGACTTTGATAGCGATGGTGATGGTCAGGTTGATACTCCATTAGGTGGCAGCAACATGACACCGCGTCGCTTGAACCTGTACTGGTCTCAGTACTGGACTGGAGATATCAATACGCGTCTGCAATGGAATAAGTTGTTTGATCGAAATATTTATACAGGTGCCGAAGCTATTAATAACTTTGATGGTTATGACACTGTAGATTTCACCATGAACATTGCAACGCAAAATGCAGGTGAGTTTACTATCGGTCTGGAAAACCTTTTCGATGAATACTACTTCACTTACTACGCACAAACAGCGGGCAATGACGGCCGTAACTTTACCGGACGTGGTCGTACGGTAAGCATCAACTGGCGCAAACAATGGTAATGGCTAGTCATTATTGTAACCGTCTAGTGTAGCGAGATGTTGTATGCGAACTAGACGGGTCATTACTATCCTACACAAATGGCTGGGCCTTGCGCTCAGCCTTTGGCTTTTATTGGTAGCGATTACTGGGACCTTGCTGCTCTTTAAAACAGAACTATTGCAGCTGACGTATTCCTCATTGAATTTACCAACCATTCCCTCACAGGAACAGGCAGCTAAGGTCTTTGACCAACGTCCCGCTAATTATGGATTTGTGCCATCCGAATATCATCCGTGGATAGAGACGGTTGACGATCAAGGGACTCACCATTATTACTCGGCCGAAGGTGACTTATTATTGTCGCGTTCGGCGATGGGTGACTGGATTGAATGGATGGTCGAGTTTCATCACCATCTTTTTTTGCATGAACTGGGTAAAGAGTTACAGGGTATTTTTGGCATTGGCTGTCTGTTATTGATTTTCTCTGGGCTGATAAAGTGGTGGCCTAGAAAGCGATGGAGTAAGAAGGACTTTTCGGTAAGATTGTCAAAACCAAGCCAGAAGCAATGGGGGCAGACTTTGTGGCAGTCCCATCGAACGGTTGGCGTCATACTATTTGTGCCCATCCTCATTGCTGTAGCAACTGGCACTGCCATGATGTATAGCACTGCCGTGGGAACAGCTCTGCAGACACTCTTCCCTCAGAAGGGTCAAGAGCGGCCATTAATAGACATTCCCATTTTAAGCAGTGCAAGCTGGCAGGAGCGCTTTGCGGCAGCCGAAGTCATAATGCCCGAAGCTCAACCTAAGTTAATTTCCTGGGCTTCAAACAGTATGCGAATGACTCAGCCTGAAGAGTGGCACAAAAATGGTCGCACAAGAATTGCCTTTGATTCCGCAACCCATGAGGTTAGCGAATGGACCAATATTCGCGAGCAGACTTTGGGTTATCGACTAGCGCAAAAAGTCTATCCACTTCATATCGCCAATATTGGTGGCAATATCTATCTGACGCTGATCTTCCTCAGTGGATTGGCTTTGATTTTGTTATCGGTTACTGGGGTTTGGTTTTGGTTTTGGTATAGGCAGAAGCGGAAGGTTAGAAATTAGGAGGATGGCAAAAGGCACTAAAGAGCAGATCCTGACTTTCGTCAGGATGACATGCTTTAGAGTGTGTGATTATCTTGTGGAGTTTTGTCAGTTACGACTTCTTCACGTAGGCAGCAATTATGACGATTCTTTGGCCGTTGACGCGGCCTTCAATATGCAAAGGATTATCGCTTAAAGATATGCCGCGTACTGCGGTTCCTCTTTTGGCGGTGAAGCCTCCGCCTTTGACGTCGAGGTCTTTGATCAGTACCACATTATCACCAGCTTGCAGTGGCGTGCCGTTGCTGTCGAGGGTTGGTTCACGAGAGTCATCGGCTAGACTCATTTCAGCCCATTGACGCACTTCATCTTCCATGTACATCATATCGAGCTGATCTTGAGCCCAGGTTTCACCCATGCTTGCGAGCTTTTTGAGCATTCTCCAAGATACAACCTGAACAGCAGGAACCTGGCTCCACATCGAATCATTTAAACAACGCCAATGGTTTACATCAATCGACTCTGGGGTTTCGAGCTGGCTGCTACAGGTTGAACAAACTAGAATGCATTTGTCGGAGTTTGCTTCTGCTGGCGGGACTTCATAAACGGATAGGTTTTCGTTAGAGCCGCATAATTCACATTGGTTATTGGCGCGCTCAGTTAGGGTATTAAGAATGCTCATGGCAAGGACTCCCTGAAAAAGGCGCTATTATGCCTCTTTCGGGGGCTAATTGAAACGCGGGATAAACAAACAGCTCAGTGCATACGCTCCATGATGTCCAAAGGAATGGTGGTTTCCACTTCATCACTGACCAGTTTAAGGTTGGGGTGATATTGTAAAACTGTTTTGATGTGTTTAGCCTCGGCCAAACTGAGATCAATCAGCAGCAAATACTCACCCTCATCAACGAAATGATAGAAGTCTTTAAGAGCGTGGTTTTTAGTTTGTAAGCCTATAAAGCCACCCAGCCAGGTGCCAAAAGCGGTAAACACAACAAGAGTGGTCAGTATCCCCCAAAAGCCATAGTAACCACTGAACACCTCAGAAGCGGCAAAAATCAGGCTGGCAAGAATACCGGCAGCTAAGCCATAACGTACACCTTTACTCCAGCCATTAAGGATATCGGTTTTATACCAGGTATTAGCGGCATTCAGACCACGTCTTAACAATTGACCATCCTGTTTGGCAATGACATGCAGGTGGGCATCTTCAACACCGGCATCGCGAAGATCTTTATAGGTGTTTTCAATTTCTGCGAGATTGTCGCATCGATAGAGTAAGCGTGACATGATAAACCTCCTTATCTAGCGTTACTTAGAGGTATTTTAACAGTATTGCTGTTTAAATAATGTACAGTTGCACGCATTATTCGAATATAGTCATGTCAAATAAGAATTGTGGCAAGCGATTTGGATGGTAGATATATAAGCTACAGGCTTTTCATAACCTATTGTTTTTAATGTTATTTACCCATTTTTACCCTATATAAAACTGGTCAAACTGGATATTCCCGCCTAGAGTGTAGATTGACAAATAAAATCAATGATTGGAGTCATACAGATTATGAAAAAAATATGCTTTGCTTTAACAAGCCTAGCCTTACTTTCGCCTCTAAAAGCTCATGAATTACCAACCGACTCATTCAATACTAATAATGCTAATGTCGCTGTTGTGGTGAGCTTTAACTTTAATGAAGCGCAATTGAACCATCAATACACCAATTATGCGCAGTTTTTCGATTATGCCAGCTGGTTGGCGCATAAGAAGGGTGGCACACAGTCAAAAGAGACTTGTGAGTTAGAGAGTGAGAAGGTGTCGAACCAGAAAACCTGCGGTCAGGTTGACCATTTTTATCAAGCTGCAATGATTGGCACCAATACCTGTAACGCTTATTCTTCGCTACATGCCGATCAATACCCACAGGGATTGATACCTCGTTTTACAGCACCTCTGAGCTTTGTGGATAATTTACAGGCCGCAGACGGACATCATGTTAACTATGATTTCACTCAGGGGCTGAGCTTTGACTGTGTTTATGAGATACGTGAGGTAGAGCCGATAAAAGTTCGTAGCACTTTTTAAGCTTTAACCATGTTCCATGGATCGGGCTTTAATAAGAGACATAACCTGTTCAAGTTTGTCTTCTAATAAAGCTCGGTCACTTTGGCTTAGCTCACACTCGGCTAATACGTAGTGGCTCGTTTTAACCACATTACGCCAGCGCGGGTTCTGCGGGATTTTTTGGATATTCAGGTATTTATCCAGAGATCGTGTTCTTAGACGACCTTCATCAATTGATACTCGCCATATGCGACTTTTTTCGGCAAGCTCAATCCTGTCCAACTGACTCGCTTTCTCCCATAGATTAACTGTTTCTATCAGCAGTTCTACCAGGGACTGTCTAAATTGTTCATCGGTGCAGGCTTCATCGTCGAATCTTTCTGCTAGCAAACTTTTTTGCTCAGAATTTTTATCTTCTAAGCTATCTTTTTCTTGCAGTGCTTCGGACTCTAGTAATAATAATTTTTCTTTATGTGACTTTATAGAGGCCAGTAGAGCCTGCTTTTCTTTGCGTTTTCGGTAAACCAGAAAAATGACAAGAAAGGCCAGAGCCAGAAGAATGATTAAAGAGGCAAGAATAATATTCGATAATGAGCGGATTCTATTGCTCTGCTTCTCATTGGCTAATTGTTCGGTGACCAGTTGGCGCTCCAATCGCTCCTTGGATATTTGCTGCTTAATCAACTGAAAATCGCTTTGGTATTGCGCTTGAAGCTCTTGCTCTTTGTACTGGTAATGTTTGTTTAGGTGCTCGAAGGCTTTTTGATATTGACCTCGTTGTTCGTAGATAGTGTATAGCAGCTGATGAGAGTCACTTAACACTCGCGGTTTACTATGTTCTTTGGTATGACTTATCGCGGTATTGACTAGCGATATGGCTTGCTCATAGTTCTTCTCTAAATAGCTGATATAGGCTTCAATGTAGTAGATTTCATCAAGATAGTTTGAGTCATCCCCTGCAAACTTTCTTGCCTTATCTATAAATTTACGCGCTTCGCTGCTTTGCTTTTGCTTGATATGAACCAGAGCAAGATTTTTTAAAGCCCTGACTTTTTCATTGTTTGAAAGCTTAGTAGAGAAAGTGGCAATAATTTTATCTATGTATTGGTTTTGTTTCTCATTATTGCCGCTGAGAGCATAAATAACAGCGAGATCTTCGTAGAGGTGGGAAATATTCGAAAAGACGCGAACATCAAAGTCATCAAGCTGAGTGTAATCCAAATAGGTTTGTAGCGCCTGTTCGTAATAGCTGATGGACTGTTCGATATCTCCCATATCCTTATTTAGCAGGCCAAGGTTATTAAGCGTCGTACCTATATAATAAAGGTTACCAATCGCTTCTTTATGCTTAAGGCTTTCCTTGTAATACAAGAGGGCGTTTTTGTAATCAAGCTGCTTAAAGTGGATCAATCCCAGATCATTACTGCTTTTGGCAAGCCATTCTTTATTACTTTCGTTTTTCGCAATCTTGTAGCCTTGGTGGAGATATTCTTTGGCCTGTTCATACTTGGTTTGATGCAATAATTTAAGACCTACCAATCGGTTCCAACGATATTGAACCTCTGTATTACTGAGGAAAAACTCACTTTGCTTAATTTTGGCTAAATAATAATCAGTATCGGCGTGAAGACCTTGCTGTGAGTATAAGTCGGCTAATTCAAGCCAGAGCTGAATCGTCACTGGAGAGCTTTTATTTTGCTGCGCTTCCAGGGAGTGCAGGCAGGTCTTTAGAGCTTCAGAGTGTGGGCGTGACTTTATGGCACTCTGGCATTGGTTCAGAGGCTCTGCATCATTAGCCAGACTGGTATTGGACAAGCTCCAAAACAGTAAAAAGACCCCAATTCTCATAATGTTATATTTATTTCTGCTGATGTGCGCAAAGCATAGCATATCAATAGCTTAACTGAGTATTAACAGAATGTAGCCCGCTAACAATTGATGCTTAAAATACCCCCGCACGCTTATTTTGTTGAGATTTGTTACATATTTGCTAAGCGACCACCTTGCCTATTACCCTGGGAGCCCGTATAACCGATGGGTTATATGAGATTTTGGCACACTTGTTTGCAGGTGTGTATTGGGGAAATCTAAATTTAAAGTAACTATGATCAAGGTAATTATGATGAAAAAACTAACCGTAGCCGCAGCCGTAATGTCTGCATTAATTGCAGCAGGGTGCTCGAATGATAGTTCGGAGCAGAAGAGTCCTGTTGAATCCGAAAAAGCTCAGTCTATAGAGTCAGTGGATGGAGCTAACGGTACGGATACCAAGAATGATGCAACTGCATCTAATCCATTTTTTGAAGAGTGGGATACACCGTACGGCATGCCACCTTTCGACCAGATTAAAGATGAACATTTCAAGCCCGCTTTTGAGCGTGCTATTGCCGAAGTTCGCATTGAAGTTGATGAGGTTGCGAATAATCCAGAAGAGCCAACTTTCGCCAATACGATTGAGGCGATGGAATATAATGGCAAGTTATTGAATAAAGTGACGAATGTTTTTTACAACCTGACGTCAGCTAATACTAATCCGACTTTACAAGCTATTTCAAAAGAGATCGGCCCTCAGCTTTCATCGCTTCGAGACGATGTTAATTTAAACGAGAATTTGTTTAAGCGTGTTTCTGCACTCTACGCTAAGAAAGATGAGCTGGGATTGCGCTCCGATCAGATGCGCCTATTGGAAGATAGCTATAAATCGTTTGTCCGTGGTGGTGCTGAGCTCAACGATGAACAAAAGCAAAAGTTGCGTGAGTTGAATAAGAAAGAGACTCAATTGTCATTACAGTTCGCTGAAAATGTGCTTGCTGAAACCAATAATTGGGAGTTGGTTCTTGATAAAGAAGAAGACTTGGCAGGCTTACCGCAATGGTTTATTGATGCCTCTGCTAAAACAGCTGAAGAGCGCGGCCATGAAGGCAAATGGGTCATTACCACACATCGCCCAAGCAAAGATCCTTTCCTGATTAATTCAACCAGACGTGATCTGCGTGAGAAAGTTTATTCAGGCTACACCAATCGTGGTGACAATGATAACGAGTATGACAACAAGAATATTGCCATTGAGTTAGCTGCCCTTAGAGCACAAAAAGCTGACTTGATGGGTTACAAGTCACATGCTGACTTTGTTCTTGAGGAGCGTACTGCTAAAAATGCTGAAAACGTTTCCGAATTGTTAGACCAGGTGTGGCCAGCTGCAATCAAGCAGGCAAAAGCAGAAGTGGCTGCCATGCAGGAAATGATAAATAAAGAGGGCGGTGACTTTACTTTTGCGGCTCATGACTGGCGTCACTATGCGGAAAAAATCCGCAAAGCCAAGTACTCGCTTAACGAAGAAGAAATAAAGCCTTATTTCTCTCTGGATAGCACTCTTCAAGGTGTGTTCTATACGGCAAACCGTCTATTTGGAATGAACTTCGAAGAGCGCTTCGACTTGCCTAAATACCATGAGGATGTCCGTACTTTCGAAGTAAAGGATGAAAAGGGTGAGTTAATTGGTATTTACCTTGCTGACTTCTATGTTCGTGATAGCAAGCGTGGTGGTGCCTGGATGAACTCTTATCGTAAGCAGTTCGTTACTGAAGACGGTGAGTTCGTTAAACCAATTATCGTTAATGTCCTAAACTTTCCGCGCCCAGTAGGTGATGAGCCAGCATTGTTGACCTTTGATCAGGCGAGCACTTTATTCCACGAGTTTGGTCATGCAACCCATGGTTTGCTTTCTGACGGCGTTTATCCATCGCAAACCGGTACTTCGGTGCCTCGTGACTTTGTTGAGTTCCCATCGCAAGTGCTTGAGAATTGGATGTTGGAGCCAGAAGTATTGGGTAAATTCGCTAAACATTACAAGACCGGCGAAGTTATTCCTCAGGAGATGATTGACAAAATTCAGGCTGCGTCTCAGTTTAACCAAGGTTTTGCAACCACTGAATATATGGCTGCGACATTGTTGGATTTAGCATGGCACACTCAGGAAGTGGGTGATGAGATTAAAGATGCAGATGCTTTTGAAAAAGCGGTTCTTGATGAGGTTGGACTGATCCCTGAGATTGCTCCACGTTATCGCACCACTTATTTCTCGCACATCTTCTCGGGTGGCTACTCAGCAGGCTATTACAGCTATATATGGTCAGAAATCTTTGGTGCTGATGCTTACCAGGCATTCCGTGAAAATGGTATTTTTGATAAGGAAACAGCTGATAAATTCGTCGAATATATTTTATCGAAGGGCGGAACTGAAGACCCATTGGAGTTGTATAAGAAATTCCGTGGCAAAGAAGCCGATCCAAAGTACTTGCTAAAAAGTCGTGGCTTGATTGATTAAATAGATTAGCTAATCAAGTTATGCCAAAACAGCTGCCTTCGGGTGGCTGTTTTTGTTTCTGAGACTAGTACATATCACTTTAAAACAGACCTGCTTCACAATTTAAAATCAAAGACTTAAGTAGCGTGTCCTTAACCTATATCAGCACCGCCAATATCCCTGCAGATTTGATTTGATGCTTTTCATAAGGATTAGAGTAACTTAGGTGAATTAATCAGTTATGACGTTTGCGTAATATTGCAAATGCGACTTTTTATATAAATAAAACTAATGCTTGCCCCTAAAAAATATCCAGCGAATTTGTCTTAAAAATGTAACACAAGAGGAGTAGAATTCACTCCGTAACAGAGACATAGAGTCATTAACTGAAGGAGATAGACATGAACGAGATTACTGAAGGTGCATTAGAACTAGTAATTGCAGCCATTGTTGTTTCAATGCTTGTCATTGCATTACTATAAATTATGAATTTTGTCAGAATTTATAATCAATTCTGATGATTTGCCCCAACGAGCACCCCTATAGATTGTTTTGTTTTAAAACTTACCCCCAAGTTTAGCCCACTTATGCTTTTGAGTGGGCTTTTTTTTGCTTAAGGTTTCGTGATAGCTTAAATGAAATCTCTTAGCAGTAAACTACCTTGAGTCAACACACTTCTAATAACACTGAAATCAGCAGTCCTGATGATGGCCTATCCATTAGCTTTGTAGAGTCGATTACTGCAATCAGTGACTCTGAATGGTCGAGGCTAGGCTTTGTAGCTCATGAAACCAATCCTTTCATCGATTACCGCTTTTTGCAGGCGTTAGAGGACAGTGGCTCGGTTACAGCAGAGAGGGGCTGGAAGCCTCTGCATCTTGTGGCCTATCAGAATGGCCAGCTTGTGGCATTTATGCCACTTTATATTAAAGGCCACTCCTTTGGTGAGTTCGTTTTTGATTGGGCGTGGGCTAATGCCTATCAACGGCATGGGCTGGAGTATTATCCTAAAGCTTTGACTGCATCGCCTTTGTCGCCCATTACTGGCCCTAGATTGTTGCACAAGAATCTTGAACCAGAGCAGCAGCTTGCCATTATCAATACTGTGTCTGAATGGCTAAAGCAGAACTACATCAGTTCATGGCACATTAACTTCCTGGATCAAGATGGAGTTGATCTGCTATCGAACAGCTCTTTATTGCCTCGTCGTGATATTCAGTTTCATTGGATGAACCAGAGTTACGCCTCATTTGATGACTTTCTCTCGAATCTTAAAGCTAAAAAACGTAAGAATATTCTGCGTGAACGACGTCAGGTTGCTAGCTGTGGCTGGAGCTTTGAGTGGTTGACGGGGAGGCAAGCAACGGATGAAGACTGGCAGCTTTTCTACGATATGTATAAGAAGACCTTTGATGAAAAAGGTAGCTGGTCACAGTTAACGCCTGAGTTTTTCCCTTTGCTGGCAAAAAGCATGGGAGATCAGGTGTTATTGCTATTCGCCAAGAAGGACAATCAGCGGTTGGCTGGAGCCTACTTCATTCGCTCAAAAACACATCTATACGGTCGCTATTGGGGCTCGTTAGTTGAGGAAGAGTTTTTGCACTTTGAAACCTGCTATTACCAGGGAATTGATTATGCCATTGAACAAAAGCTTGAGGTTTTCGAACCTGGTGCGCAAGGAGAGCATAAATTGGCGAGAGGTTTTAACCCTGTGTTGACCTATTCATACCATGATATTGTTGAGCCAGCTTTTCGTGAGGCAATTGATAAGGCGCTACGCTATGAGACTAAAGAAATTGATCAATTGTTAGACTATTACGAGGCTCACTCAGCATACAAATCTACCGCAAAGCATTCATAGTCGCTATACAGTAAGTATGCTATTGTTTCGGCATGTTTTCTTGAACGGAATAATGAATAAATGAAAATTGGCGGTATGAAAGATATTAGTGGGATTTTCCTACAGGGACTGATTGCGATTCTGCCTATTTTGCTAACCATTGCCTTGATTGGTTGGTTGTTAAGTACGCTTGAAACCTATCTGCGCGAGATTTTGTTGCTGGTCATTTCTGAAGATGCTTATTGGCCTGGGTTAGGATTGATTTTAGGTCTGCTGCTGATTTTTGGTTTAGGACTGCTGATTAGGTTTTATTTGGGGCAGTTGATTCTGTCAGGCCTTAATAAGCTGATGGAACGAATTCCTTTTGTTAACACCATCTATAATGCTTTTAATGACATTATGCGTTTCCTGTCACCCGATAAAGAAGAAGACTTGAAGCAGGCAGTCTTATGCGAAGTGAGTGAGGGTGTTGAGGTTATTGGGTTTATTACAGCCAGCGATGTGAGTTTAGGCGAGCGTGATGAATTGGTAGCAGTCTATGTACCCATGAGCTATCAGATTGGTGGCTTTACATTTTTCATGCCGAAGTCGAAGTGTAAAGATCTGGATATGTCGCCTAGCGATGCCATGAAAAAAGTACTGACCGCATCAATGGGAACGGATAAATCTGTCGTCACTCCTGATAAAGCCGAAGTTAAAGAAGATGAAGGAGATGCTAAGGAAGACTCCAAGAGCGACTCTAAGAAAGATAAGAACGACGATGAAGGTTAACTTTTCATGAGCGAGCAGTCGCAAGCACATCCTTTTAATAAGCTGACTCCAGACTTCATCCTAGATGCGATTGAAGCCTTGGGGTTTTATAGCGATGGTCGAATACTAACTCTTAACAGTTATGAAAATCGAGTCTATCAAATTGGCATTGAAGAACAGCAACCGATTATTGCTAAGTTTTATCGTCCAGAGCGATGGACGCAAGAGCAAATACTAGAAGAACATGAGTTTACCACTGAGCTGGCAGAATCTGAGTTGCCGGTTGTAGCACCACTGTCGCTGCACAGTAAAACTCTGTTTGAGTATGACGGTTTTTATTACGCGCTGTATCCGCGCAAAGGTGGTCATGCCCCCGAGCTGGACGACCTGGACAGCCTATTTACATTGGGTCGATTCATTGGTCGTATTCATGCCTTAGGTGAAATCAAACCCTATCAATTCCGCCCAAGCTTAACTGTCGAGACTTTTGGTCAACAGAGCTTTGAGTATCTGATGGAACATGCTGTACCTCGTGAGTATCATTTGCCGTATCGAACCTTGGCTGAAGATATTTTGAAGGAAGTGGGCAAGCAGTGGCAGGCAGTAGGCGAGCTTGATTATATTAGGACTCATGGCGATTGCCATATTGGTAATATATTATGGCGTGATGATAACCCTCATTTTGTGGATTTCGATGATTCGCGGATGGCGCCTGCGGTGCAAGACTTGTGGATGTTATTGTCCGGCGAGCGTCCGCAAAAGCTGTCGCAGATAGCAGAAATAATTGAGGGTTATGAAGAGTTTCAAAAGTTTCCGGTAAAGCAACTAAAATTAATCGAACCCTTACGAACTCTGCGTATGTTTTATCACAGCGCCTGGCTGGCAAAGCGCTGGAGCGATCCTGCATTTCAACAGGCTTTTCCCTGGTTTGATTCGATTCGTTATTGGGAGGAGCAGATTTTAGATCTTCGGAGTCAATTTGCCGAGCTACAAGAGCCTGCTTTAGAATTGTTAAATGTGTAGTAAGAATTAACTGTGGGGCATAATGACTGTGCGCTGGTTTAGGGTAAGTTCAGATTTCATCTGCTAGGGTAGGACAATGAACAAAAAATTATCATTATTCATTCTTATCGTGGTATCGAGCTTATGGCTTGCTGCCTGCTCTAGCACGCCTGAACGAACGATTAGCGATTCTAGCCGGCAGTCTACTCAGAGCCGTTATGAAGCAACTTCTGACAAAGGCGAAAATATCGCTTTAATGGCACAATCCATGTTGGGGAAACGCTACCGTTATGGCGGCTCAACACCAAAGCAGGGTTTTGATTGCAGTGGCCTAGTGTATTTTACCCATACTCAGGTCGGCGACTATGTTCCAAGGACATCACGTGACCAGTTGTACGCATCCCGTGAAGTAAGAATTGAAGAGTTACAACCGGGCGACTTATTGTTTTACCGTATCAATGGCAAACCGTCCCATGTGGGCATTTATATCGGCAATAAGCAGTTTGTACATGCGCCATCGAGCGGTAAAACGGTTTCCGTAACCACCATGGACAATCCTTATTTTAAACCACGCTTGATCCGTGCTGGCCGCCTCTATAAAGAATAAGTAAAGATTTTGTCGTGAGTCAAGTAAGAGCAAAGTAAGAGTAAATCAATTTAATGAACTGGCATTTATATATCTTACGTTGTGGTGACGATACCTTGTATACGGGTATCACCAATGATCTGCATCGTCGTTTTGAAGAACATCAGTCGAATGGGCCGAAATGCGCCAAGTATTTGCGTGGCCGACAACCATTGACGATGATTTTTCACACTGAGTTTGAGAGTAAATCAGAAGCGCTAAAAGCAGAGATTAAAGTCAAGCGATTGACCAGAGAGCAAAAAAAATTACTCGCTTCAGGTAAGCTGGTGATCAACGAAATCCCCCCGAAAAGTAAACTAAAACTATAAGCCATAGGTCATAAACCATAACCAATGCAGCACCAACCCTTTAAGCTAACCATCACGCGCAGCAAGCGCAAAACCTTGGTCATTTATGTTCGTGATGATGGCGTCGAAGTGCGTGCGCCACTAAAAGCGCCGCAAAACTGGATCGATGAATTTGTCGAACTGAAAAGCCCCTGGATTCTTAAAAAACTCAAACTTCAGAAGCAAAAGAATAGTGAGCGCTTAAAGTTAGAAGAGGGCGAACCTATTTTGTTTTGTGGTAAAGAATATCGACTAAGCCTCTCGCTTGGTAAAAATCAGGTCAATGTCGATAGCGAAAATCTTTATATTCAGGTGCGCCAACTGGAAGAAGACTATATAAAAAAGCAATTTCAACAATGGTTACTACAGCAAGCTAAAAAAGACTTCGAACCCAGAGTCTGGCAAATCGCTTCAGTGATGGAAGTGGAGAGCAAAGTTAACGCTGTCCGTTTTCGTAAAACCAAAACCAAGTGGGGACATTGCACCGCAAAAGGCGTGTTGCAATTTAATCCGCTTTTAATGATGGCTCCAGTCCCCGTACAAGACTATTTAATCATCCACGAACTCTGCCATCTACAATATATGAATCATTCCAATCACTTCTGGCGACTGGTTGAAGCCAACTGCCCCGACTATCGAGAGTCAGAACAGTGGCTTAAAGAGCACGGGCACAAGGTCTGGTGTTGAAATCATGAGTGCTATATCAAATTCGGAGACAGTGTGAAAAGCATATTATTAGCTTTATTGTTAGTATCGTTAAGTACTGTAGATGCTAAAACCAAAAATTATGAATACTATTCGTTAAGCTCGGCAAAGGTTAGTTTGTCTGTTTCTGACTCAAAGTCTGTTCAACTTGTTGAGTACGGGACTGCTGATGTTACTGATGTAGATGTTTGCACAAATGAGCAGTTTAGCGTGTGCTTAATTATGTACCACTCTGTGATTACAATCCCTCATGATTTATTTGAACAATTTAACTCTGCTTCATATTGTGAAGATATCTCTTGGCAATATGGTATTTATACTTTTAGAGTGGAGCTTTCAGATAGGCATGGAATACATTCTTGTGATGACAATGTTGAACAATTAGAAGTAGCAGTTTTAGGTAAGAGCATAAACGTATTACGTGTTAGTGTTTTTGGTAATGAAGATAATTTCATATCAAGTTTTTTATTTTCAGAACTTAAAGGGTTAATTGCTTTTTCTGACTTCTCGAGAAGTGAATATTGGCTATCTTCTCATTGTGGTTATGGTGCATCAGAAGAGTGCTAAAGGACAAATCAGAAAATGTAGTCTTGAAGGCGCGAAGTATCCCTGAGGAAAGGGGTATTGGTTGCTTTGATCTTAAAATTATCACATTATTTCGAGAAATACAGTTATGTGATTTGTTTAAAAAACAACCACAAACCCTACACAAATACCTCAATAACCGTTACAATCGCGGCTGAATTTTGCACTGGTTTTACGTTCCAGCGAGCGAGAGGTAACAATGAGTCAAACCAAATCTGTATCAGCAGAATCATCTGCTGTGTCTACATCATCTTCTATTTATAACGCAACGACGCACCCGATTGTGGTCTGCGCCATGTATAAGTTTGTCACCCTTGAGGATTTCGAAGCTATCCGTCAACCGTTGCTGGATGTGATGCTGGATAATGATATCAAAGGCACCTTGCTGTTAGCGAAAGAGGGCATTAACGGTACTGTGGCGGGAACTCGCAAGGCAATTGATACTCTCCTGGCCTGGTTCAAACACGATGAGCGTTTGGCCGATATTGACTACAAAGAGTCTTATGACGAAGCGATGCCATTTTATCGCACCAAGGTTAAGCTAAAGAAAGAAATCGTCACCATGGGTGTTGAAGGAATTGATCCTAAACGCGTGGTTGGCACTTATGTTAAGCCAGAAGATTGGAATGCTTTGATTTCTGACCCTGAGGTGGTGCTGGTGGATACTCGTAATGATTACGAAGTTCAAATCGGTACTTTTAAAGGCGCTCTCAATCCTAATACAGAAACCTTTCGTGAGTTTCCTGAATACGTTAAGCAAAACCTTGACCCGAATAAACATAAAAAAGTCGCCATGTTCTGTACTGGCGGTATTCGCTGTGAAAAATCCACTGCCTATTTAAAAGAGCAGGGCTTTGAAAGTGTCTTCCATTTGGAAGGTGGTATTCTTAAGTACTTAGAAGAAGTACCTAAAGATGAAACCCTATGGGAAGGGGAGTGTTTTGTATTCGATAATCGTGTTGCTGTCGATCATGATCTGAAGAAAGGCCAGTATGATCAGTGCCATGCCTGCCGTATGCCGATTACGGCAGAAGAAATGCAACATGAAAAATATGAGAAAGGCGTCAGTTGCCCTCATTGCTATGACCAGCAAACGCCTGAGCAGCGTCAGCGTTACGCAGAGCGCGAACGCCAGGTTCAACTGGCCAAAGCGCGCGGTGAAGAGCACATTGGCTCAGAGGTACTGACAGCCATTGCCAAACGCCGCCAACAAAAGAAGCGTGTCAGAGAAATGCAGAAACAAAAGGCTAAGCGCTAAGTTATGCCATTGGTTATTTCCAACAATGTTGTTCTTGCGGATTCTGAAATTGATTTAACGGCTATCCGTGCGCAGGGTGCGGGTGGTCAAAACGTCAACAAAGTCGCCAGTGCGATTCATTTGCGCTTTGATATTAACGCTTCCTCATTGCCTGAGTTTTATAAAACCGAACTGTTAGCGCTCAATGACAACCGTATTACCCAAGACGGGGTGGTGGTCATTAAAGCGCAGAAACATCGTACTCAGGAGCGTAATCGTGATGATGCTTTGTCACGTTTGCGTATTCTGATTCAGTCAGTTGCCAAGCCCAAGAAAAAGCGGATTAAAACTAAGCCATCCAAAGCGGCAAAAAAACGACGTCTTGATAAAAAAACACAACACGGACAAAAGAAATCAATGCGCAAGAAACCGCAAATTTAACTCAAGCTATTAAAAGTATCTTTTAACAATTTCTCTGTTACATCCCAGCTAATGCAGCTATCCGTAATCGACTGTCCGTAGGTTAAATTCGCGCCCAGCGATTGATTACCTTGTTTTAAATGACTCTCCAGCATGAGGCCTTTAATATGATGATTACCGGTTGTGATCTGTTTAACCACATCCTGCATAACCTTTGGTTGATTGTTGAAATCTTTATTTGAGTTGCCGTGACTGCAATCAATAATGACTGCTGTGTTCAGTTTTTTTTGCTGTAATTTATCAACACACTTAGCCACACTTTGTTGATCATAGTTTGGCTTAGCTCCACCACGTAGAATGATATGGCAGTCAGGATTTCCTCGGGTATGAAGCAGGGCGCTTTGACCACTATTATCAATGCCAATAAAACTGTGTGGGGAAGATGCGGCCAGAATGGCATTGACGGCTGAATCAAGCGAACCGTCAGTACTGTTTTTAAAGCCTACTGGCATGGATAAGCCTGAGGCCATTTCACGATGGGTTTGCGACTCTGTGGTACGCGCGCCAATGGCCGACCAGCTGATGAGATCGGAAATGTATTGCGGAGTGATGGGATCGAGTGCTTCTGTGGCAACAGGAAGCCCTAATTCCGCTAACCAGAGCAATAAAGAGCGAGCCTTGCGCAGACCTAAGTTGATATTGTTGCTACCATCTAGTTCAGGGTCATTGATTAACCCTTTCCAACCGACATTGGTTCTAGGTTTTTCGAAATACACTCGCATGATGATGAAAAGCTTATCGCTAAATTCCTGGTGGAGTCGATACAGACGTGTTGCGTATTCTTTTGCACTGTCAATGTCATGAATAGAGCAAGGACCACTAATCACCATTAGCCTTTTGTCTTCGCCGTTTAAAATATTCTGAATAATTGAACGACTATTTACGACCGTACTTTTGGCCTGTCCCGAAAGAGGCAGTTGGTGTTTGAGTTGCTGTGGTGGAGTAAGTAAATCTAGCCGTTCAATATTAGCGTTCTCAACTTTAGCGGATTTGATTTGAATGGGGTTTGCAGAATTCATTGGTCTTGCTCCGAGTGTTCAATAATGGATGTATCGAGTTTGGTTGCGACAACGTCATGTTTTGCGTAACAACCTAAACACTCAAGTTTGTGGGCTACTTTCTCAAGTTCGTCTAAGGCATTTAATACGTTGCTATCTGAAGCATTACCCTCCAGGTCAATGTAGAACCGCTCATGCCAAGGTTGGGTTGGGATTGGCCTCGATTCCAGTTTGCTCATATTGATCCGATGATTTTTCAGGATCTGCAGGCAATCGAGCAGGGCGCCGGGTTGTTGTCCAGTTTCCAAAGCTAAAGTGGTTTTGGCGGGTATCACCGATGGAACAGTTATAGCTTGCTTAGCAATTAGTAAGAACCGTGTATAGTTTTCCTGGTAGTTATTGATGGCATATGACAAAACTTTCAGTCCCGATTGTTCGGCTGCTTGTTCGCTGGCAATGGCGCCAATGCTTGGGTTCTGGTATTCGGCTACCAGTTTGATCGCCGAGCTGGAACTGCTGCGAAAATGACTTTGAATATGTGGGTGATCAAGGAAGAATTTTTTGCATTGAGCGATGGCTTGAGGATGTGAATAGACATCTTTCAATGTTTCGAGAGAAGCTTGCTCAGTGCCTACGAGGCAATGACGGACTTTTAGTTTTTCTTCACCGACTATTTTAAGGTGATGCTCTGTAAGCAGGTCGTAGATTTCGGTAATGTTTCCTGAGGTGGTGTTTTCGATTGGCACGATACCCAGATCCACAGACCCATTGTCCACTTCCTTGAATATTTGCATGAAGGAGTGGCAATGCACAGTTTCAAGTCTTTGCTTTTTGGTGGAGAAATGATTTTTTAACGCAATGTGGCTGTAGGATTCAGGCTCTCCCAAAACTGCAACCTTTACTGTATGTAATCCTTGTCCCTTTTCTTGTTCTAAAAAGAAGTCATACTGACTGCGTACCGAGTCTTCAATAATGCTGTGAAACAGGGTTAGGGTAGTGTTCGGTGCGATTCCAAACTCTAGTCCTTTATCGACCAGTTGGGTAAGCAGTTTCTTTTCTCTTCCTTCATCCCGTATTTGTCCACTGTTGTCGAATTTATAGGCTGCAACTTGCAGGCTTAGTTGGCGCCTCTGTGCAAATATACTAAGTAGCTCTGAATCAAGACTGCTTATCGCCTTGCGAAGTTGTTTTAGATCGACTTCTGGTTTGTTCATATCTCATGCTCTTTTTACATTGTTGTGGGCAAAAAAAAACCTCCCAAGAGGGAGGTTTTTCAGCTGTTCTATGTGTTTTACTTTTAGTTACGCGAACAAGGCTCCTCCGAAAATTTCAGAGTAAAGAAATAAAAGTAAAACTGTTGGGTGTGTATGTTCATGCTTCAATCCTATGAAGCAGCTGCCATCCTGTCAACTGAATTATTATAGCCACTGTGTATTTATGCCCAATAGTTATAAGTCAGGATTTAATTGCAATGCTGTATCTAGATAAATCTTAGAATTTGCTCTAGAATGCCATTCGTTCGCTTTCCACTACTGATTGTAGTCTTAGCTTTTTAACTATAATGGATATTCTGAAGTTATTGAGCGGTAGATTGTAACTGTTAACAAATTTAACGGTTGGGAATAATGTGCGGTAAGTGGTTTAAATTCTCGCTTAAACCAACTCAAATTCACTTACCGCTTATCTACCACGGCAAGCAATTAGAATTTAGCTGAAGGAAAGCTTACAGAAGACCTTTCTTAACTTGTTACGTAAGGTTCTACCCCAGAGCCGCTATATGACTGTATGACTGAGCAGTCTGTAGCGGCTCGTCTTTTATGTTGTTAACTTCTTGAACTATCACAAAGATTTACAAACTGCTGGTTGGTCAACAGCTAAGCTGTTGCTATGCTAATCTTAAAAGTTAATAAGGAAAGGGGAAATGTATGGCACAACTAAAGCGTAGCAAAGATCGTATGATAGCGGGTGTCTGTGGTGGTTTAGCCAAGTGGTTGGGCTGGAAGCCTAATCCGACACGTCTAGTCTATGTATTACTAAGTATTTTCACCGCCTTTGCGGGCGTCTTGGTCTATTTGATTTTATGGATTGTATTGCCTGAAGAGTAGTTAGTGATAGATGATATAGAAAAAGCTCTGCCAGACTGTTACAAGCAATCTGGCAGAGCTTTTGTTAGCTCTTACTGAAACACTTTAATATCCAGCCGCGTGACCATCCTTGCGAGACTCTGAAGCGCCATAATAAACACCTTCTTCCTCATCCCACATAATGGCCTGGTAACCACCAAAGCCACCATTACCGAAGCGAACATCATGTCCACGTTGTTGCAGGTCGCGTAATACTTCTTGTGGTACACCTGATTCAAACTCAATGTAGCCACCATTTTTCAGATAGGCTGCCTGGCTTTCAGTTGGCTCTGTTGAGCCTAAGTGTTGCCAACGTGTGGCATCACCAGCTTCTTGCAGGCTCATGCCATAATCCACCATGTTTATTAGGATCTGGACATGGCCTTGTGGCTGCATAGCGCCGCCCATAACGCCATAGCTCATGAATGGCTTTCCGTTTTTGGTGATAAAGGCTGGAATAATGGTGTGGAAAGGACGCTTGCCAGGTTCATAGACATTGGCATGTTCTGGATCCATGGAGAATAATTGGCCGCGATCCTGGAATACAAAGCCAAGGCCTGGTGTGACCACGCCGGAGCCCATGCCGCGATAGTTACTTTGAATTAGAGACACCATGTTGCCGTCTTTATCGGCGGTTGTTAAATAAATGGTATCGCCTTCTTCTAGCCCTGGGTTACCTGCTTGTACCGTGCGTGCTGCACGATCACCAATCAGTTTGGCGCGTTGTTTGCCGTATTTTTCTGAAATCAGTTCATCAATGGGCTGTTTACTAAAGTCCGTATCTACATAGAATTTAGCTCGATCTTCGAAAGCCAGTTTCTTAGCTTCAACAAGCGTGTGTAAAGACTCGGTGGTGTTAAAGCCCATGGCTTTTAGGTCGAAGTTTTTGAGAATTTGCAGCATTTGCAATGCAGCAATGCCTTGGCCATTTGGCGGCAGTTCCCACAAAGTGTACCCCTTATAGTCAACGCCTAGTGGCTCAACCCAGTCTGAAGTGTGTTTTGCAAAATCTTCATATCGCAGGTAGCCACCATTTTCCTTCATGAAAGTATCGATCTTGCGCGCGATTTCACCTTTGTAGAAAGCATCACGACCTTTTGCAGCAAGAGTGCGGTAAGTATTCGCCAGATCCGGATTCTTGAAGATTTGGCCTTTGCGCGGTGCTTTGCCTTCGATAGTGAAAGTTTCAGCGAAAGCACCAGGCTGTGGGCTTAGGCGGGGCACGCTCAGGTCCCAGTAATAAGCAATCAGTTCAGTAACTGGGAAGCCATTCTCAGCATAGCTGATGGCTGGAGCCAAAACTTGCTTCATTGGTAATTTGCCGAATTTACCGTGTAGCTCAAACCAACCATCAACTGTGCCGGGTACTGATATAGGCAACATGCCGTAGGGTGGAAGATCCTGGCGATTTAATTTATCGAGTTCGGTTTTTAGCTCGTTATAAGACAAGCCAAGAGGAGAGCGTCCAGAAGCATTAAGACCATGTAGTTTCTTGTCTTTTGCGCTCCAGACAATGGCGTATAGGTCGCCACCAATACCGTTACCAGTGGGCTCCATTAAGCCAAGAGCGGCGTTGGCTGCGATGGCTGCATCAATTGCATTGCCACCTTTCTTCATGACATCCAGAGCAATTTGGGTTGCTAGCGGATGACTGGTCGCCGCCATGCCATTTTGTGCAATGACTTCGGAGCGTGTAGCAAATTCTTTACCAGTAACTCTGTCGGCAGCTTGCAGGCATGTTGTAAGCATTGTGGCTGATAAGCCTAATGATAATGTGAACAGAGCGAGGTTTCTGAATGATAGTTTCATGAATTTTCTCCTGTGGTGTACAGGTACTCTAATAAACTTTGCCCTATAAATAAATATAGCGTTAAGATAATAGTTCAAATAACAGAGAAATATAGAGGAAAACTATGATTGGAATAGGTGACGCGTTACCCAATGTAACCCTGAAAGTGATGGGCAAAGATGGCCCGCAGGATATCTCAACGGACGATATTTTCTCAGGCAAGAAGGTGGTTTTATTTGCAGTGCCAGGTGCTTTCACGCCGACCTGTAGTGCAGCACACTTGCCTGGTTTCGTGGTGCAAGCAGATGATATCAAGTCTAAAGGCGTTGATACTATTGCATGTATGTCTGTTAACGACGTGTTTGTGATGGATGCCTGGGGCAAGGCGCAAAATGCTGATGAGATCATGATGCTCGCGGACGGAAACGCTGATTTTACGGAAGCAATGGGTATCGAGATGGATGCTACAGGTTTCGGTATGGGCGTACGCAGTAAACGTTTTGCCATGATTGTTGACGATGGTGTAGTAAAAGCGCTGGAAGTTGATGAGAAAGGCTTTGAAAAAAGTTCTGCGGAAAACATTCTAAGCAAACTCTAGTTTGCTTATTACAAAAAAGGCCAGCTTGGAGGCTGGCCTTTTTTATGAGAGTTGATTATGTTTTTTCGTTTGGATTCTCGTCACTGATTTCGCTGGCATTTTTAGCTTTTTTGTTCTCTTCAGCAAGTTCCTGCAAAGTTGCTTCAATACCAATTTGTGCAATTCTTTCACGATATTGAGTGGCATAACTTTTAGCCATGCTGACACCTTCGATAATAACGTCAGTCACCAACCATTTATCATCAGCACCAAGTTTTAAGCGATAATCAATCAGGATTGGTTCGCCTTCTTGAGGGATGATGACTGAGCGTACATTGGCAGTGTTACCACTGGTTGAATATTGAGTGTCTTCATAAGTAATTGGCTGACCATCATAATTGGCTAAGCCTTTAGCATAGCTGTTTAATAATAAGCTGATAAACTGCTCAATGAAGGTTTGACGTTGTGCTTCAGTCGATTCTGTCCAGTATTCCCGACCTAAGATACGCTTCGCCATATACTCTGTATCTACCTCAGGTAATAAATAGGTCTCAATAAGACCTTTTGCGTATTCTGCATCAGCCTTGATTTTATCCTTATTTTCAAGAATCTCAGCACTGATTTGTTGTGTTACTTGCTCTAAGTGGACTTTTGGATCAACTTTTGCGCTAGCTGCAAAACTCAATCCAAATATTACTATCACTGCAAGTACTTGATTAACAATGCGTTTCATAGGTTCACCTTAACCATTAATGTCGGGTTGTTATTCTTAGACGCAATTTACGTCACAATTTGCCATTCATTGAATGTCGCCATTTTACTCTTGCTTGCTATCCTAAACAATTAAACTTAACGCAAGCTTAATGTGTAATTTGTAACACCTTATATATTTCTGTAAAAGTTGTAATTCAGCATAAAAATCAGCTGGATTGCTTGATCTATTGAAGTTAGACGCAGCGTGCTGGTTTCGGTAACCCAGCAATTTTTGTTGCTTGCTTGGCCGGGCCCTCAGGAAAAAGCAGATGCAAGTAGATACTGGTGCCTTTTTCGGGTGACCACTCTTTGGCCAGATACTTAACTAAAGGGCGAATGGAGGGACTGGTATTAAACTCTTCATAAAATTTACGCACATACCAGACAACCTGCCAATGGTCTTCGGTTAATTCAATAGCTTCTTCGCTAGCTATGGCGTTAGCAACATCCTCATTCCAAAAGCTTGAGTCGGTTAAATAGCCTTGTTTGTCGCGAGGTAAGCCTGCCAGTAAATCGTTCATGCATACTCCCTATAGCCAAGAAACAGACTTGTCGTATTGCAGTGTTAGTTCCACGAACTGTGGGTAATCAACTAAAGTCCATTGTTCTGCTCCAGCCTTATCCTTTAAACCACGAGCAATTAAATCTTCAACTAACACATAAAGAGTCTGATGGTTAACTTGAACGCTGTTATAGGTTGCCACTACAACAGCATCCTCAATCAGCAAAATACCATCATGCTCGCTGATAAAAGGTAATGCCTGATTGAGCTTTTGTGGTTGGTTAATGATATACAAACTTTTCATGAGCAAACCTTTAAAGCGTTAAAACAAAATCGCTGTTCGCGAGAAGGATTTGTGCATGGCTGGAACTAATCGTTTTTAACTCGTCAATCTCTACTAGTTCCTGCACATTTAAATTAAACTTTTGTAGTGCATCTTCTTCTACCAAAATATCTTCAATGCCATAAAGAGGCAGCGCCTTAAATGTTGCAGAATGGTTCTTGATATTAAGAATATCCGGTTCTTGTCCCTTTAATAATTGATAGACACCTTGCTCAACGAATAGTGCTGTTATTGGCATATCAAAAGCTGCCGCCATCAAAGCAATGTCTAATAATTCACGGCCTGCTTGCGAGCCGTAGGGTGCCTTGTTAAATACTATGCAAATGGATTTGTTCATCATGATTTATCCAAATGTGACTAAGCGGTCGCTGTTAAGCATCGCTTCGGTGAGTTGGCCAAGACCGCTAATTTCAAAGGCAGGGTCAAGGTTGTTGCCAGTCAAAGCATTTCGCTCTGCTTCAGCAACGTTCACAATGCCACGCTTGTTGGCTGCAGTAACACAAGCTATCAATTCAATATCCTTTTCTATAGCAAGCTTCGCCCAAGCCTTAGTTAAATTAATTTCATCTGCAGGTGGGGCATGTAAGCGACTGGCTACTAATACTCCATCAGCATAGAAAAATACACGCATTAGCTCATGACCTTGCTCAAGCAAAGTTTTAGCAAATTGAATAGCACTCAGCTGTCCCTGAGAAGAGTAGGGGCTAGCGGTTACTAGTAGTGAGTAAGTTGCCATAGGGTTGTTATAGCTTAGTTAGTGAGAAATAAGAATGCGATGGGATGCATTTTAGCAGAGAGCATTGTTTAGTCCTAGCACAGGTTAGGAACTTAAGTGACAAGGTAAATATCAAAAAGACGTCCGTAGACGCCTTTTCTTTGATATAGAATATTTGTTAACAGTTGGTTCTTTAGTCGATACCTAATACTTCCTTTCCCTGATTGAAAGTTACATCGACTGGTATTTGCTTTTCTTCTAGAAGTTTTAAGTCGCTTGCAAGCTGATCATCGATAATACCTTGTTCTTCTAACAGTTTTTGTGCTCCTTCATAATCACCATCGCCTTGGATGGTTAGGATTTTATTTGAAAGCGCGTCGATTGCTACTGTCATCCTGTCAAAGTTCACACTGTAATACCCTGTTTCTGGATCACGGCTGAAGGCACCAGCTTCCTTAAAGAAGTTGAAGCGAACCATGTTTGCGCGTCCATGAGCGCTGGAAGCGCCAAAGCGAACCGAGCGGAATATGCCAGCAAGGAAGGTGACGTAGTTGTCCATTAGCTCTCCATCTTTAATTTCACCTTTCTCGTAAAGCTTACTAACCATGTAGAGCCCTAAGATATCCGCTTTGCCTTCTTCTAAGGCTGATGCTGTATCTTTAAGCGCTGCTCGAACGGTATTCGAACCATCGATAGTATTTTTGATGCCAAGGCCATGCGCAACTTCATGGAACATGGTGTTAGCAAAAAATGCATCAAAAGTAATATGCTTGCGCTGTTCCGGGGTGATAAGTTGCTCAGAAATAGGAACCAGGATTTTATCGAACTTGGCCTGCATTGCATTTTTGAGTTGCAGGCGACGGGTTCCTTTCGCTAGCTGAACCTGCTCGTCGTTGGGTAAGTTAATTGCAATCGTTTTTGAGCCAGCGTTGCTATCGCCTGCATAATAAACCACATCATAAGCATTCAGATCGCTGTCAGTTCCAGGCATTTCTTGTTTGTACTTTTCATCGACGGGCAGTCCTTTCTGCAACTCTGGTAGGAAGGCAGCGAAGCGAGACAAGCGTTCGCTCCATGCTAAATCTTTGATTAATACATATGCTGAAAAAGCAGTTTTATAGCCAAACAGCTGATCTTCGTAGTTTTCAATAGGGCCTATGACAACTTCTACAGGATTGGTTTTCATATCCATCCAGGCAAAATCCGAAGGTTGATAGTTGTCGGTTAATAAAGCATCAGCACGAAGTTCAAGGTATTTCTTAAAGCCTTCATTTTCAGCAAGTAATGCAGCACCTTTTAACAAACGACTGGCTTCTTCAAGTTGATCTTTAAAAGCAACCGAGTAAGGAACGAGCTTTAATTTACCATTTTCATCGCGACGAACCAGGGAGTATAGACCATCTTTATCTTTCTGCTCCCAAGCTTCGAACTGAGCAACAGTCATATCGGCAGGGTAGAACTGTGCTCCTTTGTTTTTAACGTCATAACCTTCAATAAAAGGTTTGTTGCCATCCAAGCGATCCCATGGACCATAGTTAATGATGGCAAACTGTTTGGCTTTAGGGTCTTCAATTTTGGCTAATAGAGCTTCTTTATCACCGTATGCTTGTTTCCAGAACAGGTTGTCCATAATTTTGCCAGCATCGATCAGCAAGCTGATCATTTTCTTTTGGTTAGCTGATAAATGTGACAAATCACTGGTTAACGTAAAAGGTGCATAAATATCAAAACGGCTATACTCGACACTTTCTTTAATTATATCCTGATCAGAGCCTCGAGTTTGGCCTTCGCTAGTCACTTCAGCTACTTGTTCATTGGACTCTGGTGTTACAACTGTTTCCGATTCGTTGCTGCAAGCACCAAGCGCTAATGCGATGGCAAAAGATAAGGTGCACACTGTTTTTTTCAAATATAAGGTCTTGTTCATAATAGTGTCCTGATTCTAATAGTTTTAATTTATAGATTAGTATTTACTAAATACGTATTTTTCACGTTTGACTTGTTTTACCCCAAATTCTTTGTCTTTTAAAAGATTAAAGACATCGTCAACCATGTTTGGATTGCCACACAAATAAACCAGATCGGTTTCTGGGCTGGGATCAAAACTTTCTAACTTATGTTGAACATAGCCTTTTGAGCAACCTTCTGACAAGGGATCCTGTTTACTTAAGCAACGATGAAAGAATATATTATCTTGCTCAGCTGCACGTTTAAAATCATCCAGGTAAAACATATCTTCTTCATATTGAGCACCAAACAGAATATGGAACTCTGTGTCTGGATAATCGTTGAGCTGATTGAGCATACAGCGGTAGGGCGCAACGCCAGTACCTGTACCGATTAAAAACACACGTTTGGGTAACTCTTCGGGTAGATATAAGAGTCCAAATGGGCCGGTGATATCAATCTCTAGACCGGGTCTGGCATTAAAAAAGAACTCAGTTGCTTTGCCTCCCTCCACATAAGCGACCACGATTTCAAGGTGCTGGGTGTTTTCAGGGTTCTGTTCGAGGTTGGCAATGGAATAGCTTCGTTTTAAAGGTTTGTCGCCTTCGTGGGGCAAGATAAAAGACACAAACTGACCTGGAACATAGGTAAAGTGCTGAGGCTCCACAAACTTGAATACAAGTTTATGGACTTTAGGTGTTATTTGTTGGTTTTCGGTTAATTCAACACGAAAAGTGGGTAATGGCATACGACTCTCAATCTTCAATTTTGCACTCATTATAGGTTATAGGCTTGAAATTTTCACACGCTAAAGCGTGCATTTATTAGCAAGTTCCTAGTTTTTTAATTCAGGAAGGATTCAGTTGCTGATTGCTTTAATAAGGCCATAGATGAGTAATCACATCGTTTTTCTGCCTCTTTTAGCGAGCTTCAAGCAGTGAAAAAGGCGTTGGGTACTAGGAGTCCATTATGAAAATAGCAAAAACATTACTGCCACTTGGGGTGACTTTGTCCTACATTTTGTTTGCAGGGCAGGCTTTAGCCAATGAACCTCAGGTTCGCATTGCTACCAAGTCAGCCACCACCAGCGTGGTAGAGAGTAAAAGTGAAACCTCCAGTAGTGTAAGTAAGGTTGCCGAAGAGGCCGTAGATGTTAATCGTACATCTTCTTATTCATCAAAGCAGGTGACCACAAACTTAAAGGCGGAGTTACAGCTTGAATTAGACAAGACACCTGAAAAAATTCGTAGCGTTATGCGCGCTCAAAAGAGCGAGCTTCCTGAAGCATCTGAAAAAAGCTCAAGTTCGAGCCTGAACCACTTATATTTTTATGATGCCTCGGTTTATCTTTATGAGGATTATGATGCTGATGGTTATTACACCAAGCTAAGCGTAAACTTTGATGTTGATGCTTATTATGACGAGCATTATGACGTTTATGCTGAATTATTTATTCGTAAAAATGGTGAAAGCGAGTGGACGCACTATTACACAACCGATGTATTTAGCATTTATGGGGACAATTCTTCTGATGACTATACGGTGACCACTAAGCTTAACAGCGGTTTCCCTCCGGGTCGTTATGAGGTATTGATTGACTTGTTTGAGTATGGTTACTCAGGTGTGGTTGATACTATTTCTGAATATGATGACCCTGATCTTGGCTGGTTGCCACTGGAGGATAAAACATATGAGTCAGGTAATGTATCAAGTGATACTTGGGTGAGCACCGTTAAAACTGAAATCTGGACGGACAATGATAATGATGGTTTTTACCGTGACTTTACCATCAGTTTCGATGTTGACACTGAGCAAAGTTCAAGAGATGTCTATGCGGTGTTATACCAAAGAAGACCAGGCTACAGCTGGGAGTATGAGACTGAAACTGCTGTATTTACTGTGGTCGGTGCCAATGCTGATGATGTGATTGCTGTAGATGCGGAGTGGCAGTCTGGCTACCCGACTGATTACTATGACTTCCGTATCGAACTGATTGATGCCAATACGGGCGAAATATTAGACGATGTATCTAGCGAGTTTTCGCCACTTCTTGAAGTGCCATTAGAAGATGCAGAGCGTGATATGCAAAGTACAGTGGTAAATCCACCTCCATCATCAACCAGTTATGGCTCTGGCGGTGGTAGTTGGAGTCTTTTAGGACTGTCTTTACTCGGCTTATTGGGTTGGGCTCGTAGAAAGCAAAGTTAACAGATTTATTTAATACACCTATAAAAAAACAGCTGCCAGTCAGCTGTTTTTTTATATCTGAAACTTGAAAGTATGCCTTCTTGTAGTCTATATGCGCTTGTAATATCCTGTTACAAGTTTTGCCACCATAAGCTTATGTTTAAATTACAATAATCGCCATTCGAAGGAAACTGAATAACTATAATGCAACTGTTGAAAAACTATTTTATCTCTATAGTACTTGCGACCAGCTCATCTGCTGTATTCGCTGAGAAAATTGACACGCTCAATATTCCCCAGGTAGAGGGAGAGCTTACTTTGGACGGTAAGCTTGATGAAGCGATCTGGGACAGTGCGGAAAAGGTCACTTTAGACTATGAAACCCGTCCCGGTGAAAATACACCAGCACCGGTTAAGACCACTGCTTATATTGCACAAAATGGCTCATCCTTATTGGTAGCTTTTGTGGCAGAAGATCCGGAACCGCAAAAGTTGCATTATTCCTACCGAGATCGTGATACAGCATGGGGTGATGACCAGGTAGGTTTTAAGGTTGATACCTTCAATGATAGTCGCAAAGCCTATAACTTCTTTGTCAATCCCGTTGGCATTCAATCTGATAGTATTGAAGATGATGTAAGCTTATCAGAAGATACGTCTTGGAATGGGATTTGGTATAGCGCTGCAGAAATCACTGAAACCGGTTATACCGTTGAAATTGAATTGCCCTTTAAAGTGCTACGCTTCCCTGATGACAAAGGAGTAAAAACTTGGGGCATCGATTTTGTTCGTTTCTATCCTCGTGGTTTCATGCATCGCTTTGCGCTGTCACCACAAGAGCGTGATGTTAATTGTTACGTCTGTCAAATTGATAAAGCTCAGGGATTTGAAAATATTGAAAGTGGTCGCAACCTTGAACTTACGCCTTATATTGCGGCCCAGGATTCAGAAGTGCGTAACCCACCGACAGAGCCTGATTGGCAGGGCGAGGGTGTTGACTGGGATGCTGGAATGGATTTGCGTTGGGGAATAACCGATAGTTCGATGCTTAATGCCACTATTAATCCTGACTTCTCGCAAGTTGAAACGGATGCCGCTCAACTTGATGTTAACACTCAGTTTTCCTTGTTTTACTCAGAGAAGCGGCCTTTCTTTTTAGAGGGAGCTGAATACTTTAGAACCCCATTTACATTGTTGCATACTAGAACCATTGCTGACCCAGATTTTGGCGCTAAATATATTGGCAAGTCAGATGAGCATTCTTATGGCATTCTTGCTAGCCGCGATCAACAGACTTCATTTTTAATTCCTGGCAGTCTAGGTTCTAGCTTTGCCACTTTGCAAAACTCTGACGGTAGCAATATGGAGTCAGATGTTTTTGCTGCAAGATATGCTTATGACTTGGGTGAGAAGTCGCAGATTGGTGGCATGGTTACTCACCGTGGAGGAGAGGGGTACAGTAATAGTGTTGCTGCGATTGATGGTAAATATTCGATTACGGATGTGGATGAATTGCGCTATGAAATCATGTACTCGGACTCTGAAAACCCTGAGCAATTGCAGCAGGAATTTGGCCTGGCACCAACTAGTAGCGGGTTAGGGTATAGGATTAATTATTCGCATAACGGGCGCAATTGGGATGTCTTTGCTACCCATATCGACTTCGATGAAGATTTTAGAACTGATCTTGGCTATAAGCCACAAGTAGGCTATGACAGGCAGGCTCTTGGAGTGAAGCGTCGGTGGTTCGGCGATCAGTCACAGGGCGACTTTTTTGCAGACTATAGCATTCAGGTAAAAGGTGAGCGGGTTACGGAATATACTGATCAAAAACTCTGGGATCTGGCAACTGTCACTCTGAATGCAAACGGTAAATACCGCTCAGGCTTTAATCTTATTGGAAATGTGAGTTATGAGTTTTATCAGAATAACTGGTTACCTCAGCAGTACTACTCACATACCGGCTCCTTTTATCCTGATAACGCTTTGCAGATTGGTTACAACATCGATTGGGGGGATAGTGTTGATTATCGTCATGCCAGAGCAGCTGACTTTACTGAATACGGTATTTTTGCAAGCTGGCAAGTAAATGCACATTGGTCATTTAGAGGCGAGTGGCAGTTTACTGATTTTAAGGTTGACCAGGGGCAGTTATTTGAAGCTGATATATTTAACTTTGACACACGTTACCAGTTTAATAATTATAGTTATTTAAAATTAGTTCTACGCTATACAGACGTTGACTTTAATGCACCACTTTATTCAAATCCAAGTCAGGTTAGTAAAGAAACCATTGTTAACAGACAGATTCTCTATGGTTACAAATGGAACCCCAGAACGGTATTTTATCTTGGCTATTCTGATAATGGGTTTGAAGACGATACGGTGAATCGTTTTGAAAAAACAGGTAAAACTTTCTTTTCTAAATTCAGTTACGCGTTCCAGCTTTAACTTTTATGAGGGAACTGCTTAATGTTGGAAATCAAATCTGCATTGGTGGGCTGTTGGCGATATTCTTTTTCGATTCAATATTGCATTGAGAACTCAGCAATTCTCTTGCTAAGCTCTCATTATTAAGACTATTTGTTTGTCTTATTTGTTGAGCCTTAAGTAAGGGGGGGTGCGGATATGTTTAGCATTCTATCGATTAGTTAATCTAATGATTTATGGGTTTCGCTTCTTTCAAGATAATGAATTTTAGTTAACTAAAAACAAATGTTTAATGCGAATTTGCCTTGTTTTGTCGATGCGATTTTGCATTAAATTTGTTATGGATATCTTGTTGACATTTTTTGTTTTCTAACTGTAGGATTAGTTGCGGCGAGTGGTCGTATGCTTGCCGCATACTTAAATCTAAACAAAGGAGAAAACAATGAAAAAGCAAAATGAAACTAAATTGTTTGCTTTCAAAATGTCAGAAAAGACACATGCCACCAAAGCTGAAAACCAATGGAAAGCTCGTGACGGTGTTTCTACCGCTGGATGTACCGGTTGGTGGGCTCGAGGATATGACCGTTGGGGTAACGAAAACGGAATTTTCTGTTAATAACGGAGTGTCAGAAAGCCTTGGCTACGGCCAGGGCTTTTTTACTAGTGCTATGAAAACAATATTAATTATAAGCAATAGCATGGATATTCATGCTGATTTAATCTCGCCCATTTTTCAGAAAAAAGATCAGACATATTTTCGTATCAATTTGGACCAGTTCCCTCGTGATTATAAAATTTTGCAAAAGTACACTGGAAAAGTGTCAAAGGTAATTATAGAGCATATTCCCTCCGGAAACTTTATCGATTTAAATACTGTTGGAGCTGTATGGAATAGAAGACCAGCTCCATTTTCATTCATCAGTAATGATCTATTAAATCAAGAATTAGCTTTTGCAAAACAAGAAACCGAGCAAGCACTTTTTGGGTTGCTGTATCCTTTAGATTGTTTTTGGGTCAGTCATCCAGTTGCACTTAGAGGTGCAGGTTGGAAAGGAGAGCAGTTGAATCGCGCGAGGAACTTTGGTTTTGAAATTCCAGCATCATTGGTTACTAACTGCCCTGAAGAGGTCCTTAAATTTAAATCGTTAATTAGGAGTGACCTCATTTTTAAAACTTTGTCTACAGCTGACTTGGCGAGTGGTTCTGTTGAGGATAATGAGCGAGTTACTGATGGTCTGTCGACGGTAATCGTTGATGAAGAAATGATGGAGAATCTTGATGCTGTTAGAGAAATACCTTGCCACTTTCAAGAGTACATACAAAAAAAATATGAATTAAGAGTTACCGTTGTGGAAGACGCAGTATTTGCAGCCAAAATTCATTCACAAGATGATGAGCGTACAAGGGTAGATTCGAGGGATATGTCTGCTGAAATTTTGTATGAAGCTACGGAGCTTCCTGAACACATCAAAGATCGCTGCCTGTCTTTAATAAAAAGCTATGATTTAAATTACAGTGCCATGGATATTATTGTCACTCCTGATGATGAGTATGTATTTCTAGAGAATAATCCCAGTGGAAACTTTTTATATATTCAACAGCTAATCCCTGAGTTTAATATTCTTGAAAAATTAGCCGCTACTTTAAGTCGAGAAGTCGAATGTCGAACTTAAAATACTTTAACTCAATTTCTCAGATGAAAAGAATTGAAACTATTAGACAGAGTAAACTGCTGGTGCTGGCATGTTCCAATCTCGATCAAGAGATAATTCCTAAGCTTTATTCGCATTTAAAGTTAATAGGACATGTTAAGCACCTTGATGTTTTGATTCACTCTCGTGGCGGGGTTGTCAATGCTGCAAGAAGAATAGCCTTATTGCTTCGTAAGTTTACAGATAAATTAAGCTTTATAGTTCCGTATTACTGTGAGTCATCCGGAACTATACTTGCATTGTCTGCTGATGAAATTATCAGTGGTGACATGGCGATCTTTTCACCGATAGATCCTCACTTAAGTGGTTCATCAGGTGGTGGAGGTGAGTCAACATTATCTTTTTTAGACATTAAGCAATTTGGCGATATGTGTGAAAGATGGTTTGGAGTAGATGCTGCCAAAGCTAATGAAGAGCAGGTGAGTTTGTTATGTAATAGTATTTTTCCTCCTACCCTCACAGCATTCTATCGCATCACACAAGAAGCAGAACAAATTGCTGATGAGTTATTAAGTAATCAGCTAACTAATGTGGGTATCAGGAAAAAAGTGATTGGTAAACTTATGCATGGATACAATTCACATCATTATGCGATAACTACCGATGAAATGTACGATATGGGTTTAAACATCATTCGTGATGGAGAGGTGGAAGACCTTGCTTGGGTGATTTCGGAAGAAATACAAGCCACTGTGGGAGGTTCATTGCGTCATTCAGTCGATGATCCTTGGGTCGATACTATGATTCTCAGTAGTGAGAAAGGTTATGTCCGCTATAACCAGCCTGATGGTTTAGCTCCTAGATGGAATCAGTTAGAGGTTAATGAGTAATGGAACTAATAAGCGAAATTATTCGATGGTTGATTGGTTTTATTCTATTTGGGGCTGCATGGGCAAAGGGGTTCAATTATGGTGATTTTAAAATGAACTTGGTTTCTTCGTTTGATTTCACTGGTAGACAGTCAAGTATTTCTTCGATTTCGCTTATTACTGTTGAAGCAACTTTATCTATACTCCTTTTTGCTAATCTCTTTACATATTGGGTTATGCTTATCACTTTAGTGCTATTCGTTGTTATCACCTTGTTTGTTATGTCATTTTGGAGAAGGGATAGTAGCATTCGGTGCAACTGTTTTGGCAAGAGTGAACGCCCCGTTTCTGTTTGGGACTTCTTCAGAAATGGACTAATAATCGTTTCTACAGGTCTGTATATTACAACTGGTAGTTTAAACGAGTCTATTGATCTTTCTGGGCACTTGTTACTGGCCTCTACCGGGTTGCTTTTAAGCATATTTTTGATCAATTTGGATGATGTAATGATGATTCTTAAATCATAGGGTGATGTAAATGGGTATGGAGTTGGTATACATAGTATTGGTTATTTTATGTTTGATTTCAGCAATAAACTTTAAGTTAACGCTAAATTTATTAAAAATAATCCGTGATAGTTCATCTACAATAGATGAGATTTCTCCGGTTCATATCGGAGAAAAAGTCCCAGATATTAAAGGAAGACGAATATCAAGCAACGATTATGAGGGACTTAATATTACTGGGGCTCCATCGGTTTTATTATTTGTTTCTAGTCAATGCCCAAAATGCCAGGAAAAGATACCACAAATTGAGTATTTACATCCATTAATGCGCGAGTTAGGTATTTGCATCTCAATAATAAGTAAAGAGTCAACAGTAATAATGAAGAGCTTTTTAAATAACTCTATCTTGCTTGATAACGTTTGGTTTGTCAGTAATAAAAACTATAAGAAACTTAATCCAACTTTTGCTTCGCCTTTTTACCTTTTTATTAGTCACGAGGCAAAGCTTCAAGCTTATGGATTTATAGGTGATTCTGATTGGGAAAGCTTTGCCGAGCAAGTCAAAGGTGGTCGTGATAGCGAGGCCGTTGCATGAGTAGCAAAAAGAAAAACCCTCACCTAAAAAGATTGTCTTTAGTAAGGCCATTTGTTAAGAGATTGTTATTAGGTTTGCTGTTTATGATTATCACGGTGGGTATTCAACTGTTGTACCCAGTTGCCGTTTCGGACTTTATAGACTCGCTGGCTGATGGTGATCCCCAACATAATTACACGTTGCTGGCTATTGGCATGATTATTTTGCTAACTATTTATGCTATCTCAACTGCGCTTAGATATTACTTTTTTGAGACTACTGGTTATATGGTTGTAGCAAAGATTAGAACAAGATTGCACCAGGTCTTGGTTGGTAAAGGTATTTCTTTTTATGATAGACATAATATCGGTGAGATAACCAATCGGCTATCATCCGATGTGGAGGTTCTACACGACACATTAACTACAGGATTGGCCGTGGCTTTGCGTGCCTTTCTGGTCTGCCTCGGTGGATTGGTCTTGTTGTTGATTACATCACCAATGCTCAGTTTGATTTTACTTGTCTTCTTGCCTGTGACTATGTATTTCGCAAAGTGGGTTGGCAGCAATATTCAGAAACGCTCAAAACAAATACAAGAATGCCACGCCAAGGCAGGTAAAGTGGCTCATGAAAATTTTTCCAACATCAGATTGGTGCAAGCCTTTAATCGACAAGAAACAGCATTGAGACACTACGATGAGTCGATTCATAAAGCATTAGATGTCTCCAAAAGCTGTGCTCGGTTTGTTGCTTCATTTCAAGGGGCAGCTTCTTTAGTTATCTATTTAGTTTTATTAGCTACCTTGTGGTTAGGTGCGTTACAGATAATGGACGATAATCTTACTATAGGTGAATTAACCAGTTTTGTTATCTATTCTGCGATGGTCGCTACTTCGGCAGGCGCTTTGAGTGACTTTTGGCAGAATTGGCAAAGATCGATAGGTTCTACTGAAAGAATTTTTGAAATCATCGACTCTGCATCAATAAGCAAAGTTCTATTCAAAGAATTAACAAAGAGCCCACCACTGACTGGCAAGCTAGAGTTCGATAAAGTTACTTTTTTCTACCCTGAGAGACGGCAGGTTAAGGCTCTGCAAAACTTTTCCCTTTCTATTAAAGCAGGTGAGAAAATTGCCTTAATTGGGGCTTCGGGGGCGGGAAAGTCAACGGTTGCGAGATTAGTTTTGGGTTTTTACAAGCCCCAGGAAGGAGAGTTGTACTTTGATTCAAGGTCGAGCTTAGAGCTATCGAAAGAATATATTCGAAAACACTCTGCCATTGTTGAGCAAGATCCTACATTATTTGATGGTAGTATTTTTGATAATATAGCCTACGGAGCAAATGCTGAAGCAGTTCTAGATGATGTAAAAAGGGTGGCTAAGCAAGCTTTTGCTGATGACTTCATAGAAGGCTTTCCTGATGGATATAAGACCATTGTTGGTGAGCGAGGTGTACAGTTGTCCGGAGGGCAAAAGCAACGAATAGCTATTGCTAGAGCATTGCTACGTAATCCTAAAATACTGATACTGGACGAAGCTACAAGTGCGCTGGACTCTTTTAGTGAACTAAAAGTTCAACAAGCTTTAGACAATTTGATGCAAGGTCGAACAACCATTATGATTGCGCATCGATACTCAACAATCTCGAAAGCAGATCGAGTAATCGTACTTGAAAATGGCAAAATCGTTCAACAAGGTACTCACGAGTATTTAAGAGAGCAGAGGTTAGGTACGTACTATCATTTGATGAGTGATCAGTTAGCAGAAAGTCATTCTACTTAATATTGCATTAAACTCTTTTATTGCTTTTGTTACAGTACTTATATGGCATACACAAAAAAGCAGTCATAAACGGCTACTTTTTTGTGTGATATTCGAGAAACATTAAGCAAAGAATCGCTTTTGGGCTTCATCTGGTAAGGCTAAATCACTAAGGTGAGCGCGTTCTAATAACTGCCAATAATAGCGATAAGTAGCGCGGTCATGGAGTTCACCATCGTATTGAATCGGGCCCCAGTGGTTATCTTGAGCAGCGATTAAAATATTAGCGGCATCATTGACTTCCGAGTAGTCTGGCTTCATGGCATCAACGATCGATTTGATTTGAGTGGGATAAATACTCCACATCCGCAAGAAACCGAATTCATTACGAGCTCGTTCTGCATCTTTGTAGGTCTGATAGGGGTTTTTAAGATCCAGAGTGACGTTATGCGAAGGAACAACTCCATTGGCTAATGCAGCCGCAGACATTTCAGTTTTAGCACGTGCTAGCAGTGGATGATCAAACTGGCCTGGACTGCGCATGGAGGAGGCTGGAATCGCTCCTTGATGGCTACTGACAAAGTCCATCATGCCAAAATCCAAAACCTGAACGCTATCAATTTGTGCAATATCCCAAACTTCTCTTAAAGCGCCGTGTGTTTCGATTAACACGTGCACTGGAATGTTACGATCAATACCGTGCTTGTTGCATAAGCTTTTAATGTAATCCACCATTTCTTGAATGTGTGCAGCGCAAGTTGTTTTAGGCAGGGTGAAGTAGGTTACGATATTACCAATCTTTGGAACGAGAATATCAAGGTCAGCTTTCCAATGTGGGTGCTGATAATCATGAATTCGAACACCCGCCATCTTGTGCTTATTAGCATCGCTCGACAATACCTCGGCAATCATGGTGGCATGTTCTTTTTCTTTGCCGGCTTGAGCGCCATCTTCGCAGTCACAAGTAATATCAAATACGGGTCCAATGGTATCCTGCATTTCGAGTGCTTTTCGGATTAGTTTTTCACTTCCGGCGAAATGTTCGCAGCTTGGAATGACCGGAAATGGTTTTTCTGCATCAAACAATGCCTCTTTAGGATGAACCATTGAACTCACTATATTCTCCTTATTTATCAGGTAGATAACTCTAGTTGCAACCTATTAGCAGGCTACGATGTCTAATTTATACTATCGCGCAGCGAATTAAATTCAAACAAAAATTTGAATTAATCGTTTGAATATGATTTATTTATGCAAACAACTGGTCGGATTAGTATAAATGATGCAAGAGCACTCTTTTTTAGAAAAAGTGGATGAACAGGTCGTATTGGGGGGCTTCTGGCCAGGAATTCAGCTGTATTATCCACCAGTGAAGTACTCTCCGGCAGATGGTGTCTATGAAACTATGGAGCAAGCCTCTGCGCGGATGAGAAAATACGCACATAATACTAACGCGCACACACTGCTATTTGATCTTGAGGATGGCTGTCGACAAAAAGCCATGAGTCGAGAATTATTACGTCAAGAACTCCCACTATTCGAAAATCGAACCTTTCAAATCGCAGTCCGCATCAACCCATTCCGTACCGATGAGTATGAAGAAGACTTAAAGCTGATCCGCGATATGTCGGATTATATTGATGTGATCGTTTTGGCCAAGGCGGGTGAGGTTTACGGTGCCGCAGAAATACGCGACCTTTCGTCCTGGCTGGTTAGCGTTAATCCTAAAATTGAAATTCAGCCAATCATTGAGCATCCTCGCTCACTCAAGATTTCTCCAGAGTTGATGCAGTTTTCAACCGTGCGTCATGTAGTGTTTGGTATTCATGATTTTTCGAAAGCGATGGCAATTCACTTAACACCTGAAGGTTGGATTGATGAACTGAAAACGTATTTGCGAATGCTGCTGCTAGAAGCGCGTATCGCTGGGACGGGTGTGATAGGCGGTGTTGAGGTTTTAATTAACAAAACGCCAATGCCTGAGAATTATATTGAGCCTCATGATGTCCGTCGCTGGCTTGATTTACATGGCGAGCGTGAGTCACATGTTGTACACCACCATGCTTTAGAAGAGGCGCAAATGGGCTTAACGGGCAAGCAGGTGATTCATCCTTTTCACATTCACTTATGCAAAGTTGCTTTTACCCCATCACCGTTGCAAATTGAGCGTAACGTAAAGGTCCTTCAGGCAGCGATTGATGCCGATGCATTGCTAGGTGGCGCGATTAAGTTTGAAGGGGAGATGCTCGATCCTCCAATGTTTGGTAAAGCACTGCAAAGTTTGCTACGAGCTTATGCACTGAAGTCGCTGGACGAAAAAGATAAGGCTTTCGCACTGGATGTACTGAAACGATTACCGGTTCATGTAATTCGTGAGAACTGGCCTTATGGAATGATTTAAGGGCTATCATGAAATATACCTTTGAAGATGTTGTTCACTACAATCAGGAGATTGACGAGTGGCAATGGCAACTTCCCAGTCATTTTAATATTTGCGAGGCTTGTGTTGACCAACATGCAATAAGTGATAAAGCTAATCAGGCAGCACTTATCGTCGAAGATGAGTCACTAGGTACTAGCCAAATCACTTATGCTCAGTTAGCTCAGAAAACCTCTCAGTTTGCTAATTTATTGCAATCTTTAAACATTGACTCTGACAACAGAATATTAATTCGCCTGCCTAACTCTTTGGAATACCCAATAGCATTTTTTGGTGCGATTAAATATTCAGCCATTGCTGTACCAACCTCGACGTTACTTGCTTCAAGTGAAGTTGCTTACTTGGCTAATGACTCGCAAGCAAGTGTGCTTGTTACGCATAAATCCATGTGGCAGGAGCTGGAAAGCGAATTAAAGAATACGGCCATCAAAATCGTATTCTTAACGGGAGCAGGGGAACTACCACAAACCGATGATTTTAAGCTGATTGATTTTAATGATGCATTAAATAACGCATCAGTTGAGTTTAAATCGACCAAAACCGCGGTAAATGATCCCGCTTATCTTGTTTATACTTCTGGAACGACGGGCTATCCCAAAGGTGTGCTACATGCTCAACGAGCGCTATTAGGTCGCTTGCCCGCTAGTCGTTACTGGTTTGATTTTCAGGAAGGGACAACCGAGCGGATTATGCATTCCGGTAAGTTTAACTGGACTTATGTGCTAGGTTCAGCCTTGATGGACCCTTTGTTGCATGGGCATACCGTTATTGCATACGAAGGGCATAATGACGCGCATACTTGGCCGAAACTGATTCAGAAACATGAGTGCAGTATTTTTATTGGTGTGCCAACTATTTATCGACAAATTATTCAGAAGACAGAATATAGTGGTGAAGATTTGCCATCACTTAAACATTGTATGAGTGCGGGGGAGCACCTCTCTGATGAAATGCAGTCACTTTGGGAGGCTCGATTCAATGCTCCGATTTATGAAGCTATCGGTATGTCCGAAATTTCGTATTATATTTCTCAGCACAAGCAGGCGAAGGTTGTACCTGGTGCTGCGGGTTTTATTCAGCCCGGTCATCAGGTTGCGCTATTAGACGTTGAGCAAGATGAGTTAAAGCCTGTCCCCAATGGTCAAGAAGGCATGATTTGTATTCGAGCAGATGATCCTGGATTATTTTTGTCCTATTGGAATCTGCCGGAAGAAACGGTCAAAGCCGTTCATGATGGCTGGTTTTTTACTGGTGACTATGCAAAGCGTGATGAGCAGAACTATGTGTGGTTCCTGGGGCGTAAAGACGACATTATCAATACATTCGGCTTCCGCGTTTCGCCACACGAAGTCGAACGAGTCATCAAGGCACACCCCGATGTTGCAGACTGCGTTGCCTTGGGTGAAGATGTTGGCAAAGATAAAACATTGGTCGTTGTTTGTATTATCCCTGAGCCAGGTAAACAAATTACTGAACCGCTAATGTTAGATTATGGGCAGGAGCAGTTGGCTAAATATAAGGCACCAAAAAAAGTGTACTTAGTGCGCGATTTCCCCCGCACTAAGAATGGCAAAGTGCTTCGCAAGAAGTTATTACAAAACTTAGATCAATATTTACTTTAAACTCTTTAATCACAAAGCAATTAATTTCAAAGGATAAAAGATGGAACCAACACTCAATTATCGTCCACGCAGAACCATGCTTTATGTGCCTACCCATGTTGAGCGTTATCTGGAAAAAGCCAGAGGTTTAGCTGCCGACAGTATCGTGTTCGATCTGCAAGAGTCAGTTCCTCCTCAACATAAGCAAACTGCCCGTGATGTTTTGCTCAATGCATTCTCCAACTCGTCTACTTTTGAGTATTCAGAACGCATTGTACGTATCAATCCACTGAGTACTGAGTGGGGAGAACAGGACCTTGCCGCCATAAAAAATCTGGATATTGATGCAATATTGCTTCCTAGAATCGAATCAGCAGAAAGTTTACTTCAGTATATTGAGCAGATTGATGATGTGTTTTCGAATAAGCTGAATATTATGATCAATATTGAAAGCCCGCTAGGTGTTCTACGTGCCGAAGAGATTTGTGCTGCAAGTGGGCGTGTCTCCTGTGTGGTTATGGGAGTTACTGACTTATCTAACGAATTAAAAATCACTCAGACCAATGATAGAGCCGGTTTGTTGACCAGTTTGTCTCTGGTGGTGTTAGCGGCTCGAGCTCATAAAAAGTGTGTGATCGATGGTCCGCATTTTGATTTAAAGAATGTTCAAGCCTGCGAATTTTCCTGTCGTCAGGCGCGTGACCTTGGTTTTGATGGTAAGGCGGTGGTTCATCCCATTCAACTGGACTATACCAATGATGCCTTTACTCCTAAGCTTGATGATATCAATAGAGCCAAAGCTATCATTACGGCGATTAAACAAGCCAACGAAGAAGGGCGTAATGTTGCGGTTATTGAGGACCGTTTAATCGAACCTTCTTTAAGAGAGTGGGCTGAACGAGTTTTAACGCTTTATGACACTGTTAAAGAGTTAGGCCAGAATGAGTTAATTGGGGCTAGCCGATAAGCGCTATTTCAGGTAGTGTTTTAACAAAACAATATTATCAAAAGCGATAAAGCATGAATAAATCATCGGTTGGACGGTTCTTTGAAGACTTTTCCTTAGGCCAGATTATTGAGCATCCTATTCCTCGCACCATTACAGAGGGCGATGTTAGTCTTTATATCGCATTAACTGGTAGCCGTTTTAGTTTATTCAGTAGCCACCATCTTGCCCGTAAAGTGGGTTTTGATCGGCCTCCTGTCGACAACCTTCTCCTTTTTCATATCGCTTTTGGTAAAACGGTTCAGGATATTTCGCTCAATGCGGTTGCCAACCTTGGTTATGCTGAGGTGCAATTTGTGTTGCCTGCATTTATCGGCGATACCATTTCTGTTCTATCTGAAGTGATAGGTTTAAAAGAGAACTCCAATGGCAAGACCGGTATTGTCTATGTTCATTCTAGAGCAATGAATCAGGATGGTCATTCAGTGGCAAGCTGGAAGCGTTGGGTTATGGTGCATAAAAAAGCAGAGGGAATGTTGAACACTTTTGCGGTCGAGCCACAGCTAAATTCAGAAGTCAGTCCGGCTTACCTTGCCTTGCCGGATCAGTTTAATGCCGATCAGTATAGTTATATATCTAGTGGCGAAGAGTTTGCACTTAAGGATTATGAAGTAGGGGAGTGGATTGATCATATTGATGGTCTGACAATTGATGCTAGCGAACACACCATGGCAACTAAGCTATATCAGAACAATGCCAAAGTGCATTTTAATTACCACCAAATGCAAGACAGTCAGCACCAACAACGCTTAGTTTATGGAGGCCATATTATTTCGCTATGTCGTAGCCTGTCGCATAATGGACTGGCTAATGCTCAGTGGCTAGCTGCTATTAATGGTGGAGCGCATCTTAATCCTTGCTACGCGGGCAATACGATTTATGCAGCGACACAAGTGCAGAATAAGTACGAACTGGGTTTTGGCATGGGCGCACTAAGACTTAGAACCATTGGTTTTAAGAATGTGCAATGGGAGTCTATCAAGGAGCAGGTGTGTTCAGCTACCAACCCTAAAACAGACTTCCCAGAGAATGTTGTATTAGATCTCGATTATACTGTCTTAATTCCCAATACCTGAGCTATTTAAAACTATAGGCCAAGAGGCCACTTTATGCTAAGTTGCGCTATTTTATGGCCCAGTCGCTGAGCTATTTTGGCTTTCGCCACTGTATTGAGATTGATTTATGACTTTTGGTTTCGGCGAGATACTCGCGCTTTCATCAGCGATATGCTGGGCAACCGCGATCATTTTATTCAAACATTCTGGCGAAACTCTCAGTGCGACCGCGCTCAACCTCTTCAAAAACACCCTGGCAACATTTCTATTAGTACCCACTGCTTTATTAATGGAAGGATTTCAATTGCCGCAGTTGGATACTCTTAACTGGACGATTGTAGCCGTTAGTGGCTTTATTGGGATTGCTTTGTCAGACACTTGGTATTTTCTGGCTTTGCGGAAAGTCGGAGCAGGAAATACCGCTATTGTTTCTAGTCTTTACAGCCCATTCGTCATAGTGCTTTCAGTCTTATTTTTAAATGAAACTTTGCACTGGAGCCAGTTTATTGGTTTCTTAATGGTGTTAATGGGAATCGTCCTGGTAACCTGGCAACGCAATCGCAAAAATGTTGATGCACCAGTTTTGTGGCAAGGTCTGGCACTCGCAGCCGGAGCTGTTTTCCTGAATGCGGTTGGCGTGGTGATGGTAAAGAGGATTCTGGAAGGCGATGGTTTTTTCTGGATTATCAGCTTACGCCTTATCGGTGGCATAATTGGTTCAATTATCCTGCTGCTCATCGGTCGTAAATTTTTAAGTGTAGTCCGAGAGCTGAAGCAGCCTAGAGACTGGCGGATCTTAATAATTGCCAGTGTGCTTGGAACCTATATCTCGATGATGCTTTGGCTGGGGGGCTATAAATACACTGACGCTATTATTGCTTCGGTTTTGAACGAAACTTCAATAGCATTTATTGTACTATTTGCTTGGCTATTCCTGAAAGAAGAAATTAACGAACGACGTTTAGCGGGTGTAGTGCTGGCCTTCCTTGGCGTGATTGTATTTGTTTATAACAGTGGAGGTTAGTGGCAGTTATTTAGAGTTAGTATACTTGACCAACTCGTACAACTTTCATTGCGTTGGTGCCACCAAGTACGCCCATTGAGTCACCTTTGGTAATAATCACCAAGTCACCGTCTTCTACGAAATTGCGTAATCTTAATTCTTCTACTGCAAGGCGGTTCACATCATGTTTGGCCAGTACGGTTGGATCAAATTCAATCGCTTCAACACCACGATAGAGTGCAACTTTGCGTAAAGTTTGCTCGCTGCGACTTAAGGCAAAGATTGGCATTCCAGAGCGAATCCGCGATAACCATAATGCGGTTGAGCCAGACTCGGTCAGGGCAACAATTGCTTTAACGCCTTTGAGATGATTGGCTGTGTACATGGTTGCCATGGCAATTGCTTCATCAATCAATTCGAAAGACATCTCATTACGATGACGAGACATGCGGATCATGGACTGTTTTTCTGCGCCCAGACAGACATTTGCCATAGCCTGAACGGTACGGGCCGGATTATCGCCCGTTGCGGTTTCTGCGCTTAACATCACTGCATCGGTACCATCTAAAACAGCATTAGCGACATCGAATACCTCAGCTCGAGTCGGAATAGGGTTGTGGATCATGCTCTCCATCATTTGTGTGGCTGTTATTACCACACGATTGAGTGCTCGCGAGCGTGAAATAATATGTTTTTGCACACCGATTAATTGAGCATCACCAATTTCAACACCCAGATCACCACGAGCGACCATAACTGCATCGGATGCCATGATAATAGAGTCTAAGATTTTATCGTCGTTAACGGTTTCAGCACGCTCAATTTTTGCAACCAGGTTGCTGTTACCTCCTGCCTTTTGCAGCAGCTTACGAGCTTCATGCATATCGTCAGCACTTCTTGGAAATGAAACGGCTAAATAATCTACATGCATTGCGGCAGCAATTTTGATGTCCGAGCGATCTTTGTCAGTTAAGGCTGGTGCTGAAAGGCCACCACCTAATAGGTTAATCCCTTTATTATTACTTAATACACCGCCAATAATGACTTCGGTAACGATTTCTGTAGCAGTTAAACGCTTAACCTCAAGTTGAATTCGGCCATCATCCAGCATCAGATGATTACCTTCCTTTAAATCAGCAGGGAGTTGTTTGTAATCAATTCCTACGCGTTCTTCGTTACCGGCTTCTTTCTCCAGTTCTGAGTCAAGGATGAAGGTTGCTCCGACTTCTAGATTGATTTTGCCATTCTGAAAGCGAGCAATACGAATTTTAGGACCTTGTAAGTCACCAAGAATTGCGATATAGCGATTCATATCGCGAGAAATTCTACGGATTTGTTCAGCTCGGTGAATGTGATCTTTAGCTTCGCCATGAGAGAAGTTCAGTCGAAAAACATTAGCGCCAGCTTTGATTAATGATCGAATGGTGTCGTCGGATTCTGTAGCAGGACCTAGGGTGGCAACAATTTTTGTGCGTTTGAACATATGATTTTGTGCTCGGTGTTTGATACGTAATAGTGTAAAGCCAGGCTTTATAAAAACAACACCATTGTAGAGAAAAAAAAGGGGGGCTGCTATTGATCAGTATTAAGTTTTTATAAAACATTTAATATAAACAAAGGGGCAGATAGCCCCTTTGTTTTGTATTAGCATAAAACTTAATTGTTTTCGTATGCTTCTTGCTCTTTGCTTAAGCTTTTAGCATCACGACCAAGGAACCAATCTTTGACGCTGCCTAATGTCACATACAGGCAGGGTACCCAGATTAGAGTAATCACGGTAGCAAATACGATACCGAAGGCCAGTGAAACTGCCATTGGGATAACTAATTGTGCTTGCAAACTGGTTTCAGTGGTAATTGGCAACAAACCAAAGAAGGTCGTTAGTGAGGTCAGGATAATCGCTCTGAAACGGCGGGTACCGGCATTAACAGCAGCCTCAATACGTGACATACCTTCAGCACGCGCACGACCAATAAAGTCAACCATCAATAAGCTGTCATTAACCACAACTCCTGACAAGGCAATAATACCAAAGAAGGAGAACATACTGAGGTTAATGCCGAGCAATAAGTGACCAACCATGGCACCAATGATGCCGAACGGTATAGCTGACATCACCACTACTGGTTTGATGTATGATTTTAGAGGAATGGCCATCAAACCATAAATGAGGATTAAGGCAATTAAACCACCGATGCCCAGCTCTTTGCTTAGTTTCTGCTGATCTTCGCTTGGGCCGCCTGGCTCAAGTTTAACCGTTGGGTGTTGTGCCAAAATACCTGGAATGACATTCTGCATCATGTCTTCATGGATTTCACCTGAGGTGATTGTCGCCTGAGGACTAACATCAGCACTGATGCGGTTGGCACGTACACCGTCAATTCTCGAAATGCGTGAATAACCTTCCTGAACTTGATAATCTGCAACGTCAGTAAAGCTCACATACTCGCCTGATGGCGTTTTGATCGGCATTTGTTCCAGGTTGCCGATTGAGCGTCTGTCTTCAAGAGGGTAACGAACAAAAACTTTAACTTCTTCGTTGTCACGAAGGAAGCGCTGAGCCTCTGAACCATAGAAAGCATTCCTTACTTGCTGAGATAGTATTTGAGTGCTTAAACCCAGGTTATAACCATGTGGCTTCACCTCAACTACAATTTCTTCTTTACCACCAGACAAATTGTCGCTGATGTCATAAACACCATCATACTCAGCCAGCTTAGCGCGAATCTTCTCTGTCACAATCTGTAATTCGTCAATGTCTGTTCCCACTAGACGATAACCAACGCCATCACCACCAGGGCCGCCACCACCGCCACCGAAGCTGATTTCCTCAACTGCGGGTAGGGTACCGACCATATCACGCCAGCGGTCAATCAGTTCAAACTGATGAATAGGCAAATCTTCACTCTTCACCAGTTCGGTCCACATATAACCGCCAGTATTTTCGCGAGTCCACATAAAGGCATGTTGGAATACTCCAATCCCATGCTCAGCTTCGACTTCTTTATGCAGCTTGTTAAGTTTGTCCCATACAATCTGAACATTACTCATGGCTTGTTCTGCCGTCGCACCTTCAGCCATCTTAATTTCTACAAATACACCGTCATTAGGTATGTTCGGGAATAAGCTGGTTTTTACCCAACCACTACCAATGAAACCAATCGTTGTAATAAATAAGATACAGACAAAGCTTAAGATCGTTAGCCCTTTGTATTTAAGAAACATCTCGAGCTTGGGTCTGTAAACGTTATTAATAAAGCGGGATAGAAGATCTTTAACTTTTAAACGTATCGCGCGGAAGAAACCTTTGACGGCTCTTACTTTCGGATTTTTAGTATCTTCAAGTTTGTTGAGTTTCATGTGAGCCAAGTGAGCCGGCAAAATAAGTTTTGATTCAACTAGGGAGAACATCAAACAGAACATCACCACGAGACCCATGGATGCCATCGCATTACTCCATGGACCGCTGATAGCTAGCATCGGGTAAAATGCTGCAATGGTGGTTAATACACCAAAGGTTGCGGGAAGGGCAACTCTCTTTGAGCCTTCCACAACACTGTCAATGCTGTGTCCCTTTTCTTCGATTGATGCCCAGGCCGACTCCGCAATAATAATCGCATCATCGACCACGATCCCCAGCACCAGAATAAATCCGAAGAGGGTAATCATGTTAATGGTCATGGCGAAGCCTGGATACATGTACATTAAAGCAAATGCCCCCAGGAAGCAGAGCGGTATGCCAATCATGACCCAGAAAGCCAGTTTAAAGCGCAAGAAGAGTGCAAGAACAATGAACACCAACAAGATGCCCACGAACATATTTTTCTGCATCATCTCCAGGCGACCCTTAAGATAATAGGTGCCATCGCCCCATGCCTCTATGGACAGGCCTGCAGGAAGTGTGGGTGTCTTTTTATCAAGGTAATCATAAATTTGTTCAGCAATGAGCAGGTCATCTGATTCTAAAGACGAGCGAATTCTCAAGCTGACTGTGGGCTTGCCATCAAAGCGCGATAGGAAGTTCCACTCAGCAAAACCATCATCAATTGCTGCAATATCTGCAAGCAAGAGAGTCGTGCCATCGGGGCGCGTTATGACCGGTATTTTTGCAAAATCGTAAGCATCGTATGCCTGGTTTTTGGTTCTAACCAAGATATCGCCGCCCAGAGTTTTAATGGTGCCACTAGGTAAGTCCAAAGAGTGGCTTCGAACGGCATTGGCAACATCCTGTAGAGTTAAGCCATATTTGCGTAATTGATGGTCGCTGACCTGTATTCCTACCTCATAAGGACGAGCACCTTCAACTTCAACCAGGCCAACATTGGGTAGTGCCAGTAGTTCATTCTTAATGTCTTTACCATACTCTTTGAGTGTTCTTTCATTAGCATCGCCAAACACATTGAGGCGCATCACTTGACGTTGCATGCGGTTTTCATAAATGACTGGGCGTTCGGCAAGGTCTGGTAGATTAGGGATGGCGTCAACTCTGACTTTGATTTCGTCCATCACCTCAGACACTTCATAGTTATCCTGGATTTCTATATTGATGCTTCCCATTCCTTCAGAAGCAGTTGAAGTAACTTTCTTGATCCCTTCAATTTCTTTAATATTTTCTTCAATCAGGATCACAATCCCTTCTTCAACTTCCTGAGGCGCAGCACCAGGGTAGGGGACTTGAATGCTTACCGAGTTGATAACAATGTCTGGAAATACTTGCTGACGAAGGTGGCTAAGCCCTATAAAACCGGCAACAATGATGAAAATCATCAGTAGGTTCGCAGCAACTGAGTTGCGCGCGAACCAGGAAATGATCCCCGTGTGTGTGTCGTATTGTTTGACCATCTGCGAATTCCTTATTGCTTAGCTGTGTCAGCGCTTGAACTTAAAGCGGTGTCATTGGTATTTGCAGTGCTGGACTTTGATTGGCTGCCAACTTTTTGGACTTTCATACCGTTAACGGGATTGTGGACCGGCGTTACGATGACCTCATCACCAGAGTTCAGACCAGTATCGATGTAAATAGTGTTGGCCTCGGTCCGCGCTAAAGTAACTTCCTGCAAGCGAATCTCACTTTCATTTTCCAGGATTAAAACGGTGTTACCGAAGTAAAGAGCTTGGCGTGGAAGAGCTATAAGGCCTTCACGCTGTTTACCTGCAATCTCAGCTCGGACAAATGTTCCGAACCTAAGCGGTCTGTCATCACTATTCTGTGCTTTTAAATTATAAGGGTCTTGAATCTGAGCAACTAAGTAGGTTAAGCGGTTCGTTTGCTCAACAACACCTTCGGTGCGGACAATCTTACCAAACCAATTTTGCTCTTTTCCTGCATAGCTACCCATTAGGCGGACATCTGGCTGTTTTTGGGGATTTTCCATATCCGGTAAGCTCAGATAAGCTAGCTCTTGATCCGGAACCGGTAAGCGAACTTCCGCATACTCAGTACCGTACAGAGTGGCTACCTGACTACCCACATTAACGAACTGACCTAAGCCAACCATCTTGCTTTGAATTAAGGCGTTAAAACTGGCTTTAACTTTTGTTCGCTCTAAATCGCGACGGGCACGCATTAGATCTGCTTCTGCTGATTGAACCGAAGCTTCTGCTTGTTTGAGTTGCGGGAGTCTTAGAACCAGGTCAGAAGGTTCACCTTTACCAATTTTTTTCCAGTCCTTGCGAGCTTGTTCTGTTCTGGCTTTTGCATCCTGATAACTTGCCTGAGCTTGTGCTAGGGCAGCTTCTGCGCTGCGAACATTAGCGACATAGTTTGCTGGGTCAATAGCGAACAAAGTTTCACCTTTTTCCACAAAGGCGCCAACTCGAAAGTTATCAGAGACACTGATAATGCGGCCGCTAACCTCAGCAACCATCGTTGAGTTTTCAACTGGTAGGACTGGTCCTTGGCTGTCAACAATGAATTGAATGTCTTCACCTTCGACTGTCTTGGTTTCAACGACGATAGCTTGGACAAAGGGTTTCTTCTTTGGTGGCTCAGGTTTTAATTTCAGTAGTACACCAATAATAATTATGGTTGCAATAACTATTGCTGTACCAACTAGGATTCTCTTGGTCATTATTTTTTCCCGCTTTCAAAAATTTTAGGATTACTCCAACTCTTGGATATTATAACGCTCGACCTTTTTTATAACCTAATGTTCAGTAATGACAAAAGGTTAACAAATGTTTCAATATAGTATTTTAAAGGGTTAAATGTGAAAAAAAGGTGCCGGGAGGCACCTTTTTGTTGATTTTAGATAGTGATTAGCTATGAATGGTTTAGTTCGATAGCCTGAATTAGTCGTCTTTTAGCCATTGATGTAACCAGTTATTGACTACTTGATGCCACTGAATGCTGTTATTAGGCTTTAAAACCCAGTGATTTTCATTTTCGAATATTAATAATTGGCTTGGAATATCCTGGCGCTGAAGCGCTGTGAAAGTGGCTAAAGACTGTGTTTCAGGAACTCGATAGTCCTTGCTGCCTTGAACGACTAGCATTGGTGCTTTCCAGTTTTTAACAAAGTGAACTGGATTATGTTTCTCAAAATTTTCCGGATTATCGAAATAAGTACCACCATTTTCCCATTCAACGAACCAAAGCTCTTCTGTTGAGTAGTACATCATGCGGTTGTCGAAAATACCGTCATGATTAACCAGACATTTAAATTGATCAGACCAATTACCGGCAATCCAGTTGATCATGTAACCGCCATAAGAAGCACCTAAAGCACAGGCGTTATTAGTATCGACAAACGTGTATGTATCTTCAACATAAGCCAAACCTTTCTGCAAATCTTCCAGTGGTTTGCCACCCCAGTCGCCAGTAATTGCGTCTGTGAAGTCCTGACCATAGCCGGTAGAGCCATGGAAGTCGATCATGACCGCGACAAACCCTTGACCTGCGTAAGTCTGTGGGTTCCAACGATAGTGGAAGTGATCACCGAAGCTTCCTTGTGGGCCGCCATGAATCAAAAAGGCTAAGGGATATTCTTTCTCTTCCTCAAAATCGACAGGCTTGACGATATAGCCGTATACCGTTTCATCGTTCCAGCCTTTGAAACTGAACTGTTCATAGTCACCAAATTCAAGCTCGGACATGACATCTTGATTAACATGCGTTAGCTGACGCTTATTATCGCCATTAAGATCCATCACAAACAAATCAGCAGGTTGGTTCAAGTCGTCATACTGATAAATGATTTTATCTTTGCCTAAATCAAATGCGGATACATAACCTTCATCGGTTAATTGCGAGCGCTGCTTAGTCTTTAAATCAAATGACCAGATAACGTTTTTGCCGATATGGTTACCGTATAAGAAAACTTGCTGACCATTTTTGCTGAATTTAAAGCCATAAAAAGAACGATCCCAAGTTTTAGTAACATTTTCTGTTTTACCTGATTTCAGATCGCGAATGTGTAGTTGGCGACGGTCGGCTTCAAATCCAGGACGATCCATAGCCAGCCAGGCTAGTTTCTTTCCATCAGGACTAAATACAGGGTAAGTGTCCCAGGCCAAATTTTCTTTAGTCAGGTTGTTAACCTTGCCACCCGAGATAGAAACTTCATACAGATCAAAGTTGGTAGAGGTTGGCTCATTCTTATCGGCGATTCGCAAGGTAAAAATAACTGTTTTGCCATCCGGACTGATGGTGTATTCCTCATCACCGCCAAAAGGGCTCGATGGCACGTTACCATTCAGGCTGTGGGATAGGGGGGTGGCATCGGAAAAAGGCTTACTGCCTAATTTCGCGCTAAACAGGCGGCTTTGGGTACCATCCAGCCAGTGATCCCAATGGCGGACAAACATTTTGTCGTACAGCTTGCCTTCTTGTTTGCTATTGCTAGCCGCTTCAGATTTTTCTTTTGTGCAGACTAGAGTTTCGCATTCAGGGAAAACCGATGCGCTGAATACCACTCGATCATTCTTTGCAGAGACTTTATAAGTGCCAATGCTGACCGGCACATCAGAAACCTGCTCAACTGACTCAGATGCAACGCTATAGCGCCAAAGCTGATTAGTGCCGCTACGGCTGGACAAGAAATAGAGATGCTTGCCATCTGCCGACCACTTAGGACTAGTATCAGCTGCTGGGTCGGAAGTGAGCTGTTTTGGCTCAGAGTCTTCATCAATTGCGCTGGTCAGGTATATATCAAAAGTACCCTTGTCAGCTTCAAGATCAGTCGAGCGAAGCACATAAGCTACAGAATTGCCGTCAGGCGACAGAGCAGGGGAGGCAACCCGCTTCATAGTCACCATGTCTTCAGCCGTAAAAGGCTTAGACGCCTCAGCCTCACCAGCACCAGCACCAGCACTAAATGCCAGTAAGCCAAACAATAAGTATAAAGGTTTCATAACAGACTCAAACTCTTGTTAGTGTTAGATGGCGAAAACTATACTCAGCTTTTCAAGCTAAGTCGATAATTTGCATCAAATTCCAGTTGACAGTAACAAGCCCCGTGCTAAAATGCGCGCCATTGTTTTGGGGCTATAGCTCAGCTGGGAGAGCGCTACACTGGCAGTGTAGAGGTCAGCGGTTCGATCCCGCTTAGCTCCACCAAATTTAATTGACTGCTTTGTTAAAAGAATCGTCGCTTACTGGAGTAAGCTTCCTCATCTTTTGCCGCGCATTCAAATAAATTGATATTTTGAAAAGTTTGTGTCCCGTTCGTCTAGAGGCCTAGGACACCGCCCTTTCACGGCGGTAACAGGGGTTCGACTCCCCTACGGGATGCCACATTAAGAAAGCTCGACCTTCAGGTCGGGCTTTTTTTATGTCATTACGAAAGAGCAGGAGAACTCGTTCGACAAGCACCAGGGCAGGATTTGTTCCCGACAAATCTCTGCATTTCCTCCATCCATGGAGGTCAGATGGCGGGAGTGCAGAATTTGCATGGAGCAAAATTCTGCCTCCCCTACGGGCATCATTGCCCCTGCATTTTTGGCCTCCCCGGTATTCATCGAATTTAAGGTGGACTTTAGCCCTTGTGGCTTCTTCTAAGGAGTGGCCAAGAGGTTTTCTAAGAGCAGATACTGACTCTGGATAATACTATTTATTTAACATGGCACCACTGTATTGGTTTTTTCTTGAAATTCGGGGCGAATCAGAAGAGAGTGGTCGAGCTCATTTGTTTAATTGGAGCTTAGGCTAACTGTACCTTTCTTAACCTATCTGACTGATTTATGCCCAGTTTTCTTATAAAGCTGAAAAAAACAGCGAAATCCTCATTATTTTTTTGACAAACGAGGGTAGGGGCATTATTATTGCGCCCGCGTTTGAGAGAACAGTTTCAAACATTGTGTCCCGTTCGTCTAGAGGCCTAGGACACCGCCCTTTCACGGCGGTAACAGGGGTTCGACTCCCCTACGGGATGCCATATAAATAAAACCCAGCCCTTGTGGCTGGGTTTTTTTATATCTGATTTCTGTCGGTGGACGAGAACCCCTGTCAGGGTTCGAAAAATTTGTCGGGCAGGATTTGTTCCCGACAAACCTCTGCATTTCCTCCATCCATGGAGGTCAGAAATTTTAACAGCGGAGCGCAGCGACGCTGGCCCGAAGGGCGAAGCACAGGTCGATAAATGCTCCTGCATTATCGACATTTCTAACGTCCATGTTAGTCAGATGTGCTGAGTACTCCCCTACGGGTATCATTGCTCCCTGCATTTTCGGCATTCCTGACATCCTTGTCAGTCAGATTCAATTTTCGGCCTCCCCGGCAAACGAGTACTATATTGACCTGATACCTTGTGGCTGGTTTTTTTATATCCGAATTAAAAAAGCCCGACACATGGTCGGGCTTTTAGAACGGTTACAGCTAACTTAAGCAGCTTCTTCTGAATCTTTCTCTGAAGGTGCCATAAGGAATAATAGTGCACCAACTACGACTAAGCCTCCACGGATTGTCCATGCGATGTTTTCACCCCAATTGTTAATCCAGCCAAGTATTTTTAATTCATAGTCGAAGAAGAATAAAGCGATTGATGCAATCCCCAATAAAGCAATGAATGAACCTAAGTTTTTCATAATAATATCCCCATTTACTGTGTTTTGTTTTAATGTCCAGGATTTAAAATACGGAACAATTGATTGAAAATCAAATGATAAATGCGGTTACGCCAGTGGCAGAGCAAGCTTCATATAATTGCCTTACTTAGCACTTAGGTGGCTTAGGAGCGAGGTTTTCGTGTTTGTATGGAGTCAGAAAACTGCAAAATGTTATTCATTTTAGAACAATCAATTTATGCTATAGTCGCTTGCAATTTAAGTTATAACTCTTTGAGATAATACTATGTTAGACACTTTAATTAATCGTGTTTCTTGTGGTCGCTTAAAAGCACCAGCTCCAACAAAAGAAGAAATGAATCAGGTCTTCAAGGCTGCGTTAAGGGCTCCTGATCACAAGCGCTTAATGCCTTGGCAGTATATTGTGTTTGAGGGTGAGAAAGCGTTGAGTGAGCTAGGTGAAAAATACCGCCTGGCCTGTGTTTCTGAAGATCCTGCAATGGAACCAGAAAAGCAGGAGCGTTCTCTGTCATTACCGCATAGAGCCCCGATGGTAATAGTCGCTGTGGCTAAAGCACGAGGGCATGAGAAAGTTCCCCATATTGAGGAAGTCCTGTCTACTGGTGCGGGCGTACAGAATTTAATCCTTGGACTTGATAGCTTGGGCTATGGCGCCTATTGGCGAACGGGTCCATTGGCTTTTAATGAGCACCTTAAGCCTTTATTAGGTTTGGACCACAATGACACCATCGTTGGTTTTATTTATATAGGGACTCCAGACATGGAGCTTAAAGCAAAGCCAATCCCTGAAGTCGACGACTTTGTGAGCTGGGTTTAATTAGATTAGATATAGAGCGAGAGAGAGGAAAAGGGAAGGGTTAAAATTCTTCCCACAGCTTTGATTTTTTATCTTTGTAGTCAGGGTTATCACGTTTTTCGTTGATCTCATCATACTTCGCTTTTTCAGCTCTACGAGAGGGTGAGTCAGGTTTAATGGTCTCATCAAGCTCTTGCAAAAAGTCTGTGATTTCACTGGTGTAATTCTTTTTTGACATCACTGTATCCGTTGACTGTGTACTGACTTCATACTAGCTCAATGCAATAAAAAAGGCCACGTTTGTGGCCTTAATCATTTTTGTGCAACTTTAAGAAATTAGAATTTCACATTGTTAGGCACACGAGGGAATGGAATCACATCGCGGATATTTTGTACGCCAGTAACATAAGACACGCAGCGATCAAAACCTAAGCCAAAACCAGCGTGTGGTACTGTGCCGTAACGACGCAGGTCGCGATACCACCAGTAATCTTCAGCTGGTAAGCCCATTTCTTCAATACGCTTATCGAGCACGTCCAGGCGTTCTTCACGTTGTGCACCGCCGATGATTTCACCAATGCCCGGCGCTAAAACATCCATCGCCGCGACGGTTTTGCCATCGTCGTTCAAACGCATATAGAAGGCTTTAATGTCTTTTGGGTAGTTCATCACTACGGTCGGGCGACCAACATACTCTTCCGCAATGTAGCGCTCATGCTCTGATTGCAGGTCGATGCCCCATTCAACTGGATAGTCGAATTTCTTGTCTGCTTTTTTCAGTACATCAATCACATCGGTGTAGTCCATGCGTTCGAAGTTGTGGTTGATGACGTTTTCAAGACGGTTGATACAGTCCTTATCAACGCGTTGCTGGAAGAAGGCCATATCATCAGCACATTCGTCTAGAACTGCTTTGAAGATATACTTCATCATAGCTTCGGCCAAATCAGCGTTATCCGATAAGTTGGCGAAAGCAATTTCAGGCTCAACCATCCAGAATTCAGCTAAGTGACGGCTGGTGTTGGAGTTTTCAGCACGGAAAGTCGGTCCGAATGTGTAAACCTTGGACATTGCCATACAGTAAGATTCAACATTCAACTGACCCGATACCGTTAAAAAGGATTCTTTACCGAAAAAGTCTTTGCTGTAGTCGATATCGCCTTTGTCAGTCTTTGGCAGGTTTGTCATATCCAGTGTACTGACACGGAACATTTCTCCGGCACCTTCGGCATCCGAAGCAGTGATGATTGGTGTGTGAATCCAAAAGTAACCCTGTTCATGCATGAAGCGGTGAACAGCCTGCGCCAGGCAGTTACGAACTCGCGTGACTGCACCAATTAAGTTGGTACGTGGACGCAAGTGTGCATTATCACGTAAGAATTCAACAGAATGCGGTTTTGGCTGGATAGGGTAGGTGTCAGGATCATCAACCCAGCCTAGCACTTCGACTTCACTGGCCTGAATTTCATAAGACTGACCTTTACCTTGCGATTCGACCAACTTCCCGGTTACTCGAATAGAGCAGCCGGCGGTTACTTTAATCACTTCGGATTCATAATTAGCCACATTATTATCGACTACTGCCTGAATAGGATTAAAGCAGCTACCATCGTGGATATTGACGAACGATAGTCCGGCTTTTGAATCACGACGAGTACGTACCCAGCCTTGAACGGTGACTTGCTCACCTTCGCCAGGTTTGCCCGCTAGGGCGTCGACAATAGATACTAACATGATAATTAGGCTCCGATTTACCTTCTAAAAATTAGGATAAGGGTATGTATTTGTTTTGCTATTAAAACTTCTGTTTACCTTCGAGTTTCAGGCGAAGGTTAACCGCTTTTTTCTGGTCATCCGTAAAAGTATGCCAGTTTAAGACTTCGTCGAAAGTTCGGCCACAGCCGCGGCACACTTCATCGCCCAAGACAGTGCTACAGACGCCGATGCATGGCGAGGAAGTAGGACTTCTTTGGTTTTTGTTTGAAATGGACACGATCTCTCCCGCAAAACTCACGAAAAAACAAACGCAGTATGTTACCGTGAGAAGCTGTCATTGGCTAGTGATAATCTTAATACATAAGCACAAGATGTGGTAATACTCAGTTACCATCTAAGGCTTGTAATTGTTGGGGCTGTCAGCTATCTTGCCGCTATTGCACATTTCCCGAAAATACCATGTTTCAACTAGACGAATCACAAATTCAAGAGTACCAGAATGATAAGCCTGAGTATTATCGCCAGTTAGCGCTTCAGCTCGACGCCCTGTTAGCAGAAGACAGCAACTGGATTACCAATATGGCGCAAATGTCGGCCTTCATCTTCCAGATGTTACCTGACCTGAACTGGTCTGGCTTTTATCTGGTCAACCCTGAAAAAGCTGATAGCCTGATTCTTGGCCCTTATCAGGGCAAAGTCGCTTGTGTCCATATCCCGTATGGGCGTGGTGTCTGTGGGGCGGCTGCGGCAACTCTTGAAACTCAACTGGTTGAAGATGTTCATAAGTTTGAGGGGCATATTGCCTGTGATGCCGCCTCGCAAAGCGAAGTTGTGATACCTGTGGTAATTAATGGTCAGTTAAAAGGCGTGCTGGATATCGATAGCCCCATCACTAATCGCTTTGATCAGCAAGATGCCGATGGCTTGACCTTATTATTAAATACCTTTACTAAGCAGACACAATTCCCACAGTAGGTTCCGACATGAGCATTCGTCCTTTTCATCTAGCGATTCCAGTGCATGATTTAGAGCAAGCACGTCACTTTTATGGCCAGGTATTAGGCTTTGCCGAAGGCCGCTCCAGTGATCATTGGATTGATTATGACTGTTATGGCCATCAGCTGGTGGTGCATCTTGATGAAGCTATGCGGGTTGATCATGATAAAGCCAATAATCAGGTCGATGGTCATGCCTTGCCGGTGCCTCATTTTGGCGTAGTCTTAGAGATGACTACTTGGCAGGACTTAGCTGACCGCTTAAAAGAGCAGAGCACCAAGTTTGCCATAAAGCCTTATATTCGCTTCAAAGGACAGCCTGGCGAGCAGGCGACCATGTTCTTTTATGACCCATCCGGTAATGCGCTGGAGTTTAAAGCTTTTAATGATTTAAGCCAGTTGTTTGCGAAATAATTAAGCCTTAACGAAAAAAGCAAAGCCTGAGCTTTGCTTTTTTACCTTTAAGCTTTTATAACCCCTAAAAATTCATTGCCTTAATCACTTCATCTGGCAGTTTTGGAAGCGCCGAGCGTGGGATCAGGAATGTGGTCAGGTTAAATAAGTCGCGGAAGAAGCGGTTGTTTTGAGTGGTTTGGCGTAGGTAATCGTGTCCTGCTGAGCCGCCGGTACCAATCTTAGAGCCAATCATACGCAATACCATAGTGGTATGGCGGTAGCGCCAGGTGGTGAATTTCTCATCAATTTCAACCAGGCTTTGCAGTAGGCGGAAGGGGCCATTGAGCATCGGTTGCTCGCGGTATAAATTAATAAAAAGAGCGCTTAACGTCGCTTCCTGGCTCATGCGGAAACGGCCCTGGGTTTTCAGCTCATCGTATTTTTCTTTGTCAAATAACGCATCAAATGTAGCGTGAGTATTTTCAAGATCATTTAGCTGGAACGTCTTCTCAGCATCGCTCAAGTAATCGGCGTCTTTGAGCACTTTTTCGTCGTGAGCGAGCATGGTTTCGACGGCGTCTTTAAAAATATTCCAGAATTTGAAATCACCAAACTCAAGAAATGGCATACGTTCCAGCCATTTTTCAACCGCATCAAACAGTGACGGTTTTTCCTCAAGGTCCATCAGGTAATTACGATCCTTTTCATTTAAGCGGCTGTAGAAAGACTTTTTGTCGAAGTTAATACGGTATTCGGATTTGAGTCCCAACAGAATTTCAATCTCTTTGAATTGAATGCTCTGAAAACCGGAAGCTGGAATTAAATAGTCTCTGAAATCAAGGAAATCGAGCGGGGTCATAGTTTCGAGAATATCAATTTGGTCCACCAACACATCTTGAATTCGATGAATACGCTCTAGTCGTAAATTCACGGTGCTTATGTTGCTTTCATCGACATGGCTTTGAGAAAGCACTGGTAGAATTGAGTGGATTTCATGCAGCACTTGTTTGAACCACAATTCATATGCCTGATGCACAATAATAAATAAAGTTTCATCATGCGCCTCGGCACCATACTTTGTGCTCTCAGGGTGCTGGGCATCTAACAGTTTATTAAGCTGAAGGTACTCAGGATAGTAACAGGGTTTAGTATTTTTTTGCATGGTCCACCATTTGTTTTGTCATCGACTGTCTAGTTTTTGTTTATGGTTATTTCAACAGTCAGAAATAATATTCAGATAAATAAAAAGGAGCACCTGAAGTGCTCCTTTAAATTATAGACCTTTGAAAAAAATATTGTCAGCAATAATTTTTCAAAGTAGGCCAGTCTCACTGGTGCGAGCTGCTTTTATTGATATTAATGTTTATTAAGATCAGCGTTTATTAAGATCAACATAGTCACGCTCAGTTGCGCCGGTGTACAACTGACGAGGGCGGCCAATGCGGCGATCATCTTCACCAATCATTTCGTGCCACTGAGATACCCAGCCCACAGTACGTGCCAAGGCGAAAATCACCGTGAACATATTGGTTGGGATACCCATCGCATCCAGAATGACTCCTGAGTAGAAGTCTACATTCGGGTATAACTTCTTCTCGATGAAGTATGGATCTTCAAGCGCGATTTTTTCAAGCTCAAGTGCAATTTTGAAGATTGGATCATCGTGCTTGCCTAATAAGTCCAGAACTTCGTGCGCACTTTCACGCATGACTTTAGCGCGTGGGTCAAAGTTCTTATAAACACGGTGACCAAAGCCCATCAGACGGAATGGATCATTTTTGTCTTTCGCTCGTTCAATAAATTCAGGAATTCGGCTGACGTCACCAATTTCACGTAGCATGTTTAAGCAGGCTTCGTTAGCACCACCGTGCGCAGGACCCCACAAGCAGGCGATACCTGATGCGATAGCTGCGAATGGGTTAGCACCAGAAGAGCCAGCCAAACGAACCGTTGACGTTGATGCATTTTGTTCATGATCAGCGTGTAGGATAAAGATGCGATCCATGGCCTTTACCAATACTGGATCAGGTTTCCAGTCGTTGGTTGGCATGCTGAACATCATATTCAAGAAGTTCTCAGCCAGGCTCATGTCATTGTCAGGATAAACGAATGGATGACCAACGCTGTAGCGATAGCACATAGCGGCAATAGTGGGCACTTTTGCAATTAAGCGTAAGGCGCTGATATCGCGGTGTTCTGGGTTATTAATATCCAACGAATCGTGATAGAAAGCCGATAGTGCGCCTACTACGGACACCATGATCGCCATTGGGTGAGCATCACGACGGAAACCGTTAAAGAAGTTCATCATCTGTTGATGAACCATGGTGTGGTTATTAATTTTTGCTACAAAATTTTCAAATTCTTCTTTGCTAGGCAATTCGCCATTTAATAGCAGGTAAGCAACTTCTTCAAAGTTCGACTGCTCGGCAAGCTGCTCAATAGGGTAGCCACGGTAAAGTAACTGACCTTTCTCACCATCAATGAAGGTAATTTTAGATTCACAGGCGCCTGTTGATACGTAACCAGGGTCATAAGTGAAGTAGCCAGCTTTGCCTAACGCTCGTACGTCGATAACGTCTTTACCCAAAGTAGGGGAAAGTACGGTCAAATCCAATTCTTCGCCATTGGGTAAGCTAAGTTTAGCTGTTTGTTGCGACATAAAGTCTCCTTTGGACTATAAATTGCTTACTTTTTACTCAAATAATCGAGTTTAATCTCAATCAGGTGGTGCATTCTACAAAATTTTGTCACATTTTACATGAGATATTTTTGTGACACTTGATGATGATCAATAAGATTTTGGCATATATAGAAAATCTATTGGGTTAATTAATTGTAATCACCGACAAGCACTTATATAATTTGCCTCCGAAACTTTGTATCACTACGGGGTTCCTGTCTGCAGCGTACTTTTCGGTCGCATTTCACGCAATGAAGCAAGACGGGACACAGAGACTCTCACGCCCTGGCGACCTGGGCAAACATAGATAAGATACGTCGTGAATCAAAAGAGACCAACAAACCTGAATCTTGCTACGATAAGATTCCCTGTACCTGCAATTTCCTCAATTTTGCACCGTATTACAGGCGTTATATTATTCTTCGCTGTACCTATCCTTTTATGGATGCTACAAAAATCCTTAACTCCAGCCGGTTTTAGTGAATTGCAAACTATGTTTGCAGAGTCATTCTTATGGCAATTCATTCTTTGGGCCATTACCACTGCTGTTGCCTACCATGTCATTGCAGGTGTTCGTCATTTGCTGATGGATATGGATATTGGTGAGTCGCTTGAAGGCGGTCGTCGTGGTGCCTGGTTGGTCATTATTCTTTCTGCAGTTGCTGCAGCGGTATTAGGAGTGTGGGTATGGGCTTAGTAACAGCATCAACAAGTCTAGGTCGCTCAGGCTTACATGACTGGATTATCCAGCGAGTATCAGCTCTCGTTATGCTGGCTTATGTGATTTACCTGGGTTATTTCTTGTGCACAACTCCTGAACTGACGTTCCCGGTATGGCAAGAGTTGTTTGCATCGACCTTTATGAAAGTATTCTCTTTACTGGCACTCTTGTCAGTCATTGGACATGCTTGGATTGGTTTGTGGATTGTGTCCACTGACTATATGCCTAAATTGGCAATTCGTTTCATCTTCCAAGTATTAGTCATTCTTATCTGTCTTACACTGTTGGTGTGGGGCATTCAGATTTTGTGGAGCCTATAAAGCATGTCTAACCCAATCTCCTCGATTCCAACCTATACCTTTGATGCGGTAATCGTTGGTGGCGGTGGCGCAGGTATGCGTGCATCGCTGCAATTGGCACAAAGTGGCCAAAAAGTCGCATTGATTTCAAAAGTATTTCCAACTCGTTCGCACACAGTATCTGCTCAAGGTGGTATTACCGTTGCATTAGGCAATACGCACCCTGACGACTGGCGCTGGCACATGTTCGATACCGTTAAAGGTTCGGACTATATTGGTGACCAGGATGCTATCGAGTATATGTGTGAAAATGGCCCAGCTGCGGTTTATGAACTGGAGCACATGGGCTTGCCTTTCTCGCGTCTGGATAACGGTAAAATTTACCAACGTCCTTTCGGTGGCCAATCCAAAGAGTTTGGTGGTGAGCAGGCTGCTCGTACCGCTGCTGCTGCTGACCGTACTGGTCACGCACTATTACACACCTTATATCAAGCCAACTTAAAAGCTAACACTCAGTTCTTTAACGAGTGGTATGCAATGGACTTGGTACGTAATGAAGACGGTGATGTGTGCGGTGTTACAGCAATGTGCATCGAAACCGGCGAAATTGCTTTGTTTAAATCGCGCGCTACAGTCTTTGCAACAGGTGGTTCCGGTCGCATTTATGCATCAACCACTAATGCTTTGATCAATACTGGTGATGGTGTTGGTATGGCATTGCGTGCTGGCTTGCCGGTACAAGACATTGAAATGTGGCAGTTCCACCCAACTGGTATTGCCGGTGCAGGTGTTCTGGTTACAGAAGGTTGCCGTGGTGAAGGTGGTTACCTGATCAATAAAGATGGCGAGCGCTTTATGGAGCGTTATGCGCCAAACGCGAAAGACCTGGCGTCACGTGACGTAGTTGCTCGCTCAATGATGAAAGAAATTTTAGCCGGACGTGGTGCTGGCGCTAATGGCGACCATGTATTCTTGAAACTCGATCATCTTGGTGAAGAAGTTCTTAATACTCGTTTACCAGGCATCAGCGAGCTAGCCAAAATCTTTGCACACGTTGATCCAACCAAAGACCCAATTCCTGTGGTTCCAACCTGTCACTATATGATGGGTGGTATTCCAACCAATAAATATGGTCAGGTAATCGACCGCACTCCAGACGGTAGCGAAAAAATCGTTAAAGGCTTTTATGCAGTCGGTGAGGTTGCCTGTGTATCGGTACACGGTGCTAACCGCTTGGGTGGTAACTCATTGCTTGACCTGGTGGTATTTGGTCGTGCAGCAGGCTTACACCTTGAAGAGTCACTACGTGAAGGCTTGCAGTTCGCTGACTTTAATGACACCGATGCTGAGCGCGCGCTTAATCGTTATACGCGTTGGAATGATTCTAACGAGGGTGAAGATCCGGTTGAGCTTCGTCGCGAGCTACAAAACACCATGCAAAACCATTTCGGTGTATTCCGAACTGGCGATTTGATGAAAGAAGGTCTGGACAAAGTTAAGCAACTTCGTGAGCGTATGAAAAATGCTCGCCTGAAAGATAAGTCCAAAGCCTTCAACACAGAGCGTGTGGAGTGTCTTGAGCTTGAGAACTTGATGGAAGTTGCTTATGCAACCGCTAAGGCTGCTGAGTTCCGTACTGAAAGTCGTGGTGCTCATAGTCGTGAAGACTTCCCAGATCGTGATGATGAAAACTGGTTAGTTCACTCTGTCTATTATCCAGCCACTGAAGAAATGGGTAAGCGTGATGTGAATATGAGCCCAACCAAAATCGAAGCTTTCCCTCCGAAAGCCCGTACATATTAATCTGTAGCAACAGAATACGGAGTGAAGCAAATGAAATTTAGTATTTATCGCTACAACCCTGAAACGGATAAAAAGCCTTACATGCAGGAATATGATTTAGAGGTTCCTGAAGGGTCAGACATGATGGTGTTGGATGCACTGGTTGCGTTAAAAGATCAGGATCCAACCTTGTCTTTCCGTCGTTCTTGTCGTGAAGGCGTTTGTGGTTCAGATGGCATGAACATCAATGGTAAAAATGGTTTGGCCTGTATTACCTCATTATCAAGCTTAAAAACGCCGATTGTTGTTCGTCCATTACCCGGCCTGCCAGTTGTTCGTGACCTGGTTGTTGATATGGCTCAGTTCTACAAGCAGTATGAGAAAATTAAACCTTTCTTAATTGCGAATGATGAGCCACCTGCAAAAGAGCGTCTTCAGTCACCTGAAGATCGTGCAAAGCTTGATGGTCTTTACGAGTGCATCCTGTGTGCCTGTTGTTCAACTTCTTGCCCATCATTCTGGTGGAATCCGGACAAGTTTGTTGGTCCAGCAGGTTTGTTGCAAGCCTATCGTTTCTTGATCGATAGTCGCGACACACAGACTGAGGAACGCTTGGCGGATCTGGATGATGCATACAGCGTATTCCGTTGTCGTGGCATTATGAACTGTGTGGATGTATGCCCGAAAGGTTTGAACCCGACTCGAGCTATCGGCCACATACGCTCAATGCTTCTGAAAAGCGGAGTCTAGTTCGACTGATTCTTAATTAAGGCTACGAGACGAAAAGATTGGAGTTTATCTCTGTTCTTTTCGTCTTTTTTTGCGATAAACAGGCTACTTTTTGATACATAGCTGTTATCACCTTAAGAGATTGTCAGGTTTGGTGCAGAACTGGATTTGCCACTAGATCATAAAAACAATGAGTTAATCAGGCTTTTTTACCCAGTACTTTTAACAATTAAAGAGCTAATACTGTGTTAAGACCCCTGATTTTTAGTTATCATAGCGACTTATAAATACCAAGAGTGGTGTTACGTACATGAAAAATGGGTTAGAGGCGATGTTTGAGAGCGCCTACCTATCAGGTAGCAGTGCTGGCTATCTAGAAGAACTATACGAGCAATACTTAGAAGATCCTCAGTCGGTTGATTCTGACTGGAGACAAAAATTCGATGAGTTTGCAAAGAGCAGTGATGCGAAAGATGTTCCTCATAGCGATATTCGTGAGCACTTTCGTCAGATTGGCTTAAATCGCCAGAAGATTGCCTTTACTCAGGGCGGTGGCTCTTCGGTTGCAGACCCAAAGCAGGTCAAGGTATTGCACCTGATTGAATCATATCGTGCTCGTGGTCATCACCACGCTAATATCGACCCTTTAGGTCTGTGGAAACATCCTTATCCTACTAATTTGAGCCTTGAGAGTTTCGAGCTATCAGAGGCTGATCTGGATACGAAATTCCATGTTGGTAATTTAGCCGGGCCAGACCAGCAAACCATCAAAGAGATTCTTCAGCGCTTAAAAGAAACTTACTCCAATACGATTGGTGCTGAGTTCTTACATATTAATGATCTAACTGAACGTCGCTGGATCCAGGAAAAGCTGGAAGAAGCGAACTCATCACATAGTTTCCGCGAAGAAACCCGCAAGAAAATTTTAGAGGGCTTAACAGCCGCGGAAGGCCTGGAGAAATATTTAGGCTCAAAATTCCCCGGCGCAAAACGTTTTTCACTGGAAGGTGGCGATAGCTTAGTACCGATGATGCGTGATTTTGTCAATCAGGCCGGTATTGTGGGCGCAAAAGAAATCGTTATCGGAATGGCGCACCGCGGTCGTTTGAATTTATTAGTCAATGTTCTTGGCAAAAATCCGCAAGTGTTGTTTGACGAGTTTGAAGGAAAAAATGCGGTTGTTAAAAATGGTTCTTCAGGCGATGTTAAATATCATATGGGTTATTCCAATGATGTTGAAACAGAGGGTGGCCCAGTTCATTTAGCCTTGGCATTTAATCCGTCTCACCTTGAAATCGTTAGTCCTGTGGTGCTTGGATCTGTTCGAGCTCGTCAGGAACGTCGCAAGGATAAAGATTGCGATCAAGTGATCCCTATTCTAATCCATGGTGACTCTGCCATAACTGGTCAGGGTGTGGTCATGGAAACCTTTAATATGTCGCAAGCGCGCGGCTTCTATATTGGTGGTTCAATCCATGTTGTGATTAATAATCAGGTTGGCTTTACGACATCCAAGCTGCACGACACCCGATCTACCGCGTACTGCACAGACGTTGCCAAAATGATCGAAGCGCCAGTTTTTCACGTTAATGGCGATGACCCTGAGGCAGTGTTGTATGTATCGCGCCTTGCATTAGAATTCCGCAAGAAATTTAAGAAAGATGTTGTGATTGATTTGGTGTGCTACCGCCGCCATGGTCATAACGAAGCTGATGAGCCAAACGCGACACAGCCATTGATGTATCAAAAAATTAAAAAGCATCCTACACCTCGTAAGATTTATGAGGATCGGTTGGTCGATAATAACGTTGTATCCTCAGGCGATGCAAAAAAGATGTTAGACGACTATCGAGATTTACTCGACGCTGGAAAGAGTGTGGTACTCAATCGGATTGAAGATAGGGAGCGTGAGTTCAACGTCGATTGGTCTCCATTCCTAGAACAAACTTGGCAATCTCCGGCAGATACTAAGCTGGATAAGTCTAAGTTCAAAGAGCTTGCTGAAAAAATTTGCCACTATCCAAGCGATCTTCCATTACAGTCGCGCGTTAAAAAACTCATGGGCGAACGTAAGAAAATGGCTGCGGGTGAAATTAACATGGACTGGGGTTTTGCAGAAACAATGGCGTATGCCTCTCTGCTGGATCAGGATTTCGAAGTTCGCTTGTGTGGTCAGGATAGTGGTCGTGGTACTTTCTTCCATCGTCATGCGGTCTTGCATGATCAAGACGATGCTGAAGTTTATATCCCACTTCAGAATATTAAAGACGACCAGCCACAATTCATGGTGATTGATTCGGTTCTTTCTGAAGAAGCTGTGTTAGCGTTTGAATATGGCTACTCAACCAATGAACCGAACTCTATGGTGATCTGGGAAGCTCAGTTTGGTGATTTTGCGAACGGTGCTCAGGTTGTTATTGATCAGTTTATAAGCTCAGGAGAACAAAAATGGGGCCGTTTGTCGGGCTTAAGTTTGTTCTTGCCACACGGCTATGAAGGTCAAGGCCCTGAACATAGTTCTGCACGATTAGAGCGTTTCTTGCAACTTTCTGCTGAACATAATATTCAGGTTGTAGTGCCATCAACGCCGGCTCAGGCGTTTCATATGATTCGTCGTCAAATGATTCGACCATTACGCAAGCCACTTATTGTTATGACGCCAAAGAGTTTGTTGCGTCATAAGTTGGCAGTTTCAACAATCGACGAGTTGACCAAAGGTCAATTCCAAAATGCTATCGATGAAATTGATAGCTTGGATAAAAAGAAAGTAACTCGTATCGTGATGTGTTCAGGAAAAGTTTATTATGACTTGTTAGAGAAACGTCGCACTGAAGAGTTGGATAATGTTGCCATTATCCGTATTGAACAACTTTATCCTTTCCCTCATGACGAGGTGAAGGAGATTCTTGCTCAATATAAGAAGGCGAAAGAATTTGTCTGGTGTCAAGAAGAGCCACAAAATCAAGGCGCTTGGTATTGTTCACGTCATAACTTGGACGAAGCAGTTCCAGCTGATGTGTCAGTAGAGTATGCAGGACGAGAGGCATCAGCAGCACCAGCTGTCGGTTACGCTTCTATCCATAATGAGCAGCAAGCACAACTTGTTAAAGATGCACTCGGCATCAAATAATCGAATTGAATTTATTTAGGTAAGGTAAAAGGTTAAAACATGGCTATCGAAATTAAAGTTCCTGTGTTACCTGAGTCAGTAGCAGACGCTACTATTGCTACATGGCACGTTAAGCCAGGTGAGTCTGTATCACGTGACCAAAACTTGGTTGATATTGAAACAGATAAAGTCGTTTTAGAGGTGGTTGCTCCAGATGATGGCGTGATTTCTGAAATCATTAAAGAAGAGGGCGACACAGTACTTCAGGAAGAAGCAATCGCTAAGTTTGAAGCGGGTGCATCAGGCGATGCCAAAGCTGATAGCAGTGATGAAAAGAAAGATGACTCTTCAAAAGAGAGCAAGAAAGACGATAAAGAAGAAGCAAAATCTGATAAAGAAGAAGCTTCTTCTGCAGACCTGGATGTTCTATCACCAGCAGTACGTCGTTTGGTTGCCGAGCATAACCTTGATCCTAAGCAGATTCCAGCGAGTGGCAAAGGTGGCCGTTTAACCAAAGAAGACGTAGAGAAATTTATTAAGGATGGTGGCGCTTCTGCTAAATCATCTGAGAGCAAGAAAGATTCTGGTTCTGCGCCTGTATCTGCAGGTTTGCGCGAAGAAAAGCGTGTCCCAATGACGCGACTTCGTAAGCGTATTGCTGAGCGTTTAGTCGAAGCGCAGCAAACAGCAGCAATTCTAACCACGTTTAATGATATCAATATGAAAGAAGTGGTAGAGCTACGCTCGCGCTATAAAGAACAGTTTGAGAAAGTTCATGGCACACGCTTAGGCTTTATGTCGTTCTTCGTGAAGGCAACAGTTGAAGCACTAAAACGTTATCCGGCTGTCAACGCATCAATTGATGGAGATGATATTGTTTATCACGGCTTCTATGATATCGGTGTTGCCGTTTCTTCTCCACGTGGCTTAGTTGTACCAGTTTTGCGTGATGCAGATACTCTGAGTCTTGCTGAAATTGAAGCTAAGATTCGTGAGTTTGGCGTAAAAGCTCGTGATAACAAGCTAACAGTTGAAGATATGACCGGCGGTACATTTACTATTTCAAACGGTGGTGTTTTCGGTTCATTAATGGCTACGCCCATTATTAACCCACCGCAAAGTGCTATTCTTGGTATGAACCGTATGGAAGATCGTCCTGTGGTTATAAATGGCGAGATTGTGATTCGTCCGATGATGAATGTCGCGCTATCTTATGACCATAGAATTATTGATGGACGCGAGTCTGTAGGCTTCTTGAAAACGATTAAAGAATTCATTGAAGACCCAGCTCGTATGTTACTGGATTTGTAAATTCCAGAATGTAAGCGCTGATGCCGAACCTAGGTTCGGCATTGGTGTTTTTAATCACCCTAAGTTTTAAATTTTATGTGCTTGTAAAAGCACTTATGCCAAAGCAATAGGAACATAAACATGAACCTACATGAGTATCAAGGTAAACAGCTTTTTAATGAGTATGGTTTACCAGTATCCGAGGGTTACGCGGTAGATAATCCTCAGTCTGCGTTTGAAGCAGCTGGTCGCATCGGTGGCAATGTGTGGGTGGTTAAAGCCCAGGTACATGCCGGTGGTCGTGGTAAAGCTGGCGGTGTAAAACTTGTTAAGACCAAAGAAGAAGTTAAAGATTTTGCTAAGCAATGGCTTGGTAAAAATTTGGTTACTTACCAAACCGATGCTAACGGTCAGCCAGTTAGCAAAATTTTAGTTGAAGAGTGCACCGACATTGCTCAAGAACTTTATTTGGGCGCAGTTGTTGACCGTTCAAGCCGTCGTGTTGTATTTATGGCTTCAACTGAAGGTGGTGTTGAAATCGAGAAAGTTGCAGAAGAAACTCCTGAGAAGATTCTTAAAGCAACTATCGACCCATTGGTTGGCGCTCAGCCTTACCAGGGCCGTGAACTTGCATTCAAGTTAGGCTTGGAAGGCAAACAAGTTAAGCAATTCACTCATATCTTCTTGCAGCTTGCCAAGATGTTTGTGGAAAAAGATTTGGCACTTCTTGAAATCAATCCATTGGTTATTAAAGAAGATGGCGACTTGCATTGTCTTGATGCCAAAATCAACATCGACGGAAACGCAATGTACCGTCATCCTAAATTATCCGAAATGCACGACCCTTCGCAAGAAGATGAGCGCGAAGCTCATGCAGCTAAGTTCGAACTTAACTATGTAGCACTTGATGGCAACATCGGCTGTATGGTTAATGGTGCTGGTTTGGCAATGGGTACCATGGATATCATTAAGTTGCATGGTGGTGAGCCTGCTAACTTCCTAGACGTGGGCGGTGGCGCTACTAAAGAGCGTGTCACGGAAGCGTTTAAGATTATCCTTTCAGACTCTAACGTAAAAGCTGTATTGGTTAATATCTTTGGCGGTATTGTTCGTTGTGACTTGATTGCTGAAGGCATTATTGGTGCGGTTAAAGAAGTTGGCGTTAAAGCTCCAGTTGTTGTTCGTCTTGAAGGCAACAATGCTGAGTTAGGTAGAAAGGTTCTAGCTGAATCAGGTTTGAACATCATCGCGGCAGAAAGTTTAACTGATGCGGCTACAAAAGTAGTTGCTGCAGCGGAGGACAAATAATGAGTATTTTAATTAATAAAGACACTAAGGTTATTTGTCAGGGTATCACTGGTTCACAAGGTACTTTCCATACTGAACAAGCGATTGAATACGGCACTAATATGGTTGGTGGTGTGACTCCTGGTAAAGGTGGACAAACTCACTTGGGCTTGCCGGTATTCAATACAGTAAAGGATGCAGTAGAAGCAACAGGCGCAGAAGCTTCTGTTATCTATGTACCAGCTCCATTCTGCAAGGACTCTATTTTAGAAGCCGCAAACGGTGGTATTAAACTGGTTGTTTGTATCACAGAAGGCATTCCTACTATGGACATGCTTGAAGCCAAGATTGTTTGTGACAATTTAGGTGTTCGTTTGATTGGTCCAAATTGTCCTGGTGTTATCACTCCGGGAGAATGTAAGATTGGTATCATGCCAGGTCACATTCACTTGCCGGGTAAAGTCGGTATCGTTTCTCGTTCAGGTACTTTGACTTATGAAGCCGTTAAGCAAACTACAGACTTTGGCTTTGGTCAATCGACCTGTGTTGGTATCGGTGGCGATCCAATTCCAGGCTCTAACTTCATTGATATTTTGAAAATGTTCCAGGATGATCCAGCAACCGAAGCTATCGTAATGATTGGCGAGATTGGTGGTTCTGCAGAAGAAGAGGCCGCTGCGTTCATTAAAGAAAACGTTACCAAGCCCGTAGTTTCATACATTGCTGGTGTAACAGCGCCTGCCGGTAAGCGTATGGGGCATGCCGGTGCTATCATTGCCGGTGGTAAAGGTACAGCTGCTGAGAAGTTTGCTGCCTTGGAAGACGCAGGTGTTAAGACCGTTCGTTCATTAGCTGATATTGGTAATGGACTGAAAGAAGTGACAGGCTGGTAATTAGCAGCCTGTTTGAAATTAAAGCCGCTCAGGGAGCCCTGAGCGGCTTTTTTTGTGTTTGTAATATTTGCAGAAAGAAATTGTAATATTTATTAACAAATAGCGACTACACAGTTACATCGCTTTCAAGGATACTCCAAGCTCGTATTGGAATGTCTTATAGTTATTGAAAATTAAGAGGGATATATGACTCTAAAGCTTAAAAGTGCAGCTTTGGCTCTGGTGCTTACTACCAGTGTTTCTGTTGCTTTTGCAAAATTACCCAAAGGTGTAGAAAAAGTTACTACAGTTGAAGGTATTTCTGAATATCGCCTTGATAATGGTCTACAAGTATTACTGTTTCCTGATAAGACTCAGGAGTCAATTACCGTCAATATCACCTACCATGTGGGTTCAAAACATGAAAATTATGGTGAAACAGGTATGGCCCATTTACTTGAGCACCTAGTATTTAAAGGTACACCAAATCATAAAGATATCCCTCAAGAATTGAGTGAACGAGGTGCTGAGCCAAACGGCACCACTTGGCTTGACCGCACTAACTATTATGAAACATTTGCTGCTACAGAGGACAATTTAAACTGGGCTCTAGATCTTGAAGCTGATCGTATGATCAACTCCTTTATAGCCAAGAAAGATTTAGACAGTGAAATGACGGTTGTTCGCAATGAACTTGAAAATGGTGAGAATAGTCCAACTCGTGTTTTGATGCAGCGTTTAATGGCTGTTGCTTATGATTGGCATAATTATGGTAAGTCGACTATTGGCGCTCGCGCAGACCTTGAAAATGTAGATATTTCAAACCTCCAGGGTTTTTATAAGAAATACTATCAGCCTGACAACGCGACTTTGATTATTGCCGGTAAGATCGATGAAGAAGAAACGATCAAGAAGGTCGACAAATACTTTGGCGACATTAAAAAGCCCAAACGTCAGCTTCCTGAGCTATATACCGAAGAGCCAATTCAGGATGGTGAGCGTAAAGTAACTATTCGCAGAACTGGTGATGTGCAAGTCGTTGGTGGTTTGTTTAAAACTCCAGCTGGCCCACACAAAGATTTTGCGGCAGTTCAAGTGTTATCACAAATCATGGGTGACTCTCAAACCGGACGTCTGCGTAAAGAGTTAGTTGAGAAAGATCTAGCAGCATCTGCTGGCGGATTTGCTTTTCAGTTAGCGGAGCCTGGCGCCTTATTATTTATGGCACAAGTTGCCAAAGACAAAGAGTTGTCCAAAACAGAGCAAGCCTTTGTTAATACATTGGAAGGTGTATCTGACAATCCAATCACTGAAGAAGAAGTTGAGCGTGCAAAAACCAAGCTATTAAAAGGTATAGAGCTTAGCTTCAACAATACTCAAAGTGTTGCACTTCAATTAACCGAGTGGGTTGGCATGGGTGACTGGAGATTACTTTTCTTAAACCGTGATCGCTTAGAGAAAGTCACTGCAGAAGATGTTCAAAAAGCAGCAGAAGAATACTTGGTGAACGACAACCGCACTTTAGCATTGTTTATTCCGGAAGCTCAGCCTGACCGAGCGGACTCAATTGTTAGACTGAACGATGAAGACGTTAAAGAAATGCTAGAAGGTTATACAGGCCGTGAGGCTGTAGCTCAAGGTGAAGATTTTGATGCATCTTATGCCAACATTGATGCCCGTAGCGAGCGTACAACCTTATCAAACGGTGCCAAGGTCGTTTTCTTGCCAAAGAAAACCCGTGGTGAGTCTGTAGTTATGACTGTTAAGCTTGATATCGGCAACCTTGAAGACTTACGTAATTCTGGTGTTGTTCCATCAATCACTTCTAGCATGTTAATGCGTGGTACAGAAAACTATACTCGAGAAGAGTTGCAAGCTGAATTTGATCGTCTTAAAGCCAATGTGAGTGTTTCAGGTGGAGCAACTAGCACTTCTGTACGAATCCAAACGGTGAAAGAAAACTTACCAAAAGTACTAACATTGGTTGAAGAAGTTCTTAAGAAACCAGCATTTGATTCCAAAGAATTAGATGTTCTTAAAAAGCAACAAATCGTTTCGCTTGAGCAGCAAAAGCAACAGCCACAATCGCAAGTTTTCAGGCAGCTTAGCCAACATTTGAATCCTTATGATTCTAGCCATCCACTTTATAGTATGAGCATAGACGAACAGATTGAAGCGATTAAAGCTGTTGATGTGGATAACCTGAAAGCCTTTCATAACAACTTTATGGGCGCGAAAGATGCAGATATAGCAATAGTTGGTGATTTTGAGCGTGACTCATTGCAGAATCAATTAGAAGCCACTCTAGGCGACTGGAATGCTAAAGTTGCCTATCAGCGCATCAAGCAAACAGTGGCTGACGTTGAAGCCATCAATAAGTTTATTGATACGCCCGATAAAGCCGGTGCAGCATTTGCTGCTATGACCAAGATAGAACTAAGTGACCAACATCCAGATTATCCAGCGCTTAAAATGGCAAATGAAATCTTTGGTGGCGGTTTCTTAAATAGTCGTTTAGCAACGCGTCTTCGTCAAAAAGATGGTTTAAGTTATGGAGCCGGCTCATTCTTTAATGCGAGTTCTGAAGATGAAAATGCATTGTTTGGTGCTTATGCTATTTCTGCCCCGGAGAACTTGCCTCGTGTTGAGTTAGGCTTCAAGGAAGAGCTAGTGCGTGCATTAAAAGATGGCTTTACTCAAGAAGAACTGGATAAAGCACGTGATGGTGTTTTGCAGAATAATCGAATTGATCGTTCTAAGGATTCGCGTTTAGTGAGTACTTTAGCTGGCAACCTGGATCTTGACCGCACTATGAAATGGTCGAAGGAATACGAAGAGAAACTGAAAGCTTTAACTCTAAAGGATGTGAATGAAGCCTTCCGCCGTCATATCAAGATGGATAATATTTCAATCATTAAAGCAGGTGATAAAGCAAAGCTAGAAGCTGATTAACTTTAGAGCTTCGGATAAGAAAAAGCCACGATTTATTCGTGGCTTTTTTGTTCCTTCCTTCGATAACCATATTGTTTACCAGTCATATTCAACGGTATAGCTTACTTTAGTTTCCCCGTTCGCTGGTACTTTGACGTTAAAATGGACATGACGCGAATCTTGCTTTTTATAGTCATGAGATTTTCGTGTAATGCTCCAGTTTGACCAACGATAGAGGTTTTCTCTGATAACCACTTCAACGGTCTTATCTTTATGATTCTTCAGCGTAATTTCAAAGCTTTCGGTAAGCTCTTTACCACTGGTATTAATTTTATAGTCTGTCTGTTTACGTTCGCCTTTAATATCGAAAGCATTACCTACTTTGATTAGCACATCTTCATTCTTTGGCGTGTGGTCAATAATATCTTCACCAATGAACTCTAGACTACCATCGGTATCACGTTGATTCACTCGAATTCTGCCAGCCGGTAAGGGAATGCCTAATGCATTCTTTTCTTCGTTCGCAAAGCGTAAATAAACATTGACGTCAGCAGAGGAATTCTTGCCATAACCTTCGTTAGTGTTGATGCCTGAATAGCTATAGAACTGCTTGGAAGCGTCAAATACTAGTTCTTTGTTACATTGAACATCTTTAACCGATGGGAAAAGCTCAAGTTGTTTCGTAGAGTTGTTGGGCAAGTTAGCAGGGCGTCCCAAAGTGTATAGGTGGTATTCAAAGAAGGCTTTTTCTTCAAACCCTTTATCCATCCTTGCTTCTTCCGCAACCCGTGAGGCCATCACTCTTAGAGGTTCATTTTTTTGTGCGCGATTAACGTCGCCGGCAATCAATTTAAGCTTTGCATTGTTATAGCTGGCACCCGACTGATTAATAATGCTCACCCAGCTGGATAAATCCATCTTGCAGTTGTCAGATTCATCATAAGTGACATTGTAATCCGTCCACCATGTCATACCTTCAGTTTGATAGCTTAGCTCAGCGGTTTGTTTGCCAGCGGAAGGGGAGTAAAGGTCCCAGATCAAAGTCGGTTTAGTTCGTAGTCCTTCAGGTAAGTCTGGGAAAATAATTCCAGCGTAATAACCAATACTTCGGATATTTCCTTTATCAGTTTTGACTACCAGGTTACCATCAGCGCTTAGTAGCTCACCTTTAATGTCAACCATATCATCGCCTTGTGCCTGCTGAACGGTGACCGTTTTGCCTAGAAATCGTTGTAGAAGTTGCTGTTGGTTGACCAGATCAAACTGGTAGCTTTGCTCTAACACTCGCGTCTGTTTATTATTAAGAGATCGGAATGAAACTGTTGTCGGGTCGATAAAAGCAGCTACATCACTAACCTGAATACGGCTCTGACCTTTGCTGAGATCATAATTGCGAGTTGATTTAACAACCCCATACCCTGGAATCGTGTAATGGCCGCGATTTTGGCCCGGTATCGGACGGTATAGGTCTGGGTCTATGGCGCCTGGTTGAGCGCTGCTATAAATCGTTACTGCATCCTGTTCCTCAGCAACAGCATCCGTGTTGCAGCCAATTAGAGTGAGGGTTAGGGCCGTCGCGATGATTCTTTGAGGTACTATACGCTCAAGTACTATTCTTTTATGTAATAACGACTTTGTGCTTGATGTTATTTTCATGCTCATTACCTTATGTTGTAATCGTGTCCATATAAACGCCAGATTAACCGAAAAGGGTTACTACGGCCAATAATTGAATTGATAAAGAGGTGTTATGGAGTTTTTTAATAAGGTTCTGATGACTGGATTAGTGCTTGCGACTGCTTTATTTGCCAGTTGCCTTTCAGCCAATGAGCCGCTTAAAGTCAAAGCTGACGAGAGCTACATTAAGTTTAGCGGTGTGCAGAATAAGAAAACTGAGTTTAACGGGAAATTTCAATCTTTTTCACCGATCATTATGTTCGACAAGGACAATTTGGCGGCGAGCTCTATTCGTGTAGAAGTCGATTTGGCGAGTGTAGAAAGTGGCAGCGAAAAGCGTGACGGGATGCTCAAAAAGGGAAATTGGTTCGATGTTGAAAATACTCCACAGGGGATATTTGTTAGCAACAAAATTGAAGCTGAAAGTGATGGGAAATATAAGGTTGAAGGCTTGCTTTCTATTAAGGGAATTGAACAACCTGTGACACTGTTCATGAATTATGTGGAACTGAGTGGCTTGATAGAATTATCAGGAAACTATACATTAAACAGACTCGATTTTAAGCTTGGACTTGGTGCTTGGAAGAACCCTGATTGGGTGAAGCATGAGGTCGAAGTGGATTATAAAGTAGTTTTAAAACAATAACCCTGGCTCGTTAAAGTTTTAGCGGGCTTAAAACCATATAGCAAAAGCCCGTATGAAACATTCTGTTTTAACAGTTGCTGTGATGTTTTTAATATCACTCAACGCACAAGCGAACGTTCTTAAAATTGACTCCCAGATGGCAAGTCAAATCACCTCTATTTGCAAATTTGTTCAAGGAAAAGGTCATCCTGAAGACTTGCGTCTTAAAGGAATGGCTTGGTGTAAAGTAGGGGTTGATTACTTGCCAGATGAATTTACTGAGCAGAAATTACAAGTTAAAGAACTTTATGAATCTGAAGAGTTCAGTGAGTTAAAAGAGAATCAAAAGTTCGCTAAATATTTAAGTCAGGCTCGACGTAGAATTGCTGAAGTATCACTAGGATTGGCGAGCTTCAGTGAGTAATTGTTTAAGAAATTTGAATAAAAGAAGAAACTCCCACCAGTTTACTAACATAGCGATAGTAAAGCAGAGCAAATGGCGCTCTTAATTGAGCGCCTTTGCATTTCTGCTTAACATGATTTATTGGATGCTGGGAAGCTCCAGTTCATCAACCATCTCATTGAACACTCCCTGATCAATCAATCCCTTGATAACCTCAATGTCAGGCCCAAAGTGACGATCTTTCTCGTAATAGGATACTTTTTCACGAACTAGATCATAGGCTTTCTTTAAGCGTGGCGAAGTTTTCAGGGGGGCTCTGAAGTCAATCCCCTGTGCCGCAGACAATAATTCAACAGCAATTACTCCTGCGGTATTAAAATTCATATCGCGCAAGCGACGAGCAGCGAAAGTTGCCATCGATACATGGTCTTCTTGATTTGCTGACGTTGGTAAGCTATCAACTGACGCTGGGTGTGCCAGAGTCTTGTTTTCGGAGGCTAAGGCCGCTGCTGTAACTTGAGCAATCATAAAGCCAGAATTGACGCCACCATCCTGCACTAAAAATGCGGGTAACCCACTTAGGTGCTTATCAAGCATCAAAGCAATTCGGCGTTCTACAATGGCGCCAATTTCCGAGATGACAATTGCTAATAAATCAGACGTTATTGCTACTGGCTCAGCATGGAAGTTACCGCCAGAAATAATGTCTCCTTCTTCAGGGAACACAAGTGGGTTGTCTGAAACGGCGTTGGCCTCAGTGAGCAATACCGATGCCGCAAAGCGCATGTGATCAAGCGCAGCACCCATGACCTGAGGCTGGCAGCGAAGAGAGTAGGGGTCTTGAACTTTTTCGCAATCTTCGTGCGATTCGTTTATTTCGCTGCCTTTAATTAGGTTTAGCAGACTTAATGCTACTTGTTGTTGCCCTTTATGGCCGCGAACTTCATGAATACGAGCATCAAAAGGTGCAACACTACCCATCACTGCGTCAACAGAAAGACCACCGGCAACTATTGCTGCGGCAAAGTTATTTTCAGCACCGAATAAGCCAGCAAGAGCCAACGCAGTTGAGCATTGTGTACCGTTCAATAAAGCTAACCCTTCTTTGGCACCCAGTGTCAGAGGCTTCAGCCCAGCGATTTTTAAGCCTTCAACAGCAGAAATGATTTTACCTTGATGACGAACTTCGCCCACACCAATTAGAGTACAGCTCATATGGGCCAGTGGTGCTAAATCACCTGATGCGCCAACCGAGCCTTTTTCTGGAATACAAGGATAGACTTCATGATTCACCAGGCTAACCAATGCATCGACAGTTTCACGACGTACGCCTGAATGGCCCTGAGCTAAACTGGAGAGTTTTAATACCATCAACAAGCGCACAACATTGTCTGGTAGTAATTCACCGATACCAGCTGCGTGAGAAAGCACCAAACTCTCCTGAAGTAGCTCCAACTTTTCTTTCGGAATGCGAGTTGAAGCCAGTAAGCCAAAACCAGTATTAATCCCATAAACGGTTTCATCATTCTTTATGACATCAGCTACAGTCTGTGCGGCACGGTCTATGACAGGATAAAAGCTTTCTTCCAATTTTACGGATACCGACTCTTGATAAATTTTTCTACAGTCGCTTAATGAAAGCTCGCCTGGGGTTAAAGTAAATTGAAACATATCAGCATAACCTCTTAGGAATTTTTGTCGTTGAGCATGGGAAGATCGAGACCTTGCTCTTTGGCACAGTTAATAGCGATATCGTAACCCGCATCGGCATGGCGCATCACGCCTGTAGCTGGATCGTTGAACAATACCCGCTCAATACGTTTGTCGGCTTCTTCGCTACCATCGCAACAGATGACTATACCGGAGTGTTGCGAGAAGCCCATTCCAACGCCGCCGCCGTGATGTAACGAGACCCAGGTTGCGCCGCCCGCGACATTGAGCATAGCGTTTAATAATGGCCAATCAGAAACGGCATCAGAGCCATCCATCATGCCTTCTGTTTCGCGATTAGGGCTGGCAACTGAGCCAGAGTCTAAATGGTCGCGACCAATAACGACAGGTGCTTTTAATTCGCCGTTACGCACCATCTCATTGAACGCTAAGCCCAGTTTGTGGCGCAAGCCAAGACCTACCCAGCAGATACGTGCTGGCAAGCCCTGGAATTGAATACGTTCACGGGCCATATCCAGCCAGTTATGCAGGTGTGGGTCGTCGGCAATGATTTCTTTAACTTTTTGATCGGTTTTATAAATATCTTCCGGGTCACCAGATAGAGCTGCCCAACGAAACGGGCCAACACCACGGCAGAAAAGAGGGCGAATATAGGCCGGAACAAAGCCGGGGAAATCAAAGGCATTGCTGATACCTTCTTCAAGCGCCATCTGACGAATGTTATTGCCATAGTCTACCGTTGGGATGCCGTCATGATAAAAGTCCAACATGGCTTGCACTTGAACCGCCATTGACTTCTTTGCTTCTTTACTGACGCGCTCAGGATTAGCTTGCGCTTCTTTGCGCCACTCTTCAACTGTCCAGCCAATCGGCAAGTAGCCGTTCACCGGATCATGCGCAGAGGTTTGGTCGGTAACCAGATCGGGCTTGATTCCTCGCTTATGTAGTTCAGGGAAAACATCCGCGGCATTGCCTAGCAAACCGATCGAGATTGCCTCACCTTTATCCAGTGCTTCGTTGAGCTGAGCAATAGCTTCATCAACACTGGTTGCTTTTTTATCGACATAACCAGTACGGATACGAAAATCGATTCGAGTCTCATCACACTCAACAGCAATCATGCAGTAGCCAGCCATAGTTGCAGCCAGTGGCTGTGCGCCCCCCATGCCGCCAAGGCCTCCAGTTAAGATCCATTTGCCCTTGGTATTGCCATCAAAATGCTGGCGTCCCGCCTCGACAAAGGTTTCGTAGGTACCCTGAACAATGCCTTGACTGCCAATATAAATCCAGGAGCCGGCTGTCATCTGGCCATACATCATTAAGCCTTTCTTATCGAGCTCGTTGAAGTGCTCCCAGTTAGCCCAGTGTGGAACCAGATTCGAATTAGCAATTAACACTCGCGGTGCATCGCTATGAGTTTTGAATACTCCTACCGGTTTACCAGACTGAACCAGTAAAGTCTCATCGTCATTTAGCCGTTTTAACGTTTCAACAATCTTGTCATAGCACTCCCAATTACGAGCAGCGCGACCGATACCGCCATAAACCACTAACCCCTGCGGATGTTCAGCAACATCGGGATCAAGGTTGTTCATTAACATGCGAAGTGGCGCCTCTGTGAGCCATGACTTTGCACTGAGAGTTTTGCCATGCGGTGCTCGAATGACGCGATCGGTATCTAAGCGATTCTTGTCAGTCATATTCATATCCTCTTTATCGAGCTACTATAGCTCGGTTAATTGATGTTCAGTTTTGAAGCGGCCAGTAATTTGAAAGCGGCTCGCTGGATGATAAAGCTGGCTGTAACTGACCAGAGTATCATTTGACCAGGTCGCTCTATCAATACACAGTACAGGCTCGTTTTCTTGCAGCTTTAAGGTTACTTGCATAAATGGATCGGCCTGGCGGGCTTCAATTTGGTGTTCCGCCTCGGTTAGCGGTGCAACTTTAGATAAATAAACATTCGGCGTGATCTTGGCATAATCCTGCTTCAAATAATCTGGCGCGGCTTTAGGGTTGACGTAGCGCTGCTCAATTTGAATGGGTTTGTCATTATCTTTATGAACCATGATCGAGTGATAAATGTTTTCACCTTCTTTAAGTTCGAAGCGATCCAACAGATGAGTAGGGCAATGTTCTTGTTGCAATAAAATGAGCTCATTTGAATAGTCGCCACCACGCTCTATGATTTCTTCGGCAATGTTCCTAATCTTGAGCATCGGCGAGTAGAGTTTTTTAGGCGCCACAAAAGTGCCGCGGCCTTGTACGCGATAGAGAACGCCTTCTTCAGTGAGCTCATCAAGGGCACGACGTGCTGTCATGCGGCTCACTTTGCAGGTTTCCACCAGTTCATTTTCCGAAGGTACGCGCTTGTGTTCTTTCCAGCGCTGCTGCTCAATACCTTGCTTAATAAACTCTTTCACCGTGATATAAAGGCGAGTATTCTGTTCAGTCATTGTTGGAGCCTATATTGTTAGTTATTAGCCAGTTTCAGCTCATTTTACAAGCTGTCTGCTAGAGTCTGTTTGACTAATAAAATCAATCTTGTATGCTAGGTTGTATATACAACCAAAAACGCTGCTTAAAAGCAACTCCAGTAGCCAATTTTTTATAAACAAACTTCCTTAATGTTAAACATCTAAACTTAAGAGAATTTAGTTACGATATGAATATCAATGAGTTAGTTACACAATTTGAAGCCCAGTCTATTGCGGCAAGTGACTTTAATCATCGCAATCACTTGAGAGTTGCCTGGTTCTACATTAATCATTACTCGATCAATAGAGCCCGTGAGAAAATTCATCAAGGGTTGATTGAGCTTACTAAAGCTCTCGGTGCAGAAAATAAATATCATAGAACCCTAACCGATTTTTTCATTGACTATCTATTGCAGGTTAAATGGTATTTAAACAGTGAATCGTGGGATGAGGTTGAAGCACGTTGTGGCTTCTTAATGACGGATGCTAAGTCATTGCTTAATATCTACTATTCACCTGAAGTGATTGATTCGCAGAGAGCTCGTGAAGACTTTGTTAAACCTGACAAACTGTCTTTAGACAGGGCGACCTTAAAGCTACAAGCAGCTGACTATCCTGTTTTTGACTGTCAGCAATACGATTCACCTATTATTGTGTCGATGCCTCATCATGGGCAATTCATTCCCCATGATGTGATTAAGCAAATGCAGTCTGCAGCTTTCGACAGCGCAGATACCGACTGGTATCTGGTCGATTTGTACAGTTTTTTGGACAAGATAGGCGTCACTCGGATTAACGCTAACTACTCGCGCTATCTGATTGATCTAAATCGCGATAAGTCGGGTGAAGTTCTCTATGCTGGCGCTGACAATACTGAGCTATGTCCAACCAGCAACTTTGATCGTGAGCCTTTATACGCTGTAGAGAAGGTGCCAACTGAGGCGGAGATAAAGCGCCGAGTTGAGCAATATTGGCAGCCTTATCATGACCAGTTAGTGCACTTAATAGAGAAAGCGAAACAACAGCATGGCTTTTGTCTGTTGTTTGAAGCGCATACTATTCAATCGGAAGTGCCTCGCTTTTTTGAAGGTCAGTTACCAGACTTTAATTTCGGTACCAATAGCGGTGCAACTCTTAATGAGCCGCTTGCAAAAGTATTAGAAAATTTCGATACCCAGCAGTATAGCAAAATCATCAACGGTCGCTTTAAAGGGGGGTATATTACTCGCCATTACGCTGATCCAGGGAACCAAGTTTACTGTTTGCAGCTTGAACTTTCGCAGATTACTTATCTTAATGAAAAGTTGCGATTGTTGGATAAAGCGAAGACACAGAGTGTGCAAAAGGTTATAGCAAAACTGTTTGAAGAATTAAGGCTGTCTTTGCATAAGTAGAAGTAATCTATTTTGATTTATTTATGAAAAGATATACCGTGAAAATGTGCTCAAATTCATGCCTTGTTCACACTAAACTGGTATGCTGAATGCGTGTTTAATCTAACCCGAAAGGTGACAAAATGCGTAAGATTCTATTAACAGTTGTTTTAGCCTTATTTGCTTTGCCATTGTTTGCAAAAGACGTTGTTGTAAACAGTGATGATGCTATGAAATTTGACGTCAGTGAAATCAAAGTTAAGGCTGGCGAAGAAATTAAACTGACCTTGAATCACACGGGTAAGTTGGGCAAAGATGTTATGGGCCATAACTTCGTTGTGTTAGCTCAAGGCACCGATGTTCAAGCCTTTTCTAACGCTGCAATTCAGGCTAAAGCCAATGATTATATTCCAGAAGGTAACGACAGTGTTTTAGCACACACCAAAGTGATTGGCGGCGGTGAAAGCGATACCATTAGTTTCACTTTGAAAGAGAAGGGTACTTACGAGTTTATCTGTAGTTTCCCTGGCCATTCTTTCATGATGAAAGGTGTCATCATTGTAGAGTAGGTGGTTGAGAAAGCTGATACCAAGCTAATTCAAGCAGTGAAAAAAAAGAGCGCGAAAGGCGCTCTTTTTTATGGAAGTGTTTTTTCTTAAAAAATGTGTTTTTCAAAGCCTTGGCTTTAAAAGCTCAACTCTTAAAAGTTCGCGTCCAGTTACTACCACCCAGTTGGTAACTTAACTGATTAGGGTGCTCAATATCCCACAGTACCATATCCGCTTTTTTCCCAATTTCAATGGAACCAATTTCTTTTTGTAATCCAAGCGCTTTTGCCGCATTGATGGTCACTCCTTGTAGCGATTCAAGCGGTGTCATTCTAAAGAAGGTACAGGCCATATTAAGCATCAACAAAATGGATTCTGCTGGTGATGTACCCGGATTACTGTCCGTTGCAATTGCCATTGGTACATTGGCATCGCGAAGTGCTTGAATGGGTGGCAGTTTGGTTTCTCGTAGGAAATAAAAAGCCCCAGGTAATAGCACGGCGACTGTACCACTCTTAGCCATCTTCTCAATGGAGTCTTGTGATAAATACTCTAGATGATCAGCAGAAAGAGCATTGTAATCTGCGGCGAGTCCTGCACCTGATTGATCGGTCAATTGTTCGGCGTGAAGCTTGACTGGGAGACCTAACCGTTTAGCCGTTTCAAAAACTTTTTTCGTCTGTTGATAACTGAAACCAATGTTTTCACAAAAGGCGTCAACCGCATCGGCTAGTTCAAGTTCAGCAATGGTGGGAAGCATTTCATTACAGATTAGATCAATATAGTCATCACCACGTTCCTTGTATTCTTCTGGCAACGCATGAGCACCTAGAAATGTGGTGGCCACTCGAACTGGAAATTCTTTGCCCAGTCGCTTAGCAACTTTTAGCATTTTAATTTCTGATTCGGTATCAAGGCCATAACCGGACTTGATTTCAATTGTGGTCAGGCCTTCTTTCAATAATGACTTTAATCGTTTTGAGGCACTATCAAATAAATCTTGTTCGCTTGCACTGCGAGTTGCTCGAACGGTAGAAAGAATACCGCCACCTGCTTTGGCAATCTCTTCATAAGCAGCGCCGTTTAAACGCATTTCGAATTCATTAGCACGGTTCCCGCCGTAAACCAGGTGAGTGTGGCAATCAATCAGACCTGGCGTTAGCCACTGATTATGCGCATTTACTAAGTTCTCAGCATTCTGCTCCAAGTTATTAGGCGACACCAATTGTTCTTGAGTGCCAATAAAGCGAATGACACCTGACTTTACACCAACACAGGCATTGTTGATGAGACCATAATCGGTGCCATTGGCCATGGTAGCGACATTGACATTATGAATAAGGTAATCAAAGGGTTTCGTTTCTGCTTGGCTCATATTATGATCTCGTTTAACTTTTGACTTTACTTTCAACTTTGGATTGACGCTATTATGCCTGAAAACAATGATAAGCAACTGTTTGCCAAACACCTTCTCACCGAGTCGGGTTGGGCTAAAGATGTTTTAATCAAGCTAGATTGTAATGGCGTTGTCTTAGAATTGAAACCTGACTCGCGGCTTGATGCTGATTTTTCTGGCGTACAGTTGCAGGGCAGTGTGATTCCAGGCTTACCAAACAGTCACTCTCATGCCTTTCAATGGGCGATGGCGGGCTTAGGCGAAAAAAGTGGCAAGGGAGGTGATAGTTTCTGGACCTGGCGTCAGGCGATGTACGGTTTTGTTGATGCCATCAGCCCCGAAGATTTGCAGGCGATAGCTTCAGCGCTTTACATGCAAATGCTGAAAGCGGGTTATACCTCGGTCGGTGAATTCCATTATTTGCACCATAATACTAACGGTGCAGCCTACGACAATCCTGCTGAAATGTCGCAGCGCATTCTTGAGTCAGCCAAAGAATCTGGTATAGGTCTTACACTATTGCCGGTTTTCTATCGTTATAGCGGCTTTGGGGAGCAGGCTCCAAACGATGGACAGAAGCGTTTTATTCATGACCAACAAGCTTATGCGACCTTGATTGATAATGTGGCGAAACTGTCTGAGCAATATCAGCAGTCTTTTGGTATCGCGCCTCATTCACTTCGCGCCGTAAATCAACAGGACTTAAGTTTCGCAATTGACCATTTAAACTCGCTTAATGACAAAGCTCCTATTCATATACATATCGCTGAACAGATGAAAGAAGTAAATGATTGTTTAGCTTTTCATGGCAAGCGACCAGTCGAGTGGTTGCTGGATAATCTGAATGTGAGTGAGCGTTGGTGTTTGGTTCATGCCACTCATATGACAGAGCAAGAAACGCAAAGAGTCGCTCAATCGAACGCCGTTGCCGCAATCTGCACTACAACGGAAGCCAATCTTGGTGATGGTTTTTTCCCAATGCTGGATTACAGAAAGCATCAAGGTCGCTGGTCAGTCGGAAGTGACAGCCATATTTCAGTTGATGCGGTTGAAGAGTTGCGTTGGCTTGAGTATCAACAGCGATTAGCACAGCAGTCGCGCACTTTGTTGGTTGAAAAAGAGAACAGTTCTAATGGCTTGTGGTTATGGCAACAGGCAGCGGGAGCAGGGGCGCAATCCCTTGGTCGTAAAGCAGGGGCCATTAAGGTAGGCAACAAAGCAGACTTTATTGAGTTAAACCCTGAGAGTTTTGCATTGTTAGGAAAAAGTGATCACCAATTGATTGATGCCTTTATTTTTAATCATCAGTTCAACAATGATGTTATTCGCTCAGTCTGGGTTAATGGTGAGTGCCAGGTTAGCGATGGAGTTCATCGAAATGAAGAAAGAATAAGACATCAATATCATAAAGCTATTAATCGTCTGAGTCAGTGCATAGCTTAATAAGCTTTGATTTTAGCTCGTGAATATCAATAGGTTTGGCAATATAACTGGCATTTAGAGATTTAAACAGCTCGTTATTCTGTACATCGCTGTCACTGCTAATGACAAGAATCTTTATTGGTACAGCCTGCTGGTTGAGCTCGCTTAGCAGGTTGGTAAAAAAGAATGGATCTGGCTCATTAAAAAAGTCAGAGTTCACCATGATTACATCGAACCTTTCGTGACGGATTTTTTGTAGGATTACTTGTTTGGTTGAGGCTTTATCCGTCATGACACCAAGCTTTTCTAAATATCCCAGCAATACCATCTTATCAATCGGATCAGAGTCGAAAATTAAGGCGCTGATATTAGTATCAATGGGGCTAACACTATCAGTCCAAACTTCAGGCTCATCAGTTGCCAGTGTCGCTACAGGAATCTCTAATCTAACCTCCTTCTCGAAGTAAAAATATTCACCGCCAAATTTTCTAAGGAGATGCTTCGCTGCAATGAGGTGGATATTGTTGCTATAACAAGTTACGGGTGCATCATGTGTAAAGTGGAACAAGCTTTGTGTATTGAGACCTTGAATAAAGTTTGGCGCATCAGAGTCAATGGCAATACGCAATACGGTAGCATCATTAAGTGCTTGTCTTTGGTCAAAAGAGACTGTTAACTGATAACCTTTGCAGACTGTTACCAATTCTTGTAGTAATAACAACAAAAAACGTTTAAAGTTATCTTTATCGATAATCACCTGTCTATTAATTCGGTCTCCACCGTAATTATCATAAATAATAACGTTTTCATTTTTTGTTAAGCTGGATAGTTCAGTGATGACTTGTTTGAGCAAGTCTCTAGACCAGATAGAACTTTTTCTGTCACCCATCTCCTGAGTAATAGACTGATAAAAAAGTTGAATGGTTTCATCATCATGTTCGATGGGGTTTTTCAATAAAAAGCCTAAAAACTCCTGCAGCTCAGTATTGGCATCTTTTCTCGCTTGGGTCACTTCGGTTTTAAGTAAAGTTAATTGATGCTCAAGATTTTTGTTGTGTAGGAATACATCAATAATAGCTTTTGTTAATGCCTGTGCTTCACGTGTCTTAATGTTATAAAGTATATTACGTGGTAAGACTGATTGATTGAGTGATTCAGTCATTTTTTTCATGACTCGACTGGTATAGCTTAGTCGGTAGTACATATAGATCCAAAGCATGGCCATGAGTAATATGATGGAGCCGCTAAGCGCCATTCTATAGTTTTGCAGAACTTCAGAGACTTGACTGTATGCAAGAGGCGTCATGCCCAGCCTGACTTCACCCAAGCGTCGCTCAAGTTTAACACTTTTGAGGATTTCTTCATTGAGCAGCAAAGAGTCGCTCAGTGAGCTACTTGGGCTCTGATCGATCGGTTTGATTATTTCGATCAATTCTTGGTCATCGGGAATGGATAAAGACTCTCTGTTATCCAACTCTGCCATCGTATTTTTTTGGTTATCATAAACCGTTATTATTGCGACGCCTTTATTATCTCTTAGTGCTTCCAGTGAGTTTTTCAAGTCAACTTTGTTACCAAAAGATAAGCCATACTCCAGTTCGATTGTCAGGTTAGATAGGATAGACTGGCTTAAGTTTTGTTGCTGAAACAAGTGCTGTTTTTGCGTCAGAATTGTAAACAGATAATTGGCAAGTAGCAGTAACGTAATAACCGCAACTATGAAAGCCAGATTATATTGATTGACATATTTAGAGCGTCTCAAAGGCAGTACCTGTTTATTGGGAGTTGGTCTCGTTTAGGGGTTCTAGATATAGCTCTGCAATTTTTGTTTGTAGTTCTTCTTTAGAAATTATATCCAGTCCCAGTGAATTAGCTACCTCAAGATTGTAACTGATATCATAATATTTGCTATGCCTGGTAAACGAGTCTTTTTTATTACTCAATATCTCCAGAGCTGATTCTTCTAGGTCATCAATCAGCATTTCTGCTGTAGTATAGGTGGTTGCTACTGCGCCTGCTTTAACAATACCAGTTGAATAACCTATGACCACTTTTCTTTGCCTATAACTGGTTAACAGGACTCTAGGTAATGTCTGACTGTTATAAATTACTGAGTCAGGTTGAGCAATGATAAAGTCGGCCTTCTGGACCAGTCTGGGGAACTGAATAGCCACCTCGGTCGTTTGCTTTAGTGGTATGGCATTCAGTGATAAGCCTAAGGTTTCTGTTATGGCTTGGTATTCTTCAATAAAGAAAGGAGTTTCCATTGAGTGCATAACGCCTACAGCGTCTGAAAATGGCAGCAATAATTTACCTAATATGAGCTGCCTTAAAGGATCTGGGTCGTAGAATATTGCACTTAAGCTATTTTGAGCGGACTCCTGTGTAACAATTTCCCTGAAGTCCTGATAAGTGATCACTGCGGCTAAAATAGGCTCCTCATACCCTGTTTTAACCAGCTCTTCTAGCGGGGAACGGCCTAAGCTAATAATGAGTGCTGATTCAGGTTGCTGCTGCTTCCAGTCAGATAGCGACATGTTAACCACTCTATGGGTATCAGATAAAGAGGAAAGCGATAAGCTTTTTGCAATATTAGAGAAGTGGCTAGAGAAGTGCTGAGCAATGATAGTGATTTGTTTTTTTTCATGGAGTGGCTCATTGTCACCCTTTGAAACTTGGGGCTCTGCCGAATAGGCAAAACGAAACCCGCCCGCAAATAGGAGTAAAGCTATGAGCAGATAGGAGGTGTTTTTAAAAGCCCTAAAAAAGCAGTTCATAATCCATCAATATTTCTATATTCCTTGTTACAGATGCGCACTAAAACTATGATTATTCATGTAGTTATATAAAATCTATCTTGGTAACGCCAGCTATACTTGTATTTTGAGATGAGCCTAAATCCATTCTATCGGTGTTTGGTTATTATCAACAAGTATTTGATTCGTTTTTGAAAAATGGTTACAGCCAAAAAAACCGCGGTGTGCCGAAAGAGGCGACGGATGCGGAGCGCTTAAGATAGTGTGTTTAGGGTTATTTATCAAGCTGGATTTGGCCTGAGCCTGTGACCCCCATAGCAAGAATACAATGGGCTGTGGGGCCTTATTGAGACTTTTTATCACCTCATCAGTAAAGATTTCCCAGCCTCGCCCTTTATGTGAGTTTGCCTGGCCGGCTTCCACTGTTAATACCGTGTTGAGAAGCAGTACTCCCTGTGTCGCCCAGTGAGATAAGTCGCCGTTAATGGGTATGGGGCACTGTAAATCACTTGCAAGCTCTTTATAGATGTTTCGCAGGGAAGGAGGTAGAGGCTGATTGGGATTGACTGAGAAGCATAAGCCATTAGCCTGGTTGGGGCCGTGATAGGGATCCTGTCCCAAGATGACGACTTTGACATCTTTTAGCTCCGTCAGTTTTAGTGCGGCGAAGATACGGTCTTGGGGTGGGTAAATGGTTTTGCCAGCTTGTCGCTCAGATTGCACCAAGTCTAATAGGTTCTGGAAAAAGTCTTGTTTTTTTACTGCCGCTAGAGCATCTGCCCAGGTGGAAAACGACTCTGTCATAAAGTGAGGAGCTTATCTTTTGTTTTTTAGATTATAGCGAATGAGCAGGTGATGGCTAGCGTTTAAGTGTTTTATGTTCTTTTAGCTGTAAGGAATTGAATTATTGGTTGTTAATTCAATTTTAATGGTCATTGGAGTCGATAATGTTTAAAACATCGTCTAATGAGCCTGGTGCTAATTCGAGTTCATCGCCAAGGGTATAATCGTCTACCTCTAAAGCACCGCTCCAGTCTTCAGGCGGGGCTGCTTGACTCAGTTCAAGCAATTCCCAGCTGTGTAAGTCTAGTTCCTCAATTTCACCACCGAAGTACTGAACTTCAATGGTTCCGTCATCGTCGTCAATCGCGACGACTTCAAAGATAGTGTTTAGGTCTGAACGTTTATACCAATGGCCACGTAAGGGCAGTAGTTCTTGTGCCATGTGACCTCCTTTATTGCTATGTGTTCAGAGTATCAATATTGTTTAAAAAATGCACGATATCGACAATTGATATTGTCTATTATGCGACGTGGATTAACAAACAATGGCAGCTAGTATTTCGGCCCTTCATTATTTACAATGGCGACAAATAACAGACCAACTAGTATGGAAGAAAATGTCTACCACCAAACTGCTGAAAGCTATCATTTCTAGTGTATTGATTTTATTAAGTTTACCGTCTTTGTCTGCTGAGTGGCGGGGCGTTGTTGCCACAGACGTGAGGTATTATTTTGAAGAGGGTGACTTTGGGCAGGATCAGGAGCTCGCTTCAATTATGATTGAGCCTGAATTTTACCATAGCTGGGATGAACACAATCTCAGCCTAGTTTTCAAGCCATTCTATCGATGGGACAGCATGGACAACGAGCGTACTCATGGCGATATTCGTGAGCTGATGTTGCAATACGTTGGTGATGAGTGGGACGTTAAGGCTGGGATTGGCAAAGTGTTTTGGGGAGTTGCTGAATCACAACACTTAGTGGATATCATTAATCAGACTGATTTTGTCGAAAATATCGATGGTGAGGACAAGCTTGGTCAGCCTCTGCTCACATTATCTACTGAACGCGATTGGGGCTTGCTGAGCATTTTTGCCTTACCCGGTTTCCGCGAGAGAACTTTTGCTGGCGAAGAGGGACGACTGCGTTTTCCTTATGTGATTGATACTGACAATCCGATCTATGCTGATCCAGATGGTAAGTCGAGACTAGATGGTGCTATCCGCTGGTCGCATTGGATCGGGGACTGGGATATTGGTATTGCACATTTTTCAGGAACCAGTCGTGATCCACAATTTGTACTGGATAGCAGCAATCCACAAGATCTTAAGTTAAGGCCTGTTTATGTAACCATTGATCAAACCAGTATCGATGTTCAAGCAACCAAAGGTGCCTGGTTATGGAAGCTTGAGGCTATGTCGCGTTCGGGCTTTGAGCAAGGTCGTTACTCGGCAGCAGTTGGCGGATTTGAGTATTCATTTTATGGGATTACTGAATCCGGTGCGGATTTAGGAGTGATCATGGAGTATCAGTATGATTCCCGTGATGTGCTTCCTGGAGGTTTTAGACAGGAAGATATCTGGGTCGGGGGGTTACGCTTGGCCATGAATGATATTCCATCGACAGAAGTATTGTTGGGGTACTCATATGCGGAAAACCAACAGTTTATTAATCTTGAAGCCAGTCGCCGGTTAGGGGATAGCTGGAAGCTGGTGATTGAAGGACGTTGGTTTGAGGGAATTGACGAAACTAGGCCTATGGATAGCTTTTTATACCCATTCAGAAATGATGACTATTTGTCGATTAGTTTCGAAAGGTATTTCTAAGGTGTTTACCGAGTGTGAAATGCAAAAGGCGCCAATTGGCGCCTTTATTTTTTGTCACCAGTTTCGGTGGTTAAAATATACTCAAATATATCGTCATCAAGCCCGAGCTTGAGAGCATATACTTGGCGATAGGTCATAACACGCTTAATGTATTCGCGAGTTTCAGTGTACGGAATCGCCTCTATCCAGATTTCCGTTGGGTAACGACCAAATGTTTTCCATTGTTCAATCCTGCTCTTACCGGCGTTATAGGCGGCTGAAGCATAAATAGGGTTCTGTTCAAGTTCTTCGTAGCGCATTTGCAGGTAGCGACTGCCCATTTGAATGTTGATTGCCGGATCTAACAAGTCACTGCGATGCGAATAGGGGATCTGGAACTTCCGTGCGAAGGTTTTCGCTGTATTGGGCATTACCTGCATTAAGCCGTAAGCTCCAGCGGGCGAAACAGCCCTTGGTCCGTAAGCACTTTCTTGTCGAGCAACTCCCATTAGCCAGTGAGGTGGTAGTTGCACCTGCTTGCCCATTCTAATGTAGTCATCTTTAAAAGCCGTTGGAAAACGAATGTCTGTATCATCCCACGACTGAGCTCTGGCAATGGTTAGAATGCTTTGGTTATACCAGCCCCATTGGTTTGCTATCACCGCAGCAGCATGAAACTCTTGCGGTGATTCCAGTTTGCTCATTAGGCTTCGCCATTCTCGGCTAGCATCAAGGTAGCGCTCGATGGCGTATAATTCTTTTGCACGCTCGACATTAGCTGATTGACGGACAGAGTTCATAGTTTCTTCGGGGATGATCAGAGGAGTGTGATTGAGAAGAATTGGAAGCTTTAGTCTTGTGGCTGCTTTATAACCATAATAATCACGTTCCTTTGCTAGATCGCTTAGTAGAATCTTGGCTTCTTCTTTTTTTCCCAGATGATCTAACGATACGGCATACCAGTAGCGCCATTGCTCGCTACTTTGTTGTTCAAAAGGTAATAGATCATACAGCTCGGTAATGGTTTGCCAATTTTCGGTTCTTAATAAAGTGACCAACTTCCAGTGATTGACCAGTTCATCATCTAAATAGTCATTAATATGGTCTTTAGCCATATCAACAGCTTTAGCGTTATTTTCGGTAGCAAGAGCAAGGAACAGCGTTCTTTCTACATCAGATGTGTGGCCTCCAGCCAAGGGAATTCGGCTTTGTGTCCGCTTCCAGGCACTATAAGCATCGTCACGATCATCCCAGGCTAAGCGCTTAACGGCATAGACCAAAAGACTGGCTTCCTTCTCAGGGTTTTTGCCTGGAAAAAAGTTAGAGCGGGTGACTACTTTAGGGTTACGGCGAACTTTCAGCCATAGGTCAGCTAGGTATTGTTCATCGCGAGGCAGGTAGCGCTTAAGATAACTGAGTAAGCCTACAGGACCTTCGTGAGCGGTCTGATAAAATCGTTGATAGGCGATATCCTGTTGTAACTGATTGTTATCAATCCATTTCTCAAAAACACTATCGCACTCTTTAGGTTGTGATTTAGACACATTCCATAAATTGGAGATCTGTTCGGATAAAGCGCTGATAGGCTTTCCCTGTTTGAGCTGGTGGTTTAACAACATGCAGTCATAGCTAGTGACAGAACCAAAGGAGTAGTACTGTGCCATCAAGTCGTATTTGTTTGCCTTAGCGAGCAAGCGTACAAAGTCCCAACGAAGCCTGTTGCTTAGTGGTGAAGACTCGTATTTTTGAATAAAGTCGTCCACTGCTTGTCGGCTGTTTTTATTGAGGTTTTTCTTTATTTCTTCGTATTCCAGATAAGGAAGTAGCGCATAGTTAGCAAGGCTCTGCTTGAGCTTTTGGTATTCTGTACTTTTTCCTTGTTTAAAGGCCTTTTCAGCTTCTAGATAGGCTTGTTGGTCCGTGGTATAGGCTGGTTTGGCCTGTGCTATATTAAAAAGGGTTACAATGGTAAGAGATAAAGCAATAGCTAATGTTCGCATTGTCATTAACATCCTTGAGTGACTAATTGCAGGTTTACGTTAATTTGAGTGTCGTTCTTATACAATACGCTTGTTTGAATATTTTGCATCGTTTGTTTTCTGTTTAGGTACGTTTTGCGTGGGTTGTTTGTTAAATAAATTAGCGATGGAATTTATATCAAGAAGCTTATGTAACTTAAAGTGTAATTCATGTGAAAAGTGTTACTAAACTTTAGTATTGCAAGGCACTTAAAAGTTCCGTCGGTTAATTGAAATGTTTGGCAATTTTTACTTGTTTTCGTGGTCCAAGGTATTGATAATGTGCCGCGAGATGCGCGAAGTTAGATAAAGGTTAGATAAACTAATTGAAACATTGAAGAGGTAGTTACATGGGTACAGGTACCAAGTATAAAGCTCGTCCAATGGATGAAGATGGCTTTATTCACTATACAGACGAAGAACATCAGGTTTGGCATGAGTTAATCACACGCCAGGAGAAGCTGATCAAAGGTCGTGCCTGTCCAGAGTATTTCGAAGGACTTGATAAGATTAACTTACCTAAAGACCGCATTCCACAGTTAGAAGAGGTTTCCAGCGTACTTAGAAAGGAAACCGGCTGGGAAGTGGCCTGGGTTCCTGCTTTAATTAATTTCGATAAATTCTTTGCTTTGTTGGCGGATAAAAAATTCCCTTGTGCGACTTTTATTCGTACCCGTGAAGAAATGGACTATCTGCAAGAACCTGATGTTTTTCATGAAATTTTTGGCCACTGCGCCATGCTCACCAACCCTTATTTTGCAGAATTTACCAGTGCTTACGGTAAATTAGGCTATGAAGCGTCAAAAGAAGACCGAGTTTTCCTTGCTCGCCTATATTGGTTCACTGTTGAATTCGGTTTGATTAATACTGCAGAAGGTCAGCGTATATACGGTGGTGGTATTTTGTCATCAATTGGTGAGACGCCGCATAGCCTGGAAGACCCAGAAGTGATTCGTAAGCCTTTTGATCCGATTGATATGCTGCGTACCCCATATCGTATCGATATCATGCAGCCGCAGTACTTCGTGCTGGATGATTTCAAGCAACTTTTTGAATTAGCTAACTCTGACGTCATGGCGATGGTGAAAGAGGCCAAGCGTTTAGGTTTGCATAAACCATTGTTTCCACCAAAAGAAGAGAAAATGGCCAGTTAAGATATAGCTGAACATTCTACCGAAGCAGCCCGCGATATTGTTAATATTGGCGGGCTGTTGCATAATGAAGGGATCGTAAATAGCTACTTTAAAATCAAGCTGTTACAGGGCAAAAAAACTATATGTTATTGATGTTTACCAAACAAATCACACCAACGTTTATCGTTGCCGACCAAATTCGCGCTCAATGGAGCTAGCGTTCAGTTTCTTAGCGTATGGTTTCCTGCGCCGGGTCTGTAATCTTTCATCCAGTTATTAAAATTATGGACCAACCCTTTAAATAGGCGAATGTTAGTACAAGATAGTTTACATTCGCCACATAGCTTTAAATTCGAGGTTTAGAACAGAAGAGTTAAGCCTCACATAAGATTTAGGAGTCAAACATGACTGATACAACATTTAATCCGCTAGGCACCGATGGTTTTGAGTTTGTTGAATACACAGCGCCAAATGAAGAGGGCGTTGAGAAGTTAAAAGAATTATTCCAGTTACTAGGTTTTACCGAAATCGCCAAGCATAAATCTAAGAATGCGGTTTTATTCCGTCAGGGCGACATCAACTTCATCGTGAATAGCGAAATGAGTGGTTACTTCCATGAGTTTAGTAAAGATCACGGTCCTTGCGCCTGTGCTATGGCATGGCGTGTAGAAGATGCACAAAAAGCCTTTGATTATGCGGTAGAAAAAGGTGCCAAGCCTTTTGATCAGGAAGAGCACATGTCTCACCCTGGAGTTTATGGTATCGGTGGCTCGGTGCTGTACTTCATTGATAAATGGGGCAATAAGCCGAACAGTTTCTATGATGACGACTTTGAGTACTATGATGGCGTCGAGAAATTTCCTAAAGGCAGAGGCCTGCTTACCCTTGACCATTTAACACATAACGTTAAACGTGGTGGTATGGACGTTTGGGCAACTTTCTATGAAAACATCGCCAACTTCCGCGAAATCCGCTACTTTGATATTAAAGGTAAGCAAACGGGTCTATTCTCAAAAGCAATGACTGGCCCATGCAACAAGCTGCGTATTCCAATCAACGAATCTTCAGATGAGAAATCACAGATTGAAGAGTTCTTGAAAGAATACAACGGTGAAGGTATCCAGCATATCGCTCTATCAACAGACGATATTTATCAGACTATTGAAGACTTGCGTGCTGGTGGCATGAAGTTCATGGATACGCCAGATACTTACTACGATATGATTCCAAAGCGTATCCCAGAGCATCATGAAGACGTTGATGTATTGCGCAAAAACCGCATCTTGATTGATGGGTCTTTAGATCATGAAGAAGGCATCCTGCTTCAGATCTTCACTAATACAGTGATTGGTCCTATCTTCTTCGAAATCATTCAGCGTAAAGGCAACCAAGGCTTCGGTGAAGGAAACTTTAAAGCACTGTTTGAGTCTATCGAGTTAGACCAAATCCAGCGCGGAGTGATTTAAGATGCGTAAATGGATTGCGTTCCCTCATAAAGAAGGAACCATTTCACGTCAGGCGCACGCGGACTTGCCTGAAGAGGCGATCTACGAGCGCGAAGCAGGGCGAAGTGGTTTCTTTGGTCCAACCGCACACTTTCATCATAAACGTGCGCCAACTTCGTGGGAGAAGTGGGAAGGCCCATTACGCCCACGAGCGTTTGACTTAAACGACCTCGACAAGGCGAGCCTCTCGCCTTGGAGCGCCAAAGAATTGTTGCATAACGCCAGCTGCAAATTCCGTATCTGGGAATGCGCTGAAGCTATGCCAGCATTGGCGCGTAATGGCGATGGCGATGAATTGCTTTTTATTCATAAGGGTAAAGGTGATTTATTCTGTGACTATGGGCATATGGAAATTCGAGATGGTGACTATGTGGTTATTCCACGCGGAACCATGTGGCGTCTTGAGCCACAAGAGCCGATGACTATGCTGTTAATCGAAGCGACCAACGATAGCTATCAGCTGCCTGAAAAAGGATTGGTTGGTCCGCAGGCCATTTTCGATCCGGCGATGTTGGATGTTCCAAGCGTCAATGATAAGTTTCTGGCGCAGCAGGATGACAAGCCATGGTCGGTAGAAATTAAACGTCGTGATCAACTTTCAAAAGTCCACTTCAACTATTCGCCGCTTGATGCGATCGGTTGGCACGGTGACTTATCGGTTGTTCGCATCAACTGGCGTGATATTCGTCCATTGATGTCACACCGCTATCATTTGCCACCATCGGCTCATACCACTTTTGTCGCTAGTCGTTTTGTGATTTGTACTTTTGTGCCGCGTCCGATTGAGTCGGATCCTGGTGCATTGAAAGTGCCTTTCTATCACAATAACGATGACTTTGACGAAGTGATTTTTTATCACGCAGGTGATTTCTTCAGCCGCGACAATATTGATGCTGGTATGGTCACATTCCATCCGTCTGGTTTTACGCATGGTCCACACCCAAAAGCATTTGAAGCAGGGCGTAACTATGCCAAGAAAGCAACCGATGAAGTGGCGGTGATGATTGATACTCGCGATGCGCTAGAAGTTTCGGATGAGATGAGCAGTGTTGAAAATGAAGAGTACTGTAATAGCTGGAAAGCCAGCAAATAACTTCATTCATACCATTCAATTGATTTGATAAGAATTTAGGAAGTAACAATGAAATTAGCAACATTAAAAGATGACTCAAGAGATGGGCAATTAGTAGTCGTTAGTCGTGATTTAACGCGTGCTGTTAAACCTGGCTTTGTTAAAACCATGCAGGCAGCATTAGATGACTGGGATAACTTCAAACCACAGCTTGAGTTATTGTACGCAGACCTTAACGAAGGCAAGGCCAATGATGCCTTTGAATTTGACCAAGCTGCCTGTGAGTCACCTTTGCCGCGCGCTTATCAATGGGCCGATGGCAGTGCTTATGTAAACCACGTTGAATTAGTGCGTAAAGCACGTGGTGCAGAAATGCCAGAAACGTTCTGGACAGACCCTTTGATGTATCAAGGCGGTAGCGATACTTTCCTTGGCCCACGTGAGAAAATCAAAATGGCCAGCGAAGAGTATGGAATTGATATGGAGGCTGAAGTAGCTGTAATCACTGGCGATGTGCCAATGGATGCAACACCAGAGCAAGCTGAAAAAGAAATTCGTTTGTTGATGACAGTGAACGACGTTTCATTGCGTAACCTGATTCCAGGCGAGTTAGCTAAAGGCTTCGGCTTTTTCCAGGCAAAACCTTCTTCTGCATTCTCACCAGTCGCAGTGACTCCTGATGAGTTAGGCGATAAGTGGGACGGCAAAAAAGTTTATTTACCTTTAGTAACACATCTCAATGAAAACTTATTAGGCAAGCCTGACTGTGGTGTAGACATGGTTTTTGACTTTCCAACTCTGGTTGCGCATGCTGCAAAAACTCGCCCATTAAGTGCGGGCACTATTGTTGGATCAGGTACTATTTCGAACAAAGATCAGTCAACGGGCTCATCGTGTTTAGCCGAGGTTCGCATGCTGGAAATTATTGCCAATGGCAAACCGACAACACCATTTATGCAGTTTGGCGATCGGGTTACGATTGAAATGTTTGATAGTAATGGCGATAGTATTTTCGGGCAAATTAACCAAGTTGTTGAAAAGTACGACCCAAAAGCATAGTACGCAATATAGAACTCAGGAGGGTTTATGCTGAAACTTTATAGTTACTGGCGCTCAACGGCAGCCTACCGAGTGCGTATTGCGCTTAATGTGAAGCGCCTGTCTTACCAAATGATCCCTGTTCATTTAGTGAAAGATGGTGGTGAGCAGCATAAGCCCGAATACCTGGAGCAAAACCCACAAGGGCTTGTGCCTTTACTTGATGACAATGGCAAACTACTGAGTCAATCCTTGGCAATTTGTGAGTATTTGGATGAAAGTTTCAAGGGGCCAAAGTTATTACCCGATGAACCTTTTTTGAGAGCTAAAGTCAGAAGCTTATGTCAAATCGTTGCATGCGACATACATCCACTCGATAACTTGAGAGTGCTTAAGTATCTGAAGGGTGAGTTGAATGTCAGTGATGAAGCTAAAGATACATGGTACCGACACTGGATTCATGAAGGGTTCAGAGCGATTGAGCTAGAGTTACAAAGCTACAAAGAGCAGGGCTTTTTCGCTTTTGGCGAGATGCTTACTTTAGCGGATGTCTTTATTGTGGCACAAATGTACAATGCTCGACGCTTTAATGTCGATTTGACTGATTACCCGCGTCTGGTTGAAGTAGAGAAGCACTGCTTAACATTAGACGCCTTTAAAGACGCCAGGCCAGAATCACAGCCTGACGCTGAGTGATATCTGATGATGACATCCTGATGTCGCATGACAGAAGTGCATTGATTACACCAAATTCGTTAATATAAGAGAAATAGAATGAAACAAAAGCGATTTAAGAAAACTTTACTTGCCTCATTGCTTACATTAAGCACGGGACTTGCCTTATCCGCACCTTATGAGATTGTAGACTTGGGCGGTCTTGATGGTAATTATAGTGTAGCCTATAAGCTTAATGAGCAGGGAATTGCTGTGGGTGTTGCTAATGGTCCCGAAACCGACGATGGTGGAAGAGAGTTTTTTGGTCATGCCGTAAAGTTTCAGCAAGGAGGCAATGAGGATCTTGGTGTTCTGACTGATGGAACCTTTAGTGAGGCTGTGGGCATTAATTCTTCTGGTATTGCCGTGGGTTACGCTAATCAGCTAAGCGAAGTGGAACAAGAAAACGGTAATACAGTAATACAGGAAAAACTTTTCGCGATTATTTTTGATGGCGGAATCGAAAAATTAATTGAGAAGGATAACCTTTCACAAACACGTGTTTCTGACATCAATGATAGCAACTTGATCGTGGGTTACGGCATGTTTGATGTTGATACAGAAGATGATAACGAGGCTGTTGATAGAGGGTTCGTATATAATAATAACGACCAAACTTATTTTATGGTGCCATCTTTGGCAGATGATGTCTCTAGAAAATCGTACATGACTGCCATTAATAACTCTGGGAAGGCGATTGGATTTGCCGACGCAATTGTGCCAAACTCTGGGCAATTTACTATCCAGTCTTTTATTGTAGATGCTAATAATAACTTTAGCATCAGCGAGATTCCAACCGTAGACAATCGTGCTACTTTTGCCCATGGAATCAATATTCATGATGAGGTTGTAGGAAGCGTCTACATTTCGGGTACTCGAGACAATCAAGAAGCTTTTTATTATGATGCACAGAGTGGCTCCGAAGAGTTAACCTTTTTAGGCTTCTTGCGCTCAGATTTTACTGACTCTAGAGCTAGAGCTATTAATGATAACCGACAAATTGTCGGCAGAGCACTTGTATCCGCACCTACATTGAATGAGTTTGCTGCCTTTATTTATGAAGATGAAGAGATGAAAAATCTCAATGAATTAATTCCATGTAACTCAGGTTGGAAATTAACTGAAGCAACCGACATTAACAACGCAGGTCAAATTATAGGCTTTGGAGCAAAAGATGGAGAGATAAGAGCTTTCAGACTCGACCCTACAGGAGGAGCAGTTGAAAGCTGCGATATCGAAGAAGATAATAATTCTGGTGGTGGTAGTGTTCCATTTATGATGCTTGTTCTTTTAAGTTTGTTTGGTTTAAGAAGAAAGAAAAGTTAGCCCGTCCATATGAAATTAGTGTCATAAAAAAAGCGGCAATTTGCCGCTTTTTTTATGGGTGATAATTCAGGCTTACATATTAGGATAGTTAGGACCACCGGTTCCTTCTGGAGTAACCCAATGAATGTTCTGGCTGGGGTCTTTAATATCACAAGTTTTACAGTGTACGCAGTTCTGCGCATTAATAATAAACTTAGGATTATTCCCATCATCGTCACGAACGACCTCGTAAACTCCCGCAGGGCAGTAGCGCTGAGCCGGCTCGTCAAACTTTTCCAAATTAACTTCAATCGGTATTGACTGGTCTTTAAGTTTTAAGTGTACCGGTTGATCTTCTTCGTGATTAGTATTGGAGACAAAGACCGAGGACAGTTTATCAAAGGATAATTTACCATCGGGTTTTGGATAGTTTATTTTTTTGCACTCTGATGCCAGCTTTAATTGTGCATAGTCTGGTTCAGGGTCATTTAAAGTCCAAGGCAACTTGCCATTGAATATATTTAAATCAATAAAGGCATACGCAGAGCCTAACAGATTGCCCCACTTGTGTTGCGCTGGGCCGAAGTTACGCTGTGTGTGGAGTTCTTTCCAAGCCCAAGACTGTTTGTAATTATCGGCGTACTCAACTAAATCATCATTATCTTTTTCGCTGGCAATAGCGTTGATAACCGTTTCAGCAGCAATCATGCCGGATTTCATGGCTGTGTGAGAGCCTTTAATTTTGGCAAAGTTCAAGGTTCCAGCATCATCGCCAATCAACAAGCCACCAGGGAAAGACATTTTTGGCTGCGATTGAAGTCCGCCTTTAGTGATAGCTCGAGCTCCGTAAGAGATACGCTCACCGCCCTCAAGGTATTGCTTGATGACTGCCTGATGTTTGTAACGCTGGAACTCATCAAATGGACTGACGTGTGGATTAGAGTAGGAAAGGTCAGTGATTAACCCAACAACTACCTGATGGTCTTCGATATGGTAAAGGAAGCCGCCACCAGCTGATCCCGATTCGCTTAAAGGCCATCCTGCAGTATGCACCACCAAGCCTTCTTTATGTTGATCAGCAGGAACTTTCCACAGTTCTTTAATACCGATGCCGTAATGCTGCGGCTCTTTGCCTTTATCTAATTCATATTTTGCAATAAGCTCTTTGCCCAAGTGTCCACGGCAGCCTTCTGCAAACAATGTGTATTTAGCATGCAGCTCCATGCCTGGCATGTAGCTATCTTTCTTCTCACCGTCACGACTGATGCCCATATCGCCGGTAGCAATACCCTTTACTGAGCCGTCCTCGTTATAGAGTACTTCAGAAGCAGCAAAGCCCGGGAAGATTTCTACGCCCAATGCTTCAGCTTGTTCGGCCAACCATCGGCAAACATTACCCAAGCTGACGATATAGTTACCATGGTTGTGCATGGTTTTGGGAGCAAAGAGGTTTGGAATCTTAATTGATTTATTCTCGCCTCTAAAGAGGTAAATATTATCTTCTGAAACTTTGGTTAACAGAGGAGCATTCTTTTCTTGCCAGTCAGGGATGAGTTCATTTAATGCGGTAGGTTCGAAAACGGCACCGGATAGGATGTGCGCACCAACTTCGGAGCCTTTTTCAACCACACAGACCATCAAATCCTGGTCTTTTTCGACTGCCAGTTGGCGAAGACGAATCGCTGCTGAGAGGCCCGCAGGGCCTGCACCAACGATAACGACATCAAACTCCATAAATTCACGTTCCACTTAATTCTCCCCTTATCTGTTTTTTTACTCAAAAACGGTTAAAATCTGTTCAAATTTGGCGCAAATTGACCGTTTACTATTGACCTTAAGGCCTTAAAACGTCACCATTGCCGCCTATTTTACTAAAGATAGACGCCGCAGTCGTCTATATCTGGCGAAATTATACATAGATAGGGTTTTCATGAAAATTCTCGTTGCAATAAAACGTGTTATTGATGCGAATGTTAAGGTTCGCGTTAAGGCGGACAATACTGGCGTGGAAATGGCCAATGTTAAAATGTCCATGAATCCATTCTGTGAGATTGCTGTTGAAGAAGCGGTGCGCCTGAAAGAGCAGGGCGTTGCCAGCGAAGTGATAGTAGTCTCGATTGGTAATCAACAGTGTCAGGAAAGCTTGCGTACAGCGTTGGCTCTGGGTGCTGATCGTGCCATTCTGGTTAAATCAGAAGATGACATAGAGCCTTTGGCTGTTGCTAAGGTTCTTAAAACCGTTGTCGAAAAAGAACAGCCAGAAATGGTGCTTCTTGGTAAGCAATCGATTGATGGAGATAACAACCAAACTGGTCAAATGCTTGGTGCTTTATTAGGTTGGGGGCAAGGTACCTTTGCCTCAAAAGTTGAAGTTGCTGATGGTAAAGCTCAGGTGACTCGTGAGATTGATGGTGGTCTACAAACTTTATCCGTTAAATTGCCAGCCATTATCACAACCGATTTGCGTTTGAACGAGCCTCGTTTCGCATCACTACCTAATATCATGAAAGCAAAGCGCAAGCCGCTTGATGAGCTGGCGATTGCTGATTTGGGTGTTGACGTTGCTCCTCGCACTGAAACATTAACTGTTGAAAACCCTCCGGCACGTAAAGAAGGCATCAAAGTCGAAACGGTTGCTGAGTTGGTGGACAAACTTAAGAATGAAGCGAAGGTGATCTAATGGCCACTTTAATCATTGCAGAACACAATAACAGCGAACTTCAGCCTGCAACTTTTAATACCATTGCAGCAGCAAAACAATTAGCTGGCGAAACCGTAGTTTTAGTTGCCGGTCATGATTGTAAATCAGTCGCCGATGAAGCCGCTAAAGCGGAAGGTGTTGATAAAGTTTTATTAGCAGATGCTGAGCATTACGCGCATTTGATGGCCGAAGATTTGGACAAGCTTGTGGTTGAGCAAGCAGAGAGTTTCAGTCATATTCTTGCGCCAGCAACCACGTTCGGTAAAAACATTGCTCCTCGAGTTGCAGCGCTGCTAGACGTTCAACAAATTTCTGACATCATTTCTGTTGAAAGTGATGATACTTTCAAACGCCCAGTCTACGCAGGTAATGCGATTGCTACGGTAAAAAGTAACGATAGCAAGAAAGTGATTACTGTACGTGCCACAGCATTTGATGCCTTGTCTCATGAAGGCGGTTCAGCTTCAGTAGAAACTGTAGACGCAACGCAGCATAGTGCTTTAGTAGACTACGTCGGCGAAGAGCTGACAGAATCTGAGCGTCCTGAACTGACTTCTGCCAAAGTGATTGTTTCAGGTGGTCGCGGTATGGGCAGTGGTGAAAACTTCGCCATGCTCGAGCAATTAGCAGACAAGCTAGGCGCAGCTGTTGGCGCTTCACGTGCAGCCGTTGATGCAGGATTTGTTCCAAACGATTACCAGGTTGGTCAAACCGGTAAAATCGTTGCCCCGGAATTGTATATCGCTATCGGTATTTCAGGAGCCATTCAACACCTGGCTGGCATGAAAGACTCCAAAGTGATTGTTGCCATCAATAAAGATGAAGAAGCTCCAATATTCCAGGTCGCAGATTATGGATTAGTAGCTGATTTGTTCAAAGTGGTTCCAGAGCTAATAGAATCGCTTTAGTAATACTATTCCAAGCAATAAAAAAACCGCCATTTGGCGGTTTTTTTATGTCAGTCAGAACAGTCTTAAATTAAGCTGCTGCATTGGTTGACTCAAAAATTTTGTCGGCACTTGCAGCAACAAACCCCTGATATAGCTCGCCATTGTTCATCGCAAAGCGTTCTGCGAATTCATAGAAGCATGATCGGATAGGGTAGGTGCCGTCTTCAAATTTCCACTCAACCATATTGGCCATAGTTGAGCTTTGCTTTAAGCAGACGTCTTCATTGCCTTTGATCTCGCCGCCACTAGTGTTGAGCTCAAAGTCATTCTGTTTAAGATACTCATTGACGTCTTCAAGCGTACCCAGTTTGGATAAATGATTTACTGAAACGGTAAAGTGGTTTGCACGCAGACCAAAAGCTGCCAGCCATGCGGCGTATTCACTTTCTTCTAATAACTTTTCGTAAGCTGTACGAGAAATTTTACCCCAAGGTCGGCTTGGAAGTTGTAAGCCGTTCTTGTTGATATTCCAATTAGCTTCGGCGATTAGACCGCGACAGAACATTTGCAGTTCAGGAGAAAATTCTTCCAGCAATAGTTCGCTGACAAAGATTTTTGGTGCGTCGGATTCGCTTTCATGAGCAAAATGCTTCGCATAAAGCTTTTTTTCTTCAAAATGATATTCGCCTGCTTCCTGATAACCAAACTGTTTCAAGTGTTCAGCTATGTGCTTAAGGCTGATCAAACCATCATTGTAGGTTCTTAATGCTATGTGATCGTTGGTGATAACTTCCTCACCTAACGCTTTGAATTTATTGTGAATAGTCAATGCGTCTGGAGTGATTTGGATGTAATCTTCCCAAAGTGCATTAAAAAGAGTATTCATATCAATAACTACCTTTGTACTTTTGTGTGAATCTGGTAAGAGGACGGACCAATTGTATAATAATTGGCCCGTCGTTCTCTAGTGATATCTGAAAAAGATTGAGTTTTGCGATGTTTTAGATGTTTTTGACTGTTTGTAGGAAATGCTTGAATAAGCCAGGGTTCGCGGCCAGAATGCTCGCTGAATCGCCCGTGTATTGGTTACCTTTGATGTCGCTGACCATTCCGCCAGCTTCTTTAACGATTAAAGCACCTGCAGCGGTGTCCCAATCACTCAAGCCAAACTCCCAGAAGCCATCAAGACGACCAGCCGCTACGTAAGCCAAATCAAGGGCCGCTGAACCTGCGCGACGCATATCAATGCAATGTGGGTAGAGCGCTTGGAAGTATTCAAGGTATTTGGACAAGTCTTGACCTTCGCGGAATGGAAAGCCAGTGGCTAATAGGGCATTTTCCAGTTTCTTGGCATTGCTAACGCGTAGGCGCTTGTTATTTAACTGGGCTCCCGAGCCATTAGCTGCGCTGAACATTTCGTCTTGCATTGGGTCGTAAACCACTGCAGCAACCGTTTTGCCTTTCTGGCGAACAGCAATGGATATAGAGAAGTGAGGAATGCCACGTAGGAAGTTGGTAGTGCCATCGAGCGGGTCGATAACCCAAACAGTGTCACTGTTACCCTGGTGCCCACTTTCTTCAGCGAAGATGGCATGATCAGGATAACTCTTTTTAATGGTATCAATAATCAGATATTCTGCTTGTTCGTCGATGTTGCTGACAAAATCATTTAGACCTTTGCTTTGCGAAATAATACGATCACGATCATTAAACGCTTTCGCTATATAGTCACCCGCACGATTAGCCGCACGCACGGCAATTGTTTTGTACGCATTCATATTGATACACCACCACTGTCAAAGAACTGTTGGCTCTAAGGCCAAAAACGGGCGCATCATACCAAATATTTATACCAGGTAAAATATTTATCATTATTAAATAGGGTAATCGTTTACGCTTTGTTATCATATTGCTTTAATTTTTTGCTTCTTTTCAACACCTTATGAGTAATTCCACGCCTCAAGAGCCACAATTTGATCCGCAACTACTAGATAGCATTAAGATAGTACTTTGCCAGACTAGCCACCCGGGTAATATCGGCGCGGCAGCTCGCGCTATGAAAACTATGGGCTTGAAGCACCTGGTTCTGGTTAAACCTAAAGATTACCCATCTGAAGAAGCTATGGTTCGTTCATCCGGCGCTTTAGACGTTCTTGAGAATGCACAGGTTGTTGACACTGTTGAGGAGGCTTTGGCCGATTGCAGACTAATCATCGGTACTAGCTCTCGTAATCGCGCCTTGCCATGGCCACTGATTGAGCCGCGGGAAATGGGGGAGCTGATAAAAGAACACGTTGAAGCACGTCCTGTGGCCATTATGTTTGGTCGTGAAAGCACCGGTTTGCTTAATGAAGAGTTACAGCTGTGTCACTACCACGTCAATATTCCAGCCAATCCGGAGTACATGTCACTGAACCTTGCTTCGGCGGTTCAGCTTATTGCCTATGAAATAAGATTGGCCAGTAAAATGATAGCCGAAATAGTTAGGAAAGATTCACAGCCTGTTGATGCTGAGCTAGGTTATGATGCACAAGCTGAGTCAGAGCATGACAAAGAGAGTGAACAGTTGGCCAGTTTTGAAGAAGTTGATGGGCTTTATAACCATCTAGAATCCACTATGAACAAAACGGAATTCTACAACCCCGAGCAACCTAAATTATTACCTGCTAGAATACGCAGGATTTTAGCAAAGGCTCGCCTTAATAAAGGTGAGGTCAATATTTTACGAGGGTTTCTATCCTCTATCGATAAGTATATAAAGCGGCATGTAAAGTAAAAGGCTCATAGTATGTTTAAGCGCATGAAAGAAGACATTAAAAGTGTGTACCACCGCGATCCAGCGGCGCGGAACAACTTTGAAATCTTGACCAATTATCCTGGCCTGCATGCCGTTTGGTTTCATCGTTTGGCGCATAAACTATGGAAGGCTAACTGGAAATGGTTAGCTCGAACCTTATCTACTCTGGCTCGCTGGTTAACTGGCATAGAAATTCATCCCGGAGCTAAAATTGGACGTCGCTTTTTTATAGATCATGGCATGGGGGTGGTGATTGGCGAAACCGCCGAGATTGGCGATGACTGTACTTTGTACCATGGAGTGACATTGGGCGGCACTAGCTGGAAAGCGGGTAAGCGTCATCCAACCTTAGAAGATGGTGTCGTCATCGGCGCTGGTGCAAAAGTCCTGGGCCCGATTACCTTACATAAAAATGCGCGTGTCGGTTCAAACGCTGTGGTCATAAGAGATGTTCCTGAAGATACTACGGTAATCGGTATTCCTGCACGCGAAAGCTCCCGCGCTAAACATGATGGTGATGAAATTTTCGAAGCCTACGGTATCAGTGCCGATCAGCAAGATCCTATAACCCAGGCCATTCGTACCATGTATTCTCATGCTAATGCTATGGAAGCGCAGCTTCATGCTATTTGTTGTGCTATGAAATCGAAAGGTTTTGACCTGACTGAACTCGATCTGCCTGATATGGATTGCAGTAAGATCCTTGATGGAAATGGTAAGCCACAAACCAATCAGCAAGATGCTAGCCAAGTAACGGGTTCCAAGGATGATTGTAATGAGCAGTCCAATAAGCCCAGAGAGGCTCAAAATAGCGCTTCAGACGAAAAGTCCGATAAAAGCGAATAATCTATAAATATCCGAGTAATTTATTAAGTTATATTGTTGATCTAAATCATTAAATATTATAATGGATTTTGATGTTTGCATTAGTTTCTTTTTAATCAATGGGTTACATTTACTCCAAGCTTTTTATTGCCATTCTCAAAGTTGACTAATTTAGTCAGGTATGGGATCATTAGTGGGTAATTTACAGGAAGAGCTTATGAAACTAAGTACTAAAGGCCGATATGCTGTGACCGCCATGCTGGACTTGGCGCTACATAGCGGAAATGGCCCGATCACATTAGCAGAAGTCTCGAGTAGACAGGATATTTCTTTGTCTTATCTTGAGCAGTTATTTTCCAAGTTGAGAAAAGCCAGCTTGGTCGATAGTGTGCGTGGTCCCGGTGGTGGATATGAGCTCAAACGTCCATCGAGCCAGATTTCTATTGCAGAGGTGGTGCTTGCGGTCAATGAACCGATTAGCGCGACTAAGTGTAACGGAAAAGGTGGCTGCCAAGATGGCGACCTGTGTTTATCACATCAGCTATGGACTGAGCTAAGTGACCAGATCTATCAGTTCTTAAGTGGCATCACTTTAGAACAAGTGATTCAAAGACAGTTCGTGCAAAAGGTTGCAGAACGTCAAAATCATCGTTTTCGCGAAGAAGACGTTATTTTATTTAGTTAACGATTTATCAACTGTTAGTGGTTAGCAGTTAATAGGCAAACAAAACAGCGGAGAAAAACATGAAATTACCCATCTATCTTGATTACGCAGCAACAACGCCGGTTGATCCGCGTGTTGCCGAGAAGATGGTTCAATACATGGGTGTTGACGGTATCTTTGGTAACCCGGCTTCTCGTTCTCACAAATTTGGGTGGGAAGCGGAAGAGGCGGTAGACATTGCTCGCCAACAAGTAGCTGAATTAATCAACGCAGACCCGCGTGAGATTGTCTGGACCTCAGGTGCAACTGAGTCTGACAACTTGGCGATTAAGGGTGCTGCACATTTTTATGGTAAGAAAGGCAAACACATCATTACCGTAAAAACAGAACATAAGGCGGTTTTGGACACAACTCGCCAACTTGAACGTGAAGGTTATGAAGTCACTTATATGGATGTACAGGAAGACGGCTTGCTTGACCTTAAAGCGCTCGAAAATGCTATGCGTGATGACACTATTCTAGTGAGCGTGATGCATGTTAATAACGAAACGGGTGTGGTTCAGGATATCGACGCCATTGGTGAAATGTGCCGTGAACGAAAAATTATTTTCCACGTCGATGCAGCGCAAAGTGCTGGCAAGTTGCCGATTGATGTTGAGAAAACTAAAGTCGATTTATTGTCGATTTCAGGTCATAAAATGTATGGCCCAAAAGGTATCGGTGTTTTATATGTACGTCGTAAACCGCGTGTTCGCTTAGAAGCGCAAATGCACGGTGGTGGCCATGAGCGCGGTATGCGTTCTGGTACTTTACCTACTCATCAGATTGTCGGTATGGGCGAAGCGGCTCGTATAGCAAAAGAAGATATGGCGAGCGATAACGAACGCATTATTAGTTTGCGTGAGCGTTTATGGAATGGTGTTCAAGATATGGAAGAAGTGTATCTGAACGGTCATTCGGAAAAACGTGTCGCCGGTATTATCAATATCAGCTTTAACTTTGTTGAAGGTGAGTCATTGATTATGGCGCTTAAAGATTTAGCAGTTTCTTCAGGTTCGGCTTGTACATCAGCCAGTTTGGAGCCTTCATATGTATTGCGAGCGCTAGGTCGTGATGATGAATTGGCGCACAGCTCAATTCGTTTCACTATCGGTCGCTTTACGACGCAAGAAGAAGTTGATCATGCCATTGAGAAAGTTCAAAACTCAATTGGCCGTTTACGTGAATTATCACCTCTTTGGGAAATGTACAAAGAGGGTGTGGACTTGTCTAAAGTTGAGTGGCAGGCCCACTAAACAATTGTAGGAGATACTACTATGGCTTATAGCGAAAAAGTAATTGATCATTATGAAAACCCACGCAACGTTGGTTCTTTCGAAAAGACTGACATTAGCATTGGTACAGGTATGGTCGGTGCGCCTGCGTGTGGCGATGTCATGAAACTGCAAATTAAAGTCAATGAGCAGGGCATTATCGAAGACGCGAAATTTAAAACTTACGGTTGTGGTTCTGCGATTGCTTCGAGTTCTTTAATCACTGAGTGGGTTAAGGGCAAGACAGTCGATGAAGCACAGACCATTAAGAATACCCAGATTGCTGAAGAGTTAGCTTTGCCTCCAGTAAAAATTCACTGTTCAGTGTTAGCTGAAGATGCAATTAAAGCTGCAGTGAAAGATTACAAAGAAAAGCACGGTCAGTAATTGATTATTCGTCGCTTGTTATTCATCAAGTAATACAACAAGGTAAGAAGGTTAGGATTTAATATGGCAATCACCTTATCCGATGCAGCAGCAGAGCGTGTTAAAAGTTTCTTAGCCAATCGTGGCAAAGGACTTGGCGTTCGTCTGGGCGTTAAAACCACAGGTTGCTCTGGCTTAGCTTATGTCTTGGAGTTCGTTGATGAACTGAATGAAGATGATGTTGTTTTCGAAGATAAAGGCGTTAAGGTGATTGTTGATCCCAAGAGTAGCCTTTATCTCGACGGCACTCGTCTGGAGTTTATAAAGGAAGGTCTGAATGAGGGCTTTGAGTTTGTGAACCCGAACGTTAAGGGCGAGTGTGGTTGTGGTGAGTCTTTCACAGTTTGATAGTCTGTGAAGCTTTCACAAAGTAATAAGACTGTTTGTCGCGCGACTTGCTTTTAACTCTTCAATAAGAATTCCTGTTATGGCTAATTCACAGCAAAACTATTTTGAAATGTTCGGCCTTGAGCCGAACTTTTCTATCGATATTCCAAAAGTTTCAGCTAAGCTAAGAACACTCCTCAATAGTGTGCACCCCGATCGATTTGCCAGCTCTGGCGCTCAGCAACAAATGCTTTCCATGCAGAAGACGACGCAACTGAACGATGCATTTGCTGTGTTAAAAAATCCTGTCAAACGTGCTCAGTATTTGTTGCGCCTGAAAACAGGTATTGATACCGCAAAAGATCATACGGTCAATGACCCTGAATTTTTGATGCAACAGTTAGAATTACGGGAAGAGCTGGAAGATATTGTTGCCAGTGGTGACATTTCCCGATTAAATCAATTTGCTGATAAAATCAGTGAGTTAGAAGAAAAGCAGGAAGAGCAGATGTCAGAATTATTTGCTCATCAGCCCCTGAATACTGAAGAACTTGAAAAAGCGATTTATAAGCTCCAATTCTTGCATAAAACCTTGTCTGATATTGAGCAAGCAGAAGACAAGCTTATAAGCTAAATACATTGAACCAGTAACTATATTTATGGCGTTATTACAAATTTCAGAACCTGGCAAAAGCACTGACCCGCACCAACACAAATTGGCGGCAGGTATTGACCTTGGAACGACCAACTCTCTGATTGCGACTGTACGTAGCGGTAAGGCTAAAACGTTGCCTGACCTGGAAGGCGATCACATAATGCCTTCCATTGTTCACTACGCAAAAGATGGAACGGTCTCAGTTGGAAAGTCGGCAAAACTATTTGTCTGTTCTGATGCTCTCAATACCATCAGTTCGGTTAAGCGATTAATGGGCCGTGGACTTAAAGATGTTCAGAAGATTAAAGAGTTTAGCGCCAACCGATTAACAGCATCTGGTACCGGAATGCCTGCGGTTGAAACGGACTGCGGTATTAAAAATCCGGTTGAAGTGTCTAGCGAGATTTTAAAAACCTTAGTTAAACGTGCTGAGGATTCATTGGAAGGTGAATTAGGCGGTGTCGTAATAACGGTGCCAGCATACTTCGATGAAGCTCAACGTCAGGCGACTAAGGATGCTGCACAAATTGCTGGGGTTAAAGTCTTGCGCTTGATCAGTGAGCCAACCGCTGCGGCTCTGGCTTACGGTTTAGACACTGGTAGTGAAGGTATCCATGCCATTTATGATTTGGGTGGCGGCACTTTTGATATTTCCATTTTACGTCTTGAAAAAGGCGTGTTCGAAGTGATGTCAACTGGCGGCGATAGTGCCCTGGGTGGCGATGACTTTGATCGAGCTATAGCGGGTTACTTGGTAGAGCAAGCCGATATCGATAAAGGTGATCGGGGTGCTTATCAGATGGCCATGATTAAAGCGCGCGACGTTAAGGAAGCTTTGACTGATCATGATAGTGTTGAGATTAATTTTAAACACTGGAAAGGCTCAATGGATCGAAAGCTCATGGAATCATTGATCGCGCCCATTGTTGATAAAACCTTGGCCGCTTGTCGCCGCACCTTAAAAGATGCAGGACTCAAAGCGTCAGAGGTGCAGGATATTGTGATGGTCGGTGGTTCAACCCGCGTTCCGCTTGTCCGCCAAAAAGTTGAAGATTATTTTGGCAAGAAGCCTTTGACCGATATTGACCCTGATAAAGTAGTTGCCATTGGCGCTGCGATTCAAGCAGACGTTTTAATTGGTAATAAAAGTGATGAGGATATGTTGTTGTTAGACGTTATTCCTTTATCGCTCGGGGTTGAAACTATGGGTGGCCTTGCAGAAAAGATCATCCCTAGAAATACGCCAATCCCAATTGCTAGAGCTCAGGAGTTTACCACCTATAAAGATGGTCAAACGGCTATGGCGATTCATGTAGTGCAGGGTGAGCGTGAATTGGTTGAAGACTGTCGCTCGTTGGCACGTTTTGAGTTGCGTGGTATTCCGCCAATGGTTGCGGGTGCAGCACGCATTAAAGTGGCTTATCAGGTGGATGCCGATGGCTTGCTTAAAGTAACCGCTGAAGAAACCATAACTGGTGTCAAGTCTGATATTACGGTTAAGCCTTCTTATGGCCTGAATGATGAACAAATTACGACGATGCTACAGTCTTCCGTGAGTCATGCTGAAGACGATATGAAGGCGCGCATGTTGCGTGAGCAACAGGTCGAAGCCAAACGCGTGATTGAAGCTGTGCAGGCTGCTTTAGCTGAAAGTGGTGACAAGTTACTGTCCAAAGATGAGCGTCACGCCATTGAGCAAGCATTGAAACAACTTGCCTACATCAGTGACAATGGTGACATTGAAGCTATTGAAGAAGCTATTAAAGTAGTCGATAAGAGTACAGAAGAATTTGCCAGCCGCCGGATGGATGCGAGTATCGCAAAAGCCTTGGTCGGCCATGAAATTGATGAAATATAAGGGTTAAACATGCCTAAAGTTATTTTCTTACCCCATGAAGAGTTATGCCCAGAAGGCGCTGTATTTGAGGCCGAAGAGGGTGAAACGGTTCTGGATGTTGCCTTACGCAACGATATTGAGATCGAACATGCCTGCGAAATGTCGTGTGCCTGTACAACCTGTCATGTCATTGTCCGAGAAGGCTTCGACTCGTTGGAAGAGAGCGATGAGCTTGAAGATGATATGCTGGATAAAGCGTGGGGGCTTGAGCCTGAGTCACGTTTAAGCTGTCAGGCAGTGGTTGATGATGAAGATTTGACGGTGGAAATCCCTAAATACACCATCAACCAAGTCTCTGAGCGTCATTAGAGGCCAGTTTTTGAGAGGCCTATTTTTTATGAGAGAACTCCTATGAAATGGATCGATAGTTTAGATATTGCCATTGAGTTATATGAAAAGCATCCTGATGTGGACCCAAAAACCGTTAATTTCGTGGATTTGCAGAAGTTCGTCATGGGTTTAGAAGAGTTTGATGATGACCCAAAGCGTTGTGGTGAGCGTATTCTAGAAGCTATTCAGATGGCTTGGATAGAAGAGGCTGAATAGGGCGATTCCAGAGCTTAGAAAAAGCCGAAAAGAGCCAACAAAAGGTTGTATTTTCTGCAAAAAACAGTATTATACGCGTCTCACCAAAAACGCACTTTGGTGACTCTCGTAAGAGAATTTGGGTTGCTAGCTCAGTCGGTAGAGCATCTGACTTTTAATCAGGTGGTCACAGGTTCGATCCCTGTGCAACCCACCAAATTCTCCCTCAAAGCATGAGGGAACAAAACCGCTAATGGAAATATTAGCGGTTTTTTTATGCCTATCATTATTGCTTACTTGATGTCTGAGCTCCCCACTTAAACTGCCCCTAAAATAATCAGCTGATAGAAATGTTCAATTAAGTGAAATTTAATCGGAATTTAGGCTTGAGTTTTCAGCTCAAAACGGTATTATACGCGCCATCGAGTTAGGCCATGGCCTGACAAGAGATTTGGGTTGCTAGCTCAGTTGGTAGAGCATCTGACTTTTAATCAGGTGGTCACAGGTTCGATCCCTGTGCAACCCACCAAATCTTTTCCCCTTCTATTGGAGAGGGAAGCAAAAACCGCTAATGGGAATATTAGCGGTTTTTTTGTGTCTGGGTTTTATGCTTAGCGTAGATTGGTGATATATCTCTTGGGTACATCATAAACATATAGCCATTCTATTCATGTATTTTTATCAATGCTATAGAACCTGGCTTCGACTATTAGTCCCAATACACCTAACGTCATTAAAAACACCGCCAGGATTAAGAAGATATTGTTGGCAGTACTTCGCTTATCCTTGAGCGACTTAACATAGTAACTCCGAAAACCCTCATCAAGTTTCACCATAAAAGATTCTCCTTTATATTCGCGGGTGATGATGCTGTCCGAGACCCAATTATGTGTGGTTTTCTCGTATATTTGTGGCATGTACTCGCCAGTAAACTTGATATAGCAATACCTGTCTTCGTTTGTTTTCAAACACTCATTGATTTCATGTTTGAAATCTACACCTAAAGATCGGTACTCGTACTGCTTGTTACTTGAGAGAAGCTCTAAGTTAGCAATAAAGAAAAACAGCACAGCAACTAAGATAAATGTTGAGCACACAATAACAGCTGCTTTTCGTTTTCCCTTGGCGATTTTATGTTTGCTATTGCTGTTGTTAGCAATGATAGGGATGTGCATCAGGTTTTGCCGAATATACTCTCTGTCTAGATCCTTGAGCATCTCATCAGGAGTGACCTCGTACGCGGTGCATAACTTGTCGAACATTTCGGTTGATGGAATGCTTTTATCATTTTCCATCTTGGATAAGTAAGACTGCTCAATACCCAGTTTTCGTGCGAATTCTGGTTGGGTCCAGCTGCTGGTTGAGCGTAAAGAACGTAACTTTTCACCTAGTGTCATTGTTGTTTCCTCGAATGGTTAATTGCCCTTATTATTGTTTTCAAAAGCCTTAAGAATAACCAGATGAATTGATTGGAATAACTAGGAATATACAGGAATATTTTAGAATTTAAATGGGGTAGAGCGCCTCTATTGGCAGTGGCTTTTATTTTAAGTGATTATCTGCAGAATTAAAAAAGCCGCAGGGCTCTTAGAAAGAGGACACCCGCGGCTTTGGCATAGGGCTAGTCGACCCTATTGCTCGAACGCTTTTGTTAGCACTGGTTTAGTAGTGCTTGGCTTGGCCTTGGCCGGTAACTACATATTTTTCAGTAGTTAGCTGTACCAGTCCCATTGGGCCGTAGGCGTGCAGTTTACTGGTTGAGATACCAATCTCTGCGCCAAGGCCTAATTCGCCACCATCGGAGAAGCGCGATGATGCGTTAACCATCACTACTGATGAGTTGATGCGACGTATAAACTCATTACCACGGTCAATGTTTTCAGTGACAATCACTTCAGTGTGGCTTGAGCTGTGTTCTAGAATATGAGCAACGGCGTCATCATAGGATGCAACCTGCTTTACGCTCATAGCAAGGCTCAGGTATTCGTTATGATAATCTTCTGCGCTTGCTTCAGTGGCATTGTCCAGTTGTGCAACTGAGTCTTTATCAGCTTTAAACTGGATACCAAATTCGTTACCTAGTTTTTTGACACGCTTTAGAAACTCGTTAGCAATGTCTTTATGGATAACCAGGCTTTCCAGTGAGTTACAGACACCAGGACGCGATACCTTGCCGTCTTTCAATAGCTTTTCTGCTTTATCCAAGTCTGCAAACTTGTCGACATACAAATGACACACACCTTTAAAGTGTTGAATCACTGGAATTTTACTGTTGTCGGTTACTGCGCGAATTAAACGCTCGCCACCACGTGGGATGACCAGATCAATGGTGTCGCGGAACTGGAGCAGGTGATTAACTGCTTCGTGGCTTTGCGATGGAACAATGCAGACCATTTCTTTGCTGTGTCCACAATCGGCCAGCGCATCATGCCAGCACTGAATCAGCGCTTGGTTAGAGTGCCATGCCTCTTTACCGCCGCGCAGGATAACCACGTTACCTGATTTGAGCGTCAGGGCAGCAGCTTCCACCGCGACGTTTGGACGAGCTTCATAAATCATCAGGATGACACCTAGCGGAATGCGCATTTTTCCAACACGAATACCATTCGGACGCAGGGTGCTTGGGCCCATTTCACCGACCGGGTCGGTCAGGCTCATGACATTATGTAAAGCGTCAACCATGCCATCAACGCGCGCTTCATCAAGTAGCAAGCGGTCAACCATCGCATCGGACAGGTCGTTGTCTTTGGCGTACTGAATGTCTTTTTTGTTGGCTTCCAGGATCTGGTCCTGGTTGGCTTTTAGTTTTTTAGCCATCGCCGCTAAAACATCATTCTTCTGGCTGCTGGTTAAGTTGCCCAGCGTTTGCGCGGCCTGCTTGGCGCGCACGGTTAGTTCATACAGCTCTTGCTGTTCTTTACTTTCAAATGAGTTTTCTTTCATCGTCATAAATTCCTCCTAGGCTACCGATACTTCTTTACAAGTACGGTGGATCAATGTCCCTGGGTTCTGGTTGCTGAACAACCTCATATAGCTTTCGTTCTTACCATTACAGATAATGGTGTCGATACCGTTCTCGGATGCAAAGCGCGCAGCTTGTAGCTTGGTTTGCATACCGCCAGTACCGCGAGGATTGTTGGTATCTTTGCCAACCGCCATGGTTTCGTCGTTAACACCTTTAAACTGAGTGACTAACTCGGCTTCTGGATTGACCTTTGGGTTGTCATCATAGACACCGTTAATGTCACTGCAGATGATAAGTAGGTCAGCATCTGTTAATGCGGCAACCTGAGCCACCAAGTTATCGTTATCACCAATTGTCAGTTCCTCTGTGGCCACCGTGTCATTCTCATTCACGATCGGCATGGCACCTAACTCAAATAAGGTCTGGAATGTATTACGAGCATTTTCAGAACGCTCTGGGTTTTTGATATCGGCGGAGGTTAATAGAACCTGTGCCACCACATCATCAAAGAAGCGTTGCCAGTGTCGAACCACCATAGATTGGCCAATCGCAGCCAGTGGTTGCTTTTCTTTACGGGTTAATACGTCGTTATCCGGCTTGACCAGATTAAAACCAGCGGCCACGGCACCAGATGAAACTAAGGTGACATTCTTGCCAGCTTTGTGGCACTTACGAATAAAGTGTGCAATTGGCAAACAATATTCTGAAGAGCAGGAGCGACCGTCAGGAGCAATCAGTGCCGATCCAACTTTAATGACTATATTTTTGTATTGACTAAAATCGATGTGTTCGAGCATGGAAAACCTTTTATTTCATGTAAAGGATGAGTGAATGGAAATATCGAAGGGCGTGCTTGAAGACAGGACTGCGGTCAGTTGTAACTGATGCAGTAGCAACAGAAATAGCGTTGGGCTGGCTTAAAAAGCCCGCCGTTGCTGTCTTTTTCGCTGTTGAATTAATAGTAAGCACGGTTCGCATTGTCACCATACAGATCCTAATGTCAAATTCTACCCCGATAAAATCTGAGAGCGTCCCTAAGCGCCTCTTAGAGCTGTTATATTGATTTAACTGGTAGGGTAGTAGCATTAGTTTAAGTATTGCTAACTACCCACGAGGCCATCTCTCAGCGATTTTCGGGTTTAGCTAAAATTATTTGAAATAACAGTATCTTATGCCTCGGATAAGGTGTGCTTATCTGAAGGCTCGTTATTCATAACTTTTGCCTGACCTGGGTAAAGCCAGGTTCCTGGGTTCTGGTTTATCCATAATTGGTTATAGGCCTCCTTCTTTCCATTGCAAATGGTCACAGCAATACCATGAGAATTAGCCAAAAATGCTGATTGAAGTTTACTCAGCATACCGCCACTGGAGCGAGGGTTATGCTTAGTTTTGGCATAATTGATAGCTTGTCGGCACCCGTAACTGATAGTTTTAATCAGCTGAGCACCTGGATTTGCATGTGGATTATCATCAAAAACACCGTCAACATCGCTACAAATGATCAATAGATCCGCTTCCGTAAGTAGTGCGACCTGGGCCGCTAAAATGTCGTTGTCACCAAACTTGAGCTCCTCAGTGACCACCGTATCGTTTTCATTAACAATCGGCACTGCGCCATAATGTTCAAGTTGAGCAAATGTTTTTTTAGCATTGCTGGCTCGTTTTGGATTGCTTATATCATCAGAGGTCAATAAAACCTGTGCAACATCCTGATCAAAGAAGCGCTGCCAATGCCGTATGACAATGGATTGTCCGATAGCCGCCAGTGCTTGTTTTTGTTCCAAGTTAATCGTTTGGTCCGCAGGTAGTTGTAATTGATTAAATCCGGCTGCTACTGCGCCAGATGACACCAGAATGATCTGTTTTGAAGCTGCATGGCATTTTTTTATAAAGTTAGCGATAGGCAAACAGTACTCAGCGGAACAGGCGCGCGAGTTAGGAGCTATCAAGGCGGAGCCTACTTTGATAACAATTTTTTGATAGCGACTAAAGTCTATTGTGTTCATTTGCGTTTCTCTCAGGCATTAAAAAACCCGCGAAGCTTTTGGCTTGCGGGTTTCTGTGGTTTATCGTCTTTCTTATTGAGTACTATCTACAATAACTCATTAAAAAATAATCACACAGCGCAAGCCGAGACTTTCCGGGAGCGGGAAGACTTGTGGGTTGAGCCATAAGAGGCTGTGCTATGTGAAGGAATTTGTTCATGACGTTGATAATCGCTGGAAACTGGCTATCAGTCAATTAACTTTTGGTTATACAGTGTTGTAGTCGATACATCAGAGGAAATGATACGCAATATAAAAAGGGACCGAGGAGGTCCCTTTTTTAACGTACGAAATGGATATTCTTACTTAAGTTGATCGGCAAGATAGGTATGAATCAATGCATAAAGTTTGGCCGACTGTTCATTATTAGCTGCACCGCCATGACCACCTTCAGTGTTTTCGTAATACAAAACATCGTGTCCCATAGCTTGCATCTTGGCGACCATCTTGCGTGCATGCCCAGGGTGGACGCGGTCATCACGAGTTGATGTTGTGAAGAAAATTCTTGGGTAATCTTCATCTTCGTGAACATTATGATAAGGCGAGTAGGTTTTGATGTAGTTCCACTCATCTTCATTATCAGGATTACCATACTCACCCATCCAACTTGCACCGGCCAGTAGTTTGTTGAATCGCTTCATATCGAGTAGTGGAACCTGACATACAACGGCGCCAAAGAGGTCAGGGCGCATGGTCGCAACGGTGCCCACTAATAGACCACCATTACTACCGCCGCGTATTCCCAAATGCTCTTCGGAAGTGATTTTTCGCTCAATCAAATCTTCGGCAACGCTGATGAAATCATTAAAGGCCACATGACGATTTTCTTTTAAAGCCGCTTGATGCCAATCAGGACCATACTCACCACCGCCACGGATGTTAGCTAGAACGTAAACACCGCCTTGCTCTAACCAGTTCTTACCGGTGAGGGCGGAATAGCTAGGGTTCAGAGAGACCTCAAAGCCACCATAGCCATAAAGCAATGTTGGGTTTTTACCGTTGTACTCAAGATCCTTGGGCATCACGATAAAGTAGGGCACTTTCACGCCATCTTTTGCTTCAACAAAATGTTGCTCAACTTTGTAAGGTTCAGCATCAAAAAAAGCTGGTAAGCTTTTTAGCTCGCTGAACTTCTTAGTTTTCTCATCGAAGTATGAAAGAGTACTCGGGGTTAAGAAACTGGCATAGTTAACAAAAAAGTTATTATGCTTGTCACTGGTTGAGGCGACTGACAATGTACCAAACTCGGGCAAATCAACCTTCTTGCTTTGCCACTTACCATCAGCATACCAGTAGCGATGCAACTCACTGCTAACATCTTTCAACAGGTTAACCAGTAAGTAGTCTTTGGTAGACGATATACCGCTGATAGCAGTACGCTCATCAGGCACTATCACTTCAGTAAAGTTCTTTTTACCGCCAAGATAATCATTAATATCAATCGAAAGCAGCGATGCCTGCTGATAAGTTTTATCCCCAATGGTCCAGTCAGACTTCAGTTCAATTAGAAGTTGGCCATTATTGATTCCTCGTACGGTGCTATCTTTAGGGCGGTCAAGTTTAACCAAGCCTTCATCTAAGAGCAGGTACATCTCAGAGTTGTAGAAATCGAGCCCCTGGTAAATAAGCTTATAGGATTCTTCTTTATCGCGAGTGACAAAGGCTTGTACTGCAACATCGCTTTGGTTGCCTGCGAAAACAGCCGTTGCGTCTTCGTGTTTTTGGCCGCGCTTCCACAGTTTCACAACTCGTGGATAACCGGAGTCGGTCAGGCTGTCTGCGCCAAAGTCTGTACCGACAAAGACTGTATTTTTATCAATCCAGCTTAAATTACTCTTTGCTTCAGGTAGTTGGAAGCCTCCTTTAACGAAGCTTTTGCTTTCAACGTTAAATTCACGAACGACAGTGGCATCAGCACCACCACGTGAAAGACTCACAAGGCAACGCTGGTAATCCGGATATAGGCAGTTAGAGCCTTTATAGACCCAGTTTTCGTCTTCTTTTTCAGCGAGTGCATCAACGTCAAGAATCACTTCCCACTTTGGGTCTTCTTTTTTGTACTCTTCTAACGTTGTTCGACGCCACACGCCACGCACATTGTCCTCATCACGCCAAAAATTATAAAAATAACCATCCATTTCATTGACGTAAGGGATGCGCTCATCAGAGTTGAGAATTTCAAGATTGGTTTCGTATAATTCTTTGTAAAGAGGCTGCGACTGCAAATAGCTCAAAGAAACTTTATTGTTTTCTTCGACCCACTCGAGGGCTTTCTTGCCTTCTACGTCTTCAAGCCAGATATAAGGATCACTGGCTTCTTTAGCTGAAACCGTGGTAGCTAGTAAACCACTCAGCAAGCCGGTCAGTAATAGTTTTTTCATTGTTCTTTCCACACGAGCCTCCACAAAATCACATTTTCGGATCAAAAGATCCTAATGTTTAAAATTAACTTTCCAAATATAAAATCACCAAAGAGCATAGCAAAGCGCTAAAAGCTCCGCTAGGATACAAATGTGTTGAAATATTACAGAAGGAAAGTGGTTTGACGCATCAAAGAACAATTATAGAAGAACACTATGATACAAAAGCGAGAATACAGTTAGATTTTATAAGCTATATAAAAATAGCTTTATTTGTATGTATAGGTTTTGCACTGATGTTTGCTTTGTTTTTATTAACCGTATCACCATTTGAAGAGACTGCTGTTTCAGTAGGGAGTATGCTGATAAGTTTTCTTCCTACAATATTTTTATATTTTATTTTTGCAATTTTGGGTAGCTTGTTAATGTATCCAATTTACCGTTGGTGGTGCGAAAAGCACCGTGGACAGCTAATGTCTGGAAAGTTTGCAATGATAAGAGAAATAGAGAAGGAAGAAGGGTAATAAAAAAGCGTAGGTTAGAAACTAACGCTACGCTTTTTTATTTAGCTCTTAACCTGAACTAACGAGCTAACTGTAAATCTTCCATCACAGCTGCTAAGAAGCGAGCTGCTTCTCCGCCAGTACAGGCGCGGTGATCGAAAGTTAAGGATAGCGGCAACATTTTTGCGTTGGTGATGCCTTTATCGGTTAGCTTTAATTCGTTACGGAAGCGACCAGTACCTAGAATCGCGACTTGCGGTGGCGATACTACTGGTGTGCCGTAGCGACCTGCAATTGAGCCAAAGTTTGAAAGAGTGATAGTTGCGTTTTGCTGATCATCCTGTTTCAAAGATTTAGTCTCAATCTTCTCACGAAGTTCCTGCACTCTTGCGCGAACGCCTGCCATATCCATACGATCTGCGTTGTGAATAACAGGAACGTATAAACCATCAGGAGAGTCTACGGCTATTCCGACGTTTACATTCGGGTGCAATAGGCGCTCGAAGTTTTCACCATCAAACCATGCATTCATGGCTGGTACCTGTTTCGCCGCAGTGACAAGCGCACGAACATAACGAGCTAATGAGTCAGTGCCTTTGGGCCATGCAGTAATGTCGACATCTTCAACCAGGCTGGTTGGAACAACCGTTGCCGCTGAGTTTGCCATACCCATCGCCATAGCACGACGTACGCCACGAACCTTTTCAGGTTGAACTTCAAGGTTAACTGCTGGCAAACCTTTGGCTTGCTGAGCTGACATAGCTGGCTGCGATTGACGTGGAGCTGATGAGCCGCCTTTGCTAGCTTGCTCAACGTCATCACGGGTAATCGAACCTTTGCGTCCTGTTGGTTGGCAATCGCCTAAATCAACACCAAGTTTACGTGCGAGAGCACGGACAGCAGGAGAGGCTTTATAAGCAAGAGGGTTTGAAGTGTCGACACCGGCTGCTTGCTGAGGTTGCTGGGCCTGAGTTGTTGAAGCTGTTGCACCAGATTTGGCTGCTTCACGCACGTCTTTCTGCGTAATGGCGCCATCTTTGCCTGTGCCTTTAACTTGCGTTAAATCGACTTTCAGCTTCTTGGCTAATGCTTTAACAACCGCATTGGCTGTTTCCGCAACAACATTGTTGCCGACTTCAACAGCACCAACTACGGTGCCACTGTCTGCGCGTTTTTCTTCGCCAGCTTCTTCTTTAGCAGGAGCGGCAGGTTTGCTTTCGCTAGCAGTGCCATCGCCAGTACCACCAAACTCTACTAAAGGCGCACCGACTTCGATAACGTCACCGGCCTGGCCATAAAGCTTAGACACTTTTCCGGCAAAGGGAGAGGGGACTTCAACTACGGCTTTAGCAGTTTCCATTTCAACCATTGGTTGATCGACAGAAACGGTTTCGCCTTCTTTAACTAACCAGCGTACGATTTCGGCGTCAGGTAAGCCTTCGCCCAAGTCAGGAAGTAAGAAAGTGTCGCTACCACCCGCAGGAGCTGATGCTTGCGGTACTGCGTTTTCTGTTGCTTTCGCTGTCACAGGTGCTGGTTCAGGAGCTTCTTCAGCCACTTCGCCGACTTCACCAAATGTGACCAGAACGGCGCCCACATCAATCACGTCTCCTTCTTTGCCATGTAATTTTCCAATACGACCTGCGAATGGAGAAGGCACTTCAACCACGGCTTTAGCAGTTTCCATCTCGACCATTGGCTGGTCGACAGTTACTTCATCACCTTCTTTAACTAACCAGCGTACGATTTCCGCATCTGGCAAGCCTTCACCTAAATCGGGTAAGTTAAACTGTTTCATTTGTACTCCATGATTTTGCGCGCTTCATCGAGGATACGATCCACGGTCGGCATATATTGTTTTTCTAAGCGGTAATAAGGCATCACCGTATCATAACCTGATACGCGGCCAATTGGCGCCAGTAAACTTAAAATCGCTTTTTCAGCAATTTCAGCAGCAATTTCAGAACCGATTGAGCCGGATTTTGGTGCTTCTTGAACGATACAAACGCGCCCCGTTTTCTGGACAGACTCAAGGATTGTATCCATATCAATAGGACTGATTGTTGCTACATCAATCACTTCGGCATCAATACCTTCAGCCGCTAACTTTTCAGCAGCTTGCAAGGTTTCATGCATCATAGCGCCCCAAGAGATCAAGGTGATGTCAGAGCCTTCACGATCAACAAAGCAAGCTTCTAAAGGATATTCTTCACCAGTATCTTCAACTTCATGTTTAACGATACGGTAAACGCGTTTTGGCTCAAGGAAAATCACCGGATCTGGATCGCGTATTGCTGCTAACATCAAGCCATAAGCGCGGCTTGGGTTAGAAGGAATGACCACTTTAAGACCTGGAATGTGAGCAAATAATGCCTCAGTAGATTCTGAGTGGTGCTCAGGAGCATGGATACCGCCGCCATAAGGAGCACGAATTACCATCGGTAAGGTTAAGCGGCCACGAGTACGGTGACGCATACGAGCTGCGTGACAGAAAATCTGATCAACCGCCGGGAAGATAAAGCCCATGAATTGCATTTCAGCAATGGGCTTCATACCTTGTGCAGCCATACCAATGGCTAAACCGGCAATCATTGATTCTGCAAGAGGTGAGTCGATAACGCGTTCAGTACCAAATTTCTTTTGTAGGCCGTCGGTTGCACGGAAAACACCGCCATTTTTACCGACGTCTTCACCAAACAATACAACATCTTTATCGTGCTCAAGCTCATAAGCCATCGCTGCATTGACTGCTTCAATTAAAGTAATCGCTGCCATTATTTTGCACCTCGCGCTTTTTCGGCCAGCTTAATAGCTGCTTCACGTTGTGGTTTGGTATTTTCAGGTAGCTCAGCGTATAGATGATCAAACATCAATTCTGGACCTGGCTTTGGAGCCTCTTCGTATTCTTTAACTGCGGCATCAACTTCTTTAGCAATTTCAGCCTTCATAGCTTCCTCGTCCTTATCAGACCAGGCTTTGTTGGCTTCTAAGTATTTACGCAAACGAACCATGGGTTCATTTTTCCAAGCTTCTTCTTTAACTTTAGGATCGTCGTAACGAGAAGCATCATCTGCTGTAGTGTGGTCACATAAGCGATATGTGATAGCTTCAATCAGAGTAGGGCCGCCACCATTACGCGCTTTTTCAAAGGCGTAATCAGCGACTTGCTTGACCGCAATAATATCGTTACCGTCAACCTGAACTCCCTCGATACCTGCAGCAATTGCTTTCTGTGCATAAGTTTCGCAGGCAGTTTGGATTTCAGTGGGTACCGAGATTGCCCATTGGTTGTTGTTGATCATGAAAACAACGCCAAGATTCCAGATGCCGGCAACGTTAATACCTTCGTAGAAGTCACCTTCTGAAGTACCGCCTTCACCAATTTCAGTGGCAACCGCACGTTTTTGCCCGCGCATTTGAATAGCTTTGGCTACGCCTGATGCATGAACAATCTGGTTAGCAATTGGTACACAAATTGGAAAATCATCTTTGGCTACAGAATAGTTAGAGCCTTCTTCATCGCCACCCCAGTAAAGAAGGATTTCTCTCATGGTGATACCGTGCTTTAGCATGGCGCCAGTAGAGCGGTAATAAGGAATAAGAACATCATCAGCGGTCATTGCATCGCCATACCCAATGCCGATAGCTTCCTGACCTAATGAAGCAGGGTAGGTACCCATTTTACCAGTACGTTGCAAAGCATATGCTTTTGCATCAAAAGCACGTAGCAAAGCCATTTCACGGTAAAGTTTACGCATTGTGTCCATATCTTTGGCAAATGCGGGTAGTTTCTGGGTTGGTTTACCCTGAGGATCAAGATACTGGTGGTACTTGATTTCAAAAGAAGCAACAGTTGTAGTCGTCAAGGCTACATTCTCCTAAGGTTACTGGGAAAAAAATTCTGTTCGTATCAAAGCTCATTGAGCTTCAACGACTGTTTTCACGTAATCTTTTTACTCTTTGATCAGAAATAGTCCGATTATACGTGAACTTTCTAGTGTTTTCGTTAACGGTTTATGAAGAGTGGTTTTTAATCAGCCACTTTATAAAATAAACTTATTTATTAATAAGTTAGAGTATTTTTTCGACCGTTAATTTGAGCTTTCCCATGGTTAAAAACAGCTGTTTTCGGAGGCGATTGTACGGATTTTTAAGCCTTTTGTATAGTAAATGGCAGTTCTGACCCGTGAAGCATCAGTTTTGTTGTTGGCAACCCGTGGAACGATTAGTAAAACTTATCTATGGATATAGGTAATTTACTAAAATTCAAAGAGTTAGTCGATTATAGCGAGTCATCATAGCTAGAATAAGTATCCAAAATCAGGCCTTAATATCCATCTCAAAATAAGCATGTTCCGGGCAGAAAGCTAAGCCTTTGACGCAGTTCTTATTGCACTGCCTCCACTTACAGGTTTCGAAGGTTAAACCGCCATGCTTTTGCACCATCAAGTCAACTCTAGCATAAGTGGTATCCAATTTTTGCCAAGCTGCTTGGTCTACCACTTTTACGCAAATGCCGATCTGATTGCCTTTAGCAATATCAATGTGCCAGAGCTGACCGCACTCCGGACATTGGTTCAAACAAGCCCATTGCGAAGGATTCCAGTCCACTTCATCAAAACCGCGAAGGGGGTGTTGTGGACTACTGCTGATGATTTCATCATCCCCTAACAGGATCTCGGCTAACTCAGGACATTGACACATAATAAGTTTCTATTAGTAAGTTTGGTTTTGGCGAACTCTTTTATATCGAATAGTTGGCATGATTGCTACAATAGCGCCAATTTACTTTTGACAAATTATTGGGCTGTAAAGATTAACAGACAGGCCGTAACTAAGAGCTTTTATGAAAACTAGCGATAGCATCCCTGTAAAATACCGCAAAGATTATAAACCATCAGCATATTTGATTCATGAAACGAAGTTGGACTTTGATTTATTTGATGACCACTCTATTGTAACTGCCCGTTTAAAGTTGCAGGCTAATCCCAATGCGGATCCTTCCGACAGTCTGGTTCTAGATGGTGAAGAGTTGAAGCTACTGGAAATCTTTATTAATGGTCAAAAGTTAGAATCGGCTCAATATGAAACGGACTCTGAGCAGTTAACGGTCTGGTTGGATAAGGTGCATAACCTTAACTATCAGCAAAATTCCTTTGAGCTAATGACTAAGGTTAGAATTTACCCTAACACTAATACCAGCCTCGAAGGTTTGTATCTGTCGAATGGTAAATTTTGTACACAGTGTGAGGCTGAAGGATTCCGCAAGATAACCTATTATTCTGACCGTCCTGATGTGATGAGCATTTTTACCGTTCGTATTGAGGCTGCACAGCAGAAATACCCTCACTTGCTTTCCAATGGTAATCAGACCGAGCATGGAAAGCTAGCTAATGGACGCCATTATGCTATTTGGCACGACCCATTCCGCAAGCCGAGCTATCTGTTCGCCTTATGTGCCGGCAATTACGACTTATTAGAAGATCACTTTAAGACTCAGTCAGGGCGTAAGATCAAACTCGAAATTTATGTAGACAAGGGCAAGCTTGAGCAATGCCATCATGCTATGGCATCACTTAAAAAAGCCATGGCTTGGGATGAAGAGGTCTTCGGACTTGAATATGATCTTGATATATACATGGTCGTAGCAGTTGGTGACTTCAATATGGGCGCTATGGAGAACAAAGGGCTCAACATATTTAACACCAAGTATGTTTTGGCACACTCAGATACTGCTACCGACCAAGATTTTGAAGACGTCGAAGCTGTTATTGCCCATGAATACTTCCACAATTGGACTGGTAATCGTGTTACATGCCGTGACTGGTTTCAATTGAGTCTAAAAGAAGGTTTAACAGTTTTTCGTGACCAGCAGTTTACTGCAGACCAAACGGATCATGCCGTTAAGCGTATTGAAGATGTTAAAGTTATCCGTTCGCATCAATTTGCTGAAGATGCTGGACCGATGGCACATCCGATCCGTCCCGACAGCTATATTGAGATGAATAACTTTTATACTGTGACGGTTTACAATAAAGGTGCAGAAATCATCCGCATGTATCACACCTTGCTAGGTGCTGGCGGATTCCGACATGGAATGGACTTATATTTCGAACGCCATGATGGGCAGGCAGTCACGTGTGAAGATTTTGTTTGCGCAATGGAAGATGCCAATGAATATGATTTAAAACAGTTTAGACGTTGGTATTCGCAAGCGGGCACTCCAGAGCTAACAGTAACCAGCGAATATGATGAGTTACATAGAAAACTGACCCTGCATGTTAAGCAAACGTGTCCAGATACACCTGGGCAATCAAACAAACAGCCTTTCCATATCCCTTTAAAACTTGGCCTGCTTGATAAAGAGGGTAAAGATTTACCACTTCAATTAGCAGCCAATCCTGAGCAATTGACTGGCGACATTTTGCATATAACTCAATTAGAACAGTCGTTTGAGTTTACTGAAATCGCACAGCAGCCTGTGTTGTCATTGCTACGCAATTTTTCAGCACCGGTTCGACTGCATTATGATTATAACGATCATGAGCTGGCTTTCCTGTTCGCACACGATAGTGACCCTTTCAACCAATGGGAGGCGGGACAGCGTTTATTTGCTCGAGTGATTTGGCAGTTATGTGCTGAGCAGGAGGCGGGCGAGGTCATGCAGTTCCCTCTACACCTGGTTAACGCGGTGCAGAACCTATTATCAAGTGAATCGCTTGACGGCCGCTTTAAAGCCTTGGCACTCACTTTACCTGATATTAAAGCACTGATTGAAGAGGTTGAGCGGGTTAATCTTGATCACTTGATTGTCGCACATAACTTTCTGAAAAAAGAATTAGCCTGTCAACTGGAGATGGATTGGTTGGTGCATTATCAGGCCAATCATCATGTGGGTAAGTTCCAGCAGGATAAAACGTCAATTGCACAACGAGCCTTTGCTGGTGTGTGCTTGAGTTATCTGGTGGCTTTGGAAAAGCCAAAGGCCTATGAGTTAGCGGTTAGCCAGTTACTTAACAGTAATAATATGACGGATGCTGAAACTGGTTTAAAGTTGCTTATGCATTCCAATTATGAGGATAAACAGCAACTAGCTGACGATTTTTATCAGAAGTGGCAAAATGAAGACTTGGTGGTTAATAAATGGTTTATGTCGCAAGCGACTGATCCAAGTGACCCAACCATTGAGCGGGTAGAGACTTTAATTGAACATCCCGCATTTGATCTAAAAAATCCAAATAAAGTCAGAGCTGTCGTTGGAGCATTTGCGGGAGCAAACTTAGCGCAGTTTCACCGTAAAGATGGGCAGGGTTATGTTTTCCTGGCCGAGCAGATCAAAAGACTGTATAGCGTGAACCCACAAACTGCTGCCCGTTTGACCGGCGCTTTTAACCGCTGGAAAAAGTTTGATGATGAGCGTCAGCGCTTGATGTGTGAACAATTACAGGGTATTTTGCAACTGCCTGATCTGTCCAAAGATGTCTATGAAATAGCAAGCAAGGCTTTGGGTTGATTCAATTTAATCGATAAGAGTAAAGGTTAGTTATGTCAATTATCAGTTGTATTGTGTGTGGTAAGCGAATTTCGAGCAAATCGGAAGTTTGTATGCATTGTGGTGCTGTGCTAAAAGGCACAAGTGAAGAGCAGTTAGAGCGGGCCATTCATATTCAGAAGATTAAACGAAGTCGTCGTATACAGAGCTTTTCCTTCCTGGCCATTTTGCTTGTCGCTGCCGGTTTTTTATTGAATTTTGTCCACCCAAAAGAAAATGGAGCAATGTGGGTAACCGTTTCATATTATATGATCGCCGCCGGATTCGTAGGTTATATTGCTTTACGTGTTTGGCTAATGTTCTTAAAAAAGAAATAGTTATAACTCATTTCTAGAATTAATATTAATCCCTGTTTTAATGTTTTCGGAGAGCTAAATTGAAAAAAGTTAATGTGGTCATCGTCGGCGCTACAGGTGCCGTCGGTGTTACTATTCGTGAGATTCTGGAAGAGCGTGATTTTCCAGTTGAGAATTTGTACTTGCTCGCTAGCGAGCGTTCCGCTGGTGAGCGCGTGATGTTTAAGGGTAAGTCAGTTCGTGTTGAAAATCTTGCGGACTTTGACTTTTCGAAAGCTGATATCGGTTTGTTTTCTGCAGGTGGTGACATCTCTGCCGAGTATGCACCCAAAGCTGCGGAGGCCGGCTGTGTGGTGGTCGATAACACCTCCCACTTTCGTTACGACGACGATATTCCTCTAGTTATAGCCGAAGTTAATCCTGAGCGAATCGCTGACTATAAAAACCGTGGCATTATAGCTAACCCAAACTGTTCTACGATGCAGTTATTGGTTGCTTTAAAACCCATTCAGGATGACGTGGGTATTGAACATATCAATGTCTGTACTTACCAAGCTGTTTCAGGTTCTGGCCACAAAGCAGTCGAAGAGCTGGCTAGCCAAACCGCCGAACTGCTTAATGGCCGCCAAGCAACCAGTAAAGTCTACGATAAACAAATTGCTTTTAATGTCTTACCGAATATCGATGCAATTCAGGACAATGGTTATACCAAAGAAGAAATGAAGATGGTGTGGGAAACTCATAAAATCTTTGAAGACCCTTCGATTGGTGTTAGCCCAACTGCAGTAAGGGTTCCGGTATTTTACGGGCACTCCGAAGCAGTTCATATCAAGACTCGTGTGCCGCTTGACGCTGAACAGGCCAGGTTCTTGTTGAAGAATGCCGAAGGAGTAACGGTGGTTGACGACATGAGCAAGCTTGATTATGCGACTCCTGTGACTCATGCTGGTGGTAAAGATGACGTGTTTGTCAGCCGTATTCGTCAGGATGTGGGAATGGAAAATGGACTCGCTATGTGGGTAGTTTCCGATAATGTTCGTAAAGGTGCGGCATTGAACACAGTTCAAATAGCTGAAATACTTGTAAAAAATTACTTATAGCCGCAAAATTAGCACTTAACAATAGCTAACTTAAAGTATAATCTTAAGTTCTGACATCAAAAAGCCGTGGGAACAGCGGCTTTTGAGTCGAATTTTTACTATGGGTATTTAAGAGGGAGAACTTATGTTTCGTAAATTAGCTGCGACTGTCGCTGTATCGACGGCACTAATGACTTCTCAGGCCTGGTCGCTCGGACTTGGTGAACTTAAAACTGAATCAGGTCTAAACCAACCACTAAACGCAGAAATCGTTCTTCTTTCTTCTAAGGAACTTCAAGAATCTGATCTGCGTGCAAAAATTGCCTCGTTTGAAGCGTACGAACGTTATGGTGTCACTAGGGAGCCATTCCATAGTCTGTTAAGATTTGAAGTGTATTCTAAAGCAGATGGCTCTAAAGCAGTTCGTGTTTCTAGCGACTCCCCAATTAAAGAACCCTATGTAAATATCATCATTGAACTAGATTGGCCGCAAGGTAAGTTAATGCGTGAGTATACCTTATTGTTGGATCCTCCTGTATTTAATAAGACTACACCAGTTGTCAGCACTGAACCAAGTCAAACACAAGTCACTCCGACCCAGCGGCCAGCTACCGTTACTGAGGAGGTCGCACGTACTCCTACAACAACCAGTCAAACGCAAAGCCAGCCACAAGAAGAGCCAGACAAACCTCAGCAGTCTCCAACAGAAACTACCACCAGAACTGAAGCAACCACACAACGCCGTGCTGCACCAGTGTTTGACGGCAACAGCTGGAGTGTGGGCCGCGGACAGACACTGTGGAGTATCGCCAGTCAAGTTAGACCGAATAATGCCACAGTCCAACAAACCCTGATTGCTCTTTATCGTAATAACCCTGATGCATTTATTAATAATGATGTTAATCGTCTAAAAGCCGGTTACCAGTTAAAAGTTCCAGAGCAGTCTTACATAGATAGTATTTCACATGCTGAAGCATTGAGAGCCTACCGAGCTTCATTGGGAGCTAATCAGGCACCTCTTGATGTTCGAAAAACTGTTTCCGAAACGCAAGCTCGTGATGACTCGTCGTCGCAAGGTGGTCGCTTAAGCATTGCCAGCGTTGAAGATAGCTCGCTTAATCAAGCAGGTGGCTCCGAAACTGATGCGGAATCTGTTTCGGAATTGCAAAGTGAGGTAAACACCTTACGTGAAGCTGTGGAAACTTTGAAATTACAAAATCAGCAGCTTAAAGAAGAGTTACAGGTTAAGGATGATCTTGCCGACACAGGAGTACAGGTCGAGGACGATACTTTAGCCGTATTGTCTGGCTCAGCTGATGTAGCTGAAGATACTTTGCCAATAGAAACTCCCGAAGAGCCGTCAGTAACAGAAGTGGCTGACAATGCTCAAGAGCCTGTTGTTGAAGAAGAAAAGAAACCAGAACCTCAGCTAACTCAGAATGATAAATCTAACAAAGAGTCATTTTATCAGGCCGAAGGCTTTTGGTATTGGGCGGGCGGTGGGCTATTAGCTCTGCTAGTACTCGCTGGCGGCGCTGTTTATTGGCGTAACCGCCAACCGCCAGAAGATGGTGAGTCAGGATTAATACCTTCATTTGGTGACTCTGGCCGCAAAAAAGAGCCTGCTTCTCCAAGAGACTCTTTCTTGAGTAAAGATAAAATGACACTTGAGGAGTCATCTTCTGATCCAGTTGGAGAAGCGGATATTTTAATTGCTCGTGGTAAAATGACTGAAGCCAAGAATGTACTTGAGAAAGCTTTATCTAAAACTCCCAAAAATGATGAGATTCGAGTGAAGTATATGGAAATATTGGCAAGCCAGAAGAATGCTCAAAAGTTCCACGAACTTAAAAAAGGGCTTTCTAAAGATTTTGACCATGACTCTAAACTTGGCCTTAAAGTTGCCAGTTTAACGTCGCTTGTTGAGCCTCCTAAACCCGCTGAGCCGGTAGTAAAGCAAAAGTCATTGCCTGATGAAGACGATGTATTTGGATATGATGATGAAAATAAGGGTAAAGAGGTCAATGTCGATTTAAGCGCTGAGCTTGAGGCAACGGAAGAACCTGAAGTAGAAACAACATCTTCAAGTGACTCATTAGACTTTGATTTGAGCGACTTCGAGAAAGAGGTTGAAGCGACGGCACAAGAAGACAAAGTCAAAGCTGATTCTGTCGTTGACACCGCCGAAGCGAGCGATAGTGGCTTGGAGTTTTCATTAGATTCGGATGACGAGAATTTAGTGACCCAAGAGCCTTCTGAATCATCTGCGACTTCAGTTGCTGAAGAGTCAGGTGTTAGTGAAGATGAAGTCCAAACTAAGCTGGAGCTAGCAAAAGCTTACATAGAAATGGGTGATGAAGAATCCGCAAAGGATATTTTGCAGGAAGTTCAAAAAGAGGGTAACGCCAAGCAGAGTGAAGAAGCTGGTAAACTTTTAGCAAAACACTAATCAACTGTTTGGAACGAGAAGGTAAGAACAGCACCGGGTTATGCCCGGTGTTGTGCATTTAAACAGCTTTATATTGAGACTAGAGTTATGACAAAAGTCGCGCTCTGCATTGAGTACGATGGGCACCGATATCATGGTTGGCAGCGTCAATCTCATGCAAGTTCGGTACAGCAAACGCTTGAAAAGGTGCTTTCCACTATTGCAGATGAGCCGATTGAAGTATCTTGTGCCGGACGCACCGATACAGGAGTCCACGCAACAGGACAGATCATTCATTTTGAGTTGAGCAATGAGCGGCCATTAAAAGCTTGGACCATGGGTGCCAATACACAGCTTCCCGATGATATTGCTGTACGTTGGGCACATTCAGTCTCTGATGACTTTCATGCCAGATTCAGTGCTAAAGCTAGACGTTACCGGTATATCATCGCTAACACTCCTACACGACCAGCTATATCCCGTTCAGGTTTGACCTGGTGTCGTGCACCGCTTGACATTGATGTTATGAATCAAGCCTGTGCTTATTTTCCTGGCGAGCAGGATTTCGCAGCTTTTCAGGCTGCAAGTTGTCAGTCAAAAACATCTTTCAGGAATATCCACCACTTATTTGTTGAGCGTTTGGGTGAGTATGTGGTCATAGATATAAAAGCTAATGCTTTTTTACATCATATGGTTCGTAACATTGCAGGCAGCTTGATTGAGATTGGCCGGTATAATCAAAAACCTGAATGGGCAAAGCAGTTATTGGATGGAAAGGATCGTACTCAGGCTGCATCAACTGCCAGTCCTAATGGCTTATACTTGGTTGACGTAGAGTACCCTGAGCAGTTTAGATTGCCCAAAGTTTCTCCAGGGCCGTTATTTTTGCCATCAAGGATGTGACTGGTTACTGAATTTTTAAAGTGGTTAAACCAGAGGTTTATTCCGTTTGCTACTAAACCTGTTACAATGCGTGCAATTTGTTAAGCGACGAATAAAAGACTGAAATTATGAGTTGGTTAGAACGATTATTACCAAAACGCAACCCTGAAGGGTCGCAAAAAAAGAAGTCCATTCCTGAAGGGGTATGGAGTAAATGTACGGCTTGTGAAGGCGTTCTGTATTACGCTGAATTGGAGCGTAGCCAGCATGTCTGCCCTAAGTGCAACAATCATATGCGTATCAAGGCGCGTACTCGATTAGAGCAGTTTATGGATGAGGCCAACCGCAAAGAAATCGGTGCTAATATGAAACCGGTTGATATGCTCAAATTCCGTGATTCAAAGAAATACAAAGATCGTATTTCAGCGGCCCAAAAGAAAACTCATGAAAACGATGCTCTAATCGCATTTAAAGGTACGGTCAACGATGTTCCAGTCGTGGCTTGTGCCTTTAACTTTGAATTCATGGGCGGCTCAATGGGTTCTGTTGTCGGTGAGAAGTTTGTGCGTGCCGTCAATGCGGCGATTGAAACGCGCTCAGCATTAGTGTGTTTTTCTGCCAGCGGTGGGGCACGTATGCAAGAGGCTTTAGTGTCTCTAATGCAAATGGCTAAAACCAGTGCAGCATTAGCAAAACTGTCAGAGGCTAAGCTCCCTTATGTGTCTGTCTTAACTGACCCAACTATGGGTGGGGTTACGGCAAGTCTGGCTATGTTGGGAGATGTGCAGATAGCCGAGCCAAAAGCCTTGATCGGCTTTGCTGGCCAACGAGTGATTGAACAAACTATTCGTGAAAAGCTTCCTGAAGGTTTCCGTTTAAGTGAGTTCTGGTTAGAGCATGGAGCTATCGATATGATTGTTGATCGCCGTGAAATGCGTGATACCGTGTCTCATCTTGTTGCAAAATTACTAAACCTCTCTAAACCTGCTGCCTGATACTTTTCAAAGATTGTGCAGTGATCGCCTCCCCAGATTTTAATACTTTAAATGAATGGATAGCCTGGCTTGAACAGGCTCATCCTATTCATGAAATAGAACTGGGGCTGTCTCGGATACAAAAAGTTGCCAATAGTTTAGGACTGCTTGAGCTTAATGCTCCAGTAATTACGGTCGCCGGCACTAATGGAAAAGGCACAGTCGTTGCCACTCTGGAATCTTTAGCCGTTGAGCATGACTTGTCTGTCGCCAGCTACACATCTCCTCATTTGTTAGCGTTTAACGAACGCGTCAAGCATAACGGGTACCCCGTTTCTGATGACTTATTAATCACAGCTTTTCGCCATATTGCTCAACACCAAAGCGATATCCCTTTGACCTATTTTGAATTCACGACCTTAGTTGCTTTCTGGATATTTAAGCAACAAGAATTGGATTTAATTGTTTTAGAAGTGGGGCTGGGCGGTCGAATGGATGCGGTTAACATTATTAACCCTGATATCGCTGTGATTACCTCAATTGGTCTTGATCACGTGGACTGGCTTGGCGATACCCTTGAAAAAGTGGCTCATGAGAAAGCGGGGATTATGCGTTCAGATAAGCCAGTAATTATTGCTGACTCTCAAACTCAATCTTTACTGTTGCCAGAAATTAGCGCAAGGCAGGCTAAAGGAGTTGTTGCTCAACTCGATTATCAATATGAAGATCGCGGCTCTGAGTGGGCATTTTCCAGTGTTAATGAAGGTCAGGAGTTATCCATTAATGGCCTGGCAAATAATGATTTATTAGTGAGCAATCTAGCTTCTGCACTTCAAGCATTTTTGTTGGTCTTTCCGGCAAAAGTTAATCCTGAGTCGATTAAACGAGCTTATGAGCACTTACAGTTTATTGGGCGCTTTCAGTATCTTTCTAAAGCGCCTATAGTGATTGTAGATGTAGCTCACAACCCAGACTCAGCAAAGATTTTGAATCAAAAGTTAGAACAGCTCAAAGAGCGTGGTGTCGAACACATTACGGCTATTTGCGGTATGTTAAAAGATAAAGATATTGCGGGTTCCCTAGCTTATTGTACGGCTATTGATCAGTGGAACTGTATAGACCTTCCTGGTCAAAGGGGTTCTAAAGGCGAAGAATTACTGAATAAATTGCCTGAAAAGTCCCAAAAAGACGCAAAAACTTACCATTTACTGGTTGATGCTTTAGATGAATATTGGCAACATCAACATCAGAATCAAGCTTTGGTTGTCTTTGGTTCTTTTGTTACCGTCGCCATGATGCTCGAAACGTGGCCCCGATTTAGCAACACAATACTAGAACGACTAAATAAGTGATAAAGAGGCTTTAGCTGTGGATGAGAAATTAAAATATCGTTTAGTGGGTGCTTCAGTAATTTTGGCATTAGCGGTTTTCTTTCTGCCGATGATTCTGGACAGTGAAAAATATCGCTCTCAGATTCAGTCACAAATTCCTGAAATTCCCAGCGAAAGCCAATCTCAGCAGCCAGACAAAATTCCTGCATTTCAAGCGAGTGGTCCAGTCGAAAAGGGCCCCTTGGTGATTAACCTCGATGATGATGGTACAGAGCAAGCAAAGCAAGAAACCGTCAACACAGTAACCACTACAGACTCTAAAAGTCAGCCAAAGCAAGAAGAGAATCAAGTTGCATCTCAGCAGCCCGAAGAAAAAGCTGAGAATGTACAAGAGAACGAAGTTACTGCAAAGCCTGTTGAAAAGCAGGAGCCAAAGGAGACCGCTCAGGTCGAAACTCAATCAAATGTTGAAACGACACCCAAGTCTCAGGCGAGTCTCGAATCAAAAACTCAACCTCAAGTTGAGTCACTACCCAAAGAAAATACTGAGAGCGAATTAGCTTTCTCTGATAGTGCCTGGCTTATCCAAATCGGCTCTTTTTCTAATAAAGACAATGCAACGAAACTGGTTAACAGTTTAAGAGACAAAGGTTACCGAGCTTATCAGAGAGTAGGTGATTCCTATGCACGAGTTTATGTAGGTCCTTATCCAGTAAAAGGAGAGGCCGAGAAACGAACGGGCGATTTGGAAAAGGTGGTCGGTTCAAAAGTTAAGGTGATTGAGTTCGACCCAAAACAACATTAACCATTTCACCTGACTGTTACCTCTGTTAAAATAGCCATCAACACAACACAGTAGCCTCCTTAATGATTTGGGTCGATTGGGTTATTCTCGCCATTATTGGCATTTCAGCTTTAATTAGCTTGCTTCGTGGATTCGTGCGCGAAGCGTTATCGCTAGCTGGCTGGATTGTCGCTTTCTTTGTCGCTAAAGGTTTTTACGAACCATTTGCAGAACTTCTTGTTAATCATATTGATACCAACAGTCTACGCTTAGGTGTGGCATGGGTTTCTCTATTTGTCGTAACTCTTGTTATTGCAGGAATCATTAACTATCTGATTGGCAGAATGGTTGATGCAGCAGGGTTGAGCGGAACAGATCGACTGTTAGGAATGATTTTTGGGGCCTTGAGAGGCGTGCTGGTTGTTGCATTAATTGTATTGGGATTAAAGCAGTTTACCCCAGTACCTAAGGATGAATGGTGGGGGCAGTCAAGTTTACTCCCTAATATGGAGATGGTCGCCGAATGGTTTTATGAGCAACTTGGTGAAGTTGTCCCTCAGTTAAAAGAGGGCTCTGAGCCACCAACTGAAATAGACGAGCAAAAGTGATATGTGTGGTATTGTTGGAATCGTAGGTAAGAACCCTGTCAATCAAAGCATCTATGATGCATTAACTGTGTTGCAACATCGTGGTCAAGATGCCGCAGGTATTGTGACTACCGATAATGGCCGTCTTTACCTGCGTAAAGACAATGGTCTGGTTCGAGATGTTTTTCATACTCGCCATATGCGTCGATTGACTGGTAATACGGGTATTGGGCATGTTCGTTACCCAACAGCTGGTAGTTCGACCAGCGCCGAAGCTCAACCGCTCTATGTTAACTCACCTTATGGTGTTACTTTAGCTCATAACGGAAACTTAACTAATTCCGATCAGCTTAAAGAAGAGCTATTCTCGGCTGATCGCCGTCATCTTAACACTAACTCTGATTCTGAGGTCTTATTGAATGTGCTCGCGCATGAACTACAGATTAAAGACAAAAATCAGCTTAGTCCAGATGATATCTTCGATGCAGTTGGCAGTGTTTTTAAACGCTGCAAAGGTGCTTATGCTGCTGTGGCGTTGATTAACGGTCATGGTCTATTGTGCTTCAGAGATCCTCACGGTATTCGCCCTGCTGTCTACGGCAAGCGCGAAACTGAGCAGGGCACCGAATACATGGTTGCCTCTGAATCGGTTGCTCTGGATGCTCTTGGTTTCGAGCTTATTGATGATATTGGCGCTGGCCATGCAGTGTTCATTTCCGATGACGGTACTTTGCACGAAAAGCAGTGCTATGCTGACAGTGAGTTAACACCATGTATTTTTGAGCATGTCTACCTTGCTCGCCCTGACTCAATGATTGATAACGTTTCTGTTTACAAATCCCGTTTGCGTATGGGAGAAAAGCTTGCTGAGAAAATTCTACGAGACTGGCCTGATCATGATATTGATGTGGTTATCCCTATCCCGGATACTTCGCTCACTTCTGCAGTGCAGTTAGCACATGAGCTTAACGTAAAAATGCGCCATGGCTTTATCAAGAATCGTTATATTGGTCGAACATTTATTATGCCCGGTCAACAGATGCGCAAGAAAAGCGTCCGTCAAAAACTGAACGCAATTGAATTGGAGTTTCGCGATAAAAATGTTCTGTTGGTTGATGACTCAATCGTTCGTGGAACAACTTCTGAACAAATTATTGAAATGGCACGAGAAGCAGGTGCTAAAAAAGTTTACTTTGCATCAGCAGCGCCTCCTGTCCGTTTCCCTAATGTTTATGGTATTGATATGCCTGCGGCAACTGAGCTGGTTGCTCACGGTCGTACCGAAGAGGAAGTGGGACGGGTAATTGGCGCTGATAAAATGATTTATCTGGATATTGAAGGCATGGTTGATGCTGTGCGAGAGGGTAACCTTAATATTAAGCGTTTTGATTTGTCAGTATTTACTGGCGAGTACATCACGGGTGATATTGATGCAGATTATTTGGATAAGTTGCAGCAGCGTCGCAATGATACAGCCAAGGAAAATAAAGACGTTGATGACATAGGTGATGCTGCCATGGTTATGGATTTACATAACCAATAGCGAGGATTTATGCGTTATATAATGAAAGCCTTACTGCGCCTTCTTGGTTGGAGATTAGTAGGGCAGTTACCCAAGGATAAAAAGTATGTGGTTATTTTTGCACCGCATACTTCTAATTGGGACTTTGTTTTGATGTTAATGGTTCGCTTTTGCTTCAAAATGAAAATTGGATATCTGGGCAAACACACCTTATTTAAGCCGCCTTTTGGATGGTTCTTTAGAATGTTTGGTGGCATTCCAGTAGAGCGCAGTTCTGCTAACAATGTTGTTGACCAGGTTGCAGCAATTATTAAAGAAAGAGAAGAAATCCAATTTGCTCTTGCTCCGGAAGGCACAAGAAGTTATAAACCTTATTGGAAGAGTGGTTTTTATCACATAGCCCTTAAAGCAGAAGTTCCTATTTTAATGACATTTCTTAATTCAAAAACGAAAGAAATTGGCATTGGGGATTTGTTACGTCCTAGCGGCAATCAAGAGCAAGATCTTGATGTGATAAGAGCATTTTATAAAGATAAAGCAGGGATAAGACCAGAGTTAACGAGTGATATACGATTTGAGGAAAAGCGTTAAAAATAGTTCCGGCCTCAAGGCATGGCGAGCAGCCCTTGTCTGTTTTTTTTCTTTTTTAACAATACTTCTTTTTTTGCTTACTGAAATTGCTGCAGCAAAAACTAATCTGCAACGAATTAGATTCCATACTTACAATATTGAAGATGGCCTGAGTCAAAGTACCGTGCTAAGTCTGGCTCAGGACAGTCTTGGCTATACCTGGATTGGTACGCAGGATGGTCTGAATCGATTTGATGGCGTCGAAAATACTATTTTTCGGCATTCGCCTACTAACTCCGAAACGATAAACTCTCCCACTATCAGTAATCTTATTTTTGATGACCAACGAACCCTGTGGATTCTGACTCCCCAAGGGCTTGACAGTATTGATATACATACTCTAAAAGTTACGCATTGGACTGACTCGCTGCAAAACCTTCAGGTTGACGGTCCTAACGTACAAGGGCAGGCAAAAGAGGTTTGGTCAATTTCTTTGAATCAGGATAAGACCTTATCAGTGTTGGGGGCAGACTACTTTGCCACGATTGATGTGACAAATAAAACGGTCAATCAAAATCAACGACTATCAGATTTCATTGAAGGTAAATCGCTGCAAGTCATGACTATTATTGGCCAGCGCATTTTCTTTATTCACAATAACTGCGTACTTCAGGTTGATTTTGGCGGTGGTCAAAGAAAAGAATTCTGCAGCCAGAGTCGGAGCATTGAGAAGTTTGATAACTTTTTCTCCTTTGATGAGTATCCTGACACAGTATTTATATCGCATTCATCAGGGTTTTCGACATTCAAATTGAGCACTGGTGAGTTCCAACATTATGATGTAATTGATTCTAAAGTTGAGGCACCAGTTGAGGTCGAAGCCTTGCTGCCCGATGGTGAAGGTATCTGGGTGGCCACGACAGTTGGTCTTAAATTCTGGGACAATAACCAGGGTAAAGTTGCGCGTGAATATCATGCAGACTTTAGTGATAAGCATTCTATTGCAAGTGATTACACTATGTCATTGATGCGTGGCTTTGATGGTTTAATATGGTTAGGCACGGGCTTAGGTGTTAATTATTGGGACTCGCGAGAGCAGTTTGTACATCTATTGCAGAAATCTGAAGTGGCACCTTTTGGAAGGGATAATATTAGTACGACTTTATATAAGGATTATTTGGGTAAACTTTGGGTTGGTACAGAAGCATCTGGAGTTTATCAATATGATGAGACCTTATCAAAGTTAAACCACTTTTCATCGCTGCCCACTGAACAGGGGCCCATGACTACAGGTTACGTCGCTGATATTCTGGAAGATACTGATCGTAATCTTTGGTTGCTTACTGGCACGGGCATGTTCATTCGTCCTTATCAAAGTGCAACATTTTATTACCTTACGGAGTTTGTGGATGTCGATGGGAACGTAGTTAAATTGACTGATCTAGGCAGTGTGATTGAAGGACGAAATGGTCAGATTTGGCTCGGTGGTAAGCAAGGTTTTTTCAAGGTTTCCATCAATACTCCCCCTGGAGAGAAGCTCTCAACGGAGCATATTGTAATAGAAGACCTCACTGAGCGACTTCCTATCAATTTCGTGCAGTCAAAGTATGGCGTTTACACCATGTATGAAGACTTACAAGGTTATATATGGTTAGGCGGCTCAAGAGGCTTAATTAGATTTAGTCCTCTAACTTTCGACATTCAATATTACTTAAGTGATCCTAACGATCCTGAAACACTTTCCAGCTCAGACATTAATGTTATTTACGAAGATTTGCTTGGTGTTCTTTGGGTAGGAACAGTTACCGGTTTAAATCGCATACGTTATAACATCAATGGAGAAGTCTATTTTCAGCGTATTACTGTCAATGATGGTTTTATTAATGATTTCATCTGCTCAGTTTTATCAGATGACTCCGGAAACTTGTGGGTTTCTACTGCAAATGGACTGGTTAAATTCCACCCCGATAAAGGTCGACCTATAAACTATACTTACTCAGATGGATTGCAATACAGTGAGTTTTTCACTAACGCACACTTTGCTGATAACGATGGTTATTTGTATTTTGGTGGTTTGAATGGTATTAGCTACTTCAACCCTGAAGACATTATTATTGATAAAGAGCACCAGCCGATAAAAATAACCGAAGTAATACAAAAGAATATCCGCCAGCCATTAGATGGCAATGAGTCTAATAACCTATACCGCTCAACCATTCAATATGGTGATATTACAGATATAAAATTTACTGTCTTTAATTATGTTAATGCAAAAAATCTTGAGTTTCGTTATAGGATTGAGGGCTTAACGCCGGACTGGATCAATCTTGGCAATTCACGACTGATCAGGCTGCATTCGGTGGAGCAGGAAGTGTTGAATATTCGTATTCAAGTTAGATATGAAGATAGTGACTGGAGTGGCAAAGAGTCTCAGTTAAGAATTAACGTTGATAAAGGTTTTTGGCGTAGCACGAAAGGCTTTGCTGTTTACTTTTTTGTACTTTCCCTATTCGTTATTGCCGTCGTCTTCTATATTTATCGTGGGATCAAAAAGACACTTAAATTAAAAGAACGTTTATTAAAAGAATCTGAGTCCAAAAGCCAAATGTTACTTAAGGACAAAAAGTCTTTATTATATCGAGTTGAAGACCTGCAATACTCTTTATCAGAGCAACGCTATCAAGTTGAGCTATTAACTTCAAAGCTCGAACAATCATCAATGGATGATCAACTTACAGGGTTTAGAACCCGTAGTTATTTAAAAGGAAGTATCCAAAAGGAATTAGAATCAATTTTAACGACCTGGCGTGACAAAAGAGAGCTTCAGGGCGTTTATCTGGGTGTTTTTGCAGTGGACATCGATAACCTGGCAACTATTAATCAACGGTACGGTCAAATCTGTGGCAATGAAATCATAAAGCAACTTGCTGATTGCTTAAGAACTATTTGTTACGGAACGGACACTTTAGTTCGCTGGCAAGGTGCTACGCTAGTGATTTTGAGTCGTGGTATAGAAAAACGAGAGCAAATGCTACTGGCAGAAAAGATTCGTAATATAGTGGCTTCGAGAAAATTTGATCTTGGGAATGGTAGTACTACCGATGTGACATGTAGTATCGGATTTACCCGTTTTCCTTTTACCGACAATATAGAGAGACCTTTAACTTGGGAGCAAATTATTTATATCACAGAGAAAGCACTCGCTGTTGCCAAGAAGAATAGCCGTAACGCCTGGATTGGTATTTATGCGAATCAATTTACGCGTGGTGCTGAGCTTGATTCGAAGTTGGCATCTGATTTGCCTGCCTTGATAGTCAGTGGCCAATTAGACTATGTGTCCTCGATTCCTAAGTCGAAAAAACTTTTATGGATGTAATGCTCTGGGCCGTTATTTAGTGTTGGTGGATTAAATGCAACACATATAGTAGAACAGTTGCGACTATCACTCCGGTAGCAAAATACCCTTTATGTTTTATGACAAATCCATGTGAGTGGGGAGCTTCGTTTGCTGCATGATGTTCCTGATGCTTATTGTCTTGACCTTCATGAATGACTGAAACTGGAATAGAGTGGTCATGATGATGGATGTGGCCACGGTCATCAACATGAGGCCGGTGAATAATCACATGGAGCAAGGTTCCTGATATAAACGCCTGGAAATAATCTATAATGCTATTGTGCAGCCCTGTCAACTGTTGCTCCCCTGCGTAGAAACCAATCACAGTAGTTACGAACATAAAGGCAAATACCAGCCAGGTTCTAAAGTTCCCCCATTGTGGTTGAACAATCCACCAGATGCTTAAACCCACGACTATTCGGTGAAGAATCACTGCGTATGCCAGCATCGGGTTTGTATCGTTCGTGACAATGGCTGCGCCATCCAGCAAAGAATGGATCATAAGCCCTGTAATACCTAAAAATAGCGCTAGGCTGTGTGCTTTATCTGCGGCTTTTCTAAAACTTACTTCGATTAAACCGGGGCCAAAAAAGCCAAGCAAGACTGCGGGGATTAGCGCATAACCTATGTGTTGCCAAATTGCAGGCAGAACATCAATCAATAGTAGTCCGCCAACAGACACTAAAACAAAAGCGAACAGGAAGTTATCGAGTCTACGATTATATGGGAAGAGGCCGACTAAGAAGGGGCCAATAAGCAATGCAACAAGGCTAAGAGCTAATAACATTAATCAATAACCTTACCGGGATTCATTATTCCTTTCGGATCAAAAGCATGCTTGATAGCTTTTAAATAGCTAATTTCAGTATCACTTCGTGTGAAGTTTAAGTAAGGCTTCTTAAGAAGACCAACACCGTGCTCTGCTGAAATGCTACCACCGAGCTCCTGAAGCAAAGTAAATATTTTAGGGTTAACCTGCTCACAAGACTCAGTAAACTCTTGGTAGTCCATATCCTCTGGCGCAAGAATGTTGAGGTGTAAATTACCATCTCCAATATGACCAAACCAAATGACTTCAAAGTCAGGGTAGTCTTTAGCGACAATATCATTCACGCCTGTTAAAAATTTTGTAATTTTTTCTGGTGTAACTGAAATATCATTTTTATAAGGTTTGCGACCGGAAATGGTTTCGGATATAAACTCTCGATATTTCCACAAATCTTCAACCTGCTGCTGACTTTGGCTCATAGTTCCATCAAGAATCTGTTCATTACCAAGGCCTGTTTCAAACTCTGCCAAGGCTGCTTCGAGGATATCTTCACTGGCGGCGTCAAATTCTAGCAAGCAGTAGTAAGGCGCGCGTTGCTGAACAGGGCAGGCAAGGTTGTGATGAGCCATGACCTTTTCTAAGGCTTCGTCAGAGAAGAACTCAAAGGCTGTCAGGTCAACGGCTTTTTGGAACTGCTGGAGAATCGGCATTAAGCTATCAAGGTTGGGAATGGCTAACAGCAATACCGTTAAATTGACGGGTTTGCGGGTTAGTTTAAGGGTGGCTTCTGTAACGATTCCCAAGGTACCCTCACTACCAATGAACAGGTGACGCAGATCATAGCCGGTAGCATTTTTTACCAAGCCCTTGTTCAATTCCAGAATGTCACCTTTGCCTGTTACTACAGTTAAACCTTGTACCCAGTCACGAGTGAGCCCATAACGGATAACTTTAATACCACCAGCATTTGTCGCAATATTGCCACCGATTTGGCTTGAGCCACTGGATGCAAAATCGACCGGATAATAAAGATCATTGTCTTCGGCAAACTGCTGGATTTGTTCGGTAATAGCGCCTGCCTGGCATTTTACTTGCTGACTGCCTGGGTTGAACTCAATGACTTTGTTCATCTTGTCCAATGCGACGACCAGTTCGCCGTTAGCGGCAACAGCGCCACCACTCAAGCCAGTTCGACCGCCAGAGGGGACGATTGCAATTTGATTGTCGTTAGCCCATAGAATTAGGGCCTGGACTTGCTCGGTGGTTTTAGGCAATGCAATTGCTAGGGGGGCTGGCTGTTTGATGTTGGTCCAGTCTTTACCATAGTGGTCAAGAGAATCTTTATCAGTAAGCAAGCAGTCATCATCAAGTAGGGTGCGTAACTGAGCGATATAAGTATCTGAAGACATGAGCAATTTACAGGGCTGGTGGAATAAGCTAAATAGGCGCATATTGTGCCAGAGCTGGCCGCTAAAAGGAATGCACGAGCGCTCTTGAGAGCAAAAAATAGTGGGGGTGGGGAACTATGAGCATCTGTGAGCAAAAAGTGACAAGCAAAAAAAAAGCTTCTGAAATTCAGAAGCTCAAAATACTCTTATCAATACATCATACAATATACATCAAATATATCGTAAGGGGATGGAGTTTGGTGGGTGGTACTGGGCTCGAACCAGTGACCCTCGCCTTGTAAGGGCGATGCTCTCCCAACTGAGCTAACCACCCAAATTCCATCTGTTCGTTAAGAACGGAGCGCATTATAAAGTGGTTATCGGTTAGGTCAACAACTTTTTGAGTAAATCCTCAGAAAAACATAGTTTTGATTAACAATTAATCAGCAGGTAACGAAATCAGCCATAACAAATCGCTGAAAGAGGTTTTGTAAAGCAGGGCCTCTTGCTAGAATAGCGGCACTTTTACTTCACAACCAATAACAGACCTAATATGACTGTAAAAACACGCTTTGCTCCAAGCCCAACCGGTTATCTACACGTTGGTGGCGCTCGAACAGCTCTTTATTGTTGGCTCTATGCTAAAAAGCATCAAGGTACTTTCGTATTGAGAATCGAAGACACTGATCGTGAGCGTTCAACGGATGAATCAGTACAAGCTATTCTTGACGGCATGCAGTGGTTGCATTTAGAGCACGACGAAGGTCCTTATTATCAAACTAGGCGTTTCGAACGATACAAAGAAGTAATTGGTGAAATGCTGGATAAAGGTCAGGCCTATCGCTGTTACTGTTCGAAAGAGCGATTGGATGCCTTGCGTGAAGAGCAACAAGCCAACAAGCAGAACATCGGTTATGACGGTCATTGTCGTGGTTTAAGTGAAGCAGAGCAGGATTTATCAAAACCTCACGTGATTCGATTTAAAAACCCAAAAGAGGGCACTGTTGTTTTTGATGATCTCATAAAAGGACAAATCTCAGTTAATAACAGCGAAATAGATGATTTGATTATTGCCCGCACCGATGGTACACCAACTTATAATTTCACTGTGGTTGTAGATGATTTAGACATGGAAATAACACATGTCATTCGTGGTGATGATCATGTGAACAATACACCTCGCCAAATCAACATGATTAAGGCTCTTGGCCGTGATGTACCTTTGTATGCACATGTTCCGATGATCTTAGGTGATGATGGTAAACGTTTATCGAAGCGTCACGGTGCGGTCAGTGTTATGCAGTATCGCGATGATGGATACTTGCCGCAGGCGTTGCTGAACTATCTGGTCCGCTTAGGTTGGTCGCATGGTGATCAGGAAGTGTTCTCGGTGGAGGAAATGATAGAGTACTTTGATTTAACAGACGTCAATCGTGCACCTTCTGCATTCAATACCGACAAGCTGAATTGGCTGAATCAACATTACATGAAAGAGTTGCCAGCAGAAGAGGTTATTAAGCACTTGCAATGGCATCTGGATCAGCAGGCAGTAGATACCAGTAATGGACCTAACATCAAGCTATTAATTCCAGAAATGGCCGAGCGCGTTAAAACGCTTAAAGAATTAGCGTCAGCAGTTCGATATTTTTACCATGACTTTGAAGAGTTCGATGCTGGAGCAGCCAAAAAACATTTGCGCCCTGTTGCAAGAGAGCCTCTCGAAGTGATTAAGTCTAAACTTGTACAAGCGAACGACTGGACAGCAGAGTCCCTGCATAGTCTTGTAAGCGCCACAGCCGAAGAGTTAGAGATTGGCATGGGTAAAGTTGGCATGCCACTTAGAGTAGCCGTTACTGGCGCTGGTATGTCTCCTGATCTTGGTATTACGCTTGAGTGGATTGGTAAAGAGCGTGTGTTGAATCGCATCGAAAAGGCATTAGCTTTTATTGCTGTGCGAGAAGCGCAAGCCTAATTATTTGCCTATCTCGGGACGTTACAACTCCAGAATCAAAAAAGCCTGCAAATAGCAGGCTTTTTTGTGTCGGTAAATTTTTTTGACTGCAGGATTATTTAGACTCAATACTTTTGATCGCATTTAAAATTTGCTGCGCATGAACGCCGTTCAAATCGTCAACACCAGCAGTAATAGTGTACTTCATGCCTCCAACATAGAAGTCTGATGCGATCACTGATTGCCAGTGCGAAAGAGGAAATACCTGATAACATTTCTTAGCAGTTCGGCAAGTATAGTTAGTGTAGCCACCGACTTTATGGTTATCGTCCAGCGATAAATACTTTTGCTCTTTATTAGCAGCGCCGGCACGATAAAGTAGAGTTACATTTTTTAGGTCTTTTCGGCTTTTATCATGATTAAAACTCGAGCGTTCGGCTGCATAACCGCTTATCACCATGTGTAAACTTTTGTCTTTAATCGTATAGCTGACAAAGCCTTTAGGCATGATGGAAGGTTTTATGCTCCAATGACTAGGAACCGTCATATAGTTGCTGGCACCAATGTTTACCGATTTAGTGGGGGCGATTGGTTTACTTGGGGCTTCATCAGTCTGAGCCACGGTTGCTGGTTTACAAGCAACAAAGAGTAGTGTAGAAAACGCAAGTGTTAAAGTTTTGGCTAGATGTTTTGTCATCGATAATTACCCAATTGTCAGTTAAATTTGTTACTCAATCTTTGGCTTGTGGATTCTCGTTAGGCCCAGTGTTCATCAAACGCATTACGTTCTCCGACACTAAAGCGAGCTCCTTCAGCCAAAATGTGCATTTGTAGGCCAAACAAGGAAATTGGATCTCCACTTCCCGCTGACCCCATGGACGAATATTGAAGATTACAGGGATCAATCAAAGTAGCTGCGCCACCTCCGTAGACCTGTAATTCGTCCTTAGGACTTATAAATAAAGCCGTACCATCATCAATTCCTACCCCGATAGTAAATGGGTTATAAGACAAAGCTGTCAAAAGCCTGCCGAGTCTTCCTTGTTGTTTAAAGTGATAATCCACCATAAAACGATTGGTCAGTCCAAGTCCCGGCGCCATAGTTACTCCAGCTTGGGTTGGAATATTAGCTTCATTGCCTCCAGCAATCATGTGCTCGCTAAGCAGAGCTGCCGCACCATACAAACCAGCAACATGAGTACCATCAGCGTTGAGCTTACGAAGTTGTTTGGCTAATGATGTGCCACCAATTAACGTAGAAATCTGCAATGGGCGCTCACCAATAATAACTACCAGGTCAACTCCGACGAGGTGCTGTAGGGTGATTGGGCTTGAGGCATCCTGGCGACTGCGTACAACATGAGTCTCACATTGAGCGAAACCGTTATTGATTAAAACTTGCTCAAGCTCAGTTTCTTGCGGGTCTTCGCTGATGTTTAAGATTAAAGCATTTGCTTTAGAGGTCAGACAAATACTGCGCATTTCCTCAGCAACTCGGTCACTGACTGAATTTAGACATCCGCCAATCGGAATAATGTAACCACGTTCAAAATTGCCGCTACCTTGTGATGGCATAAGTCAGTCCTTAAGGTGTTGTGCTTAACGGCTTCTTGTCAAACAGATGTCATTGGGTTTTATTGACGACTCTAAAAGTCGATTAACAACCTCTTATGTTTGACCGAGCATAGCACTAAACAGGGTTAAAAAATGTGGCAGAGTTAATGGTAATAAAATAAAAGAGCCTGATTAAAATCATAAACTTAACTGCCAAACTTCATTCAGAGACTTTGTAACTCTTTGATATCAAAGCCTTCGATAAAAGCTACATTAGCACTGCCTTTCAACAAGCGTCAATAGGCCATTGTGGTAAAGCCTTTACAGATAAATTGTTTGTTGCTTAAATGACAGACTTTCAATTTCACGGTAACTAGAATGAAAATACAACATACCTTGTTCTGCTCGTTGGCGGTGATGGCTGCCTTAGCAGGATGTCAGCAAGATGGTTCGGATGAGAAAAGTAAACAGGAAACTGCCGTTTCTCAAGTTGAAACCAAAGAAGTCGAAGTTAGTAAAGTGGAGTCGGTTGAAAAACGTAAAGCGCATAATCCAATCGATGACCATACTTATGGCAACCTTCATGAAGTAAAACTTGAACATCTAGACCTAGATCTAACTGTAGACTTTGCAGCGAAGTCGCTTAAAGGGCACGTTGACTTGAGTTTTGATCGTTTGAAAGATGATGTCAGCGCGTTAGTGCTTGATACACGCGATATTGATGTTTCGAAGGTGGAGCTCTATCAAAATGATCAGTGGGTTGCTGGTGAGTTTGAGCTGGCTGAAAAAGATGATGTCATGGGCTCAAAGTTGACAGTAACTTTAGAAGAGGGTGTTGATAAGGTTCGTGTTCATTATGCAACTCAACCACAAGCCAGCGGACTGCAATGGCTAACGCCTGAGCAAACCGATGGTAAAAAGCATCCATTTATGTACAGCCAGGCCCAAGCCATCCATGCACGTAGTTTTGTGCCAGTTCAAGATAGCCCAGCGGTGCGTGTTACCTATAATGCAACGATTCGCACTCCAAAAGAATTATTGGCCGTGATGAGTGCCTTTAATGAGCCGGACACAGAGCTTGATGGTGAGTACAGCTTCGAAATGCCACAGGCTATCCCTACCTACCTTATTGCAATTGGCGTCGGTGACCTGAAGTTTAAGGCTATGAGCAATAGAACCGGTGTTTATGCCGAACCTGCAATCTTAGATGCAGCTGTTGCTGAGTTTGATGACACTGAAGAGATGGTCAAAGTTACCGAGGAGCTTTATGGCCCATATCGCTGGGGGCGTTATGATTTGTTGATTTTACCTCCTGCATTTCCTTATGGTGGTATGGAGAATCCTCGTTTGTCATTTATTACGCCAACCGTTATTGCGGGTGACAAAAGTCTCGTTAGTTTGATTGCTCACGAGTTGGCTCATTCCTGGTCAGGCAATTTGGTGACTAATGCTAACTGGCATGATTTTTGGCTCAATGAAGGCTTCACTTCTTACGTTGAAAATCGCATTATGGAGGAGCTATTTGGCCGCGAACGCGCTCTAATGGAGCAATCTTTAGCGGTTCAGGATTTGCGCCAGGCAGTTCAGGATTTACCAAAAGAATATACGGTTTTAAATGTGGATTTGAAAGGTGCTGACCCTGATGATGCTTTCTCAACTGTGCCATACACTAAAGGTCAAATGTTTCTGGTTTGGCTGGAAGAGAAGTTTGGTCGTGAAGTTTTTGATGCGTTCTTAGTTAATTATTTCGATCACTTTTCTTTCCAAAGTATAACTACTCAACAGTTTGAAGCTTACCTAAAAGAAAACCTTTTAGATAAACATCCAGGTGTTGTAACTGATGAGCAAATCCGTATCTGGATTCATGAACCCATGTTGCCAGAGATGATGCCAAATCCAACATCAGATGCTTTTAACATTGTTAATCAAAAAACCAAGCAGCTTCTCAGCGGTGAAATCACCTTAGCCCAGCTTGGAACTGAAAAATGGACGGTTCATGAGTGGTTGCATTTCATTAATAACCTTCCGGCAGGTATGTCTAATGATGACATGGTGGCGATGGATATGGAGTTCAAATTGACTGAGTCAACTAACAATGAAATCGCTCATGCCTGGTTATTATTGTCATTAAAAACTGGCTATGACGTGGTCATGCCGCGCCTTGAAAGTTACCTGATTAGCATTGGCCGACGTAAATTAATTGTGCCACTTTATAAGCAGCTTATGGAAACAGAGCAGGGAGCCGAATTTGCCAAGCGCGTTTATAAGGTTGCTCGTCCAGGCTACCATCCTCTTGCGCAAGCAACACTTGACGATATTGTAAACAAATAACCATTTGTTACTAACGTTTCGCAAAAAAGGCTTTCTTCGGAAAGCCTTTTTTGTAACATTACCATTAACTGATACTCTAACAGTTGGATAACCCTTGGAGTTCTTTCATGAACCATCATGTATTTCATAAGACGATAATGACCCAGCCTGAAGCAGGGCAGGAGATCGCGACCTTTGCTCTGGGATGCTTCTGGGGGGCAGAAAAACTATTTTGGCAACAAGATGGCGTCGTTATGACTAGTGTTGGTTATGCTGGTTCTGACTTCGAGAACCCTTCCTATGAGCAGGTCTGTGCTGGTGTTACAGGGCATGCCGAAGCTGTGCAAATTATCTATGACCCCAGCGTTATTTCTTATCAGGACTTGTTGCAACTGTTTTGGGAAAATCATGACCCCACTCAAGGCATGCGCCAGGGTAATGATATTGGGACTCAATATCGCTCTGTAATATTAGCTCATGATCTAACGCAGCAGGAACTGGCGGAGACCAGTCGAGAAGAATATCAAAAACTTTTGAGCGCTAAGGGTTATCCGAGCATTACTACGGAGATAGAAGCTTTTAAAACTTATTATTTAGCTGAAGAGTACCATCAACAATATCTCTCAAAAAATCCAGCAGGTTATTGCGGACATGGTGGTACTGGAGTTTGTTTTATTCAAAATTAATCTTAATATTTGAGGAGTTACTTGTGGCACATTTAAAACCTTTACCCGCTGATAGTCACCCAGAGTTAGCCAGCGATTTTAAAATTTTCGAAGAAATTTTGGGCTTTATCCCAAACAGCTTATTAACCATGCAACGTAGACCAAAAATGGTGCAGGCTTTCGGTGTATTAACCAAGGCGGTGATGGATCCCGAAGGTGAAGTTGATTTAGGTTTTAAACGGTTGATTGCACACTTTGCAAGCCGTGCAGCAGGTTGTCAGTATTGTGAAGCTCACTCACTCATTGCGGCTAACATTCATGGCATTTCACAAGAAAAGCTGGATGCCATCTGGGAGTATCAAACCAGTTCTTTATACAGCGATGCAGAGCGGGTTGCACTTGATTATGCCCTAGCAGCAGGTTCAGTGCCCAATGCGGTAGATGATGAGTTAATGATTCGCATGAAGCAGTATTGGTCTGAAGAGCAAATCGTAGAAATATTAGGGGCAGTGTGTCTGTATGGTTTCTTAAATCGCTGGAATGACTCTATGGCTACTGATCTCGAAGATTCACCAAAGCAAATGGGCGATAGAGTTCTGACCAAAGGTGGCTGGACTGGCGGAAAGCATACTCGTTAGTTTTACGGCGATGTTAAATTTGTGAGCTATTACTTGCCGTTGGCTTACAAAAAGAGGATTATTGTTACTAGCTGATTAATAAGTAAACAGCTTTGTCATTAATCAAATAATTTTAAGGTGGAACTTATGGCAGGAAAATTTGTTATATCAAAAGGAAAAGATGGGAAGCTATATTTTGTGCTTAAAGCCGGTAACGGTGAAACCATATTACAAAGTCAGGGCTATGGTTCCCAGTCTGCATGTGAGAATGGCATCGATTCAGTTCGCAAAAACTCCTTAAATGGTGACCGTTTCTCGAAGGAAACAGCCAAAGATGGCCGTTTTTACTTTACCCTGAACGCTACCAATGGGCAGCAAATTGGTAAGAGCCAGATGTATAAATCTGAAAGTGGACGTAACAATGGTATTGTTTCGGTTGCTAAAAATGCTCAAGATGCCAAGGTTGAAACTGAAGCTTAGTGTTACTTTAAGATATAAAACAAAGCCCTCGTATTGAGGGCTTTTTTGTTAAGAGTATTTGCAATTCATTGCTTGCCAAGAGTTAATGGTCATTACCAGACTTAGTCGTAAGGTAATCCATAACAGCAAACAGCAATCCAGAAATAACAAAGGTCCCATGAATCAACAGTTTCCACATGACCACATCGGTTTCAATTGCCTCTGGCATCTTATCCAATTGCATGTAAGTTCGTAATAGGTCGATACCCGATATCGCTACGATTGAACTGATAAGCTTTACTTTTAATGTTGAGAATCCTACTTTACCCATCCAGCCAGGACGGTCTTCATGGTTTGAAACGTCAATTTTGGAGACAAAGCTTTCATAGCCGCTAAAAATAATGATGATGAGTAGGTTGGCTAGCAAGGTCATGTCTACAAGCGCCAGAATACCGAGAATCGTGGCAATTTCCCCAAGTTCCCCAAAGTGGGTAACCAGGTGCCAAAGCTCTTTTGCAAAACTACCCAATAATATAAAAATCGAAAGAATTAAACCGACAAAAAATGGCGCCAAAACCCAACGACTACTGAAAAGTGCTCTTTCAAAACCGTGTTCTATTTTTTTCACTGTTGCCCCTTTTGTTATTGTGTGAATAGTTCTTGGCCCTATTCTAATAGAATCGAAACTAATCTGCATAAATAATTGCAGCTTTCTTCAAGCTGTAGAATTTCTGTCATTAAGCTGTTATCTAGCGCTATGATAATACTCGTAACACATTAGTTGGATGTAGCATTATGAACCATAACCAAGCTGATTTTGAAGGTGAGGAAACCTCAAGTAAGAAGCTGTATATTTTTAGGCATGGAAAGTCGGACTGGGAAGGCAGGTTTTCAAGTGACCATGAAAGACCTTTGGCTGAACGTGGCAAAATAGCTGCTGAAAAAATGGGTAAGCATTTAGCTATGATTAAACAGACACCACAAAGGGTCATGTGCTCAACTTCGGTAAGAACTAAACAAACGCTATCGCTTGCAAAAGAAAAAGGGAGTTGGAAATGTGAAGTTCAGTTTTGTCGTGAACTTTATTTAGCCAGTGCCGAAGAAGCTATCGAGCTTATACACAAGCAAGATGATGCTATTGATAAGTTGATGCTGGTCGCCCACGAGCCCATGTGCTCATCGCTAATTACAGAGTTAGCCATGGGGGCTAATGTGAAATTCCCTACAGCATCCATTGCCAGACTCTCATTCCGGGCAAACCATTGGCAGGACATCAAAGTAAACAGTGGTCGTCTGGATTGGTTATTAACACCGAAGACACTGTTTAAATAAAAGATTAAAAAATCAGGCAATAAAAAAGCGACCGAAGTCGCTTTTTGTAACTCTATCTCAATTTTAAAAATACCAGTTGAAAAAAGCACCGATGTTGTTGCCATCGAAGGTTTCGCCAGTAGCATCATAATCATATTCGATGTGAGTGTAACGAACGCCCCAGGCCCAAGTATCATGGTTGTTTTCATACTCAAGCACTAAGCCTAGCGCATTCTCAAATTCTGCTGTGCCGTATAGACCAGGTAGATCAAGTTCCAGCTCAGGGTTTAGCTCATAAGTAAAACCCGCGCCAAAAAGATGACCATTATTATCAAGTGAAGCAACCACAGTTAGCGGCATACGCGAAAAAGTTGCATCGCCATTGGATGCAAAAACACCGCCGCTTTTATAACCAATGGTATTTTTTAGTGCCCAGCCTTCAAAGCCAGCTCTAAAACCGAAATCCAACCAAAAGCCTTCGCCTGTTTTAACGTCGCCACTGGAGCCGTCAGTGAAACGAATATCATCGACTAGCGTTTCTCCACCAAAGGCAAGGCCACCGCCAAGAATACCAGAGATATCTGCCTCTGCATGTGACACAGAGCTTAGCGCTAAGCCAGAAGATAATAGTGCAACCAAGCCAAATTTATTAAATATCATTTTCTTCCTTTCCTTTTTATATTGAATTGTCAAAAAACGCCCGAGATTATAAACTGTTCGTAACTTAATGCAAAGGTTGAACTTGCTTACCTATGGCCCCATTTATGCCATAATGATAGAGACATTTAGCGAAAGAAGTTGCTATGAGTAACGACCAAAATCACAATCAGAACCACGATCATGAGCATGAGCACGGCCTAGCAGTAGCCGATGCTAAACCCAAGCTCAAACAACCGCCTATGTATAAGGTGTTGATTCTTAATGATGATTACACACCAATGGATTTTGTGGTGGATGTACTGCGTAAGTTTTTTACAATGGATACAGAGCAGGCAACCCGGGTTATGTTGCAGGTTCACCACGAAGGGCAAGGTGTGTGTGGTACTTTTACGCCTGATATTGCTGAAACCAAGGTGGTTCAGGTCAATGAGTTCGCTCGCGCAAATCAGCACCCTTTGTTATGTGTTATGGAGCCGGAAGACGGTGAGTAACTCAATTAAGCGTTACAAAAGGTAGGTGGTATTATGCTGGATAAAGCACTTGAACAATCATTAAACCATGCTTTTCACGATGCTCGTGAAAAACGTCATGAATTTATTACCATCGAACACCTTATGCTAGCTTTGCTTGATAATAAGGATGCCTTGGAAGTCCTGCGTGCTTGCGGTGCAGATGTTGGGATTCTTAAATCTGATCTTGAGAAGTTTATCAATCAAACCACACCTCAATTCTCTGACGAGGATGATGAGTTTGAAATTTCACCTACTATTGGTTTTCAGCGTGTTTTGCAACGTGCAGTATTTCATGTTCAGTCATCGGGGCGTGAGGCTGTCAGTGGTGCTAATGTACTGGTAGCCATGTTTAGCGAGCCAGAGTCGCAAGCGGTATTCTTGCTGTCTAAACAAGATATTTCTCGCCTAGATGTGGTGAACTTTATTTCACATGGTATTGGCTCAGAAGAAGATGATGATTTCCCTGAGCTTGAACATGAAGAGGGTGAGCAAGAGCCACAAGAACCGCGTCCACTCGATCAATATGCGGTTAATCTCAATAAATTAGCCGAACAGGGCAAAATTGATCCTTTGATTGGTCGCGCTAATGAAATTGAACGTGTAGTCCAGGTATTATGCCGCCGACGCAAAAACAACCCATTACTGGTTGGCGAAGCAGGTGTTGGCAAAACTGCTATTGCAGAAGGCTTGGCCAAACGCATCGTTGATGGTGATGTCCCTGAAGTTATTAAAGATGCCGTAGTTTATGCGTTAGATTTAGGCGTGTTGTTAGCCGGTACCAAATACCGCGGCGATTTTGAGAAGCGCTTAAAAGCCGTTCTTGCACAACTCAAAAAAGAAACACACGCGATACTATTCATTGATGAAATTCACACCATAATTGGTGCTGGAGCTGCCTCAGGTGGCACCATGGATGCCTCAAACTTGATCAAACCTGTTTTAGCAAATGGTGAGCTACGCTGTATGGGCTCAACAACTTTCCAGGAATATAGAGGTATTTTTGAGAAGGATCACGCCTTAGCACGCCGTTTCCAGAAAATTGATATAAACGAGCCAACAGTACAAGACACGATTGGTATTTTAGAAGGCTTGAAAGATCGTTATGAAAAACATCATGGGGTAACTTATTCGAAGCAGGCGATTCAAGCTGCTGCAGAGCTGTCTGCTAAATATATTAATGACCGTCAACTGCCGGATAAAGCGATTGATGTGATTGATGAAGCGGGTGCTCGCCAAAGAATTTTGCCGGAAGATCAACGTAAAAGAACCATTACACCCCATGAAATCGAGCAGGTCATTGCCAAGATTGCTCGCATTCCTGAGAAAACAGTTTCCTCAACGGATAAAAAGCTACTACAAAACCTTGAGCGTAATCTCAAGATGGTTGTGTTCGGACAAGACAAGGCTATTGAAACGCTTTCCGAGTCGATTAAGTTATCACGCGCAGGTTTAGGTCAGGAGAATAAGCCTGTGGGTTCATTCCTGTTTGCAGGTCCAACTGGTGTTGGTAAAACGGAAGTCACTAAGCAGCTAGCCCGTTTAATGGGGGTTGAGCTTATCCGTATTGATATGTCTGAATATATGGAGCGCCATACGGTGTCACGCCTGATTGGTGCACCTCCTGGCTATGTGGGCTACGACCAAGGTGGTTTGTTGACCGAAGCGGTCAATAAGAATCCGCATGCAGTTGTTTTGCTGGATGAAATTGAAAAAGCCCACCCAGATGTGTTTAACCTGTTATTGCAGGTGATGGATCACGGCACATTAACCGATAACAATGGCCGTAAGGCAGATTTCCGAAACATCGTTCTGGTAATGACCAGTAATGCCGGTGCGCAGGAAATTATTAAAGGTACTATCGGCTTTAAAGAGCAGGATCGATCTCGCAACAATGAAGAAGCCATTAACCGCACCTTCTCACCCGAGTTTAGAAACCGTCTGGATGCGATTGTCTGGTTTAATTCATTACCACAGAAAGTCATTATGTCGATTGTTGATAAATTCTTAACTGAAGTTCAAGGTCAGCTTGATGATAAGCAAGTGAACTTGCATGTGGATGATAGTGCGCGAGAGTGGTTCGCCAAACACGGTTATGACGAGAACATGGGAGCACGCCCAATGGTTCGTCTGATTAGTGATAAAGTTCGACGTCCACTAGCGAACGAGATTTTATTTGGCAAGTTAATGCAAGGCGGAGATGTCTATGTCGGCATGAAGGATGATGAGCTGGATATTCGAATAGAGCCACATATGGAGAAACTCCCGCAGGGAACTTCCTGACATATATATAAAAACAAAAAAAGGCGCTTTGAGCGCCTTTTTTCATCTAATGCTTCCAATTAACGGGCACGGAAAGTAATGCGACCCTTGGATAAGTCATAAGGGCTGATTTCAACAGTAACAGTGTCACCGGTTAAGATACGAATATAGTTTTTACGCATCTTACCTGAAATGTGTGCAGTAACAATATGACCATTCTCGAGCTCTACTCGAAACATAGTGTTCGGCAAGGTTTCTAACACTTTACCTTCTAATTCAATTACGTCTTCTTTCGCCATGTTAAGCCCGTTTCTCCTCTTTGACTTTTCAACAAAATGTTCAAAAAATGCGCGCGTATAATGCACTATTTAGACAATAATCGCAAAGATTTTGTGTCATTAAAGGTTAATTAGGCTTAATTTTGCAAAGTTGAGCGATAAGTAAGTCAGCAATAGAGTGGGATTGTTAATAGCTGGGTAAGCTGATGTCAGAGCTTGGGATGGTTTCTGAGAGCAGTTTCCAGCGATTATTATGCAAAACCTCGGCTGGTTTGTATGAACTTTTGTAGCTCATTTTATGGCAGTCTTGAATGTAATAACCTAAATAAGCATAAGGTAGATTGAGCTTACGAGCTAATGCGATGGTTTTGATAATCAGGAAGACGCCTAGGCTTTTATAGCGTTCGTCAGTATCAAAAAAAGAATAGACTGCCGATAAACCATCATCCAGTAAATCCAGACACATGATGGCAACTGTTTGTTCACCGTCCTTAACTCTAATCTGCGCGGACTTGCACCAGTCAGAAAAGAGGAAATCTGCATACTGATCAAATGAAGGTGGATACATGTCCCCATCTCTATGTCGTTCGGTGACATAGTGTTCATAAAGCTCGTAATCTTCATGGTTGGGTTTGGCAGGCTCAAAATGGACACTTAAATCTTGGTTGGCCTTTAAAATGCGTCTTTGGCTGCGACTTGGCTTAAATTGCTCGGTTAGAACGCGAAAGGGCTGACAGGCAGAGCAATGAGGACACTTTGGCCGATAGACATGATTACCGCTGCGACGAAACCCAAGGCGGCTTAGCTCCGAGTACAGGGCGTTATTCATCGGGAGCGAAGGGTCAGCAAATAACGAAACAGCTGTTTGGTTGTCTATATAGCCACAGGCGTGCTCTGGCCCTGCATAGAGCTTAATATGTTGAGTGCTTTTTTCTTTGTTACTCATAACAAGAGCCTCGCATATTGAGAGGGCCTGTTGACCATTCAGTCTTTCCACTCCCTTAGAATCTTACTTTGCCATAAGTTTGGGGGCTGTTGCCAGTTAATTTCTTGCTTTAACAGCCATAAAAACTCCTCCCGAGCCATATCCCGCGCTCCCATTCGATACAAGTGCGGATTACCCACCTGGGCATCAATCATCGAAAAACCGGCCTGTTTTAGGGTGTGTGCTAAATAGACTAAGGCAATCTTGGAAGTGTTGGGGCGACGGCTGAACATGGACTCACCAAAGAAAAATCGCCCGATACTGACACCGTACATGCCACCAACTAGAAGCTCCTCACCGTCTATGTTTTCCCAGACTTCGATAGAGTGCGCTAATCCTTGCTGGTGGAGTTTGATATAGGCTTGCTGCATTTCAGGCAAAATCCAGGTTTCGGGCTGATCGGCTCTCGGTGCGGCGCACTGTTGCATAACCTGGCCAAAGGCTCGATTAATGGTTATTGTGTAGCGAGCTTTATTGAGCTCTCGTCTAAGTGAGCGAGATACGTGGATCTCATCAAGCATAAATACGCAGCGAGGGTCCGGTGACCACCACAAAATTGGTTCATCCTCACAGAACCATGGGAAAATCCCATGTCGATAGGCTTCAATCAGTCTTGGAACTGATAAATCACCCCCAACTGCCAACAAGCCATTAGGTTCATCTTGAGCTAATCGAGCATCAGGAAAGAGAGGTGCTTCATCAAGTAGGAAAATGCTATTAGGCATAGTTTGTTCAATTATTTGTAACTGTCACGAAAGTAACAATTTTAAGAAGTGTTGGCGAGTTATTTGTGAGTAACCTTACGTCAATTAAGTGATAGGATTATTCATAGCTAATTTATATAAGTCTTATACAATAAGCGGATTGCAGCAGCGGCTACAGCACTATATCCTTCCGCTTAATTAAGAACAGCCGGATTATCACATGATTAACCCAAAACATCACCGCATCGTTTTTTCATTTTTCATGTCATTGCTGATGTCATGCATTATGTCATTTATCATCAGCGTTTTTAACGTTGGTTTTGTGAGTAACATTGTCATGATATGGCTGAAAGCTTGGGCCTTCGCCTTCGTTGTTGCCTTCCCTGCGATTTTCCTGGTATCACCCTTAGTTCATAAACTGGTAAGTTTGGTGCTTAAAGAGTCGGAATGACCCTTGCTTGGTAAAGGGGAAGTTCATGAATTGTCCCGACCAATAAAATAAAAGCCCTCAGGTTCATCCTTAAACACTGATGGCTTTAGCCCTGTGACGAAAAGTGGAAGTGTCAAAAGGGGCGAGAAAACTGGCTGCAAAACTACTCAAAGCTGACCATGGCCTAAATAACTCACAACCCGTTTTCTCAAGCTTGATATTAGCCCTGTAGTGCGTCATATTGTGTCGTACTTTCTGAATAATAAAAAAGGAAACTCATGGCGGTAAAAGAAGTTAGCCAAATTGAACGACAACTTGCCATTCTCAGGCGTATTCCCACCGAGCCACAAAAAGTCACCGTTAACGACCTGATTGAATATCTAGAAGCGAGTCATAACCTTGGCAATTTAAGCAAGCGTAGTATCCAGCGCGATATGGCCATGCTTGAGCGTGTATTTGGTGTGCATGTCAAAACGATGGGGCGTGAAAATTATTACTATTTTCCCCAAGGTTCACACATATCACTGAAGAAAATGGGGCCTGACTTGGCTTTGGGCTTTTTATTGATGGAAAAATACACTCATAGTTTATTACCTGAAGCCAGCCTCGACGCACTTGCTCCTTATTTCAAAGAAGCAAAGCTGGCACTGAAGAGTGAAAAATACAAATATGCTGACTGGGAAAAGCGGGTCGCCATTTACCCAAAAGTCTATCCACTTGAGCCAGCGACATTCAATGCTAATCATCTGTTGGATATTTATAAGGCATTATTGCTCAATAAACAGTTCAAGATGAACTACACTAAAAAAGGCGGTGAAACTAAAGACTACATTGTCAGCGCACAAGGTGTCGTACAACAGGAGCAGGTCAGTTACCTGATCGCTACCTATGAAGGGCAAAAGGCAGAGGGCTTAATTCAATTTGCGATACACCGTATAAACGAAATAGAGATTCTCGACAGCCTGCCCAAGCGAATTGCTGGGTTCGATATCCGGCAGTATCTGGAGCAGGGTGGGCTTGATATAAGTTTATATGATGAGCAAAGCCTTGAGCTTATTTTTAGTCATCACACCGCACAACACCTGAATGAAACTCCATTATCAAAAGATCAACAATTGACTCAGCTTAAAGACGGGAGAGTACGCGTTACCGCAACGATCAATATTACTCAATCAGTAAAGTGGTGGTTACTGGGCTTTGGCGATCAGGTTGAAGTCATCAGGCCAAAAGCTTTCCGTGATGCTATGAAAAAGACGGTGCACGGCATGATGGAACTGTATAGCCCAAAGTCTTAATCGAATATAAGGTTTATAATGAATATCTGGTATCTACATGGGTTTCGAAGTTCCGCCAAAAGCCCCAAAGTCAATGCTATGCAAAAGGCCTTCCCAAACTGTAATGTTCAGGGCATCAGTTATACACCGCACTCACCGGTGGTAGCTGAAGAAATACTCATTAATGAATATGAAAAACTGATTGGTAAAGATGATGATTTAATCGTCGTTGGAACCTCGCTGGGTGGCTTTTGGGCAAGATGGCTGGCTTCCGAACTTCCCATCAAATCATTAATGATTAATCCATCGTTGCACCCCGATAGAACACTGGAAACTGGTGAGTTCAAAGTCTATGGCGAGTTTGATGAAATTATCAAAGTGACCACAAAAGATCTGCAAGATTTTAATCACTATAAAGTTACCAGCGAACCTTATGGGCAATGCGAAGTAGTTTTAGCCATGGATGACGAAGTGCTCGATTCCGAAAAGACCGCTAAAGAGCTGGAAGGCATTTACCCGATACATAGATTCCAAACTGGCTCACATCGCTTCACCGAGTTTGAGCGGGTGTTTCCGATTATTGAACAGATGATCGGTAAGTAATCTATGAATTTTTGTATTATCATGACTTCCAGTACAATGCCCACATACTTTTAAAAGCTTAAATCTTATGACTACTTTTTACATCATCGCAGGACTTATAACCTTGGCTCTTGCCAGTTATGCAACGTTTCTTCTTTATAAGCTTAACAAGCAGAAGGAAGCTATTGAGCAATCAGAGGCAGCTCAAGTTGAAAAGCATGATGCTCAGATTAAATCAATTATTGAAAGTATCATCTCTATTGCTAAAGCTATGCAGCATGAGCAGTGCCCAACAATTGAAGGCTGCATTCGGCTGAAAGTTCTTATTGATCAGCTGCGATTAGATGAGCAGCTAAGAGACAACTTTACAGTCTTCTATACCATTTATGATAAAACTGCGCATATTCCAACGCACGAAGGCTGGAAGGATCTAAAAACTAAAGAAAAGATGATGCATACAAAACTGATGATGGAGATTGAGTCTGAATATGAATCAGAAATAAAACAGTCCGTTGATAAGGCTGTTTTACATTTTCAGAGTTCGGAGCAGAGTATTTCTTAGTCAAGGAAATGGCGCACCTGAGAGGATTCGAACCTCTGACCTTTGCCTCCGGAGGGCAACGCTCTATCCAGCTGAGCTACAGGTGCATAATTTATATGCTTAAATGTTTCTCTAAACTTCTCATGCACTGAGATTACTTTAGAGCTTCGCTCTAATCCAGCTGTACCCTATCTTCTTTCGAAGAAGGGGCAGTCCCAGCTACAGGTGCATAATTTATATACTTAAATGTTTCTTTAAACTTCTCATGCACTGAGATTACTTTAGAGCTTCGCTCTAATCCAGCTGTACCCTATCTTCTTTCGAAGAAGGGGCAGTCCCAGCTACAGGTCCATAATTTATATACTCAAATGTTTCTTTAAACTTCTCATGCACTGAGATTACTTTAGAGCTTCGCTCTAATCCAGTTGTACCCTATCTTCTTTCGAAGAAGGGGTAGTCCCAGCTACAGGTGCTAAAGCGGGCGTATTTTCACAATTATTCATGAGTTTATCAAGCTAAAACGGGCAGGGTGATTCGACTGTGATGTTTTTGCAGGATTTTGGATGAGTAATGGTCAGGCTTGCTGCGTGGAGTAGTAGTCGTTTCGCTTTAGTTTCTGAGCCGTTTTTGTGGTACAGGTGGCAGCCAAGAATGGGGTGGCCTAGTTCGAAACAGTGCAAACGTAGCTGATGGCTACGGCCGGTTATGGGTTTAAGTTTTAAGCGAGTCGTTTGTTTCTCCAAATCGCGCTCGAGCACTTCCCATTCGGTTACAGCTTTTTTGCCTTCTTCAAAGTCTATCTTTTGTTTAGGTCGATTCGGCCAGTCGGCAATCATCGGCAGGTCGATAACACCACTGTCCTTTTCAACAATGGCGTCTACAACAGCGATGTAGTATTTGTCGGTTTGACGCAATTCAAACTGCTTGCTGATTTCGCGATGAGCAAACTTGGTTTGAGCCAATATCATAACGCCAGATGTTGCCATATCTAAACGGTGCACGATTGAAGCTGTTTTTGATTTCGGGTGGTTTTGCAAACGGGTAACCACGCAGTCCTTATTCTCTTCGTGACGTCCGGGGATACTCAATAAGCCGGCTGGTTTATTGACGAATAAGAAATGCTTGTCAGGATGTAGAATGCGAACCGGCTCAGGGCAGAAAGGGACAATATGATAATCAGCCATTAGTTGCCAGCCTTTGCTTTGCCGCGCTTACCCGGTTTAGTAGCAATCATCACAGCCCGCTTTGGAGCGGGGTAGCCTTCAATGGTCAGATCTTTGTTCTGTGGATCTAGGTAGTCTTCAAGTGACTGAAAGGTCATCCAATCGGTTGCGCGTTGTTCATCAAGCCCAGTCTTAGCGACATTGGCGATTTTGATATCCTGAAAATCAAGCTTTGCCAGCCAGTTTTTCAGCATGCCGGTGGTTGGTATAAACCAGACATTATTCATCTGTGCGTAACGGTTTTTGGGAATCAGGCACTGATCAGGTTCACCGTCAATGACAAGGGTTTCAAGCACCAGTTCGCCACCTGGACGCAGCAGGTTTTTCATGTGCAATATGTGGTCAATGGGTGAACGGCGATGATAAAGAACTCCCATGGAAAAAATGGTGTCGAAACCTTGATTCGATAAGTTTTCTGGTAGGTACTCAAGACCAACCGGCAAGTAGTGAACCGGATAGTCGGCCAAATAGGTTTGCATCACTGCAAACTGCATTAAGAATAATTGCGATGGGTCAATGCCGAGCACCAGCTTTGGATTTTGTGCGGCCATACGCCAACAGTGGTAACCGTTGCCGCAACCCACATCTAAAACAATACGATCTTCGAGTGAGCTAATTTGGTCTTTAAGTCGATCCCATTTCCAATCCGAGCGCCACTCAGTATCGATATGTTGCCCGAACAAGTGAAAAGGGCCTTTACGCCATGGATGAAACTTCATTAACAACTGCTTGAGCTCTTGCTGCTCAGCTTCTGATAATTGAGAAGCACTACCAATTTCTACTTTGCTGGCCAGCTCAATATGATCAGGCGTGATGTCAGGCAGTTGCTTAAGCAATTTGATCCAGTCGCTTAGATTTCCATGGGTATAGTCGGCCATGCGGTCATTGACGGCCTGCTTGAATTGATCAAGCCACGGATAAAGTCGAGTATCGGCAATGGCTTTATAAGAGTTAGTGAAATTAATCATTTTTGAAATAGTGCTATTTTATTTAACGGCGATAAAAGAAGCGAAATTATACTGCTGGAACCAACTGTCGTATTCGCTAAAGCCCGCATTGGCAAAGCGCTTGTAATGTTTTTCTCGAGTATCTGGCAGTAGCACATTTTCTAGCGCTGCACGTTTTTGCGCTATTTCCATATCGCTGTAGCCGTTCTGCTTTTTGAAGTCATGATGCAGATCGATAATGTGTTCATCGAGAGCTTTATGTTGAAGTGTTATCTTCTCTGATAACACCAGACAGCCACCAGGAAGGAGGGCATCATAGATACGGTCAACCAGTTCCTGCCTATGACCGCGAGGTAGAAACTGCAGCGTGAAGTTCAGAATAACCATGCTGGCTGATGACATTTCAAGCTCATTGATATCGGCTTCCATGACTTCAATCGGCATGGCAAAGTTATAGCTCGACTGAATCATCTGGCAACGTTCAATCATGGCCGGTGAGTTATCAATGGCAATAATCTTGCAATCAGAGCGATCGACAGTTTGCCGAATCGCCAAAGAGGCAGCACCAAGCGAGCAGCCCAAATCGTAAATGGTGCTATTCGGCTGAACAAAGCGTTGGGCTATTTCAGCAATACCTTGAATGATTGTGGTATAGCCTGGCACTGATCGTTTAATCATGTCCGGAAAGACTTCGACCACCTTTTGGTCAAATTCGAATTTCTTGATATCCTGCGGCTCTGCGAAAATGGTGTCTTTGCGCTCTGTCATAATGGTTTAAACAAGCCGATAAAGGCTTTTAACAACTTTGGTCGCAATTCTACTATAATAGACGGCACTTACCCATACTTAAACCATGGTTTTTAATGAATACGGTGGATCCACGGTGAACTCAGAGATTATACAGAACTTACGCTCAGACATTGATGAACTGGATAGGGAGTTGATGGTGCTGGTGGAAAAGCGGGCACAACTGGTTCTAAGGCTCAGTGAAGAGAAAAAACAACTGGGTATGACTGATTATGACCCAACAAGAGAGCAGGCCATTATTGAGAGTTTATATCAGGAGTTTAAACCGACATTTAGTCAGTCTGAAATCGAAGTTATTTTCAAACCGATCTTTAAAGCGAGTTTGCGCATTCAGATGGACAAAAAAAAGCCCGCCTAAAGTAGGCGGGCAAAAGTTGCGTCTCAAAATGAGAAGGAGGTATTTTGAGATGCGGGATTTAGCACTAAGGGGTAGTTAATACTAATTCCACACCCCCACTTTAACAAAGCCGCCAGTTCTGGCAATTTTCCAAATGTAACAAAGCATTTCTGCATAGATTATCTTTACAAAGCCAATAAGTTTATGGGCTGGCACTGAGGTTGGATTTTTTATATGCTGTCCACTTTGTTAATTTTGATTTCATTATTTTTTGGCTTAATTGATACGTTCGTAAGGGGACCAATGAAAAAGTTATTGATTTCTATGAGTTTGCTTCTTGCCTCTACAGGCTTGATGGCAAATACAGGCATGACTTTGGAAGATATTTCGAAGTTACAGTCTGTTACTTCTTTAGATGTTTCACCGAATGGTGACTACATTGCATTTACACAATCTAAACCACGCACGCCGTATGTCGATGAAGATGGCACTGCCTGGAATCAATTGTTTGTAATGAAGAAAGGTGGCGAAGCCCGTCCTTTCATTACCGGCAAGGTTAGCATCGGTGGTGTACAGTGGGCACATGATAGCTCAGCAATCTATTACACCTCCAAGCGCGGTGAAGACAAGCATAATTCGCTTTACAAAATCCCAGTTGATGGTGGTGAGTCTCAGCAAGTTTTAAGCTTTGAAACCGATATCGGTGGATACACTATCAGTCATGATGGTTCTAAGCTGGTTTTTCTTGCCAAAGAGAAGGATCCGAAGCATTTAGAGAAGCTTGATAAAAAAGGTTTTAAAGCCAAGGTTTATGAAGAAGATATTAAAATGACTCATGCGTGGCTTTATGAATTAGCTTCGCAGGAAGATTCTCAAAAACCAGAAAAACTGGATATTAAAGACCACGTCCTCTCAGTCGCTTTCTCTCCAGTAAATGATCAGTTAATGATTCAAACGTCACCAACATCTTTGATTGATGACATCTATATGAAGAAGTCTTTAAAGGTTGTTGATCTGGATGGCGATATTGTTGCCAGCTTTAAAACTGAAGGCAAGCAGGGCAAAGCAGTGTGGTCAACTGATGGCCAGCAGATTGCTTTCCTGGGCGCAAATGATTACAACGATCCAACCAATGGCGCTTTATATATTGCTAACGTTGATGATGAGACGGTTTATAAGCGTGTTGCTAATTTGAGCAGCCATGTGATGGATATTGCATGGCAGGGTGACGATGTCATTTACATCGAGCATCAGGGTGTAGAAAGCCGCATCGTTAGAGCTGCTATCAAGCGCAAAATTGCTGACCGTCCAGTGGTTGATTATGGTAACGGCATTCAGCGTCGTTTGAGCGTATCTAACAATGGTGACATCTATGCCATGACTGATACAGCTTCGCATCCTCGTGAAGTCTATGCCTTTAATGCAGAAGGCTTTGAGCGCCTGACCAACAGTAACTCTTGGTTAGCGGATAAAGCGCTTGGTAAGCAGGTCGCTTATGAATATGAAGCGCGCGATGGGCTAAAAATTCAAGGCGTTCTGGTATATCCATTGAACTATAAAAAAGGCAAGCGTTACCCGATGATTGCTTTTGTTCATGGTGGCCCAGAAGCGCACGATTCTAATGGTTGGAATACCAATTATGGTGACCCTGCACAATATGCTTCTGCGCAAGGCTATTTCTCACTTTTCCCTAACTACCGAGGCAGTACCGGTCGTGGTGATGAATTCGCTCGTTTGGATCAGCATGCATACGCTGACCCTGAGTTTACTGATATTCTTGACGGTAAGCTGGCACTAGTAAAAGATGGCATGGTTGATACCGATAAAGCAGGTATTACTGGTGGATCTTATGGCGGTTATGCAACGGCCTGGTCTTCAACTGCATTGTCAGAGCACTATGCGGCAGGCGTTATGTTTGTAGGCATTTCAAACCAGCTTTCCAAGTTTGGTACGACTGATATTCCTAACGAAATGCAGGCAGTTCATGCTCGTGCGTGGCCTTGGGATGATTATCAGTGGATGCTGGAAACCAGCCCGATTTATCATGCACCAAAAGGTAAAACGCCTTTGTTGATTATGCACGGTGAAGCCGATACTCGCGTACATCCATCGCAATCAATGGAGATGTACCGTTACCTGAAAACATTAGGTAATGCGCCTGTTCGTTTGGTTCTCTATCCTGGTGAAGGTCATGGTAATCGCAAAGCGGCTGCACAGCTGGATTACTCTATGCGTTTAATGCGTTGGATGGATCATTACCTGAAAGGTAAGGGCGGTAATCCTCCTCCTTATGATCTTCAACATGAAGAGAAACTTGAAAATGGTTCTGATAGTTCTGACAGTTAATATCAGAATTTCGAAATTGAACTAAGAAGAAGCCCGCAGTTTGCGGGCTTTTTTGTGTCTTTATCTCAGTATTCAAAGTTAAGCATCAGCTGCGTCGGGATAAATATATTGATAGATATTTAATTCTAATGTTCATTTTTTGAACGAGCAAAAAACGAACCAAAAAACTCGCCCTAAAAGTTAGTCGCTTCGCGCTACCCTCAACATTAAAAATCACTTAACGTGCCGCAAAACGAAACATCCATGTTTCGAATTTGCTAAATTGGGCTGTCCTGCCCAATTTACACTATGATTTTGAACATTGAGGCTAACTTTTAATGGGGTATTTGGTGCTAGCCGATGCTTAGTGCTCAATATTAAATATCATTGAAACTAATTTAATCTTCTTTTTTTATCTATTTGAAGGCTAATGCTCAAAAATTCCATGTTGCAAAAAGCGTTCTATGTGTTGCTGTACTTTTTTGTTGTTCATGATGAAGGTGTGGCCGTGGTCGACGGTGATGAAGTCTTTCATTTCAGGCAGTCGGGCGCTTTCAACGGAGACTTTGCCATCGTGTGGTCCCGCGAAGGCATGATTAAACCAGGGATCAGAGGATTTGGTGCCGATCATGATTCCAACATCGGTTGGTATTGGCTTCAGCTGCTCAAGTAGCGGATTGTTATGAATATACAGTTGCTGCCCGGGTTTGCCGGTAGCGAGTTTATACCACAGCTTATCTCGGTAGAGTTCTGCCACCTCGCTGCCTTGGTTGGGGGGCGCGATCATGACGATACGACCTAACTTATCAATGGCATGATGACTTAAGTAATAGCGCAGCATGATGCCGCCAAGGGAGTGGGTGACAAAGTGAATCGCTTCAAAGTCATCGCTATTGGCGGACTGTAGAAGCTTGCCAATGTGTTCTTCGGCAATAACCTCAATCGGCTTTGTCCGCGAGTCATAGGACTCATTGAGTACCTTATATCCTTGCTGCTTAAAGTGCTTCTCTAAAGACCACATGGAAAAGCGGGTGCGGCCCATGCCGTGAAGTAAGATAACTAACTGCTTCATTATTATCAGTTTTATGGAGTGAATGACTCCAGTGTAGCTGGTTTCTTGTCTGACCAGAAGTTTTTGACCGAAGATTCTTCATATTGTCTTTGCTTAAAGCATAGCCTTACGAATAATTCCTTGTTATTAAATCTTTATATCTGTAAATATTCGTCATTTCTGATAATATTCTTAATATCATTCAGTTGAGAGTCGTCATAATGGTAACATATTCACACGAAATAGAACTGGATTCTGTGGATCAGAAGATTCTGCAGATTTTGCAAAAAGATGGTCGATTGACCAATGCTGAACTTGCTAAGCAGGTTCACCTGTCGCCTCCGGCGGTTCATGCCCGAGTAAAGCGATTGGAGCAAAAGGGTGTTATTGCCCGTTACGTTGCTTTGGTTGATAGACAGAAAATTGGTTACGACAATTTATGTTTTGTTGAATTTAGTTTGCAGTTACATCGTTTTGAACAGATTCAGAATATTTTAGATAGGGTGACGTCCTGGCCAGAAGTTTTAGAGTGCCACAATGTCACTGGCGAATATGATTATGTGCTTAAAGTCGCAGTGAAAAACACTCAGTCTTTGGAGCACTTTATATCAAAGAAGATGATTCCACTGGAAGGAGTCGCCAAAGTTCATACCACGCTGGTATTGAAGGAGGTGAAGGCCACGACGGCTATCAATATTCTTGATGATTAATTTTGGCGAGAATCAAGAGCGAGAGTCGTATGAGTTCAGGTAAGTTCAGCAATATCGAAACCAAAGCGATCCATTCCGGTCGCATCGGCGATCCCAGTTTTGGATCACTATCAACCCCTATCCACCAAACATCAACCTTTGTCTTTGATAACGTCGAGCAGGGCGCAAGCCGCTTCGCGGGAGAAGAGCAGGGTTATATTTACAGCCGATTAGGTAATCCAACAGTACGTGAACTAGAGCAAAAAATGGCGGCTTTGGAAAACACCGAAGAAGCAGCAGCTTTTGGTTCGGGAATGGGTGCGGTTTCAGCAACTTTATTGGCGAACTTAAAAACTGGTGATCACCTGGTCGCATCTGCTGCTTTGTACGGTTGTACTTTTGCTCTAATCAATCATAAGTTTAAAGATTTAGGCATCGAAGCAACCTTTGTTGATATTACAAAGCCTATTGAAGTCGAAGCTGCCATCAAAGAAAACACCAAGCTGATTTATTTTGAAACACCGATTAACCCCAATCTGGTTTGTGCTGATATGCAGGCCATTTCTGATATCGCAAAAAGACACGACATGTTAACTATTCTTGATAATACTTTTATGTCGCCAGTGCTACAGCAGCCGAGCGATTTTGGTATGGACTTGATCATTCACAGTGCGACCAAGTACTTAAATGGTCATGGTGACGTCGTAGCCGGTATTACTTGCGGCAGTGCCGAGCAGATTGAAAATATCAAAATGACCACGCTGAAAGATATGGGCGCGGTGATGAGTCCAAATGATGCCTGGCTAATTATTCGTGGTCTTAAAACACTTTCAGTTCGAGTTGAACGTCATTGTGATAATGCAGAGAAAGTAGCTGAATTTTTAGAAGCTAATGATCAGATTGAGCAAGTGTATTACCCAGGTCTTAAAAGTCATCCGGCGCACCATTTAATTGGTAAGCAGATGAAGCGTGCTGGTGGTGTGATTGCCTTTGAAGTGAAAGGTGGATTCGATGATGCCGTTCGCTTCATGAACAGCCTTAAAATGTGTCGTATAGCAGTGAGCTTAGGTGACGCTGAAACTTTGATTCAGCATCCAGCATCAATGACGCATTCGCCTTATACACCAGAAGAGCGAGCAGCTGCAGGAATCAGTGAAACGCTAATTCGTATCTCGGTTGGGCTTGAGCATGTGGATGACATTATTGGCGATCTTGAGCAGGCGCTAAAAGCGAAACAGATTAAAGCGGCTTAGTTTACTATTGCTTGATAAAAGAAGGGCGACTGTTTAGTCGCCCTTTGTTGTATTTATTTCTTCTTCAACTTCTTAACACCAATCATATCCATAATAAACTTTTCCCAGAAAGGCTCGGAAGTTCCTCGGCGTACTTTGTGTAAGAAGTATTTCTCAAATACTACCTTGGCGTAATGTACCCATTTACCACTACCAGACCAATTCAGGTTGCGCGGCGGTATTTGTGGTTTAGCGATAAATGCTACACCACCATCACCAAAGTCTGCCAGGCACATGGCATTTAAGCTTGGTTCGGTACTCGGCTCTTTGTCTTCAATCAGTGCTTTAATGTTGTGAACGGTTGCGGTAACCATGGATTCAATCATATAGCCAGTTTTTGGCACGCCAACGGGAACTGGAGTTTTACCGATAGGTGGAATAGCAACGCAAACACCAACCGCAAAGACATTTTTGAAGGTTGGGTTACGTTGATACTTATCGGTCAGGATAAAACCTTTCGGATTGGTTAAACCCTCAATACCAAACACGGCATCAATGCCACGGAAGGAGGGTAGCAACATTGAGTGTTTGAATTTTAACGGATCATGCTTGATAGTTTGCCCGTCACGTAAGTGTTCGGTGACGTGAATTTCATCTTCAGTGACTTCATCAACATTGGCATTGGTTATCCAGTTAATATTGGCATCACGTAATTTTGACTCTAAAAGACTTTTGGTATCGCCAACGCCATCTAATCCTAGATGTCCAATATAGGGTTCAGAAGTCACAAAAGTGATCGGTACCTGATCGCGGATTTTACGTTTACGCAAGTCAGTATCGAGAATCAGTGCGTATTCATACGCAGGGCCAAAACAGGATGCACCTTGCACCGCACCAACCACTATCGGACCTGGGTTTTCAACAAACTTGTCCCAATGTTCGCGCGTGCTGTCTGCATGGTCGGTCTTACAGATTGAATGAGTGAAATGCTCAGGACCTAGGCCTTTAACGGCATCAAACGCCAGTGCAGGACCTGTGGCGATGACCAGGTAGTCATAATCAAGCGTGTCGCCGTTATCCAATTCAACCTGATTATTTTCAGGGTTTACTTTTTTGGCGGCACTATGGATAAAGTTTATCTTTCCCTTTGCGAAAACTTCAGCGAGATCAACTCGGATTTGTTCTTTCTTACGCCAGTTAACTGCGACCCAGGGATTGGATGGGGTAAATTCAAAATAAGGAAGATCACTGACCACGGTTATTTCCGCAACATCCTTGAGTTCATCCCTTAACTCGTAAGCCATTGGGATACCGCCAATACCTGCTCCTAATACGATAATCTTTTTCATTGCTGACTCCTTTTCAGATCCCCGTCAAAGCGTGTTAGACGAGATATCAATTAATATTAGAGTAGTCTAATCTAGGAGTTGAATAGATGACGTAGATCAAATAATGAGCAGTTAATCAATTGAAACCGATGTGGTAATGGCAGGCGGGCACAAAAAAGCCCGGCGAACCGGGCTTGATTGAATCTAATAGTGAAGACTAGATTATTTCGCTTTGAAGCTGGTCTCTGAAACGACACCCTCGTCAGTAATATCAAGTGTACCTTTGATAGTACCGTCTACTTCTTTAAGCTTATCAAACATAGCTTTCTGGTCTTGAGCCATTTCTGAGTTAGCATCCATGTCGTTCATCACCGAAGAGATAAGTTCCATGTATTTGCCAAAGTTCATGCTCATGCTGAATAAGCCGTTGCTTGAAAGATCGTCGTTTGACTTAATGCTTGGAAGTTGAGATAGAGCATCAGCACCAACCAACATAACTAAGTCATGGCCGCGAAGTGCAATACTTGCTGGCATACCCATTTGATCTTGCAACGATACTGCATCACCACCGTCTTTAAGTTCCATTTGTGCAAATTGCGGCGCAAATGAGCTTAAAGTCATCAATAAGTCTTGTGGTTTTTGTGCACTTACAGTAACAATCATTTGCATACTGTCAGCTACAGCCATTGGGTTAGATGAAGCTTGCTCTAAACCTGCCATGTCCATTTCAACGATACCGAAGCCGATACCTTTGATACCTGCAACCATGCCAGTCATCATGCCTAACATCATTGGGTTTTGTTGTTTCAAACCAGCTTGCATTTCAGCTAGTGGAGGACACTCATAAGGAGTTTCCGTCAAACGCTGCCAAACATCAGTAATCACAGGAACCATTTGGTCCATGTCAAAACCCATACCGAAGCTCATGACGTAGTCATCATTGTTCAAGTTTTCTGACAAGTGACCACGCAAGCCTTGTAAGCTCTTAAGCAAATCAGCGTTAGCGCCTTCAAGCATAAACTTGAAGTTAGCTTCGTTAGCACTGAATTCAGTGTAACCACCTGACATAGTAGGCCAGTTAGCTGTAAGTGCCGTAAACTCAGAAGCACAAGCAGGAGTTTGCATGTCTGCTAGAGCGCCTTGCATGCCGTTAGCAACTAGAAGGTCATTGACCATTACACCAAAGCTATTCGTTTGAGGGTTGGTTAAGCCTTTCATGATTGCCAAGTTGTCAATGAAGAACAAAGAATGACCTAGATAGTCGTTATTAGCCATCATATCAGTCAAGCGACCAGTGTCAGCGATGCTTTTTTCTGGCTTGCTTAAGGCTACTTTGATGTCTTTATCATCGGTTAGTGGCGTATTCACAGTCATAACCGCCTGGTTATCGTGTGAGCTGATCACTAATGAATAAGGAACCGAAGAGTCGTTTGAGAACGCATATTCACGGAACTCAACGCCATCCATGTTCTTAATGTCTGCTGCGATGTTTTGCTCAGTCTCGATTTGCTCGATTAACTTGGCAAAAGTATCTGAACCGTCTAACTCAATACGCATTACTGGTAAAGCGCCAACAGTATAGAATGCTGCATTTGGAGCTTCTGTAATACCTAGAGTTTTAACGGTTGTTTTGTCTGCGAAAGACTTCATGTATTTCGCATAAAGACCTAATGCGATGCGTGCTGCATCTGGAGAGTCTGGACCCAGCTCAAAAGCGTCGTCTTGCATATCCATAAAAGTTGATGGGTCAAGACCTAGCTTGTGGCTCATGGCCATAGCTTCTTCGAAGCTGATTGGCGTTACACTTCCTGTAAATAGAACGGTGTCAGCTGGCACGTAGGCAAGAACAGAATTATCCTTGGCCGCTACGGTAGCAACGCCACCTTTGTAAAAGTAGATTCCCGCTGCAACTGCAATAGCAATTACGATAACAATTAATAATTTTTTCATGTGTTTCCTTCTCTTTGTTGTAGTACCGTGGCAAATTATAAGGGATACAACTATTAAGACCAATGGCTTTTATGTATCTTTGACTTACAATCAGTAAAAGAATGTTTCAAAAGGAGCGAATATGTCCGATTCCACCCAAAACCAGAGTGATATCCTGATATTAGCGGAAAAGCTTATTCAGGCGCTGGATACCGATAATGAGCTGTCTGAGAAAGAAGAGGCTGCCTTGACCCGACTAGAGTTTGTGGTTGAGTCAAAACTGTTTTTACAGGATAGCCGCGAGGCCCCAGACGAATTTTTCCTTGAGCGTTTCCAGGATCGATTGGTTGAATTTGAGCAAGAGCACCCGTCATTAGCGGGTTTGGTCCGTCGTATTTCGAACAGTTTAAGCAATATGGGCGTCTAACTCCCTTCTCTTTATGAGATAAGGCTAATGTGGTTAGCCTTATCTCCCTTATTTTCCTCAATAATTTTTCAAATCATTTCTATAGCCTGTTTCTGTAATACTTTGTTACCCAAAGTGCCGGATCTACACAAACAAAGACTAAACCTTTTTACGGATAAAGCGCATCTTAAAAGGGCAGTCATACATAAGGCTGCTAATAACGGAGGAAATTCTATGAACAATACAATAAAAACGTTAGCCATTGCGGTCATGATGGCGACAGGTGCGGGTGTAGCGAATGCAAAAAGCCAGACATGTGATGTGGATATGGCTTATGACGTTAATCTAGATGGTAATGAGATTGTTTTTACCAAAGATAAGCAACAGTCTGTGGTCATTAAAGACAGCAATTCACTGTCGTTGGATGGTAAGACACAAAGCTTGTCAGCAAAGCAGACTCAATTGTTGCACGAATATGCACAGCAAATTCGTGAGTTACTACCTGCGGCAAGTGACATTGCAGAAGATGCTTCTTTATTGGCTTTGGACGCAGTCCGCGATGTAACCAGTGTTTTATTGGAGCACAACCCAGCAAAAGCCGATGAGATAATCGCTCGAGTGGATACCATTGCAGCTGAGCTGAAACAGCACATCAGTGACTCACATTTGCGTCCAGAAGCGATTGGTGAATATCTTGAAGGAGCTGAGTTCGAAAAAGAATTTGAAGCTTTGATGGAAGAAAGCGTCACTGAGTTTGTCGAAGTCAATATTCCTTCCATGATCGCTGCCGCTATGAGCGGTAACGAAGAGAAGGTTAAAGCTTTCGAAGAGCGTATGGAAAAGTTTGGTCAGGAAATGGAAACCAAATATGAAGCCAAAGCGAAGCTTATTGAAGAAAAAGCGGATGCCTTGTGCGACCTGGTTAAACAAATCGAAGCTAAGGAAGACTCTTTTGTTCAAGCGTTTGAGTCATACAAACCTTATCAACTAATTCAATAACTAGTTGGTGATTTCTCCCCAGCCCTAGGTCGACGGTATGTGGCTTAGGGCTTTTTTATGCACATCTTTTTACATTTAGTTCTCAGCCCAATATAGACAGTGAAACAACAGCTCTATAAGCTCTTAGAACACAAGAAGTCCAATGGGGAATAATAATCATGAACACCAAAGCAATTTTCAAAGTAGCGGCTGTAGCCTTGCTGGTTAGTCAGCTAATTGCCTGTGATGATAAAAAAGATGAGCAAGCATCAAACAATACTGCTCAGGTAAGCCAGACTGAAAATTTGGCTCAGCAACAGAACGCTCAGCAAGCTCCAGTCACACAGTTAACCAAATACAACATCTACAACAAAGAAGACCAGGCAGGCTCTTTGTCTGTGCAGCAATCTGGCAATGTCTTTAGTAGTGATATGGAACTTGGCTGGAACAACCGGCAGATAAAAATTGAGGAAGTGATAACCGTTGATGAGCAGGGCTACATTACCAGTCAAACAGTCAAAGGTATTTCTGCGTTTGGTGCCCCAATTGATGAGTCATTTAGTCAGAAAGGCAGCATTGCCCAATGGAAAAGTACTAACGAACAAGGCGAAGAAAAAGTTGATGGCAAAAAGTTTTATGTATCTATGGACGGAACTGGCGTTGCTAACAGTGCGCTACTAAAAGCGATTAGCAATTCTGAAAACGGCAAGGTGCAGCTATTACCCAGTGGCGAAGCGGCTATGATCAAGCTGGATTCTGTAACGCTAAGTAATGGGCAGCAAGAGAAAACCGTTCATTTAATTGGCATTACCGGCTTCGGCTTCTCCCCAGACTTTGCCTGGTATGATGATGACTATAACTTCTTTGCCACCGATGGCGGTGGCTGGTTTGGGGTTATTCCTGAAGGCTGGGGTCGTGAACATCTGGAGCAGCTTCAAGATATTCAGAAAGAAGCCGATAACCAATACCTCAAGGATTTAGCGAGCCAGCTGATACACACTTCCGAAAAACCTATTTTCATCACCAATGCCAATTATGTAGATGTCATTTCCGGCAAGCTGGTCGAAGACCAATCTATTCTGATTCAGGACGGCAAGGTTGTGCGTATTGGTACTGAAATTCCAGACGGCGATTACACCCAAGTTAATGCGCAAGGCAAGACACTAATCCCAGGACTGTGGGATATGCATGGTCATTTAAGCAAGAACGATGGATTGCTGAATATGCCAGCGGGTGTTACCAATGTGCGCGATATGGGCAATACTCACGACAACATTGTTGATATTGAACGTATGAGTGAAGCCAATGAAATCATTGGTGGCGATGTTTACCGCGCCGGCTTTATGGATCGTGAAAGTCCTTATGCCATGAAAATGGGCAAGACCGTTGATTCTCTTGAAAGCGCTAAGGCTGCTGTGGACTGGTATGCAGAGCATGACTACCCACAAATCAAAACCTACAGCTCAATGGAACCCGAATGGATAAAACCTCTTGCTGAGCATATTCACAGTAAAGGGATGCGTTTGAGTGGCCATATCCCAGCTTTCATGACTGCCGAAGAAGCAATCAATGCTGGCTTTGATGAAATTCAACATATCAACATGATCTTCCTCAATTTCCTTGGCAAGAATATCGATACTCGACAGCGCCTACGCTTCACCATTCCCGGTGAAAAAGCGCATGAACTTGATTTGAACAGCAAAGAAGTTAATGACTTCATGGCGCTGCTTAAAGAGAAGGGTACAGTAATCGATCCAACTGTTTCAGTATTTAGAAGTTTGTTATTGGGCGAGGCCGGTAAAGTTGACCCGGAAAATGCCGCGATTTATGATCACCTTCCAGTGACAGTTGCCAGAGGCTTCAAAAAAGCCTGGATGGACATCAAACCGGAAGAACGTGATGCCTATAACAAGTCAGCTGATGCCATGGTCGCCATGGTCAAAAAGCTGCATGACTCAGGCGTCACCGTCGTCCCAGGAACCGACAGCATTGCAGGCTTCACACTGCACCGCGAATTGATTCTCTATTCACAAGGCGGTATCTCCAATGCAGACGTCCTAAAACTAGCAACCATTACCTCAGCCGAAGTTGTGGGCAATGAAGAAAACGTAGGCTCCATTGAAGAAGGCAAACAGGCCGACCTTGTTTTCATCGACGGCAATCCACTAGAAGACATGAACCACATCCGCCGAGTCGCTTTGGTTATCAAAGGTCAAAACCTCTACAAGCCAGATGAAGTTTATGAAGCGATCGGAGTCAAACCTTTTACCAAGTCAGTGGATTTTGAGTTGTAGTTTATTGAAATGACGAAATGTCATAAATCGGTAGGGGCAGACCTGTGTGTCTGCCCTTATTTTATAGGCTTTCTTATCTTTAGTTTTCGCTACTCAGCGACCTTCTTTTTCTTATTCGCGTAAGAAAAAGAAGGCAAAAAGAAGCGCGCCTCGAGATTGAGGTTTCGCAAGCGAAACTTCCTTCATATCCGCCAAGCCACTTAACGCACCGTAAAATACGTGCCGTCCCTGGCTCGAATTTTACTATTCAAATCATCCACGATTTGAATTGCTATGACTTGGCTTCTATTTAGCTCAATCTAAGGGGGTTATTGGTACTAGCCTGTAAGATAGTGATTCAGTCAAAGTGAATCATTGTCATCCCGCGATACCTAAAGGTACTTCCTTCGGTCGCTAACCGCGGACAAAATCGTCTGGAACGATTTTGAATGGCGAAGCCAGCCCAAAGGGCAAAATACAGGTATGTATTTTGTAATCCAGTGACTATTTTTCTGTATTGAAAGATGCTGGATTTATAGGTAAGACTGATAAACGTGACTTTATAAAACAAAAAGCCCTCATTCGAGGGCTTTGATTATTTTTCCAGGTGTTCCAATTTATTCGGCTTTCCATCCCATTCTTCGGCATCCGGTAAGGGATCTTTCTTTTCGGTGATGTTGGGCCATTCTTCGGAGAGTTCGGCGTTGAGTTCAATGAAGTGTTCCATGCCGGCTGGTATATCATCTTCTTCGAAGATCGCTTCGGCGGGGCACTCTGGTTCGCACAATGCGCAATCAATACATTCGTCTGGATTAATGACCAGGAAGTTTGGTCCTTCATAGAAGCAGTCTACCGGGCAGACTTCTACGCAGTCGGTATATTTACATTGAATACAATTATCAGTTACGACGAATGCCATTAGTTTCTCCTAGCTATTTTCTACGGCAAGCTAACTGCCGGTTATTGTAGCGATTCTTTCAGCTTATACAATAGTTCAAGCGCCTCGCGTGGTGTCATCTCATCAAGGTTGGCAGATTGTACGAGTTCCGCCATTGCTTCCAGTTCAGGATTAGATTGCGCTGATTCTAAGAGTTCCAGTTCAATCTGCGGCAGTTCGGTTTCATGAGTGCCGTGCTGTTCAAAATGCTGTAGCAGTAGGCGCGCCTGTTGAATCACTGTTTTTGGTAGTCCGGCTAGTTGCGCCACCTGAATACCATAGCTTTGATTAGCGGGTCCCGCTTGAATCTGATGCGAGAAGATCAGTTTTTCCTGCCCAGCATCTTTATGCTCCGTTGCTGAGAAGTGCAAATTAACCATGGCGTCCCATTGTTCTGCCTGCTGCGTCAGCTCGAAGTAGTGAGTGGCGAACAGGGTGTAGGACTGCAATTTTTCATGGATATATTGAATGGTCGCTGAGGCCAATGCCAAGCCATCAAAGGTACTGGTGCCGCGGCCAATTTCATCGAGCAGAATTAAGCTGTTGCTGGTGGCATTGTTTAGAATGTTGGCGGTTTCGGACATTTCCACCATGAATGTTGAGCGACCGCTGGCTAGATCATCCGATGCACCAATTCGAGTAAAGATGCGATCGATTGGGCCAATTTCCGCATGCTCTGCTGGCACATAAGAACCCACGTAAGCGAGCAGGGTAATCAGTGCGGTTTGCCGCATGTAGGTTGATTTACCGCCCATGTTGGGGCCAGTAATGATCAGCGAACGTTCCTGATTGTTGATATTGAGGTTATTCGGAATAAAGGGTTCTTTGCTGTGGAACTCAACTACTGGGTGCCGGCCCTGTTTGATTTCAATGCCGTCTTTATTGCTTAATGTCGGGCGATTAAATCCAAGGTTGGTTGCCCGCTCAGAAAAACAGGCCAGCACATCAATTTCGGCAATCGCGCTGGCAGTCGATTGAATCTTCGCCACATGCTGTTGCAGTTCCTGGATCAGCTCATCATAAAGTCTTTTCTCAAGTGCTAATGCTCGAGTTTTACTGGTTAAAACCTTTTCTTCGTATTCTTTTAATTCCGGTGTAATAAAACGCTCAGCATTTTTTAAAGTCTGGCGGCGAATATAATGCGCCGGTGCCTGATGGCTTTGCGCGCGAGAAATCTCGATATAAAAACCATGCACCTTGTTATAGCCAACTTTTAAGGTATTGATGCCGGACTCTTGTTTTTCTCGTCGCTCCAAAGACAACATGAATTCATTGGCATCATCGGCCAGTGAACGTAATTCATCCAGCTCAGCATTAAAGCCCTGAGCAATCACGCCACCATCACGAATGACCATCGGTGGTTGTTCAACTAAGGCGTGCTCAAGCAGTTGCTGCAACTCAGGCAGCGGCTGAATGTATTGGGCCTGGTCGAGTTTGATATTAAGTTGCTGCAATTCATCGAGCAACAGTGTTGATTGGGTTAAACCCTGTTGCAGGCGTTTTAAATCGCGAGGGTTGGCGCTGGCCAGAGCAATTCGGGTGACAATCCGTTCGATATCCGCAATCTCAGACAGAATCGGCTGAATCGACACAAAGGCATGATCGTGAGTTAGATTCTCAACGCTATCCAACCGTTTCTGCACATTGTCATGGGAACTAAGAGGCGCGTGTAACCAGCGTTTTAACAGGCGTGCTCCCATCACCGTTTTGGTCGAATTCATTACCTCGAACAGGGTGTTGTTTTGGCCACCCTGAATATTCTCGGTCAGTTCCAGGTTGCGGCGAGTGGCCGGATCAAGCACCAGCTGATCGCTGTGTTCGAGTTTTTGTAACAGGTGAATGTGGGGCAGGTTATTGAGCTGAGTGGTTTTAGCGTAATCCAACACAGCGCCGGCGGCGCAAATTGCCAGCTCATAATCCTCACAACCAAAAGACGCCAGGCTTTGTACGGCAAAGTGATTTAACAGTTTGTCGCGGTTCTGCTCGAAATCAAAGGCCCAGTCCGGTTGCCATTTGTTGGCGGTCGTTAAGCCCTGGGTAAGTTCCTGTTGATTGTCGGCAAGAATTAATTCTGCCGGTTTAATCCGAAACAGCTCGGCCTGAAAGGCATTCTTATTATCAAACTCGGATAACCAGAAACGACCACTGGCCATATCCAGACAAGCCAGACCATAATGGTTGCGTTTTTTATAGGCAGCGGCCAATAGTTTATCGGAGAGGGCATCCAGAAGGTTTTCATCATACAGAGTGCCCGGCGTGACGATGCGAACTACCTTGCGATCAACCGGACCTTTGCTGGTCGCCGGATCGCCAATCTGTTCGCAGATAGCCACTGACTCGCCAAGCTTAACGATACGAGCCAGATAAGAGTCAACCGCATGAAAGGGCACGCCTGCCATCGGAATCGGTTCACCGGCAGAGCTACCGCGCTTGGTCAGAGTGATATCGAGTAATTCAGCTGCTCGCTTGGCATCGTCATAAAAAAGCTCATAAAAATCCCCCATGCGATAAAACAACAGGTAATCCATATGATCCTGTTTGAGCTGCCAGTATTGGCGCATCATGGGCGTGTGTTGATCGAGATGTTTTGGGGAGGTTTCTTGTTCTGTCATGCCCATAAAATATGTCTATTGTTATTTTAAACGAGTAGGATATAAACTTTCGCATAGCTTAACGGATCTGACGATAAAGAGGTAGGCCAAGCTTGCCGCAAAATCATAAAAAACCTATGACTGAACATTCAAGTGAATTGGTAAAAAAAGTTTCTAACTTATTGATAGAGAAAAACCTTTTATTGGTCACCGCCGAGTCTTGCACCGGTGGCTTAATCGCGGCAACCTGTACGGAACAAGCGGGTAGCTCGCAGTGGTTTGATCGTGGCTTCGTCACATACTCCAATCAATCGAAACAGGATATGCTTGGTGTACCGGCTCATATTATCGATAAATATGGTGCCGTGTCCCAGCAAGTCGTCGAGGCCATGGCGCGTGGTGCATATATCGCATCAGGTAGTAACAACCGAATCGCCGTTTCAGTCAGTGGCATCGCCGGGCCAGAGGGTGGCACGCCTGAAAAGCCCATTGGCACGGTCTGGATTGGCTTGTTTGATGGCAAAGCTGTTCACTCGCGATTGCTGCAATTAACCGGTTCTCGAGCAGAAATTCGTTCTGCGACATTAAATGACGTATTAGGCAGTATGCTAGTAAGCTGGTTAAGTAGGAAATAGCTCTAGCTTACGAATGACAATTTCTCTATGAGTTGTCAGTGATCACAGGTTACTTTTCAGCTGTGATTGTGGAATAATCGGGGCTTTATTTTCGAAGCGAATTTTAACTCTTAAAACGATTAGGTAGGTATCCGTAAGATGGATGACAACAAAAAGAAAGCTCTTGGTGCGGCTTTAACACAGATTGAGCGCCAATTCGGTAAAGGCTCAATTATGCGTTTGGGTGACAACAGCGCAGCTCGAGGCATTGGAACAATTTCGACTGGTTCATTAGGGCTTGATATTGCGTTGGGCATTGGCGGCTTACCAAAAGGTCGTGTGGTTGAGATTTATGGTCCTGAATCTTCTGGTAAAACAACTTTGGCGCTACAAGCTATCGCCAGTTGCCAGAAAGATGGCGGCACAGCAGCTTTCGTTGATGCTGAGCACGCATTGGATCCGACTTATGCCGAGAAGCTTGGTGTGAATCTTGATGACCTTATCGTTTCGCAACCGGATACTGGTGAGCAGGCATTGGAAATCACCGATATGCTAGTGCGCTCAGGCGCGGTAGATATCGTGGTGGTTGACTCAGTGGCAGCATTAACGCCAAAAGCAGAGATTGAAGGCGAAATGGGTGACTCGCACATGGGCTTGCAGGCTCGATTGATGTCGCAAGCTTTGCGTAAATTGACCGCTAACATTAAACGCTCGAATACGCTGTGTGTCTTCATTAACCAAATCCGTATGAAGATTGGTGTCATGTTTGGTTCGCCAGAAACGACTACTGGCGGTAACGCATTGAAGTTCTACGCGTCAGTTCGTCTGGACATTCGTCGTATTGGCCAAATCAAGCAGGGCGACGAGATTGTCGGCAACGAAACTCGCGTCAAAGTGGTTAAGAACAAGGTGGCTCCGCCCTTTAAACAGGCAGAATTCCAGATTCTTTATGGTGAAGGTACTTCGCTAGAAGGCGAGATTCTAGACTGGGGGGTTAAGCATGACCTGGTTGAAAAGTCTGGCGCCTGGTATTCATACAATGGCAACAAGATCGGACAGGGTAAACAGAATGTTATTCAGTTCCTGAAAGACAACGCAGACATTAAAGAAGAAATTGAAGGCAAACTTCGCTCAGAGCTTCTTGTCACTGCGAAAAAGCCAGCTGATGATGAAGCAGATGTGCCGGAAGTTGAAGCCTAACGTTTACAGCACTGAATGAAGAAAGAGAAGCCTAAACGCGATTACAAAATGATCGCGATGGACTTATTAGCACGCCGGGAACATTCCCGGCGTGAGCTTTTGGATAAGCTGAAAGTTCGTGGTTTCGAAGGCGAGGAGGTCGAAGCTTATCTTGACCGACTGGCAGAGCGTAATCTACAAAGTGACCAAAGGTTTGCCCGCAGCTTCATGCGAGTGCGTATTGAAACCGGTTACGGCCCCCTTCGTATTCAACAAGAGCTCAAGAAAAAGGGCATTGATGAACACCAGATCAGCTTGTTATTCGAAGAAATGGACATAGATTGGTATAAAACCGCTTTATCAATCTGGCAAAAGAAATATAATCAACTGCCCGGTAATGACCTGAAACTGAAAGCCAAACAGGCTCGTTTCATGCAGTACCGCGGTTTTGATTTCGACACAATCAACCGAATTTTATCTCGCACCTCAATTGAGAGCGACGAATAGCTTAACTTTCAAATAGTTAAGAAAATAAATTAAAGTATCAAATAAGGTAATAGGTTATCACCGTGAGTATGACAACTAACCAAATTCGTAACGCTTTTCTAACGTTCTTTGAAAACAAAGGCCATCACATCGTTGATAGCAGCCCTTTAATTCCCGCCAATGATCCAACCCTGCTTTTTACCAATGCAGGCATGGTGCAATTCAAAGACTGCTTTTTAGGCATAGATAAGCGTAGCTACACACGCGCCACTTCGTCGCAACGTTGCGTGCGCGCCGGTGGTAAGCATAACGATTTGGAAAATGTCGGTTATACTGCGCGTCATCACACCTTCTTTGAAATGCTTGGTAACTTCAGCTTCGGCGATTACTTCAAGAAAGAAGCGATTGCCTATTGCTGGGAGCTATTGACCGAAGAGTTCAAGCTGCCTAAAGAAAAGCTGTGGGTCACGGTTTACGAAGAAGACGACGAAGCTTTCGATATCTGGGTGAACGATATTGGCTTTCCAGCCGATCGCATCAGCCGCATCGGCGACAACAAAGGCGAGCGTTACGCTTCCGATAACTTCTGGGCGATGGGTGATACCGGTCCTTGCGGTCCTTGCTCCGAAGTGTTCTACGATCACGGTGAAGAAATCTGGGGTGGCCCTCCGGGCACGCCTGAAGAAGATGGTGATCGCTTTATCGAAATCTGGAATCTGGTATTCATGCAGTTCAACCGTCAGAAAGACGGCACCATGGAGCGCCTGCCGAAACCATCGGTCGATACCGGCATGGGGCTGGAGCGTATTGCAGCAATCTTGCAAGGCGTCCACAGCAACTATGAAATTGACCTGTTCCAACACCTGATTAAATCTACTGCTGACCTATTAAAGGTTAAAGACCTCGATAACAAATCATTGCGCGTGATCGCGGATCATATTCGCTCCTGCGCTTTCTTAATATTGGATGGCATTGTGCCAAGCAACGAAGGGCGTGGTTATGTGTTGCGCCGTATCGTTCGTCGCGCCGTTCGCCATGGCCATCAGTTGGGCGCTAAAGGCATTTTCTTTGCTAAGTTAGTGCAGCCGCTGATCGAAGTCATGGGCGAGGCTTATCCAGCTCTGGTTGAGCAAAAAGAATTGATTGAAAAAGTATTGGCGAAAGAAGAAGAAGCTTTCGCCCGTACTCTAGATAAAGGTATGTTAATCCTGGATCAGGATATCGCCGACTTAGTTGAAACCAATGGTAAAACCATTTCTGGCGATACCGTTTTTAAACTGTATGACACCTACGGTTTCCCGCAGGATTTAACCGCCGATATCGCGCGCGAAAAAGGTCTCGAAGTGGATTGGGATGGTTTCGAGAAAGCCATGAATCAGCAGCGAGAGCGTGCGCGTGCCGCCAGTAACTTTGGCACGGATTACAATGATAACTTTAGCATTGACGAGCGTTCAGAATTTACCGGCTATCACTATACCCAACAGAATGTGGTGGTTACCCGTTTGCTCAAAGGCGAAGACGAAGTTAAGGAATTGGACCAGGGCGAGAAGGGTGTGGTGATTTTAGCGAAAACCCCATTCTATGCCGAAGCCGGTGGTCAGGTCGGCGATACTGGCCGTTTGTTTGGTTGTGGCGCTACCTTTATCGTTGAAGACACCCAGAAGCTGGGCGATGCGATAGCCCATATCGGCTATGTGCAAAGAGGCTCATTCAGCAATGACGCTGAACTGACCGCGGAAGTTGATGCAGAACGTCGTCAGCACACCATGCGTAACCATTCCGCGACTCACTTATTACACGCCGCACTGCGCGACATTCTAGGCACTCACGTAACCCAGAAAGGCTCATTGGTTGGCCCAGAGCGTTTGCGTTTTGACTTCTCCAATCCAGAGCCAGTCACGCAGGAACAACTTCGCCAAATCGAAGCTTTAGTCAATCAGAAGATTTATGAGAACCATGCTGTCGAAGCGGCAACCATGTCAATGGATGAAGCCAAAGAGCATGGCGCAATGGCTTTGTTTGGCGAGAAGTACGGCGATGAAGTTCGTGTTCTAACCATGTCGCCATTCTCGGTTGAGCTGTGTGGCGGTACGCACGTGCAACGTACTGGTGACATCGGCGCTTTCAAGATTCTCTCCGAGTCAGGCATTGCCGCCGGTATTCGCCGTATCGAAGCGACCACTGGAGCCGGAGCGGTGAACTGGATGCAGTCTACCGAAGCCAGCCTGCAATCGATTGGCAAATTGCTTAAATCAGAGCCATCGCAAGTTGCTGAGAAAGTGAATCAATTGATGGACAAGAGTCGTCAGCTTGAGAAAACCATCGAAGCACTGCAAAGCAAGTTAGCGTCTTCGCAAGGCAGCGATCTAGCGAGCCAGGCCGAAGACCTAAATGGTATAAAATTGCTGGTTGCTAAATTAGAAGGCGTAGAAGCCAAAGCATTGCGCGACATACAGGATCAGCTTAAAAACAAGCTGGGTTCCAGTATTGTCGTCCTAGGCATCGCTGAAGAAGACAAGGTCAGCATTATTGTCGGCGTCAGCAAAGACCTAACCGGCAAAGTGAAAGCAGGGGAGCTGGTCAACATGGTCGCCTCGCAAGTGGGCGGCAAGGGCGGTGGACGTCCAGACATGGCCCAGGCGGGCGGTAAAGACCCAGCAGCACTACCGGCAGCCCTTGATAGCGTTAAGCCTTGGGTCGCTGAGCGTTTAAACTAGACTTAAACAAGTTCAGAACAGATAAAGGCCTGATCCCAGGCCTATCGCTATACAAATAATCTGTATCGGATTATCCTAGTTAGGTAACTTTGTGAGTCCACTCACAAAAAAGTAGAGTTGTGCGAGGAATATTGATAGAATCCGTCGCTTCAACTTTGTATGTAATCTATACAGTCGATTTGTAGATGGCGAAGGAATTAGCAATGATTGCAGAGTTTCTGAGCTACAGGAAATGTAGGAGATTGGAATGTTAATCTTAACTCGTCGTGTCGGTGAGACACTTATGATCGGTGATGAAATCACCGTAACTGTTCTAGGCGTTAAAGGTAACCAGGTTCGTATCGGTATCAACGCACCTAAAGAAGTCGCTGTACACCGCGAAGAAATCTATTTGCGCATTCAACATGAAAAGCAAATGGAAGGTTATCAAGGCGGTTCATCAGACGATAACGAATATTATTAAAAAAGTGGAAAAGGAGTGTTGCAATTTATCTAAAATAAGGTAACATTCCGTCCGCACTAAAGGTGAGGTGGCCGAGCGGCTGAAGGCGCTCCCCTGCTAAGGGAGTATACCCTAATCCGGTATCGAGGGTTCGAATCCCTCCCTCACCGCCATTACTTTAATTTAGACATTTGTCTTAATTAAAGTAATCAGATGGAAGGATGAGAACCTTTAGGTTCGACAAAATCGTCTGGAACGATTTTGAACAGCGAAGCGTAGCGACGCTGGCCCGAAGGGTAAAATACAGGATGTATTTTATAATCCCTCCCTCACAAAAAAATATTCTTCAAACCTGCTTCGGCAGGTTTTTTTATGTCTATAATTTATCTGGTGTGGTGTAATACTTTAAAGGTTTAATTAACCTTAAAGATAAGCATGACGTATGGTTTGTAGGTGTTATAATTTTTTACTTAAACTGCTGATTGAAAAGGAATGCCGTGAACGAAGTAAGATATATTACTAAGTCTGAATCTGAGCGCTGGTCGATTGAGTTATCATTCAATGGAGGGGGTGAGGTAGGCAAAGGGAATCCATCCAATACTGATGTAAAAATTAGGCTTCTATCGAAAGTTAACCAACATTGTCAAAGTAGTCCGTGGCAACTAGAGTGGGAACGAAGTCTGGGGAACATTGAAATGCCGACAGGAGCATGGAATGGTATTCATTTGGCAGAGATTGTTAATGATTTACTTTTCTTTGCAGCATCAAATACAACCATTTGTATTTCTCCCGAAACTGGAGAGGAAATATGGAGGGTTTGTACAGGAAACACTCCTATATACAAGATTCTTTCGACCAAAGGTAACGATGCAATAATTGTTTACAATGGGTATTACGACTTTGTGTCTAGTTTCGGGAAAGGAAATATTGCAAAGGTAAGCCTCAAAGGCGAAATCATATGGAGAGCTGAATTACCCTCTAAAAAAGATATTTACTCAAATTCACCTTACTATAATGAAAATGAATTGTATTCAAACTCATGGGAAGGTTTTCTATGCAAGATATCCGAAGAAGATGGGTCAATCATTGATAAACAGTTTACAAAGTAATCATGAGTCAATGTTAAGCCCAGAGTAAATTAATTAGATTCGAATGATGGATTTGGTGTTGGAATGTACTCAGACATCCTTAACTCACAACTAAAAGAAGAATTAAATGCGCATAATTAGAAATGGACTGTTTTATCTTATGGTTCTCGGTGTGGCTGGTTACGCTGTTTTTGTTTATAGCTTTCTACCACTAGGGTCTTTAGTACACCCAGAAATGAAAGTGAGTTTTATGGCGAATAAAATAGGTATTTATTCCCATATATTTGCTTCTTCTGTTGCTCTAGTAATTGGACCGCTCCAGTTTTCCACCAAACTCAGGCAAAAGCACACCAATGTTCACCGCTGGCTCGGGCGTGTGTATTTAGGTGTGGGCATCCTTATCGGCGGTGTTTCGGGTCTTTATATGTCTCAGTTTGCATTCGGCGGTCTAGTGGGCAAGTTGGGTTTTGCGTCACTTGCTTTGCTCTGGCTGTATACTGGTTTGAGTGCGTATCTTGCTGTTCGTCGTGGTGACATTTCTGAGCACCGCAAATGGATGATTCGTAATTTCTCCCTCACCCTTGCGGCGGTAACACTGCGGATATACCTTTCAGCCTCAATGGTTGCTGGATTCGAATTTACCAAAGCGTATATGGTCATTGCCTGGCTTTGCTGGGTACCGAACATTGTGTTTGCTGAGTGGCGGTTGCGATTCAACATTGCGAAAAATAAAGCACTGCAGCGGGCAAGCGGCTAAAAGCGCTGTTGTCCGTTAATATGATGTAATGTGATTAATTGATACAGAAGGGGACATGTAGTGAAGATAGTAGAAATTACAAAAGAGCCTGTTGAGCTTTATAAAATACTAAAGTTCGAAGGTATTGTAAGTAGTGGCGGTGAGGCAAAGGCTGTAATCGATGACGGTCAGGTGTTAGTCAACGGTGAGATAGAGAAGAGAAAACGAAAGAAAATCATGTCAGGTGACGTTATTAAATTTATGGACGATGAGTTCAAAGTTTTACTGAAGTAACCGTACTTAATTCTGCTATTAGACTACTTAAACCTGCTTCGGCAGGTTTTCTTATGCCTGTAATTTATCCCTGCATATATAGTATTGATTAATATTCAACCAATAAAGTCATTGCAATACTCGAAAACCAAACTATTATAAGGTGTTAACTATGTCACAAAAGAGTAGTTAAGCTGAGATCTTGGAAGAGATAACTGAGCAGGAATGACCGCTTTTTATAGGGTGTTAGTCATAAAACGGATATATAAAAATATATCACTTTAAATCATAAGATTATCGTTGAAATTCCGGTTATACAATGTGTACCTTTAGAAGGATTTGAAATGTCAGAGAGCAAAAAGAGAGCAAAGCTTAGTCAAAAAGAATTTCCCAGAGAGACTCTAGCTAAGGCTCTGGTGATAGGAGAAGCTATATGGGAAAACTTCGCGGGTAAAGGAGCTGCGCCACACGAAATAGCACTTGCTTTGGGGTTGTCTCCAACTAGCGGTGGATGGCGTAGCCTTTGTGGTACCTCAATTGCTTATGGTCTCACGGAAGGCGGTTACAATGCTAACGAAATTATTTTAACTGATCTCGGTAGGCGAATTGTAGCTCCTGAAGATGATGGAGACGATGATCTCGCTAGAGTTGAGGCTATCTTGCAGCCAACCAAGATGGGTGAATTTCTAAAGAAGTATAACAAGGCCAAGTTTCCAAAAGAAAATATTGCTCAAAACGTATTGGTTGGAATGGGTCTTCCGAAAGAGCGTGCTGAAAAGTCAGTCGAAATTATTCGTGAAAATGGTATTTATACAGGGATATTAAAGGAGACTAAAACAGGTTTGTTCGTGGCTCTTGGCTCTCCAGCATCTCCGCCAAAAATAGAAGATGAAAACATAAACGATAGCCTTGATGACGAAGATTTGTTGGATCGACATGCTGAGGAAGATGAAGAGCATTTTGCTAGGAGGATTGCGGAAAATAATGAGAGTGAGCCGAAACCAGTAAAGCCTGTACAGCGAAATAGCAATGTTTTCATAAGCCATGGCAAGAACAAAAAAGTTGTGCAGCAGCTAAAAGAACTTTTGACTTTTGGCAAGTTTAACCCGGTTGTCTCGGTTGAGAAAGAAACTGCCTCGATACCCGTCCCAGAGAAGGTTTTCGAGGATATGCGAGAGTGCTCGGCTGCGGTTATACATTTAGAGGCAGAGCAGGAACTTCTTGACCCTGAGGGCAATAAGCACTCAAAAATTAATGAAAATGTTCTTATAGAAATTGGTGCAGCTATTGCATTGTATAATAAGAACTTTGTGTTACTTGTAAAAAAGGGCGTTAAGCTTCCTTCCAACCTCCAAGGGTTATATCGTTCAGAGTACGAAGGTGACGCATTGGATTATGAAGCAACAATGAAGCTACTTAAAACATTTAATCAATTTAAGTAGCTATGTATAACATTAGCAGTCACACCGAACGATATTTACCCTACGTTCCATATTGTCCGGTACTGTCAGTATTATATTTCAAAACTAAAGCAAGGATGAAAATATGAAATTTTTTGTTCCACACACACAAAGCACCGAAGAAGCATTAAGTGTAATAGATAGCATTGCAAAGTTTATTGGTAACTCCAGTCCTCAGCCAGAAGAAATGATCTACTCACTTACTTATAAACACAATGGAAAGACTATGGTGGCCACAGTAGGTGAGTCTGTCGATGAGTATTATAAAGAGGCGGCCCCAGAGGTTCAGGCAATCTTCCCTCCCAGTTCAGCCGGTCAGCCATATAAAATATGCTTGCCAAATAGAGGGGTTTTGAGAGGTGAGCCAATTTACACTTCAAATCAAATTAGCTTTCAGAAGTTTGAAAGTTAAAACTAAATTATTGGACACCCACAAATTTCAGTATAGGAAAATTAATGGGTTTAGAGAATTAACTTTGAATCCTCATTAACTTTAAAATGGCAAATGGAATCGCGCATGAGTAGATATGATAAAGTTGATTTGGCTTACGAATTCTTGGTAGCCAAAGAAAAAGAAACCGAGACTTTTACAATTGCGCAGTTAGCAGAAGCTACGGGGTGGAGCACAGGTACATGCAGTACATACCCTTCTAAGCGTTGGCATCAATATGTGGCAAAAGATGGAACTCAGTACTCAAGTTCAGGGGTTTCATATTTAAGTAAAGAAGAATTTCGAAGTGTACATAGCCAAAAACTGCAAAAAACCGAAGATTTTTCAACTAAAGGAATCCTAGTTCATAAAGCAAAAGAGTTCGCCTTACTTGCTGTATCAACCTACAACAACCCTTATACAGAATTCAAAACTTACGGCTTTATTGTAAACATTGTTATTGCTTATACTTCACTTTTTCATGCTATTTTCGAAAAGCGTGGTTCTAATTACTTCCATTTAGACGAAAATGGAGAGCCAATATTCATCGATGGTGAAGAGAAAGCTTGGGAGCTAAGCGAGTGTTGTGATGCGTTTTGGCAAGGAGAGACAAATGCAGAAAAAGCCAATATTAAATTTTTGATTGGTTTAAGAAATAAAATTGAACATCGTAGTTTACCAGCAATCGATTTGGCTGTATGTGGGGAGTGTCAGTCTGCGTTAAGTAACTTTGAAACTTTACTTGTTGAAGAGTTTGGTGACGACCACGCTCTTACAGCTAATTTAGCCATTGCAATGCAATTAACTAGAATTAGCGAGCAAGCCCAAGTCGACTCATTAAAACAACTTCAAAAAGAAAACTATAAGGTTGTTCGTGAATATATGGAAACTTATAGAAATGATCTTAACGACGACATTGTCCAAAGCCAAAAATATCGGATTCGCGCATTCTTGGTACCTAAATTGGGAAATCATGCAAAATCATCCGATATCGCAGTAGAGTTTTTGAACGTAAGCAACTTGAGTGATGAAGAAATAGAAAATTATGAGCAGGGGGTTGCGTTTATAAAAGGCATAGAGAACCCATTTAAATTGAAGCCCTCAAAAGTGGTTGAGTTGGTAGAGAAGAAGGTTAAAGGCTTTAATATGACCTTGCATACAAAGTGCTGGAAATTTTACGAGGCAAGACCAAGAGAAGTCGAAGAAGGCTTTAAAGGTGAGTACTCGAGTTTTATCGAAGGGTTTGATCATTACTTATATTCAATGAGGTGGGTAAAATTCCTAATTAAACAATTAAAGAACAAACAAAAGATGGCAGAGGTGAAAGCACAAGCCATTTAACACGTTACTCAAAAGGACGCAAAACGCTTGGCTTGCGTTCCTTCGTCGCTAATGTTAGCCGAATTAATGGGGTCAGAGTAAATTAATTAAGTTAGTGTGATGGTTTTGCTTTGAAATATACTCTGACCCCATTAACTCCATAAAAGGGAGACATTCCACATGAAAAAGTATTGGACACCCACAAACATTGGATTGAATAGTTCCTAGCATTTAGCTACTTCAGACCCAAACGCTCTTACCCAGCTGACATAAATCAACCAACCCCCATTCCCTTTAAAATTCTGTTGCTATCTTTCGGTTCGATTCTTACTATGAATCAAAGGTGTTTGTTTTTTAATCAGGGATTTGAGCTTGTCTGAAATACTATCTACTAAAGAAGAAACTCGTGATTCATCATCAACTCAGTCAAAGCCTGTGTTGCATGCGCACAATCTGACTAAGGTTTATAAGACCGGGGAGGTTGAGGTTAAGGCGTTGGATGGCGTTGATTTTCAGGTGTTTGAGCATGAGATGGTGGTTTTGCTGGGGGAGTCTGGAAGCGGCAAGTCGACGCTGCTGAATATTCTCGGTGGTCTGGATGTGGCGACTTCGGGTGAGGTGTATTTCAAAGACCGGCTGATTAGCTCTGACAGTAAGGGGCTTTTGACCAGTTTTCGTCGCGAGCATGTGGGGTTTGTGTTTCAGTTTTATAATCTGATTCCGAGTCTTACGGCTTTAGAGAATGTCGCTTTAGTCACTGAGATTGCTAAAAATCCTATTAAGCCTGAAGAAGCGTTAGATTTGGTCGGTTTGTTACCGCGAAAGGATCATTTCCCTGGGCAACTTTCGGGCGGCGAGCAGCAGCGCGTTGCGATTGCCAGGGCGATCGCCAAGCAACCTGAAATTCTGTTGTGCGATGAGCCGACCGGGGCTTTGGATCATCAGACCGGTATTTTGGTGCTGGAAGCTATTGAGCAGGTCAATCGTGAGCTGGGTACTGCGACGGTGGTGATTACCCATAATACGTCGGTGGGCGGCATTGCTGATCGCGTGGTGACGCTTCGCGATGGCAAGGTTTCTGATATCCAATCCAATTCAAACCGTTTGTCTCCGAGCGAGTTAAAGTGGTGATATGCGCGCGCTGAACCTGAAATTGTTGCGTGACTTATGGCATGTCAAAGGCCAGGTCATTGCTGTGGCTTTAGTCATTGCATCGGGTATTGCAACCTTGAGTATGGCTTTGACCACTTTAGAATCCTTGAAAAAAACTTCCGAGCAGTATTATTCCGATTATCAGTTTGCCGATGCTTTTGTTAGCGCTGTGCGAGTTCCGAATACAGTTAAGCAGCGATTAGAAGCGATTCAGGGTATCAGCTTAGTTGAAACTCGTATCAAGAAATATGCCAGTCTGGATATGCCGGATTTCAATGAACCCGTTATGGGATTACTGACTTCCATTCCCGACCAGGGGCAACCGAGGCTTAATCAGCTAGCCCTGAGGCAAGGGCGCTGGATTGCTCCGGGAGCTTCGGACGAGGTGATTGTGAATGAACCTTTTGCCGAAGCACACAACTTGAATTTGGGTGACAGGATTTCGGCTGTGATGAATGGCAAAAAGCGTTATTTCAGGATAGTTGGTATTGCGCTAAGCCCTGAGTATATCTACTCAATTTCTCCGGGTTCCTTGATGCCTGATGACGCACGCTACGGAATTTTATGGGCGGGGCAAAGCTCACTTGAGGCTGCCTTTGACCTCAAAGGTGCATTTAATGATGTTGCTTTCAAATTCGACGCGGCGTCAGATCATCAGGCTTTATTAAAACAGATTGATATGGTTCTTGAGCCTTACGGTGGCAGGAATTCTTATTTACGTGATGACCAGATTTCTTATTGGTTCGTTAATAATGAAATACAGCAATTAAAAACCACCTCAATCATCTTTCCGGTGATTTTCCTGCTGGTATCGGCATTTCTTACGAACATGGTACTAAGCCGGATGATTACCAATGAGCGTGAGCAAATTGGATTATTAAAAGCCTTTGGTTATAGCAACCTTCAAGTCGGTGCTCATTACTTCAAGATGGTGTTGGTCATGTGCTTAGTGGGGGCTGTTATTGGCTTAGCCGCGGGCGCTTATCTTGGTCAGGCGAATACTGAAATGTATGCGGAGTTTTTCCGTTTCCCACTTCTGGTTTATGATTTTTCATTTATCTCGTTTATAGCCAGTTCGGGAGTTAGTGTTTTAGCTGCACTTTCCGGAATTGTTGGATCGATAGCTCGAGTGGTTCAATTACCGCCTGCCGTCGCGATGGTTCCGCCAAGCCCTGATATCTACCATAAAAGTTTTGTCGATACTCCTTATATTAAGCATTGGCTCGATCAGCCAACCCGAATTGCCGTTCGTCAAATTATTCGTAAGCCGCTCAGAGCCAGTTTTACGGTTATCGGAATTTCTTTTGCTGTGGGTCTGATGGTGTTAGCCATTCAGATGTCAGATGCGATTAAGTATTTAGGGATTTCATTTTTTAATGACGCCCAACGCCAAGATATGACCTTGGCTTTTTATGAGAACCAGAAGCAGGAGGCTTTGTATCAGGTTAAGCGGCTTCCTGGCGTCATTGAAGCAGAGCCAATTCGTTATGTTTCCGTAGAGTTTATTAATGGCACAAAAACTCACCGCGGTTCTATCACAGGATTAGAATCGGATGCTACCTTGCAGCCTATTTACGACACCTATTCAGAACAAGTCGTCACATTGCCTGAAGAGGGTATGGTCATAGGAAGCATTTTGGCTGAGAAGTTAAATATTGGCGTTGGCGATCGGATTTATGTTGAGTTTCTGGATAAGTCCGGTTTGCGGCGAGATTACCCCGTTGTTGGAATATTCGATACTTTTATTGGCTTGCCAGCTTATATGAACCTCAAAACACTTAATCGGGAGCTTGGGGAAGTCGGCCAGTATTTTATGCTTAACCTTGTGGTTGATTCGCAACATTACAACGAGCTCTATAAAGCAGTTAAGGAGTCTCCGGCTATTACGGCCTTGATGACGAAGCAATCGTTGCTTGATGCATTTAATGAAACGGTCGCTGAGAGTATGCTGGTGTTTATGTTTATATTTATAGTTCTATCCTCAATTCTGGTGTTTGGGGTTTCCTATAACATGATTCGAATTTCTCTTTCAGAGCGAGGACGCGAGCTGGCCACATTACGAGTTTTGGGTTTTACTAAAGGTGAAACCTCTTATATTTTGTTATGTGAAGTGGGGTTACTGACATTGATCGGATTGGCTTTAGGATGTTTTGTCGGATGGGGACTGACTCAGTTATTGGGCTATGCATTTGAAACTGAATTATTCAGGATCCCGATCATTATTTACCCCCATACCTATAGCTATGCCGTGATTGTGGCGATCATAGCTTCAGTGATGTCTGCGCTGTTTGTGGTAAAAAGAATTCATCACCTCGACCTTATCGAAGTATTAAAGACCAAGGAATAACTATTCATGGGTATCAATAAGCGATTTAAGTTATGGATTGTGTTAGTGGCGATTTTGGTTGCTTTGCTGGCTTATGGCTTTTGGCCAAGAGCGATTGAAGTCGAAGCAGTAACGGTTACTAAAGGCCAATTTTATGAAGTGGTGTCTGAAGTCGGCGAGACTCGGGTTAAAAATATTTACCAGGTGTCAGCACCAATAACTGGTTATTTGCGTCGCGTTGAGCTGGAGGTGGGTGATCCCGTTGAAGCAAATACAACCGTTGTTGCTGAAATCGAGCCGTTACGTTCGCAGCCGCTCGATCCGCGCAGTGAAAAACAGGCCGTTGCCGAGTTGCATGCAGCCCAATCCGCACTGGAAATGACTCAGGCTAAATTGAGACAGGTGCAAAACGAATTAAGCTTTGCCAAAAGTGATCTTGAAAGAGCTGATAGTTTATATAAAGACCAGGCGATTTCCGAACGTGAGTATGATACTGCTAAGAAAATTTATCAAAGTTTACAACAGGAGCTACAGGCTACTCAGGCAACGTTACAACTCAGAAGAGCAGAGCTGGAGCGTGTTCAGGCCTTGCTGGATACCTCATTATCTGAGTTCCTGCCTAAGTGTGAATGCAGCCAGGTGTTATCGCCAGCTGACGGCGTGGTATTAACTCGCTACCGTGAAAGTGCGGGTGTAATTAATGCAGCTCAGCCAATCATGGATGTTGGCGATCCCACTAACCTAGATATTAAAGTTGAGCTGATTTCAACCGAAGCAGTTAGAGTCGTCAAGGGACAGAAGGTCCGGATGAAAGGTTGGGGCGGCGATACGGTTCTTGAAGGCTTCGTCAGGCAGGTTGAGCCCATGGCATATAAGAAAGTAACCGCATTAGGAATTGAAGAGCAGAGAGTTAATGTTTACATAGATTTCACAAGTCCTCAGGAGCAATGGCTGAAACTCGGACATGGCTACCAGCTGGATGTGGATATTATACTGGCCGATAAACCGAACAGCCTGATTGTTCCGGTTATTGCCATGGTTCGCGAAGGTAATCAGTGGGTAACCTTTGCGATTGAAGATGGAGTTGCTACCAAACGCACTTTGCAGATAGGGGCGATTAATGGACTGGAAGCTGAAGTTTTGAGTGGTGTTAGCGAAGGGGAAGACTTAATTTATAACCCCAGCGAAGAAATTGAAGATGGGGTTTCAGTGACACCAAGAAAACGGTAAGATTCAGGTGCTGATTAGTTTTTAATCAGATTAAATTGTCAGCAAAAATATAAAATAGTAACGAGCAGCTAATTAAAAATAAGCGAATAGTTTATACGAGAGATAGGTTATGAAAAAAAAGGTTATTAATCTAGCTGTTATTTTAGCTTGTTTTTTCTATTTGGTAATAACAACTATTCTGTTTGAGTTTTTTTTAAAATCATACGAAGAAGATATAAATAGAGAGGCTCGGCAACATTTGACTGAAGAATTTCTTTTGGTTCGAGCTAATGTTGAATCTGCCTTGTATTCAGATGTATTTATAGCTAACGGCTTAGTGACAGTGTTGTCGGTAAATAAAGAGTTGGCACTTGATAATTTTGATGCATTTGCTAAAACCCTGATCCAAAATGGTCGTTATATACGAAACATCGGAATTTCTGAAGGTTATGTAATTTCAAAGGTCTATCCATTTAAAGGCAATGAAAAGGCAATTGACTTTGATTTCAGAAGCAAGCCTGAGCAGTTCAAGACGGTAGAAAATGCACGTCTTACTAAGTCTGTTGTTATGGCTGGCCCACTAGAGTTAGTGCAAGGTGGTCAAGCCATTATTGCCCGCTTCCCAGTATTTGATGACGTTCCCCTAAATTCCAATTATTGGGGTGGGGTAAGCATTGTAATTGATGTTGAAAAGCTTTTTGAAGATGCTGGACTTTACAGGCTGCTTAATAAGTTTGATGTGGCTATTAGGGGCCTGAATGGAACTGGTGGAGAAGGACCATTTTTTATAGGTAATAAAAAGGTTTTTGATGAGGCGGATATTACTTCTGTCATTGAAATACCTGGTGGTAGCTGGGTAATGACAGGTAGCATGATGAAAGCCCCATCTAATACATTTCTTAATAGCTTAATAATATATAGAGTAATGGGTTATGGCCTTATAGTCTTAATTTTACTCTTAGTCATGCTGCTATACCGCTCTTACCATTTAGCTCATAGAGCTTCAATGCTTGATGAACTAACAGGGCTGCGCAATAGAAGGTTTGCATTTATTTTGCTTGAAAAGCTTACAGAGGATCAAAAGAAGAAGCCTTTCGCTGTAATTTCTATTGATTTAAATGGTTTTAAAGACATAAATGATAATTTCGGCCATCAAGCCGGGGATTATGTACTAACCGAGGTTGCAAATATTATTCTTGATAATGTAAGACAAACAGATATCTGTTGTCGTCTCGGAGGAGATGAATTTTTAATCTTATTGCCAAGGGTTTACAAAAAGAATGAGGTTGAAAGCGTTATTCATAAACTGAAAAAGGCTGTTAATGAACGGAGCTTCAAATTTGAGCAGCATAACTTAAATCTATCCCTAAGCGCGGGATACGGCTTGTTCCCTTACGATACAGATGATATGGAAGAGCTCGTACACAAAGCTGATTTAATGATGTATGAAGATAAGAAAGAGTCAAAAAAATTATAACTAAGAGTCATTGAATTTGACTACTATTTGAACCAGATTTGTTTGATAAACAATCAGTTAGATATTTTATTGAAATATTCTGGAAAAATTTACAAAAGGGCGTTGACATATCATCGTCTGGTGGCATAATACCGCCCGACAACGAGATGCGCGTGTAGCTCAGCTGGATAGAGTACCTGGCTACGAACCAGGCGGTCGGAGGTTCGAATCCTTCCACGCGCGCCATTATTCGAAAGGCTTCCCTTAAACCGGAAGCCTTTTTTCGTTGTATCAAAGAAAATGATGAGAACCTCCGAAGGAGTTCGACAAAGCACGAAGTGCTTTGAACGTTGGAGGCGTAGCCGACGACGGCCCGAAGGGCAAGGAGCGTAGCGACGCAGTAATCCTTCCACGCGCGCCATTATTCAAGAAACCTCGCACTATGCGGGGTTTTTTATTGCCTGCAGAAAACTCAATTCAGATCTATAAAACTGTATTTATTCGCTCTCTATAGAAATGGAGTTTTGATTTGATGAGACTCATAAAAAAAGGCGGCTAAGGCCGCCTTTTAGGTTGGTGAGTAGGTGATTATTTTGCAGGGTCGCATTCTTTACCTTTGCAGACTCTGCCTGTGCAACCGTTGGTTGCAAGATAATCATAGGCTGCTTTGGCTTGAACGAGTCCTGCGCCATAGGCATAGTCATGGCCTGGTTCGCCCAGGTCTTCCGCTGAAGCTTTAAGTGCGGTGCGGATGTCGAAGTTTGAGCAGTGTGGATAATGGCTCCAGACTAGTGCTGCGACTCCGACGACGTGTGGCGTTGCCATTGAGGTTCCGCTGGCGATTATGTATTCATTACCGGGACCTGTTGAGCCAACACTAACTCCGGGGGCAGAGATTTCTACCTGTGAAGTGGTTTGCGAGAAATCAGCAATGACTTTTGCCGAGTCGAGCGCTCCCACAGACATGACCGAGTCGTAAGAAGCTGGGTAACTATGAGTCGAAACTCCATCATTACCTGCGGCGGCGATACTCAAAACACCTGCCTTACGAGCACGTTCAAAGGCTCTTTCTTCCACTTTGGAATAGACTGGTCCACCTAAACTCATATTGATGACGTTAGCGCCGTTATTTGCGCATTCCTCAATCGCTCCGGCAAGACCTGAAGCGTAGGCAACACCGCCTTCCGAGTCAAAATATCGAACGATATAGAAACCGCCCGTGTCTTCAACATTGGGAATAACGCCGGACACACCAATACCATTATTACCTATCGCGCCAATCGTGCCGGCAACGTGGGTGCCATGATAGTGCAAATCTTCTGGCAGTGGGCCATACCAGGGGCCACTCAGATCATTTGAGCCCATTGCGTTTTTGGGCAAATCTTCGTGAGCAATATCGTAGCCGGTATCAATCACACAGATTTTAGAAGGGTTTGCTGCCGCTCCATTTGGAAAGTCACCGGATTGCACCATATGAATACCGTAGAGCGAAGGGTGAGTCTTTAAAGGATCATCCGTGTGGTCTTCAATCTGTGTGACATCTGAAGGTGTTACGGTTCTGACAGGATCAATCTCGATTTTTAGATTGGAACTTGCCCGTAAGTTTCGTAAAGTTTCCAGTGAATCCACTTCAAAGGCGATGGTATCCAGCGAGTCGAGTTCCAGTTTAATCTCTGCACCGGCTTCATTTAATTTTTGAATCACTTCCGCTTTTTTTTGCGTTGGGTATTCAACTATAAAGCGTTTATGAACCAAGGTGTTCGCTGCAGCTGCTGATGAAATAGCTAATCCTACCGCAGCAAGGGTTGCTAGACTGATTTTATTTAATTTCATGTTATAAACTCCCTTTACTCTTGAGTGTCGCATTCGTGAGTTTGTACGTTACCGCTGACTCCACCGAGGTTGGTGTAGCCGTCGTATGGTCCAGAAGTAACCTGAACGATGGCGATCCCGTGTAGTCCATTTCCTGAGCCTGCATCGGCGATACACATATAGCCGCTTCCTTCGCCTGGGTTCTGGTTGTTTTGAGAGTTATAAGCAAACTCAACTTCGAAATATCCGGCTGACTGGCATTGTAAGCAGTATTCACCGCTGTCATCGGCTGGGTCATCTGAGCAATACATGGCTGAAGTGACGTCAGCATGCAAGCTGACACCGCCTGTATTTTCGAAGTCAATGGCTGTTTTATCGTGTAATTGAACTTTTCCTTTTACAACGCTTTCCCCAGAGGAGTCGGGACATCGGCTGGCATTGATTGTGAAGACGGTTTTTCCATCGCCGCCGGCTGAGTGCATGGTTCCACCACCTGTCACTCTTCCATCAGCCCCACAACCACTTAAAATAGCGAGAGATGACGCTATTAAGCTTCCTACTAATAGTTTTTTCATAAACTTTCTCCTTAGATTTCCATTTTGTATTGCCGACCAACTCTCTCAATAAACAACAAATACTCCTATTGCTGAATAAAGCGAGCAAATCAGCAAAAAACACTCTATGAAATGTATAAAAAAACAACAAGGCGTAGGCAGGTTTCGGTACCCGGGCTGTGATTTGGGTCGCTTTTGATGCACTTTTGCATTGCGGGGTGACTTCAGTGCTTCTTTCGTCTGGGGGATTCGCCTTGGTGTCGCTGAATGAAAAAATTTAGGGCGAATGCAGTTCGCCCCTAAAGGACTGGGGGCTGGTTGCATCGACTGTTGGATGGCGGTTTAGCTTTATCCAACCTACAGGAGCGGGGTCTGCAAATGCTACTTTTGATGCGGTGGCTTGTGTGTATAATAAGTGCCTATAACGAAACTAAACGATTGCAACCACAAGCCTATTATTCATGTCATTAGAAACTCTTTGGTCTAAGTATCCGATTGAAATCATTTTGTTGGTCATCATTGTCATTTTGGCGATTGCTTTTATGGCGGCTTTGATTCGTCAAAAGAATACCTTCAAGCAGCTGCTTGATGATATGTCGGTGTCGCGGGATTTGTTGAAGAGCATGGACTCTCGTCAGAGCCATACCTTTGAGCAGACTAAGAACGATTTTAATCGCTTAGTTGAACAGAATCAGCGTGCTTCCGATAGCATGGTTGAAAAGCTGGCGGGTAATCAGGTTAAGCTTTCTGAATCCTTTCAACAGTTCCAAAGTCTGGTGCAGGGCGGTTTCAATAAGTTTAGTGACAATCTTGGCCAGAAGGTTAACGACAATACGGTTAGCCAACAAAAAGAGCTGTATCAGTTCAAAGAGACTCTGCAGAAGAATATTCTACAACTCAAGGATCAGATTGAGCTGAATCAAAAAGAAGCTTTGGCTATGTTGCAGGAGCAGTTCCGTCGCGGCATGAAAGATGTTCGCGAAGAGATTACGCTGAATCTGAAAACTCAGGCTGAAAATTTTGAGAAAAACATGTCTGGCTTGACCAAAACCACCGACGAGCGCCTTAAAGAAATCAGTGGTCAGGTTGAGAAGCGTTTGGCTGATGGCTTTGAGAAAACCACTCAGACCTTCCAGGATGTATTAAAGCGTCTGGCGCTGATTGATGATGCGCAGAAAAAGATTACCGAGCTGTCCAGTAACGTGGTTAGCTTGCAGGAAATTCTTTCTGACAAGCGCTCGCGTGGTGCTTTCGGTGAAGTACAGCTGGAGTCTTTAGTCTCCAACGTTATGCCAACCAGCCATTACAAATTTCAGCATTCTTTTAGTAATGGCAAAATTGTTGATTGCGCTTTGTTTTTGCCTGAGCCAACGGGTGTGATTGGCGTTGATGCCAAATTTCCGCTGGAAAATTATCAGAAGATGGTTGACGTCGAGCGTTCAGGGCCAGAGCGTGATCAGGCGCATAAAGCTTTTATTAAAGACATTAAAAAGCATGTTAATGATATCGCCAGCAAATACATTATCGACCAGGAAACTGCTGTTGGTGCTGTGATGTTTATTCCGGCTGAGGCAGTGTTTGCTGAAATTCATGCGCATCACCCAGAGCTGGTTGAGTTTGCTCAGCAACAAAAGGTGTGGATGGTGTCACCAACCACCATGATGGCCTTGTTGACTACGGCCAGTGCTGTTCTGAAAGATGAAGCGACGCGCAAACAGGTCCATATTATTCAGGAACATTTAGGGTATCTGTCGAAGGATTTCGGCCGTTTTAGAACGCGTATGAGTGATTTGGCTCGACACATTAATAACGTGTCTGATGATGTTAAGAAAGTGACTATCTCCGCTGATAAGATCAGTAGCCGATTTGAGAAAATTGAGCAGGTTGAGTTGAACCATGAGGATCATGAGCACTCTATAGAAGTGGCAGCTACCGCCAAGATTGAAAACAAAAAAGATTCTGAGTAGGTTGATGAAATGAAAAAATTGATTGTTTTGGTTTTATTATTAGCGACTGGTCTTAGTGCTTCTAAACTAGGTGCTCAGGAGCCCTTGATATTGTCATTAAAAGGTGACTTTACTCAAGGTGGACTGGTGATCGGTCAGGCGGTTCCTGGTGCTAAAGTCGAGTTTGACGGTCAGGAAGTCAAAGTTTCTGAAGATGGATATTTTGTATTTGGTTTTCATCGTGATATGCCAGAAACGGCTAGCTTGAAAGTTTCCAAGAGTGAGCAGACAGAGACGCAACCGATTACCATCAGTAAAAGACAATACAACATTGAGCGTATTGACGGACTTCCTCCATCAAAGGTAACGCCGCGAAAGCCAGAAGTACTTGAACGTATCAAGCGTGAAACGGCATTGGTTGCTGAAGCTAGAGCAGAAATCACTGATTTTAAATATTTCATGCAGGATTTTATCTGGCCAGCAAAAGGGCGCTTGAGTGGTTTTTACGGCAGCCAACGTGTATTAAATGGCGATCCGAAACGCCCTCATTTCGGCGTTGATGTGGCTGCGCCCACTGGTACTGAAGTGGTTGCGCCTGCTGATGGCGTTGTTCGTCTGGTGCATCCTGATATGTATTTTTCAGGAGGCACTATCATTATCGATCATGGCTTTGGCGTGAATTCTACTTTTTTACATTTAAGCAGTGTCGATGTTGAAGTGGGAGAATCGGTAAAGCAGGGCGATTTTATTGGTCGAATTGGTGCTACCGGTCGAGCAACTGGGCCACATCTCGATTGGCGTATCAACTGGTTGCATCACCGCCTGGATCCACAGTTAGTGGTTCCGCCTTTTGAAGAAACAGAAACTCAATCAAAAACTAAATCAGAACCTAAGTAACCCCACTATTTATGTTAACGACACAAGATTTTAATACTTTTAACTTTATCGATTTTGTTTGCCAGAATCCTGATCAGCATGAGCGCTTTGAGCTAGATATCGAGCAGGGTAAGGCCATCTTCCATGATGCTGGCATCCTCGAATTTATTCCTAAGCAAACCAGCGATCAATATGTGTGTCTCTCCTGCGGTGTGCATGGAAATGAAACAGCGCCGATGGAAATTGTCAGCGACATAGTACGCGATATTCTTGTTGGAGTTCAGTCATTACAGGTTAATCTTCTGATATTGCTGGGCAATCCTAAAGCCATGCTGCAACAGGAGCGCTTCCTGGAATTTAACTTGAATCGCATGTTTAACCATCATTGGAAATCGTACCTGGAAGCTGATCCAAACTGTTATGAAGCTCTGCGCGCAAAGCGTTTAGAAAGTGCGGTTCAGGATTTCTTTGAAAAGTCACCTGGGGATGCGCGTCGTTATCATTACGACCTTCACACCGCGATTCGAGCTTCTAAACATCAGCGCTTTGCTATTTACCCTTATCTTGATGGGCGCGATGCTAAGGCCGAGCAATTAGCTTTTATGCAAGACTGTGGTGTTAATACGGTTTTGTTGTATCACAAACCAAGTTCTACTTTTTCCTATCACAGCAGCCATCATTTTAAAGCCGATGCATTTACCGTCGAGCTCGGGAAAGTGAAACCGTTTGGCGAAAATAACCGTGATGATTTTAAGCAATCTGAAAACCAATTGCGCAAGCTGGTCGCTGCCAACTATCACTTCAATAATGATCGTTCTACCGATGAGTTAAATCTGTTTGCGGTGAAGAAAGAGTTGTTGCGCGTTTCTGATGATTCTCATCTCAATGTGGACGATGACCTGGCGAACTTCACCGAGTTTGAACAGGGCTTTGAACTGCTGTCTGATCCTGAAGAGCCTTATGTTGTGGAGTCAGATGGTGAGGCCATTGTTTTCCCCAATAATAAAGTTCCGATGGGGCAAAGAATGGCCTTGCTGATAGAGCCGGTGAGTTTGGGTTAGTCAATTAAACTACTAACTGTAACTCAAAGAGAAGCGCTAGTGGAAAACTATTCGTCCCACACTTTATAAGCTACGGAGCTTTTAAAAACCTTAAGAGCAGATCCTGAATCAAGTTCAGGATGACAGGCTTTTAGGAAATTGGTTTATTGATAGAATCGAGCTCTTAATAGGACGGTAATCAACCTCCCTATGATCGGAGCGCTCAATGTATCTAACCTTCTGGATATCAGACTTACAGAAAGTTGTCATCCTGAACTTGATTCAGGATCTGCTTTTGATCTTTTTGTAGAAAATATTCAGACGAGTACCTTGAGTTCATGGAACCTCTTAGAGCCTGTTCTTAACGCTCTCAATTAACTTAATTTAAAACGACCCTGTTTTAAAAGATTTTTCTCAGGATTTCTTTATCGGCCATGATCTTGACTGCTAGCTCTTCAACCGAGCGGGATGTGGTGTCGATAAAGGGAATGTTTTCTCTTCGATACAGTGATTCAACTTCTCGAACTTCTAGCATGCACTGATTGAGCGCTGAATATTTACTGTTGGGGCGGCGCTTGTTTCGGATCTCATGCAACTGCATTGGGTCTATGGTGAGTCCGTATAGCTTGTGTTTATTCTGCGCTAAGCCCTGTTTCAATTTTATATTCGGCAGGTCTTCTTCTGTAAAAGGATAGTTGGCTGCGAAGATGCCAAACTGCATCGCCATGTAAAGCGAAGTAGGCGTTTTGCCGCAACGCGATGGCCCCACCAGAATGATATCGGCCTGGTTGTAATGCTTGGTGGAAGCTCCATCATCATTATTCAAAGCAAAGTTGACCGCACTCATGCGCGTATCATAAGCCTGTCTATCATCAGTGGAGTGCGACTTACCTACACGGAAAGAGCTGTGTACGCCCAGTTCTTTTTCGAGAGGGCCAATGTAGGTGTGGAAAAAATCCACTAGTAGTGCATTGGCGGAAGTGATGATGTTACGAATGTCCGGTTTAACGATGGTTTCAAAGACAATCGGCTTGTGGCCATCACGAATTGCAGTCTGATTGATCCGAGAAACGGCAGCGTTAGCTTTGTCCACATCATCAACGAATGGAATGGTGTGGTAGGTGAATTCTACCTCGCCTTCGAACTGGGAAGTCAGCGATTGACCGAGCATTTCTGAGGTAATACCGGTTCTGTCGGAAATAAAAAAGACTGTGCGTTTCATATTTGCTCATTTATCAGTAAAATAGCGGCCACAAAGACCACTTTGTTCGTGAATTTAAGCATTTACGCTCACTATCGGCAAGAACATCAGTCAAAAATGGGCGGTTTGTGGTAATTCCAAATTTATAAACTGGAGATTAGAACCTTGGATAATTACGTACTTTGGTATGACCAACTTGGGATGGGTGACGTTGAGCGCGTTGGCGGTAAAAACGCGTCACTGGGCGAGATGATCAGCAACTTGAGCAATATGGGCGTTAGTGTTCCTAATGGCTTTGCTACTACGGCCGATGCTTTCCGCGCTTTCCTTGAGCAAAGTGGCCTGAACAAGCGCATCAACGACGAGCTTTCCAGCCTGGATGTTGATGATGTGACAAAGTTAGCCGAAGTTGGTGCAAAAATCCGTGGTTGGGTGATGGATACTCCGTTTATTCCAGAAATGGAGCAAGCTATCACTGAGGCGTATGCCAAATTAAAAGGTGACGCAAACGATGACTTTGCGGTTGCCGTTCGTTCTTCTGCTACTGCTGAAGACTTGCCAGATGCCTCATTCGCAGGCCAGCAAGAGACTTTCTTGAATGTTCGCGGTTTGGACAATGTGATGAAAGCGCTTAAAGAAGTGTTTGCCTCATTGTTCAATGACCGCGCGATTGCTTACCGCGTTCACCAAGGCTTCGAGCATGCTTTAGTGGCGCTTTCTGCCGGTGTTCAAAAAATGGTTCGTAGTGATATTGCTGCCAGTGGCGTGATGTTTACGATGGATACTGAGTCAGGCTTTAACGATGTGGTCTTTATTACCGGCGCTTATGGTTTAGGTGAAACCGTGGTTCAGGGTGCCGTTAATCCTGATGAGTTTTATGTGTATAAGCCGGGCTTAGACGAAGGTCGTCAATCAATTGTTCGTAAGACCCTTGGTGGCAAAGCGATCAAAATGATTTACACCGACAATACCGAGCATGGTAAATCTGTGGATACGGTGGATGTTAGTGTTAATGAACGGATGCAGTTCTGTATCAATAATGCTGAAGTTCAGGAGCTTGCCAAGCAAGCCATGATCATTGAAAAGCATTACCAGCGTCCAATGGATATCGAGTGGGCCAAAGATGGCGCCGACGGCAAAATTTATATCGTTCAGGCGCGTCCTGAAACGGTTAAGAGTCGCTCAGATAAGAATATTATTGAGCGTTACCGCCTGAAGAATACTTCTGATGTGGTGGCGACTGGTCGTGCGATTGGTCAGAAGATCGGCAAAGGTAAGGCACGTGTGATCAGCTCCATAGATCAAATGGCCAGCGTAAAACCGGGTGATGTTCTGGTTACTGACATGACTGACCCAGATTGGGAGCCAGTGATGAAGCGCGCGGCTGCTATCGTGACTAACCGTGGCGGCCGTACCTGCCATGCGGCAATTATTGCTCGTGAATTGGGTATTCCTGCAGTGGTTGGTTGTGGTGATGCTACTGACCGTATCAAAGATGGCGTGGAAGTGACCGTATCATGTGCTGAAGGCGATACAGGCATGATTTACTCAGGGCTGCTGGACTTTGAAATCAGCAAAGACTCAGTTGATGATATGCCTGAATTACCGTTCAAAATTATGATGAACGTGGGTAATCCTGATCGCGCATTTGATTTCGCTCATTTGCCTCATGCTGGTGTTGGTTTGGCTCGCTTAGAGTTTATTATTAACCGCATGATCGGTGTTCACCCTAAAGCATTGCTGGATTATGACAAGCTTGAAGATGAAAGCTTGAAAAAGACCATTGCCATGCAAATGGCGGGTTATCCAAATCCAAAAGAGTTCTACATCAGTAAATTAGTAGAAGGTATTTCGACCATTGCCTGTGCTTTTGCACCGGAAAAAGTGATTGTTCGTATGTCTGACTTCAAGTCGAACGAATACGCAAACTTGATCGGTGGTCATTTATACGAGCCGCATGAAGAAAACCCAATGTTGGGCTTCCGTGGTGCTTCTCGTTATATTTCCAAAGAGTTCCGTGAGTGCTTTGAGCTTGAGTGCGAAGCGATTAAACGCGTTCGTAACAAGATGGGCTTCAATAACGTTGAAGTGATGATCCCGTTTGTGCGTACTTTAGGCGAGGCGGAAAAAGTGATTGAACTACTGGCAGAGAATGGTCTGCGTCGAGGCGATAATGGTTTACGCGTCATTATGATGTGTGAGCTACCATCGAATGCTATTTTGGCTCAGGAATTCTTGAAGCACTTTGATGGTTTCTCAGTGGGTTCAAATGACCTGACTCAGCTTTCACTAGGTCTGGATCGTGACTCAGGTATTATTTCGCATCTATTTGATGAGCGTGACCCAACGGTTAAAGTGTTGCTAGCCAATGCCATCAAGGCCTGCAAAAAAGCCAATAAATACATTGGCATCTGTGGTCAAGGCCCGTCTGATCACCCTGACTTGGCTAAGTGGTTGATGGAGCAGGGCATTGATAGCGTATCACTAAACCCTGACACAGTTCTCGAAACGTGGCTTTTCCTAGGGAAAAAGTAATCTATCTTGTTATATTATTGAGCGCTTGGGTAACCGCCACCTGGCTTTTTACCCAAGCTTTATAAAAAGGTTATGAAATTTTAAAACCTTACTTATAAGTAAATAATCCGAGGAGGAGATAGGAATGAAACGTTTAGCTATTGCACTTTTAGCATCAACACTTGCGGTTGCTTGTAGTGATGACAAGCAAGATTCTGCGAAAGAAGAAGCACAGGAAGCAGTTGAGTCAGTAAAAGAAGCAACAGCAGATGCTGTTGAGGCGACTGAAAAAGCGGTTGAAGATACTACTGAGACTACCGAAGAAACAGTGAGCTCTTTGCAGGAAGCTGCTGAAGAAAATTATGAAGAAACTAAAGCTGAAGCTGAAGAAATGGTAGATGAAGCTAAAGCTGAAGCCGATCAAATGGTTGAAGACGCTGAAGCAGAAGCGGAAGAAATGATGCACTCTGCCGAAGAAGAGCTTGAAGAAGCGGAAGAGAAAGTTGAAAAAGAAATTGAAGACGACCAGTAGTCGAGTCGTTAATGTAGTATTAGAAGCCACTCAATTGAGTGGCTTTTTTTATGCCTGGACAATTTCATGCCTGTATTGTTTTTACTATCAGTAATTAAGTAGGAATGATATAAAAGTAAAAGTTTTGAACAGAATTGATTATTAAGAATCACCAATTACCAAGAACTATCAAATGTTAACCATTAAGTCAGTACCCCAAGCCACCATAATTCCTCTTCGCCACTCTGTTTTGAGAGCAGGGCAGCCTATAGAATCTTGTTATTACGAAGAAGACAATAGGGAGGAATGTTTTCATTTGGCTGCCTTAATTGATAAGCAGCTGGTTTCTATTGCATCTTTTTATCTGGAGTCTCACCCTAATCTAGACACCGCCCCTAAATCTGGCAGTGATAGTGCTTGGCGTCTTCGTGGCATGGCTACTGACCCTGAATTCCAGGGAAAGGGATATGGCGCTGAGCTACTAAGAGAAGGCTTGCGCATATGTAGAGAAAAGGGGGCTCAGGTGTTGTGGTGTAATGCAAGAACCACTGCTGCACCATTTTACAGTAAGCTGAATTTTGATATAAAGGGTGAAGAGTTCGTGATCGAAGGCATCGGTCCGCACTACTTTATGTCCTATACATTTCAATAAGAGAACAATATATGAGTCAGTCAAACTTGGAACCAACACTTAAGGCCTTTTATCATTGGGAAACAGCTGCCGCTGACAATGCTTTTTTGCGACAGCCCTTTGGTAATGACTGGAAGGAATACAGCTGGCGTGAGGTTGGGCAGCAGGTTCGAAAGATGGCTCAGCACCTTAAGACGACATTACCCCCCAAAAGCAAGGTTGCAATTTTGTCCTTAAACTGTTCGCACTGGGTCATGGCAGATCTGGCTATCATGATGGCAGGCCATATATCGGTTCCAATTTATCCGACTGCTGGTAAAGAAACGATTACGACTATCTTGGAGCACAGCGAGTCCAAGTTGCTTTTCGTGGGTAAGATGCCTGACTGGGCAGCTAAGAATGAAGCGGTTGCCGATGACCTACCCAAAATCAGTTTTTACCAACCTCACTCAGGTATTAAAGAGTGGGATGAAATCATTGCTGAAACTGAACCGATGGTTGAGTCACCGGTTCCAAGTCTTGATGAGCTTGCGACTATTGTTTATACCTCGGGCACAACGGGCATCCCGAAAGGTGTCATGATCGACTATCGAGCTTTGTCTAATGGAGCTGCCGCAGCTGCCCAGTTTGTGGATATAGAACAAGAGCGCGCTTTTTCCTACCTACCATTGGCACATTGCGCTGAGCGTGAGTTGACCGAAATCATCAGTATTCATACTGGTAGTGTCATTTCCTTTACTGAATCCTTGGATCGCTTTCAGGAAAACATTGTCTCAGTCCGACCAACCATATTTTTCGGTGTGCCTAGGATCTGGCTCAAGTTCCAGCAGGGCATTGAGGAAAAAGTCGGCAAGAGAAAATTGTGGTTGTTGCTTAAACTACCTATTATAAAAACTATTATCAGACGCAAAGTGTTAGAAGGTCTTGGACTAGATAAGACAAAGATTGTTTTATCTGGCGCAGCAGCCTTGCCCAAGGCGACCATGGATTTTTTCGATAGCCTGGGATTAGAAATTTGCGAGGCTTACGGACTAACTGAAACGATGGCTTTCTCACATGCCAGCAAACCAGAGCGTCGTAAAAAAGGCTCGGTGGGTGTTTGCATGCCAACCGCAGAAGCTAAGCTTGCCGACAGTGGCGAGATACTTCTTAAAAGCCCATGTCTGATGCAAGGCTATTATAAAGAACCTCTTAAGACAGCAGAAGTTATTGATGAAGCAGGGTACTTTCATACCGGCGATATTGGCATGATTGATGACGATGGTTTCTTGTTTATTACTGGTCGTGTGAAAGATATTTTCAAAACATCAAAAGGAAAGTATGTTTCGCCAGCACCTATTGAGGCAAAACTTGAACCAGAACTTGGGGTTGAGCACTTGTGCGTTATTGGAGATGGATTGCCGTCTCCTGTCGCAATTGCTTCGATATATAATAAAACGATCAAAGACCGTGCTGCATTTACCCAAGAAACCGAACAAACTTTGCAAAAGCTTAATAATCAGCTTGAAAAACATGAGCGTTTGACTAAGCTCATATTTGTTAATGAGGCTTGGACAACTGACAATGGATTGATTACACCGACCTTAAAAATCCGTCGTCAGCAAGTGGAAAAGCGCTATCAGGCCATCATTGAGAAGCACTACAAAAAGCAAGAAATGATTATTTGGGATTAACCTGAATAACCGATGTTAACTCACTGACAAACTGAAGGAGTATCTTGTTATGGGAATCTTAACGTGGATTGTCGTTGGTTTAATCGCTGGTCTTTTAGCTCGTGCAATTATTCCTGCCGCTAGAGGTGCTGGCATCATTATGACCATTGTGATCGGTATCGTTGGTGCCATTCTTGGCGGTTATGTCGGAAGTCTTTTGGGCTTCGGCGAGATATCAGGCTTTAATATCAAAACCTTACTGACGGCCACTCTTGGAGCTGTTATTTTGCTCGTACTGCAAAGAATGTTCGCTAAAAAATAAAATATCCACTCTTCTTAATCAAGTTCAGAAAGCATTCAGCTTGATTTTTATACACTTACCTTAAATCTACGGGACCTGCTGAGCAGGCCCCGTCCACAATATGAGGTATTGTGTATGAAAAGCCCATTATTAATCACATCAATTCTAGTTAGCTTGAGTTTAGTTAGCACTGCCCAAGCTGGTCATGATGAGCGGCGATATGAAGGTTCTCGCTACGACTCCTCTCGCTACGAGAATACTCGCTATGCACGCGCTAAAGTGGTGCATGTTGAGCCAATTTCAGGCTACAGTGAAAGTCGCTACCCAAGAGAGCGCTGCTATACCGTAAGTTCAGATCGTGATCGCCGTAAAGGTTCCATTGTCGGCGCCGTTGTGGGAAGTGTTGTAGGCTATAAATTGGGTGGCGATCGAGGCGATAAGCGTATTGGTTCAGTCGCTGGTGCTGTGGTAGGCTCTGTGATTGGTCAGTCTGTGGCTGATAAAGGACGCGATACTCGCTACCACTGTGAGGTCCCAGAAAGCCGATATGGTCATGCCGCTATTATTGGCTATAATGTCACCTATAAATATAAAGGCCAGCGATACACCACTTTTATGGACTATGATCCAGGTCGTTGGATTGATGTTGAAGTCAACGTCACCCCTGGCCGTGGTTATAGACATTAAATTTCATAGCATTAAATAAAGGTTATTATGAAATATATATTGTTCATCTTTTTGGCAACGTCAGCACTTTTGCTCGGTACTGCTGAAGCTGCTGGCGTTCGGCTGGATACAAAAATTGAGCGCAAAGAGCAGGCTTGTGTGCCCATTGGTAAAAGCGCGGCAATGAGTGCAGCCGCACAACACACCAATGGAAGAGTGCTGTCGGCTTCATTGAACATGAATCGCAGGCCGCCAGTTTATCGAGTCAAAGTATTAAGTTCTTCAGGACGCGTGAGCTATGTTTTAGTCGACGCATGTAACGGACGTGTTATCCGTTAATAAAGAAAAAAGCTTCCATAGTGGAAGGTAAGTCAGGAGTGGGGTGTAGATAAGCGTATGAAACTTTTATTAGTCGAAGATGATGATGCATTGCGTGAACAACTAGTTAGCGCATTAAAAGCACAAAATTACGTTGTAGAAGAAGCTCCAAACGGTGAAGAGGCGCTTTATCTGGCGCGAGAATATGAGTTTGATTTAGGGATTTTTGACCTGGGCCTGCCTGATATCTCGGGTATGGACGTGATCACTAGTTTGCGCGACGAAGACATACAATTTCCAGTTCTTATTTTAACCGCCCGTGGTCATTGGCAGGATAAGGTTGATGGGTTGGCGGCAGGAGCTGACGACTATCTGGTTAAGCCATTCCAAACCGAAGAATTGTTGGCACGGATTAATGCCTTATTGCGTCGTGCTTCCGGTTATGCCAAGCCTGAAATTGTCAAAGGACCTATTAGCCTGAATAGCTTGAAACAAGAGGTAAAGGTTAATGGCGAGGTAATGGATTTAACCGCTTACGAGTATAAGGTATTAGAATACTTGATGCTTAATCCTGATAAAGTGGTTTCAAAAACTGAGCTTACCGAGCACCTGTATGCGCAAGACTATGATCGTGACTCCAACGTCCTGGAGGTTTTTGTTGGCCGCTTACGCAAAAAAATCGATCCGGACGGTACCATTCAACCGATTGATACATTGCGTGGAAGAGGTTACCGATTAAGAGCTGATCTGTGAATTTAAAAAAATCTTACTCTTTACAAAAGCGAATATTATTAAATACCAGTATTGTGCTGGTATTTTTTATTGCCGCAATGAGTTTTATTCTACTTAATACGTATAAAACTGGCATACGGCAGGCTACCTTTGAGCGTCTTTATGCACAGTTTTACAGTTTATTATCTGTTGCCGATCAGTTAGAACCCGGCGAACTCTATTTGCCCGAAGAAATTCCTTCGGATAAGCGATTCAATCAATATGGAAGCGGCATCTCGGCACTTGTTTATGACGAAACAGAAAGTCTCATCTGGCAATCACTATCGGCCACTTATGATATAGAGCAGGGCAAAATCTCCCTGCCGTTAAGTATGCCTGGAGAAGAAACGCTCAAATCTGTCACGTTGGGTGATGAAAGCTTTTTTCAATTCCATTACATTGCTGAATGGGAATCAGAAGAGGGTGAAATCTCACTCTACCATTTTGTGGTGCTCGAAAATAAACGCCCCTTTAATCAGGTCATTGAAGCCTATCGAAATACTTTGTGGATGTGGCTTGCTGGATTGGCTGCTTCTCTTATACTGATTCTTTTTGTGGTATTGCGTTGGACTTTAAAACCTATCAGGCATGCGGTTAAAGAGCTGCACAAAGTGGAGCAGGGAGTGCTGGATAAATTATCTGATCGTTATCCTCAGGAGATTCGTCTGTTAACACATAATATTAATCGTTTCATCAGTAATGAGCGGCACCAAAGTAAGCGCTACAAAGAAACACTGGGTAATCTCGCGCATAGTTTAAAAACTCCATTGGCAGTTATGCAGGCGGCATTACAAAATGATGCGGACGAGAAAGATCTGGCAAGAGTGTGTGGTGAGCAGTTGCAACGAATGAACCAGATTGTTGGCTATCAGCTACAACGTGCCACCAGCGGTCCGCAGGTTATGATGAAATCTATTTCTTTAAAACCTGCGATGACTAAATTAGTAAAAGGCTTGGAGAAGGTTTATTCACACAAGGCGATTGAAATTAGCATTGATATCCCTGAATCGATTCAAGTATTGCTGAATGAAGGCGATCTTTATGAGGTTTGCGGAAACCTGCTGGATAATGCCTGTAAATGGGCGAAACAGCAGGTCATAGTCAGCGCTAGCCGAAATGGCTTGAAAACGACTATCTGCATTGAAGATGATGGTCCGGGTATTGCAGAAGAGGTTCGTCATGCTGTCCTTTCGCGTGGAAAGCGATTGGATGAGTCTGTGGATGGGCAGGGCATCGGTATGTCAGTGGTTAAAGAAATTATCGATGCCTATCGCGGTGATATTGATGTTGATGTTAGTGACTTGGGTGGAGCTTTGATAAAAGTGAGTTTCAATGGTTAAGCGCACTCTATTCAACTCAGTGATATTGGGTTATATGATGAGGACAAAATGATGAGTTATAAATTATCTATTTTTGCTGCGCTGATTATGGGTGTATTCTTTTCTACCAGCTCTTTTGCTAACTCCGACGATGTTTTAGAAATCTCTACTGAAGAACAGTATATTCAAGGCCATCAAGTTGGCTTAGAGTACAAGATTCAATTTAAACGTGAAGATGATATTGCTTTCTGTGCTCTAGCTTACAACGATGGTGAAAGTTCTTTAACATTCGCTTTGGAAGGCAAATCAAGTTTTAAGGTAGACATCCCTTATAGCTCAAGCGGGAACCTTGAATTCCGAACGTTTTGCCATCTCTATGATATGGAAACATTTAAGTTTACCGAGCAAAAGGTTAGGGATATGAAAGAGGATCGGTTAGCGGCTCAATCTGAGCTTGGTAACAGTACGAATACGTTAATTATTGAAGAGTTGATATGGTTACCACATATGCCGTGGTTAGAGGCAAACCCCGGTATGGGATATAACGAATATGAGCAAAGAAGTAATGATAAGCTTGAACGTAGCGGTGTAAGGTTTTTAATCAATAACACCTCAGAGAATCAGATTAGACTTTGCGCGGCTTTTAGTCAGAGCCGGAAGAAAGTTGTCGCTTTCCTTGTTTTGCCAGAGACAGTGACAACAATTGATTTATTCGATGACGATGACCCTTCACGATATGAGCCAACATTGGGTAAATGTGCTAACTTGGAAGTTGTTGCAGATTCAAATTAACAGACTGATGGTTACATAATGTTCTTTCGGTGTGGTTTTCTGCAAGCTATGACTCACTAATCTTTTGTGATTAAAAGACAATGAGATACAGCCAGAATATAATAGGGTATGCCTGATCCCGTATCTGATACACAGCCCATGCGTAAAATCATCCATGTTGATATGGATTGTTATTATGCGGCTATTGAGATGCGGGACGATCCTTCTCTTCAGAACCATCCCATTGCAGTTGGCGGATCGCCGGACAGGCGGGGTGTTATCGCGACCTGCAATTATGAAGCTCGCTCCTATGGAGTTCGTTCGGCGATGCCTTCTGCTTATGCCAGGCGTCTGTGTCCTGGACTGATAATCGTACCCCCCAACTTCGATAAGTATCGGCATGATTCAAAAGTCATTCGAGATATCTTTGCCCAATATACGGATTTGATTGAGCCTCTATCGCTGGACGAAGCCTATCTAGACGTTACCGACTGCACAGAATACAAAGGTAGTGCTACTTATATTGCACAAGCCATTCGCTATCAAATCTTTGAGAAACTTCAGCTGACTGCATCTGCAGGCGTTGCGCCGAACAAGTTTCTGGCTAAAATCGCCTCAGACTGGAATAAGCCTAACGGACAGTTTGTGTTAACCCCTGACGAGGTTGAAGGGTTTGTTGAGCGTTTGCCGGTCAATAAAATTCATGGCGTGGGTAAGAAAACGGCTGAAAAATTTCAGCGTATGGGCATTGAAACCTGCAAAGAGCTGAGAGAAGTCGATCTGTTAACTCTCAGCAAAACCTTTGGCAGTTTTGGCCAACGTTTGTACGAACTGTCGCGCGGTATTGATAATCGAAAGGTGATTACTCATTACCCCAGAAAGTCATTAAGCGTCGAAAATACTTATGATCAAGATTTGGTGACCTTGGAAGAGTGCCTTGAAGAGCTCCCTCATCTATTACAAACATTAAAACGGAGAGTGGCCAGATCGGGGGTTGGAGCTCCGGTAAATAAGCTGTTTGCCAAGCTAAAATTCAATGACTTCACTGCCACGACCGTCGAGCGAACCAGTTTCGGAATTAATGATGATTTGTTTTATGAGTTGATGGAAGAAGGCTTTTATCGACGTGAAAAGTCAGTGCGATTATTGGGAATTGGCGTTCGATTCCAAGCTTCTGAGTCCACTAACTTTATACAGTTGCCCTTAGAATATAGTGACTTAGACGATGATTTTGGGTAGTCTAGCCAAGGTTTTTACACTTGTGGTAAGGTTATGCCACTTAACAGATTCTAACAAATTAACAATGGGGATTCGATTTTGGAGATTGTCGAGACGATTAATGATGCGCTCACTTTTATAGATGGTTACTTGGGCTCAGCAGGATATTTTCCTTATTTATTAATAGGTGTAGGTGTTTTCTTCACGCTATATCTAGGTTTTCCACAAATTCGCTACTTTGGCCAAGCAACTCGAATTGTCCGTGGCCAATATGCTAAAAAAGATTCCCCAGGCGACACTTCTCACTTCCAGGCATTAACCACAGCCTTATCCGGCACCGTCGGTACCGGTAATATTGGTGGCGTAGCCTTGGCTATCTTCATTGGTGGTCCGGCAGCGCTATTCTGGATGTGGGTGACAGCATTCTTTGGTATGACGACCAAATTCGTTGAGGTCACACTGTCTCATAAATACCGTGAGAAAACAGAAGACGGCACCATGGCTGGTGGCCCGATGTATTTCATGGAAAAGAAATTAAACATGAAGTGGTTGGCGGTGCTGTTTGCGATGGCGACTATCATCAGTTCCATCGGTAGCGGTAATATGCCGCAAATCAATAACATCGCTGAGGTAATGAGTACCACCTTCCATATTGAAAAATGGATTACTGGTGGCGTTCTTGCGATCTTATTAGCCATGGTTATTATTGGCGGTATTAAACGGATCGCTAAAGTGGCAGAGAAAGTCGTACCTTTCATGGCGGTTGTATATGTTGTCGGTGCCATACTGGTCATCGCTTATAACTATGAGAATATTCTTCCTTCATTCCAAGCTATTTTCGGTAGTATCTTCTCTGGTTCTTCAGCGGTTGGCGGCTTCTTGGGTGCAAGCTTTGCTTACGCTATGGATCGTGGTGTTAACCGTGGCCTATTCTCGAACGAAGCTGGTCAGGGTTCGGCAGCTATTGCGCACTCAGCAGCTAAAGGTAAAGAGCCAGCATCTGAAGGTATGGTGTCACTGCTAGAGCCTTTTATTGATACCATTATTATTTGTACCTTGACTGGCTTAGTAATTCTGTCTTCGGGTGTTTGGAGTGAAAAGCACTTCAATAAGTTTGATCGTGCGGATATGGAATTTGTGGTTGGTGATTATACTGACTCCAATGAAGAGCATGTGAAAAAGCTGATGATTCACCTCGATGAAAAACGTTCAGTACCTTCTGAGATTAAGCCATTCACCGGAACAATCTCGCTGCAAGAGGGAAAAGTGATTTCTGATGGCTTCACACTATTAAACTCTCGTTCAGTTGCTGAGGAGGTGACCTATCTGGATAGTGAAGGCAATCCTCTCACCGGTGAGATTCCTGTTTCTGAGGGTAGACTTGAAGATTCATCCATTACCGTTCAGGGTAAGTCTTTGATTCACTCTGCAAACTTAACGGCATTAGCTTTCACGAAGGGATACATGGGCGAAAGCGGTAAGTATATTGTGTCGCTAGGCTTATTGCTGTTCGCGTTCACCACGGCCATTGCCTGGTCATATTATGGTGACAGGGCATCGATTTACCTATTTGGCCCTAAAGCGGTTATGCCGTATCGAATTGCATTTGTCGCCTTGTTCTTCCTGGGCGCAATCGTTGACTCAACAGTTGTCTGGACATTGGCTTATGTCACGGTGGCTCTGATGACGATACCTAACTTGATTGGTATTACTTTATTGCATAAAGACATGAAGAATACGGTTAAAGACTACTGGAAAAACTTTAAACAAGATCAAGCCGATTAGGGCTAGACAAACTCTTTAGGTTTTTTCTATACTGACTCTGGTCTGACCACGGCGTTGCGCTCGTGGTCACCAGAGTTTTTTTATGCCTGTAATAAATCAGCACAGACAACCTAGGAGAAGCAATGCAATACCAAGCCCCCGTTGACGACATGATGTTTTTAATTAAAGACGTTTTTGATCTGGAAAATCGACTGAAAGGTATTGCAGATTTCTCTGAGTTCGACGCAGAGCTGTATAACGCTATTCTTGAAGAGGCGGGTAAGTTTGCTACAGGTATATTGCAACCGATCAATCGCTCAGGTGATGAAGAAGGCTGCCAATTTGACGATGGTGTGGTTACGACCCCAAAAGGTTTTAAGGAAGCTTACCAGGCCTATGTTGAAGGTGGCTGGCAGTCGTTAACGGCGAGTGCTCAATACGGTGGACAGGGTTTGCCCAAGTCATTGCATGTTCTGGTAGAAGAAATGTTCTATTCAGCCAATAGCTCTTTTTGTCTCTACGGCAGTTTAACCGCTGGCGCTTACCACTTATTACAGGCTCATGCTGATGATGTCATCAAAGATCAATATCTAGCGAAACTGATCAGTGGAGAGTGGTCAGGTTCAATGTGTCTAACGGAAGCCCATGCAGGTTCTGATCTTGGGATTTTAAAAACTAAGGCTGAACCACAAGAAGATGGCACCTATAAGCTGAGTGGTTCCAAGATATTCATTACCGGCGGTGAGCATGATATGACGGACAACATCATCCATCTGGTATTGGCGCGTTTGCCAGATGCGCCAGCTGGTCCCAAAGGGATTAGCCTGTTTCTAGTGCCTAAATTTATGGTTAATGATGATGGTTCGCTAGGTGAACGTAATGGCATTCGTTGCGGCTCGATAGAGCACAAGATGGGCATTAAGGCTTCATCAACCTGCGTCATCAATATGGATGATGCTACTGGTTTTATTATCGGCGGCCCACACCAGGGCCTGCGTTGCATGTTTACTATGATGAACCTGGAACGCCTTTCAATTGGTCTGCAAGGTGTTGGACTTGGTGAAATGTCTTACCAGCAGGCTTTTGATTATGCCAATGACCGACTACAGGGCCGAGCTGAAGGCGTAGAAGGTACAGCTCCCATTATCAGGCATGGCGATGTCCAGCGCATGCTTAAAACCATGCAAGCATATACACAAGCCGGTAGAGCCTTGGCTGTCTGGCTTGGCGCATGGCTTGATGAAGCTTTTCATTCAGAGGATGAGGCCGTAGTTAGCAAAGCCCAAAACATGGCAGCATTATTAACGCCTGTTGCAAAAGCATTCTTTACCGATATTGGTTATGAGGTGTGTACTATTGGCCAGCAGGTTTTTGGTGGCCACGGCTATGTTCGAGAGTGGGGCATGGAGCAGCATGTGCGTGATGCGCGAATTGCCCAAATCTACGAGGGCACAAATGGTATCCAGGCGCTAGACCTAATCGGTCGCAAGATTGTCTCTAATAAAGGGGCGTTTCTGTCAGAATTGTTAACCGATATGCGCGATGATATGCAAAGCTTTTCGGATACGTCACATAAAGTAATCTTAGCCTCGCAGCTGGAAGAGCTGGAAAGTCTGTCTATTAAGATTGTTGAGCATTTTTCAGCGGATCAGGACAAGCAGCAATATATCGCCTGCGACTACCTGCACTATATGGCATTGAGCTTATACGCTTATTTGTGGTTGAAAATGGCTGAAACCGGTAAGGATGGCAAGAAAGAATCTATGCAATTCTTCTTTAATCGATTATTGCCGAGGGCTTATGGTCTTAAGAAGAGTATTGAAAACGAGCTGGGGCTTTAAGCCCCAGCTTGCTTTGTAAGGCCTGATCTTTAGATATTTTCAGAATCGCTCGGACTGTTACCACTACTGCTTTTGCCTTCAGCGAGAATACGCACATTTTTGTTTATCTGGAATATAACAATCATCAGTTCACAGTAAACACGCCAGATTAGAGTTCCAAAAATTATCATTAATATTCCTTGAAGAAAGTTATATTGGAATGCTGTGATGAAAATACCTAAAACACCAACCCAGAAAATAACTTGAATAATGATAGGTGTGACCATTTTGTTAAAGTTTAAGATATCTTTCATTGTGTATCTCCTTGCTATTATCGTATTTTGCCCCCCCATAGAGCTCTTTAATCCTATGTCAGCTAATTTAACAGGTCAATTGATATAGTGATTAGTATTTAATCAGCTAATGAGAATCATTAAAAAAATTGTAATTATATTATTCCAGATGCTTGAGTGATGATAATAATTATGATGTTATTAGCGGCTGGGGCAAATTCCATCATAAATAACATACATATAATTCGGTAAATCACATGGCAACAGATCGCGGTCATTTTAATACTCGCATAGGTTTTATTCTCGCAGCTGCTGGTTCGGCAGTGGGTCTTGGTAATATTTGGAAGTTTCCATTTGAAGTAGGAGAAGGGGGCGGTGCGGCTTTCGTTGTCATTTATCTCGCTTTCTGTTTCCTTCTTTGTTTCCCTGTTATGGTCTCTGAAATCGCTATTGGTCGTAAAACTAATTTAAACCCAGTGGGAGCTTTTAAAAAGTTAGGCCATAAAAACTGGGCTATTATTGGATTTATGGGCGTTTTGGCCGGCGTATTAATTTTATCCTTCTATAACGTCGTTGCTGGCTGGGCTTTTGGTTACTTTCTTGAAATGATTCAGGGCAACTTCGGTATTGGCGAAGAATTCGGAAGCTTTATCACGGATTGGCAGAAAATTGGTCTTTATGGTTTAGTCTTTATGGCGATAACCGCATTCATCGTTTCTCGCGGCATTCATGACGGTATTGAACGAGCCGCTACGATTTTAATGCCAACATTATTCTTGATGATAGTCGGCCTGATTATTTATGCGATGACTCTAGATGGGGCTGGTGTCGGTATTGAGTACTATCTGGTTCCTGACTTTTCAGAGATCAACGGTGAAGTCATCTATTCTGCTCTAGGACAGGCTTTCTTCTCGCTTTCTTTGGGTATGGGTGCTTTGATTACTTACGGTAGTTATGTGTCAAAGAAACAAGATATTGTTAAGTCAGCTGCTTTAATCACTTTAACTGACGTTTCTATAGCATTCCTTGCCGGTTTGATGATCTTCCCGTTTGTTGCCTATTTAACTCAAGGCACAATGGAAGGTGTTGATGGCGGCGCTGGTTTGATTTTTGCAACATTGCCAGGTGTCTTCGCAAGTTTTGGACCAACCCTTGGGGTTGTGGTCGGGGCTTTATTTTTCTTGCTGTTATGTTTTGCTGCATTAACCTCTACCGTTTCATTGCTCGAGGTGCCTGTTTCTTATCTGGTTGATGAAAAGAAAATCAAACGTCCAGTTGCTGTTTGGGGCATGGCAGCTTTAATCTTCATAATTGGTATTCCATCACTTCTAGGCAATGGTTCTGTAGATAGTCTGACTCAATTTGTACAGATGAACAAAAATGCAGAATGGCAATACGTAACTTTTATGGACTTTGTTGAGGCGATTGCCAGTGATACTTTCTTGCCATTAGGCGGTGCCTTAATTTCTATATTCGTGGCTTATGTTTGGAAGAAAAATAATCTTAACGCTGAAATTGCTATTGGCCGTGAGGGTGGTTGGAAGTGGGTATCAAAATACATTGATTTTGCGATTACCTTCTTCTGCCCAGTTGTACTAGGCTTAATCACAGTCGTGACCATATTAGACCGCTTCTTTGGCGTTGTTATTATTAGTTAATTTTAAGTTTCGGGAGAGCACTATGATTAAGTTTCCTGCACAACCCCGGCTCATTCTGGCAGCGCTCATTAGCGCTGCTTTTTTGTCTGCTTGCGAACAACCGCAATCTGATGAGAAGAAAAAAGAAGAGCCGAACACAGCATTCGAATCCACTTATCAGGCACACAGTCATCATCCAGTTTTAATCGAGAATGCTACTGTACTCACTGCCGCTGGTGACAGAATTGATAATGGTTCTGTGTTATTTAAAGATGGCAAAATTGTTGCTGTCGGAACTGATATTGAAACACCGGCTGATGATAATCTTGAAGTAATTGATGCTCAAGATAAGTGGGTTACACCAGGTCTGATAGACGTGCACTCCCATCTAGGTGTTTATCCGTCACCGGGGGTGGACTCTGCAGCCGATGGTAATGAAATGACTGCGCCGGTGACTGCAGAAGTGTGGGCCGAACATTCAGTCTGGCCGCATGATCCTCAATTTGAATTGGCGCTGGCTGGCGGTGTCACTTCTATGCAAATTCTACCGGGTTCCGCCAACTTGATCGGTGGTCGTACGGTGACTTTAAAGAATGTTCCCGCTCGTTCAGTGATGGAGATGAAGTTTCCCGGTGCACCTCATGGCCTAAAAATGGCTTGCGGTGAAAATCCAAAGCGTGTTTATGGTAACAAAGGTCGCTCGCCGATGACTCGTATGGCGAATATTGCAGGCTTCCGCGATGCATGGATAAAAGCAGCTGACTACAAAAAACAGTGGGAAGATTATGAGAATGGTGAGGGTAACGGCAAAGCTCCTAAGCGTGACTTACAAATGGAAACGCTGGCAGGCGTTTTAAAGGGCGAAATTCTTATTCATAACCACTGTTACCGTGCCGATGAAATGGCATTAATGATGGAAATTGCTGAAGAGTTTGATTTCCAGATTTCCACTTTCCACCATGCGGTTGAGTCTTACAAAATCGCTGACAAATTAGCTGAAAACAATGTGTGCTCAGCACTTTGGTCTGACTGGTGGGGTTTCAAGCAGGAAGCTTTCGATATGGTTCCTGAAAATGTTGCTTTAGTTGAAAAAGCGGGTGCCTGTGCGATTGTACACTCGGATTCGCCAACAGGGATTCAGCATCTGAATAAAGATGCTGCTAAATCGATGGCTTCTGGAAATGCCATGGGCATGAATATCACTCCTGAGAAAGCGATTGAATGGATCACTATCAACCCTGCTAAATCAATGGGTATCGGTGAGCAAACCGGAACTCTTGAAGCCGGTAAAATGGCTGACATTGTGCTTTGGGATGGTAATCCTTTCAGTGTTTATACCAAGGCCGAAAAAGTCTTTATTGATGGTGCGCTTATGTATGACCGCCATGATGAAAAGTATCAGCCGGTAAGTGATTTCCAGTTGGGTCAGTACGACTTTGAAGTTAAAGCACAAGAGGGAGGCGCACAATGAGTTTATTAACAGCTAAAACATTAATAAAGCCGATAGTCGCCACCTTGAGTGTGATCAGTCTGATGGTTTCTGTTTCTAATGCTGAAACAACTTTAATCAAAGGCGCTAAGATTCACACCATGTCACCACAGGGCGTTTTAGAAACCGGTGATGTGTTAATTGAAGATGGTGTTATTAAATCAGTTGCTGATGACTTGTCGATGCAAGCTGACAATATAATAGACGGTAAAGGTAAAGTCCTTACTCCTGGCATATTTGCCCTGATTAACCAGATTGGTTTAGTAGAGTTAGGGTCGCTTGACCAAACAGCCGATATGGCAACCGAAAACGAAGAGCAGGGCGCTTCTTTCAGAGTGGATAAGGTCTTCAACCACAACTCAACTTTAATTCCCGTTAACCGCTCGAATGGTGTTACCCGTACATTGATCGCTCCGAGCCTTGGCTATTATATCTTTGCAGGACGCGGCGCTATCATGTCTTTAGATGGGGACTATAACGCGCTAATTGCTAAAGATGTCGCCATTTTTGCTGCCTTTGGTGAGAGAGCGGCGGATATGTCTGGCGGTTCGAGAGCCAGCACTTTGCACCAGTTGAATCAAGCTCTTGATGAAGCACGAATTTATAAAAATAATCGTTCTGCTATTGAGTTGGGTGAATTCCGCGAGCTTCATTATAGCATCGACGACCTGCGTGCTTTGCAGGCCGTGATTGATAAAAAAGTGCCTCTGATCATTTCAGCTAATCGCGAAAGTGATTTATTAACATTACTCGACTTTGCTAAACAGCAGAATATTAACATTGCGTTCGCTGGTGCGGCCGAAGCATGGCGCGTAGCAAAGCAAATCACCGAAGCTGACGCGGCGGTTTTTGTTGACCCAATGGATAACCTTCCAAGCAGTTTTGAATCGCTGGGCAAGCGTTACGATAACGCAGCTATCTTGTCAAAAGCAGGTGTTAAGGTGATGTTCCTGGGCCAGGGTTTCCTTGATAGTCATAACGCTTATACAGTACGCCAATCTGCAGGGAATGCAGTTGCTTACGGCATGGACTACGACAAGGCGTTAGCAGCCATGATTACAATGCCTGCCAGCTATTTTGGTGGCGACGATGCTTACGGCAAGATTGCAGAAGGCTTTAAAGCTGAGTTGGTTCTTTGGAGTGGAGATCCACTTGAAGTGACGACTTTGTCTGAACAGGTTTGGATTGATGGCAAAGCCACCAGCATGGAAAATCGTTCGACCAAGCTTCGTGATCGTTATAAAGCCTTAGATACAGATAAAAATACCGGTTACAGAAAGTAGCCCTGAGAACTTTAACTAGGAAAGATTATGGTTGATTCATCGGATAGACAGCCGAGTATGCTACAGGCTCTTGTGCCTGTAGTTTTTTTAATTGTACTGCTTTTTTTCTCCGTAAAATTATTCGGTAGCGACTCCTCTTATGGGGCCAATCAGATAGCTCTAATTTTAAGTGCTGCTATCGCAGTATTAATTGGTTTGTTTAATGGCCAGACTTGGAAGGAGTTGGAAGCTGGTATTGTTGATGGCATTAGCTTAGCCATGGGTGCAATGCTGATTCTATTAATGGTGGGTTCTTTAATCGGCACATGGATTTTGGCAGGTACTGTTCCTACCATGATTTATTACGGTTTGCAGATTTTGTCGCCCGATTATTTCTATGTGGCAAGCTGTATTATTTGTGCCATTGTTGCAGTGAGTATTGGTAGTTCCTGGACTACTGCAGGTACGGTCGGTATTGGCCTTATCGGTATTTCACAGGGCTTGGGATTAGACCCAGCAATAACCGCTGGTGCGATTATTTCTGGAGCTTATTTTGGTGATAAGATGTCGCCACTTTCAGATACCACTAACCTCGCGCCTGCTGTGACCGGTACGGATTTGTTTACTCATATTCGCCACATGGTCTGGACAACAACACCATCTTTAATTATAGCGTTAATACTTTTTACTTATTTCGGGTTAACTAGTGATGTGCCTGCTGAAAATTTAGAGCTTGAGTCAACGCTTGCATTACTCGACGCCAATTTTAATATCACACTTTGGTCTTTGATTCCGTTGGTTGCTGTATTTGCCATGGCTATCAAAAAAGTGCCTGCGGTTGCGACGATTCTAATCGGTGCTTTGCTTGGTGGTATATTCGCCATGTTGACTCAAGGCGATGTGATTACCAAGTTTGTCAATAACAGCGATTTATCCGTGGCCATGCAATATGTCTCTGCGGTCTGGACAGCGATGTTTAGCGGCTTTTCCATTAGTACCGGAGATGAGATCTTTGATGGACTATTAAGCCGTGGCGGCATGACAAGCATGCTCAATACGGTCTGGTTGATTATTTGTGCAATGAGTTTCGGTGCGGCTATGGAGAAAACAGGCTTGTTGCATAAACTGGTTTATTCCATTATTGGTATGGCTAAATCCACCGGCTCTTTAATCGGTTCGGTTCTATTGACCTGTATCGGTATGAACATTATTGCCGCAGATCAGTACATTGCCATTGTTCTGCCCGGACGTATGTATCGTGCTGAATTTAAGCGGCGCGGGCTGGATGCTAAAAATCTATCGAGAACCCTCGAGGATGCCGGAACCATTACCTCGCCATTGATTCCATGGAATACTTGTGGTGCTTATATGGCGGCCACCTTAGGTGTCGCAACCGGTGCTTACTGGGTTTATGCCTTCTTTAACCTGGTAAATCCTATAGTTTCCTTTATTTATGGGATGCTGAACTTTAAAATAGCCCCACATGATGAGGCCAACGACGCAATTTAAACATCGCTCTTTTACGTTCTGTGTATTAATACTCGCAGTTGCAGCCCTATTGTGGCTGGGACTGCGAGAATCCTCTCCTAAATACCGCTATGACTTAGCCACCATCGAACCTTTCAAGCAGTGGTATCAAATCAATTGGCATAATCAGGCTGTAGGTCGAGCAAGCGTTGAGCTTCTTGAGCAAGGCGATCAATATACGGTTATAGAGGATGACTTTATGGAAGGGCGAGTTCAAGGTCGTCGCTTTCAGTTTCGTTACGTCCGAGAGTTATACTTCGCTAACCAGGCTCCCTATGAACTACTCGGCGGGAGACTCTATTCAGAAGAGCCACAGTTGCGAGTGGAAACATCTTTTATCAATGATGAAGAGCTTACGGTTACTGAAAACCGCAATGATAAGAGTTATCGCAAAACGCTGCCGCCTGTGGACTATCACCTAAGCGATTACATTATGGTATCGAGTCTGATTGAGCAGTCAGTTTCGATACCAGCAGGCACTTTTGATGTTAAAAGCTTGAATACACGCAGCTTTGAAGTTGAAACAAGTCATTATCAAGTACTAAAGCCTAAGTCTAGTCAGTCCTATATCGCTTTGCAGCAAAAGCATCCTAACAATGAAATCAGTTGGCACAGGCTGTCAAAAGAGGGTCAACCGAAGCTTCATACGTTTTCAAACGGAATGGAGTATGTCGCCAGCAGCCGGCAAGTGACCCTTAGTCCTGAAATGCAAAGTGATCTTTATTTAAACAGCGGTGTTGCGGTGGATAAGCCCCTTGGAGGCGCTAATAATATCCAATCGCTAACGCTGGGTTTGCAGAATGGTCGTCTTGATTGGTTTGAGCATTACCCGACGGTCACTATTAATGATGACCAGCAGACTATTCAGTTAAAGCCTGGTAGTCGATATAAGGCATCAAGTGAGGATATAGTCTCAATCGGTAAGGGTGCTACTAAGCGGCTCAATCCGATTGCACGCGAGTTGGCATTGGAGGCCGTTTCAAAGTCGAATAATGATTGGCAGAAAGTAGAGACTTTGGTGAGCTTTGTTTACGGCTACCTCAATTATCAACCAGTTCCAGCGGGTTTCAATATTGATGATATCCTAGATAACAAAATTGGTGATTGCACCGAGTATGCTCAACTACTCATTGAGATGCTATCGGCTGCTCAAGTTCCGGCACGAGAAGTCAATGGCTTGGTCTATTTAGGTGATCACGAAAAACGCTTTGGGGGCCATGTCTGGGTGGAGGTTCTGGTTGATGGACACTGGATTGCCGTTGATCCAACCTGGAACCTGACTCAGGTTACCAGCACTCATATTCCAGTAGCCATCAATTTGGATGGCGCTGATTTTAGCAAAACTAATGACAGGTTTGCTTTTCGAGTGGAGGAAATCCACTATAAAGGCGAAACCACAGATCAAACAAAAAGGTTATAAGATGACAAAACAGTTTTACTCGATTCTTGGAAACTCACAGAAACTGGACGGCGGTGCCATGTTTGGTAACGCGCCAAAAGCTCTATGGCAGCGCTGGGTGGAAGTGGATGAGCAGAACCGGATTGACTTGGTGTGCCGTGCGTTACTGGTTAAAGATGGTGACAAAAACCTTCTATTTGAAACCGGTATCGGAGCATTCTTTGAGCCTAAGTTTAAAGATCGTTATGGGGTGCAGGAAGATGAGCATGTGCTGCTACAATCACTTGCTGATGCAGGTGTTAGTCATGAGGATATCGACATTCTAGTTTTATCTCACCTGCATTTCGACCATGCTGGTGGCTTGCTCAGTAAGTGGCAAGAAGACAAAGAGCCTGAATTATTGTTTCCGAACGCTGAATTTATCATTGGCAAAGAAGCCTGGGAGAGAGCCAATAATCCTCATCCTCGTGATAAAGCCTCTTTTATTCCAGGTCTTACCGATTTAATCGAGCAAACCGGTCGTTTGCATCTGATCGAAGGGGAGCACAGTGCTCTTTTGGGTGATGATTATCGATTTTTTGTCTCGAATGGCCATACTCCGGGAATGCTGCTTACCGAAATCACCACAGAGCAGGGACCAGTTGTATTCGCGGCTGACTTAATTCCCGGTGTGCCTTGGGTTCACCTGCCGATCACCATGGGTTATGACCGTTTCCCGGAGAATTTGATTGAGGAAAAGAAGCTGTTACTTGATCGCTTGATTGAGGAAAATGGGCAACTTTACTTTACTCATGACCCAGAAACATGCCTCGGCAAGGTCACTAAAGACGAAAAAGGGCGCTTTACGACCGAGGAAAATTTAAAGCATCTTGTTAACAGAGTAATGTAACTTATTGTTTCATTAATTACTGACACTAATTTAGAGAAATTGAATAAAAAAATGTCCCTTTATTGGAACTTTATACATGACAACTGTTCAAAATATATACGGAAAGCAATGAAGCAATCCCAGCTTAACGCGAAACTGCTGAATTGTTTTCCGGGTTGTCATTGTCACTTCTCTTTTAATGAGTAATTATTTCCTCATATGGGCCATGTAAATGGCCCTTTTTTTATGCGCTATGTTATTCTTCAATGGTTACTTGTTTTGAAACAATTGATTGAGACATAAGACTATGCACGTCAAATTTGATCAGGAATACCACTTCCAAATACACCACAATAAAGTTTCTGTTTTAGAGTGGGGCGATCCTAAAGCCGAACCCATTCTCTGTCTGCATGGTTGGCTCGATAATGCGGCAACTTTTCACTATCTTGCTCCTTATTTAGCTGATAAATACCGCCTGATTGCCATTGAGTTTCCGGGGCATGGCCAGTCTGAGCATTTGTCGGAAGATGCGGACTATCAGTTTGTTTCAGGGATTTCGATCATTGATGGTGCGCTGGATGTTCTTCATATCGATAAATGCCATATATTAGGTCATTCTATGGGCGCTGCATTAGCCATGATTTATGCCGGAGCGGTGCCTAATCGTGTTAAAAGCCTGGTTTCTATTGATGCGCTGGGTCCTTTTATATCCACGCCTCATCAAACCATTGAGCAATTGGCGCAAGCTATAGACCAGCGAAAAGCTAAACGTAGTCAGAAACGTTATTTTAACTCTATTGAAGAAGCGGCGAATGCGCGTGCACAAGTAAGTGAGCTGAGCGCAGAGACTTTGTTACCTTTAATTGAACGCGGCGTAACCTTGTGCGACCGAGGTTATCAGTGGTCCAGTGACGCGCGTCTAAAGAATGCCTCATGGATACGCATGACTGAGCCACAACTCGAAGCCTTGATGAATAACGTAGCAGCTGAAGTATTGTTTATTCGTGGTAAGCAAGGGATGTTGCAGGAAAAGCCGGCTATCGAGAGAAGGCTCTCTTATCTTCAACAGTCTGAATGGATCGACCTTGAGGGTGGCCATCATTTGCATATGCAGTATCCTGAATCGGTGGCGGAGTCTGTATTGAAATTCTGGGCAAAATTTAATCAGGGTTAGATGGAAAGGTAACCAGTTATTGGAAAATCACGCTCAAAATACGACAACTGGCTGTTAAAAGTTGCCTTATTCAATACGATCGGTTACTTTTCTTGGCCATAAAATTTATTAATCATAGCTATAAACAGGAAGCTACATGGACAAAATCTGGTTAAAGCATTACCCAAAAGAAGTTCAGCAAACGATTGATCCTGAACAATATTCAAGCCTGATGGCCATTTTCGATGAAAGTGTCGAAAAATTCGGTGATAGACCGGCCGTCACTAATTTGGGCGTCACCTTAACCTACCGAGAGCTTGATCAGAAGGCTCGAGATTTTGCTTCCTACCTGCAAAATGAATTAGGGCTCCAAAAAGGCGACAAGCTTGCTTTGATGATGCCGAATTTATTGCAATATCCTGTGTGTTTGTTCGGCGCTTTCCGTGCTGGGCTGGCTGTGGTTAACGTTAATCCTTTATATACGCCGCGTGAGCTTGAGCATCAACTCAATGACAGTGAAGCAAACGCTATCGTTATATTGGCCAACTTTGGCGATACTTTGCAGAGCGTTGTCGAGAAAACTAATTTGAAACATATTATTGTCACTCAGGTTGGCGATATGTGTCCGCAGCCCAAACGATTTATTGTTAATTTTGTGGTTAAGTATCTTAAAAAAATGGTACCGAACTTTAATCTAGAGCAGGCTCATAGCTTTGTTGATGCCATGACAAAAGGAGCTGCTAAAGAAGTTAAGCCTGTTGAGCTTACCGCTGAGGATACCGCCTTTTTGCAATATACCGGAGGAACAACCGGTGTCTCAAAAGGGGCAGTGCTGACGCATCGCAATATGGTTGCCAACGTGTTACAAACTCATGCCTGGATGGGGCCATTCCTTGATGAAGGACAAGAAACAATTATTACAGCGCTTCCTCTTTACCATATTTTTTCTCTATGCGTGAACTGTCTGCTCTTTACCAAGGCGGGTGGGCATAATATTTATATTACTAATCCGCGCGACATGAAAGACTTCTGTAAAACCTTGAGAAAGTTTCCATTTACGGCATTAACTGGAGTTAATACCTTATTTAATGGTTTGCTCAATACGCCAGCATTTCGCGAGCTAGATTTCAGTCAATTAAAACTTTCTGTCGGCGGCGGTATGGCTGTGCAAAAGTCAGTTGCCGAAAGATGGCAAGAACTAACTAAAACACCTTTACTTGAAGGCTATGGGCTAACCGAAACTTCACCCGTAGTTAGCATGAACCCGCTCGATTTAGAATCCTATAACGGTACAATTGGTTTGCCGATTCCGTCTACGGATGTCGAGGTTCGAGACGAAGAGGGTAACGAAGTTGATATTGGTCAACCTGGCGAGCTTTGGGTCAAAGGCCCACAGATTATGAAAGGTTATTTGAATCGTCCACAAGAAACCGCAGAGGTTCTAAAAGAGGATGGCTGGCTAGCCACGGGCGACATGGCGACTATTGATGACAAAGGCTATCTACGAATTGTTGATCGTAAGAAAGACATGATTCTTGTCTCTGGCTTTAACGTTTATCCGAACGAGATTGAAGATGTCGTTGCTTTGCATCCAAGTGTGCTTGAGGTTGCTGCAATTGGTGAGCCGGACGAAGTAAAAGGAGAGGTGGTTAAAGTGGTTGTAGTTAAAAAGGACAGCACTTTAACCGAAGAGGATGTTATCAAACATGCTCGCGAGCACTTGACCGGATACAAGATCCCTAAAGTTGTTGAATTCAGAGATGAACTTCCTAAGAGCAATGTCGGTAAAATCCTTCGCAAAGAATTGCGTAAATAGTTACGCGAATAATTGCGCAAATAATCTTTCATCCCATGACGCTCATAGACGAGCGTCAGGAGCATAACATTGGCACGATTTCATTTAGAGCAACACCAAGACTCAGTTCATGTTGAAACTGTGTCTGATCCTGAACGTTTACAAGAGCTTTGTCAGTCGTGGTTGGCCCTTAAAGAGCTGGCCGTCGATACTGAGTTTGATAGAACTAATACCTATTTTCACCGTCTTGCGCTGATCCAGATTTACGATGGCAAGGAAATTTACCTGATTGATCCTTTAGCATTTGATGATTTATCAGCATTAACCGAGTTGTTTGCTTCAACATCGGTAGTCAAGGCTCTGCATAGTTGTAGTGAGGATCTGGAAGCACTTTACCATCAGTATGGCTTTGAGTTTAACCAGGTGTTCGATACGCAAATTGCAGCATCACTTGATGGTATAGGTTTAAGTGTAGGTTATGGCAATATTGTTGAGCACTTCCTCAGTGTTGTGTTAGATAAAGAACATACCAAAACCGACTGGCTGCAACGCCCATTAAGTCAAGAGCAGAGGGTGTATGCCGCGCAGGATGTTCAATACCTGATGCCGGTCTATTATCGACTGCGCGATAGCTTGTTAGAAAAAGGCTTGTTTGAATGTGTCATTGAAGATGTGAACAGTATTTTCGCAGCCATTATTCAAGCGGATGATTATGCTGAAGCTTATCTTAAAGTTAAAGGCGCTTTTCGTTTAAATCAATTCCAGCTCAATCGTTTGCAAAAACTAGCGCAATGGCGCGAAACACTTGCACGCGATAACAACATTCCTAAGACCTTTGTATTTCGTGACCATCATCTAATTGAGGTTAGTCAGAAAGAAAAAACAAGTATTGGTGATTTGCTTTCTATGGGCTGTCATCGTGGCAGTATACGAAAGTATGGGGCCGAGATGATTCATCAAATTGAACTGGCTGACCAGGTGGATAAAGAGCAGTGGCCAGAGCCACTACAGCCTTTCCATAAGATCCCCAAAAGTAAAGCCATGTTCAATGCCTTGAAAGCTGAGGTTGAAAAAGTAGCAAACCTGAACAGTATTCCGGCAGAGGCTTTATGTAATCGACGTCTGATCGAGTACTATATAAAGATGACGTTAGGCTTTAAGGGACGTCCTAATCGATTCTGGAACAGCTGGCGCCAGCGCCTGCTTGAAGAGCCATTTAAACAGGCCATGCAAGAATTTATCTAGCTTTTTACTTAGAATTCAGAACTTAGAGTTCAAAGCTTAGAGCCTAACCATTTTTTGTTTCAACCCAAAGTTTTGCGAGAAACCTTATTATGATGTGCAGTATTTATAAAAGCGCCAAGAAACCAGATACTTATCTTTATGTTCCTTATGAGACAGATTTCGAAGATTTGCCAGAAGGCTTGATCCAGGTTTGGGGCGAGCCTGAACTTGTTATGCATTTGGATTTGAATGAACGCCAGAGTCTGGCGCTATGTGATATAGCCGAAGTTAAAGCTAAACTGGAAGAAGAGGGCTACTTCCTGCAAATGCCACCAAGTGAAGAAGAAATTGCACAACTTATCGCTGGTAAAAAATAACTATGAGTGTCGATAAATTTTGGCTCACCACAGCGTTAAAAGACATGACGCATGAGCAGTGGGAATCACTGTGCGACGGGTGCGCCAAATGCTGCTGTGTGCAGTTTATCGACGACGATGATGACCTTTTGATGCAAACCGATGTTTCCTGTCGCTTACTCGACACTAAAAGTTTAGCTTGTACTGACTATGAGCATCGTACTTCAAAAGTCCCTGACTGTGTTCAACTGACTGCAGACACCATCGAAGAATACTTTTGGTTGCCAGATACCTGTGCTTATCGGCTGGTAGCAGAGGGTAAAGATCTTCCTGATTGGCATTATTTAATTTCTGGTGACAAACAGTTAGTGCATAAGAAAGGGCACAGCATTAAAGGTAAAGTTATTTCCGAAACAAAGCTTACCGCTGAAGAAGTTGAAGACCGGATCATCTCCTGGATACCTCTATCCGACTGAAATATAACCAAATTGGATAGCATTTAAGCGTATTTTTAAAAAGTTAAATGTTTTTCTAAAAAAGTTGTTGACCTACCCTATGAACGAAAGTAATATGCGCTCCGTCGACCGATGAGGTCACCAGCGAAACACCTGTTAAGACTCGCAAGAGACCTAACAAATACTGCGGAGCGGTAGTTCAGCTGGTTAGAATACCGGCCTGTCACGCCGGGGGTCGCGGGTTCGAGTCCCGTCCGCTCCGCCACTATCCTAAAAGCCTGCTTTCGAGCAGGCTTTTTTTTATCCCCCAATTTTATAGGGACGAAGAACCCGCGAGAGCGGTGTTCGACAAAATCGTCTGGAACGATTTTGAACATCGGAACGAAGTGACGATGGCCACGAAGTGGTCAATTACAGGGATGTAATTGATAGTCCCGTCCGCTCCGCCACTATTTAAAAAGCCTGCCTCGAGCAGGCTTTTTTTGTGCCTGTAGTTTCTGGCATTGAAGAATATAATCTTCGAGGAGTCTGACAGAGCTAAGAGCAGATCCTGAATTAAATTCAGGATGACAGCCCTTTTGGTAGGAGTTATTACTTAAGGGGGACCTTCCTTGGGGCAGGCCCTACTTTCTCAGAAGCGTTAAGAATTAAGTTAACGCAATTTGTAGGCTGGGATGAATGTCATGAATCCCAGCGCTTTTTGCAGTTGATTAAAAGTCATAGAGTGGGGTAGGCATAGTCGTAACCCATCAATCAATTAAACGATGGGTTACGCATAAATGCTAACCCATCTTATATCAGAACCGACATGTGCTTCACTACTCCACAGCTTGATGGTCATAACTAACGACTCTCTTAACCATCCAGCTGTCGGCTGTGCGTTCCCAAATTACAATAAACTCTGCTTTCTCGACTAAGTTACCATCGACATAGAAGTTGTGTTTCCCAGTTTGTAACGCGCCGTAATCACCCAGCTGATGGACTTCAGATGAGACCAACTGCCGGGTAACATCAAAAGGTTTTGAGCATTTATCTTCGAAAGATCTGACTTCTTTTTCAAAAGAGGTATTAAGGCCTGTTCTGTCGTCATAAAACAATATCTTTCCAAAGCTTAATGTTGCATTGATTGAATGCTATATCAAATAGCTGCTTATCCATGGCCTGGATTTCTTTGTTAAACGCTTCATCAGCTGTTTGCAAAGCATTACCATAAGATGTCGTTGATATAAAACAAACTGCTAGAGTAGTTATTAAAGATTTCATAGAGAGCCTTGAAATGTATTTGTATAGTTTTTATTTTAAATGAGGTATTTATGAACTGTGTTTACAATTTGTAAGCAGACGTTGGAAGAGCTTTAGGAGGGGTTAAATAAATTGATAGCAGGCATAAAAAAGGCGCTAATGAATAGCGCCTTTTATTTGCTAGCCTTGTCAGTTATAGGTCAACACACATACAGTGTGCATAGACATGGCTTGGATCGTTGAAGTTGTTAAAGATATTAACGATGCCTTTAGCGCGTCCTAAAACGTGGCCAATAACATCAGTTTCGCTATCTTTAAGTTGTGCAATCACAGCATCAAGCTTGCCTTCCGCTTTTGCTTGATCAAGCAGGTTGCGGATGAAAATTTCTTCAGCACTAAGTTCGCGCTTGATGAATTTAACCGCATAGTCATCACCAATGTTGGCAAGTTTGGCGGCTGATTCAATTGCATCTTCCAGATCACCCAGTTGGTCAACTAAACCTAAACGGTGCGCATCTTCGCCCGACCATACTCGGCCCTGTGCGATTTGATCCACCTCTTCTATGGTCATGTTACGACCTTCACCAACAAGTGATAAGAAACGCTCATAGCCACGTTCGATGCTGCGTTGAATGAGCTGAGCAATTTCAGGTGAGATACCATCCATTGGATCGAAGGCTAATGTCCACTTAGTAGTGCCTACACCATCACGATAAACCCCTAGTTTATTCAGAGGCTCTTCAAAAGTTGGAATCATACCGAAGATACCAATTGAGCCAGTAATGGTAGTTGGGTGCGCCCAAATTTCGTCAGAAGTTGCTGAAATCCAGTAACCACCAGATGCAGCGACACCGCCCATAGAAGCAACAACAATTTTACCTTCGTTCTGAGCTCGTTCTAGTTCACTGCGAATCACTTCAGAAGCAAAGGCGCTGCCTCCTGGGCTATCGACACGCAACACAATCGCTTTTACTTTGTCATCAAGACGGGCTTTTTGGATTAAGCGAGCTGTACTGTCGCCACCTATAACACCTTCTTTACGACTACCATCGACAATTTCACCTTTGGCAACAATAACAGCGACCGTGTCTTTGTTGCTTGGAAGCTCAACCAGTGGTCTAACAGATTTTAAATAGTTTTTGTGACTGATGGCTTTATAAGAATCTTTCTTCTCATTAAGACCAACCATATCAATCATGTATTGACGGAATTCACCGCGGGTCATTAATTTGTCGACGAAACCTTCTTGCACGGCAAGTTCACCGCTATCGCCATTGGCTGCTTCGAATTTGACCAGATAGTTCTCAATGAACGAATCAAACTCTTCAACTGACATATTGCGTGATGCAGCAAGATCTTGCTTCATATGTGTCCACAAGTCGCCTAACCATTCTAAGTTAGCTTCTTTAGCAGCTTCAGACATGTCGTCACGAATGAATGGCTCTACGGCTGATTTGAAGGTACCCACGCGGAAAACATGAACTTTAACACCAAGGTTATCTAACGCTGATTTAAAGTAGGTGCCGTTGCGGCCAAGACCTTCAAACATCAACATGCCAAATGGATTCATGTAAACTTCATCGGCAGAAGAGGCGAGGTAGTATTGACCTTGCATATAATAGTCACCAACCGCGATTACTTTTTTACCGCTTTCTTTAAAGTCGTCGATTGCTCTGCGAAGGTCCTGATATTTACTGATACCTGCGTAAACGCCTTGTAGGCTATTGACGTTGATAACCATAACACTGATGCGGTCATCATTTTTGGCGTACTCAATAGCATCAAGCAAGTCATAAATCGAGGTCTCATTGGGAGCAGTGCCTTGCGCTTCCTGCATGGCTCGTGCCACTGGGTCGAGGTAAGTTTCTTGTTCAACGATAATGCCTTTGGGAGCAAGAATCAGCGCAGCGCCATCGTCTACCTTGGGTAGGTCAGGGCCACTTGCGCAACCACGAACAAATAAGATAAAAATTGTCAGAGCAATAAGACCGATCATTAAACGGCCAGCTACATCGACTGTTTTCCATACACGATAAAAGAATTTACCGATCATTGAGTTAGGTTGTGACACGTGAAAGTACCTTTTCTAGTTAAAATAGTTTTACCTGGCGACATTCTATACAAATTGTTTGTTTTATGACTAGTGTTGAATTTAATTAGTTTTTATAACCTCTTGTATTACAAGGGCTTCGCTATTCTTTCAATTTGTAATCAAATATGTACTTTAGGATTATTGCAGGGGATTGCCTTGATCTGGTTATACCAGTAGACTTGAGATCATTCTAAACCAGAACAAAGACAGCAACGTGACCTATTCAAAACTACTCGAACCATTGGACTTAGGCTTTACCACATTGAAAAACCGCGTGTTGATGGGCTCAATGCACACTGGGCTTGAAGAAGAGAAGGGTGGTTTTGAAAAGATGGCTGCATTTTATGCGGAGCGGGCGCGCGGCGGTGTCGCCTTAATGGTCACCGGTGGTATTTCGCCAAACTTTCGAGGACGCCTTGCTCCACACTCTTCCCAGCTCAGTTTTGGCTGGCAGGTTAAGAAACACAAAATAGTCACTGATGCTGTGCATGAAGCAGGTGGAAAAATTGCACTGCAAATTCTTCATGCGGGTCGATACGCCTATCATCCTTTTTCTGTATCAGCTTCAAAGTTTAAAGCACCGATTAGTCCCTTCACCCCAAAAGCACTTTCTAGCCGCGGCATAAAGCAAACCATTAAACAATATGCAAACTGTGCACGTTTGGCCAAGAAAGCTGGTTACGACGGTGTTGAAATCATGGGTTCGGAAGGTTATTTGATTAACCAATTTATTGTCAAACGCACCAATCATCGAACCGATGAATGGGGTGGGGCTTATGAAAATCGAATTCGCTTCCCACTCGAAACTATCAAAGCAGTGAAAGAAGCTGTTGGCGATGACTTTATCGTGATTTACCGCTTATCAATGTTGGATCTGGTTGAGGGTGGAAGTTCCTGGCAGGAAGTTGTTCAACTGGCGAAGAAAGTGGAACAAGCTGGAGCTACTATTATTAATACGGGGATTGGCTGGCATGAAGCAAGAATTCCCACTATCTCTACTTCAGTTCCTCGAGCAGCTTTTGCCTGGGTGACCAAAAAATTGCGCAATGAAGTGTCAGTACCTCTTATTACTTCGAATCGAATTAATATGCCGCATGTCGCAGAAGAAATATTGAGTAGCGGCACAGCAGATATGGTTTCGATGGCTCGCCCATTGCTTGCAGACGCTGAATTTGTCATTAAAGCTGAGCAAGACCGCGCGGATGAAATTAATACCTGCATCGCCTGTAATCAGGCCTGTCTCGATCATGTTTTCAAGAACAAGCGTGCTACCTGTTTAGTCAATCCGCGTGCTTGCTACGAAACCGAATTAGTCGCCAAGCCACTAACAAAAAAGAAACGCATCGCAGTGGTTGGTGCCGGTCCTGCTGGTCTAGCATTTTCAACTGAAGCGAGTAAGCGGGGTCATGAAGTGCATTTATTTGATAAACGCACTGAAATTGGTGGTCAGTTAAACATTGCTAAACAAATACCAGGCAAAGAAGAATTTTATGAAACCTTGCGTTACTTTAAGAAACAGCTGGAATTAACCAAGGTCAATCTACATCTGGATACAGAGATTTCCGTTGAGGACTTGATTGGTCAGTATGACGAGGTAGTCTTAGCCAGTGGTGTTGTGCCAAGAACACCGAACATTCCTGGCATCGAGCACTCGAAAGTGATGAACTACATCGACGTTCTGTGGCATAAAAAGCCAGTCGGGCAAAAAGTTGCGGTGATTGGCGCCGGCGGTATTGGTTTTGATGTTTCCGAGTTTTTAGTTCACGAAGGTGAGTCACCGACATTAAATCTGGACGAGTGGTTGAAAGAGTGGGGCATTGATGCTCTGTATCAGCTACCTGGCGGTTTATTGAAATCCCCTGAGTTTGATCCTGCTGCTCGTGAAGTGGTGATGTTGCAACGTAAAGCCACCAAGATGGGAAAGGGCTTGGGTAAAACCACAGGCTGGATCCATCGAGCTAGTTTGAAACACAAGAATGTGCGCATGGTAACAGGTGCTCAGTACAAGCAAATTAATGATAAGGGACTGGTAATTGAATATGAAGATGGCAAGGAAGAATTATTAGCGGTCGATCATGTCATCATTTGTGCCGGCCAGGTGCCATTAAGAGCCATGCACGATGAGCTGTATGAGAAAGGTGTTCCTGTGCATCTAATTGGTGGCGCCGATGTGGCAGCTGAGCTTGATGCAAAGAGAGCGATTAGACAAGGTACAGAACTGGCTTTCGACATCTAAGACTCTGACAATGCAAATTTGCATTGTCAAATCCTGTTAAAATAAAGGGGTTTGCAGTGTCTCATTAAATTGACAATGCAAATGTGAAGTGGTAGAAATAACCTATAGATGGAGTTTTATGGGGTTATTTCTATGGCTTGGATGACGGAGTTATCGCCATTCTTTGTGGGGCTTGCAATACTGCTTGCCTTAATCCCTTTTAGTTCCCGTTTATTATCACAACACAGTTATGTTCGTCATAGTCGTGACCATGCCCCTCCTGATTTTTGTAAAGTAAAGCGTCAAGCAAGCTCTACCTACAAACGATATCTTTAGAGGTAGGCATGCATAAATTATTAAATCGTCAAATTCAACATTATTTAAATGGTGATCATAACCTTCTGCCAAAAAGTTTTCTAAAGGCGATTGATGAAGCTTATAACAGGGCTGAAGAAGAACGTCTTTGGTATGAGCGTTCTTTATCATTAAATTCTGGCGAGTCGCGTCAACGCTTTAATCAGTTACAAAGCAAATTGACTGAGCTTGAGGAAGTAAAAAGCGAACTTGAGCAGAGTATTCGTAAGCTGAGAGTCACCATGGATGCCGGTTATGATGGTATAGTGCAAGTCAATTCCGACGGCATTCCGACGGCCTATAATGATACCGTACTTAAAATGCTCAATCTGACAGCAAGAGAACTCCAGTCTTTAAGCTACCGCAAAATCTGTCAACACCTCTTTAAGAATATTAAAAACCCAGAAGTTGTTATTAATCAGCTGCGCAAGGCTCTGATGAAACAAGATGACAGTGGCAATATTCTCGTAGAGCATAATGACGGTCGTTTTTTTGAGTGCAAAGCCAAAGCCTTGGAATTGGATGGGCAAACTCAAGGATTGGTTTGGACGATTAAAGATATTACTGATCTTAAACTTAAGGAACGAGAAGCGCGTTATCTGGCTTATCATGATGAGTTGACCAACCTGCCTAATCGCACATTGTTCTTCGAGCGGTTAGAACATGCTTTGGATTTGGCGAAGAGAAAAGAAGAATTGCTCGCAGTGATTTTTCTTGATTTAGATGAGTTTAAAACCGTTAACGATACCTTTGGCCATGCTCAAGGTGACTTATTGCTGCAGAAGGTAGCGAAAAGAATACTGGTTGCTCTGCGCGAGCATGACACTTTCGCAAGACTGGGTGGCGATGAGTTCGTGATTATGCTTGAGGATGTTGAGGATAGAGAAGCCATTGTGAATGTGCTTGATAGGGTGAAACATGCACTAGACACTCCGATAACGTTAGGTACCAATCAGGTTTATATTACCCCTTCTCTGGGAGTGGCTATTTATCCAGAGGATGGAGACGATGCTCAAGATCTGCTTAAAAAAGCCGACATGGCAATGTATAACTCTAAAAAGCATGGCAAGAACACTTATAGCTTTTATTCCAATCACCTTGAGCAATATTCCACGTACCGATTATCAATGCGTACTGCTTTGCGTCGTGCGTTGAGAAATAGTGAGTTCTTCTTGGAGTATCAGCCAAAATTCTCACTTTCAGACAAGCGCATGATGGGTGTTGAAGCATTAATTCGGTGGAACAATAAAGAAACCTTGATGAGTCCGAATGAATTTCTTAATGAAGCAGAGTCGAATGGCATGATTATTCCAATCAGTCAGTGGGTTATCGAACAAGCTTGTCGAGATATTGCTCACTGGAAAGGGGATAGTAAAGCCTGTTGTCCTGTGAGCATTAATATTTCACCACGCTATTTTCAGCATGGTTGTTTGGTTGATGACTTAAAAGCTTGTGTTAACCGATTTAAGATTGATGCCAGTTGTATTGAAATTGAAATCACAGAACAAGCTTTTATACCGGACATTGAAAATGCCATTAAGCGAATGCACGAGCTCAACGACATTGGCGTTAAAATTTCGATAGATGACTTTGGAACTGGCTACTCTTCATTTAATTATTTGATGAAGTTGCCTGTACAGCAGCTTAAAATTGATACCAGTTTTATTCGCTCCCTTGAAGAGTCAGAAATACAGCATTCTTTAGTCGCTGAAATTATCAAAATTGCCCACTTATTTGGATTGTCGGTAGTTGCCGAAGGGGTAGAACATGAGCATATCGCTGATTTGCTCATGTCTTATGATTGCGATTTGGCACAAGGGTTTTGGCTTGGCTCTCCTATTCCCGCTAACCAATTCTACAAGCAATTCCTCGTTGCCTGATTCTTCGTTTTTCACATTTCAACTCACAAGTGTACGCTGAACTATTGACCTCAAGCTCAATGTCAGCGAAGATAGCGGCATCTGGTCGGATCTGAATATAGGCACTACATGTCAAATAATCTAGAGCATTCCAAAGAGCACAATTTTGCCCATCTAGACGTTGAGTTAACTGAACACACTTACAGCATCGGTGAAGAAGTCGCCAATGCCTTAACGCATGGTATTGGCGCTCTACTGAGCGTGGCTGCAATGACCATGATGATCATGACGTCAGTGCAGCTTGATGACGGTTGGAAGCTTGCCAGCTCCATTGTCTACGGTATTAGCCTGGTGATTCTTTTCACTTCATCAACGCTTTATCATAGCTTTCAACCGGAATCTGTTAAAAAAATATTTCAAACCTGTGATCATTGCGCTATTTATTTTCTAATTGCTGGCACATACACGCCCTTTGTTCTGGTCAGTTTGAATGGTGTATGGGGCTGGGTATTATTTGGCGTAATTTGGGGATTGGCGTTGTTCGGTGTGATTTTTAAAGTCATGTTTAAGCAACGTTTCCCAAGGGTATCTCTGATCACCTATATTTTAATGGGTTGGGTGATCGTCGTTGCCGCAGAAGAAATGTTGGAAAAAGTACCGGCCCCGGCACTTTGGCTTTTATTCGCTGGAGGCTTGTCGTATACCTTGGGAACGATATTCTATGCCGCGGATAAGAAAATTCCTTATAACCACGCTATTTGGCACCTGTTTGTATTAGGTGGAGCCGTCTGTCATTTTCTGGCTGTATATCTTTATGTAATCTAAGGCGCCAATCAGAACTGTCCAATAAACATACAATTTCTTATTGTCTATCCATGCCTGATCAAGTACATTGAGCAGGGCATGGATGGGGAATTATGTTAATAAGATCATACTTAACACAGATACATCAAAAAGGTCGTAAGGAATTTGGGGTAGGGAAGCGCAGTACCAGTCTCTATTCATTTCTTTTTCTTCTTCTATCAGCCTTGGCTTATTATGTCAGCGCACGCTTTGGCATGAGCCTGTTTACCTTATTCCCAAGCAATATTAGTCTTCTATGGCTACCGTCTGGTATCGGCTTTTTGATGTGTTTACATTGGGGCTGGAAAGCGGTTCCACTTATCATCATCGCTGCTTATTACGCTAACCTGCCTGGTATGGACATCAGTACGGTAACAAACCCTAAACTGCATACCTTAGTTTCTGCATTAGCTGATGGAGCAGAAAGCTTTATAGCAATGCTATTGTTCAGCAATTATCTCCCTAAAGGTGTTATAAACGCCAAAAGCTTGTCCAAGTTTATCTGGTGGGTATGCATTATCCCTCCAGTAATAACGGCAATTATCATCACTAGCAACCTGTGGGTGGGCGGCTATCTTGCTTCCCATCAACTTGAGATGTTTTTCATCAGTATATTGCTGGCGAATTCGCTAGGCATGCTGATGGTTTATCAAGTCTATAACAGTCTTAAACTTGACCCGATACAATTTAAAAAGCCTTCAATTAATTTGTGTCTGTCGATTGCTTTAGTAGGGCTAATCTTTGTTCTGGGTACGTGGCGTTATCCAGCCATTATTTATTTGATACTACCTGTCTTAGTCATTATGAGTTTCGAATTACGACTGTTAACGGTTGCCAGCATTAGTACCCTGGCTTTTATTGGGCTAATCAGCGCTACTCACTTTAATTTGGGTCCATTCGTATCTTTAACTGATCAAGCTACAGCTTTTGAGTTGATGGCTTTTACCTTTGCTTGCGCTATTACAGTGTTTGGCTTGGCATTGCAGCAATATCAAATGCGCCTGGCTAAAGAATCTGGAGAGCGCTGGAAGCTAGCTGCAGAGCATGATGTCTTAACGGGGTTGCCGAACCGTCGTGCATTCATGCCAGCTCTGACTAAAGAGCACCATCGCTCTGTCAGATTGGGCCATAATTATTGCGTTATCATCTGGGATATTGATGACTTTAAGAGGATTAATGATTCTTATGGGCACGACTTTGGTGATCGCGTTTTAGTTAGGTTAGCGCAAATTATGAGAATAAGTTGTCGCGATATTGATTATTACGCACGAATTGGAGGCGAGGAGTTTGCGGTTCTATTACCGGAAACTGATCGTGAATCAGGTGAAAAGGCAATGGAGCGATTCAGACAGGAAGTTGCAGACGAAACCTTTGCAGCTCCAGACGGAACCATTCACTCTGTCACTATTAGTATTGGCTTGGCGTCTTTAGATGCGCGTGTGGTTGATGAGTCAGAATTGTTAGCAGAAGCCGATAAAGCTTTATATCAATCAAAGGCACAAGGCAAAAACCAGACCAACTCATATGAGCATTAATCATTTACTACAAAATATAAAATCTGAAAAGTAAAAAGGCGCCAGAAGGCGCCTTTTCTTATAACCGGGGCGGTCTTACCAGCCACAGTTACGATCTTTATTTTGCTCATCTAACCAGGTTTTCAATGGTGCATAGTACTCAAGTACCGCTGTTGCATCCATTTCACGCTGACCAGTCATGGCTTCTAAAGCATCTTGCCACGGACGGCTCGAACCCATTTCCAACATTGCATTTAACTTAGCACCGACTTCTTTATTGCCGTAGAACGAACAGCGGTGAAGTGGACCTTCGTTGCCAGCCATTTCACACATATCGCGGAAGAACTGGAACTGAAGAATGTGTGCTAAGAAGTAACGTGAATAAGGCGTGTTGCCTGGAATGTGATACTTAGCACCTGGATCAAAGTCAACTTCGCTGCGCTCTACCGCAGGAGCGATACCTTGATATTCAGTGCGTAGATTCCACCAGCCCTTATTGTAGTCAGCAGCGGAAACTTCACCGTTGAATACCTGCCAGCGCCATTTATCAACCATCAAACCGAAAGGTAAGAATGCCACTTTATCCATTGCTGAGCGCATCAACAATGCGATATCTGCATCGGCGTCAGGCTCTTCTTCAATCAAACCAATTTGCTTCAAGTAAGCCGGTGTGATGGAAAGGGCAACGGTGTCACCAATCGCTTCGTGGAAGCCATCGTTGGCACTGCCTTTATAAAGAATCGGTTGATCTTTATAAGCACGTTGATAGTAGTTGTGACCAAGCTCATGGTGAACGGTTTGGAAATCTTCAGCATTGATTTCGGTACACATCTTGATGCGGATATCTTCCTGGTTATCAATATCCCACGCGCTAGCATGACATTGCACATCACGGTCACGTGGCTTGACGAATAATGAACGTTCCCAGAAAGTGTCAGGTAGCGGAGCGAAACCTAAAGAAGAGAAGAAGTTTTCAGCAGTTTTCACCATCTTTTTAACGGCTTTTTCTTTCTCATTATAGGTTACGACTTCGTGGTCAACACCATAGTGCTTGCGAAGAATTGGATCCAGGTCAACGCCTTTAGTGGCGCCTTCCGGAGCAACCAGGTCGTAGATATTGCCCCATTGCTGAGCCCACATATTACCTAGCAAATGTGCTGGGATAGGTTTATCCAAAGCAACGACTTCATCGCCATACTCTTCGTTAAGCTCGGCGCGAACGTGGCAGTGTAGTGCTTCATAAAGCGGCTCAACCTGACCCCATAGACGATCCATTTCATTGGCGAAATCATCTGCTGGCATGTCGTACTTAGAACGCCACATAGCGCCTGTATCTTTATAACCAAGCTCTTTTGAACCTTCGTTGGCAATTTCTACCATCTCTTGATACAACGGGCGCATTTCAGGAGAGACTGTACGCCAGCCTAGCCATGCTTCAAGTTGCTCTTGTGGATCACGAGAAGTACGCAGAACTTCACTCAACTGACCAAGGTTGCGGCCATCTGGGCTCTTGCCTGTGGCGTAAATGCTGTCTAGCTTAGAAGTGATTTCAGCAAGCTTCTTGGTTTTGTCAGCATCAGAGGGAGCTGGAAGTGTTAAACCTAGCTTGATCATTTCAAGTTTACGGTTTAAGTCATAAGGCAGCTCAAGATCATTAAATTGCTTCGCGCCATTGGCCAATTCAACACCTAGCTTGGTGTATTCTTCGCCAACTTTAGCGTTTAACTGAGTGGTATCGTGGGTCACGAAATTAGCATTAACCCATGCTATTCTTGCGCCATACTCAGAGATTTCAGAAAGACGCTTTTCCGCGTCCGCAACAAATTTTTCAGCATCAGCAACTGTTACCTGAGCTTCAGTCTGCTGTGCTTCGTTGGTTTGTTGCTTGTCAGCATCATCGCTACAAGCCGACAAACCAAGCAGCGCACTGAATAGAACAGCACTGCTGACGGCACTTTTAATTTTCATCATAAACTATACCTTTAACTCCAAAGTGTGAATGTTTGATATCTTTATTATGTTGTAGAGCTTAGCCTGTAAAGGCTAGCTCAATGACTTCTTCCAGCGCAACATTATATCGGTTTTGGCTAATTTTAGAAGCAAGCAGTTATCTTAAAGCCTCTGATCGGTTACCATTGCACACAATTGAACCCAATAACTAGCTGCTTAGGAGCTCGAATTAATGAGTATTGGCCCATTGATGCTTGATATCGAAGGATTGGAAGTGAATGCGCGTGAGCGTGATTTGCTACAAAACCCTTTGTTAGGAGGCATTATTTTCTTCAGTCGTAACTATGCCTCACCCCAACAGGTTGCTGAGTTGAGTCAGTCAATCCGTGAAATCGCAGCCAGAGATATTCTGATTGCAGTGGATCATGAAGGAGGACGGGTTCAGCGTTTTCGTGAAGGCTTTACCGCCGTACCAGCGATGGGCACTATTTTACTGGAAAACTCAGATCATGAAGTGGCAAAGCGAAAAGCGTATCAGTGGGGCGCCATGATAGCGATTGAGGTGCAGGCTGTTGGTATCGACTTTAGTTTTGCGCCGGTACTCGACCTGAACAAGAATATTAGCCAGGTCATCGGTGACCGCGCCTTCTCAGGCAAAGTGGATGACGTGATCGAGTTAGGCCGCGAGTTTATTCGGGGCATGAACGATTACGGTATGGCCGCCACGGCTAAGCATTTTCCGGGACACGGTTCTGTTGAAGCTGATTCTCACATCGATATTCCGGTGGACGAGCGGCCACGTGAGCAGATTATTGGCGAAGACATGCGTGTTTTTGCAGAATTAGCCCAAAACTATCAAGCGGTTATGCCAGCGCATGTGATTTATCCAGCCTTTGATAAGCAGCCAGCTGGCTTTTCTAGTATCTGGCTACAAGACATTTTGCGCAGCCAGCTTGGTTTTGATGGTGTCATATTCAGTGACGACTTAAGCATGAAAGGCGCAGAAGTAGTCGGTGGCTACTATCAACGCGCTGAAGCAGCGATTCAGGCAGGGTGCGACATGGTGTTAGTGTGTAACCATCCGAAAGAAGGTCAGGAACTTGCTGAACAATTTGATTTTGACTGTGATCCCAAATCCGCCGAGCGACTGTTGGCGATGAAAGGCAAGTCACTCAACTACTCGCTGACACGAGTGCAGGACAGCGATAAATGGTTAACGCTGAACGATAATTTATTAGCATAATGACAAAGACCGAAGACAAGACGATATGACTAAAGACAGCAAAATTGAAGAACTGAAAAATGAACAAAAGACAGACAGTTTCACCCAGCTCACGCCTAAAGAAGAACTGATCATGAAACTGAATGGCGAAACTGCCATTGTCGCCTGGAAAGAGATTGAACGCTTCTTCGCCAAAGGCAATTTGTTGCTGATAGAGCAGGGCGTGGACCTTATCAACTGTGCAGCAGATCTATCATTAGACAACGCACAAGCTATAAAACCGTTAATTGACTCAGAAAAAATCCAGCGCATGCCGATAGAATTTGTTAAAGAAAACTGTCAGCCCGAGACTGAATTCTGGTCAGTGGTTGTTGCCCCTTACGTTTTGGCACAGTTAAATAAGTAATCAAGATTTAAAAGCTGGGTTAGCTCTTTGAGTGTAATCCATCGATGAAATAAAAAAAGCCACTCGATTGAGTGGCTTTTTAGTTACTTACTGAGTAGGAGTCGTATTGATTGACACCTTACCTAATTCTTACTGATGATGAATCACTGTGTGGATAACACGGTCATATTCAAAGTAAACAGTGAAACCTGAGTAAACCCATTTAGTAATTGGCGGATCGCCTACTGGACCATGAATAGCTTGTGGTGAACCGAATTTTTGCTCGACGGATGCTTGAGTAATGCCACTTTTGGGCGTTTCAATACCAGCACCGCTGCCTTGCTCTGAAATAGGAACTCTAACTTCGTCAGCTTGAACTGTCCCAACAAAAGTAGCTAAAACTACTGATAAGCTAATAGCCAACCCTTTTAATGCTTTCATCTTACGACCCCTTTAATCGTTATTTTCTCTAGAATATCAAAAAATTAGGTAACATTGCTAATAATTTTAACCGATAACTTGACTCCAAATTGTGAACCATTCAATATGACGCCAACTTTGTTTGACCAGATAAGCTAATGCGACTGCCATTCTCGTTATTTGTAGGGTTGCGCTACACCAGAGCGAAACGCCGTAACCACTTCATTTCCTTCATATCATTAATTTCCATGATTGGTATTGCCCTTGGGGTAATGGTTTTGATCACGGTAATGTCTGTCATGAACGGCTTTGAACGTGAACTCAGAGATCGCATCCTAGGTATGGCGCCCCATGTTTTGGTTCAGGGTTTAGGTACGCCGATTGAAGATTGGCAGGCTCTTGAGCAAAAGGTCAAAGAGCACCCCGAAGTAATTGGTGCCTCGCCTTATGTCCAGACCGAAAGCATGTTCCGTTTTCAAGGCCGTGAGCGTTTTGGCATGGTGCAGGGCGTTTTACCCAATAAAATCGGTGAAGTGTCTATCGTAAAAGACAATATGCTCACAGGCTCATTTGATGAAATTAAACCGGGCGAATACAACATTATTCTCGGTGCATCCATAGCCAGAAGTTTGGGGCTCAATTTAGGCGATAAAGTTTCATTACTGATCCTCAAGGAAACCCGCGTTTCCATGGCAGGCCTAAGTATGCGTGCTAAACGCTTTACCGTGACAGGTATTTTTGAAACCCGCTCGGAAGCAGATAAAAGTCTTGCCTTTATTCACATGGATGATGCGGCGCAATTATTGCGTCAAGAGGGTGTAACAGCGCTGCAACTGAAAACGAACAATGTGATGAATGTTTACGACATTAATTATCAGGTTAGTGAGCTGTTGAATCACCAATACTTTGTAACCGATTGGACGCGTCAGCACGAAACTCTTTTCAACGCGATTGATATGGAAAAGAAGATCATGTTTATTCTTCTGACTTTCATTATCGCTGTTGCTGCATTTAATATTGTCACCTCATTAGTCATGCTGGTGACAGAAAAGCAAGCCGACATTGCTATCCTTAGAACGCTCGGTGCAAGCCCCGGTTCTATATTACGTATCTTCATGACTAGTGGTATTATTAACGGTTTAATCGGAACTTTGGCCGGGGTTATTCTTGGCGTGCTATTGGCATTAAACTTACCAGATATTGTTAACTGGGTAGAAACAGCCTTTGGTATCAGCGTCTTCCCGCAAGATGTTTACTTCGTTAATTTCTTACCAACAGAACTGATTGTTGATGACGTGATTAAAATTGGCCTTTCAGCCTTTGCTATTAGTATTTTAGCGACCCTGTATCCTTCCTGGAAAGCATCCAAAACACAACCGGCGGAGGCTCTTCGTTATGAATAGTGAACGTTTAATTGAAATAACGAATTTAAGTCGTGTTTATGAGGATGGCGCAAGCAAAGTCACCGTTCTTGAATCACTAAACATGACCGTCGAGCATGGTGAGCAACTAGCTATTGTTGGCGCTTCTGGATCAGGCAAAAGCACGCTATTGCATCTTATTGGGGCATTAGACAAACCAACCCAAGGCGAGATACTGATTAATGGACAGGACGTTCATAAGCTAAAACCAAAGGCGCAAGGTGAATTCCGCAATATGAATATTGGCTTTGTGTATCAATTCCATCATTTGTTGCCTGAGTTTACAGCGCTGGAAAATGTTGCGATGCCGCTGGTCATTCGTGGTATTAATCGCGATCAGGCCTACCGCAAAGCTGCAGCTTTAATCGAGAGAGTCGGTCTCACCAATCGTGAGAAACACAAACCATCCGAGCTATCGGGCGGTGAGCGTCAACGAATTGCTTTTGCACGGGCGTTAGCCAATGAGCCAGTCTGTGTTTTAGCAGATGAGCCAACTGGTAATTTGGATCATGCCACAGCGTTACGAGTTTATGACTTGATGTGCGAAATTAATCAGGAAATGGGCACGACTTTTATTACTGTAACCCATGACTTGGAATTAGCCTCAAAAATGCAACGTCAGTTAAAGCTGGAAGATGGCCACTTGATGGCGATTGAATAAGTAATCCCCAGCTTCATTATCAATAAAAGACGCTAAATCTAATACTCCTGCTCAGACAGGCTTTCCTAAAACCAATTCTTGTCATCCCGCGGCTGTGACCGCGGGATCCAGTGACTTATTTTATCGTGATTCAGTGCCAGAAATAGCCTGTTGGTCTTGGTAATAAAAAAACTTTTATTTAATGGACTGCATGGAGAGCTTTTGCGGCACTATCCGATATCTCTCAACTTACACGGAGCTAATCTCGTACAGAGTTTACCCATCATGTTTGTCATAATTCCTGTCGTGCTGAGGCGCGGGTAAAGTGGGGTTAATCGTTGCGATGTTCGTTATGTTTCTCGCGATAGGTTTCTTCGGTTGAATCAGAAGTTTTATCTTCTTCATCGTCGTCATCTTTTTTACCCAGCTGATCAAGATGCAGAGTATGAAGTAATCTCTCTTTCCAGCGCGCTTGACGAGCTCGCCATGCGCGGACCACATGCAGCCGCCAGAGCAGGCTTATAGTGTGATAACCAATTAATGAGAGAGTACCACCACAGATAAGGCAGCCGAGCAGGAATGGCTTCCAGATATGAATCAATTCAGATTGAAGCCATGCAAAGCTTAGCTCAAAAGAAAAATCATTGGGTGGAACGCCGAGAATCCAGGCACCAACTTTATAGGCAAAATAAAACATCGGCACAATAGTGATTGGATTGGTTATCCAGCAGAGCACAACAGAAATGGGTAAATTAACTCTAAAGTAAATAGCTAATGCTGCTGCAACAACCATCTGGAACGGAATAGGCAGGAAGCCACAAAATAGGCCCACCGCAAAAGCCCCGGACGCACTGTAGCGGTTGAGGTGCCATAAACCCGGATCATGAATAAAATTACCGAATACTTTCATGTAGCGGTTTTCTTTAATCTTTTTATGATCAGGCAAATATTTTTTAAAAATTTTGCGGGGCATTAATTACCACTTAACACTTTTTATAACAATCAGGATAAGGACTATCCCTCATGTTGACATGGACACTGGCATTCTTGGCAGGTTGTTGCTCTATACTGTTCATTCCAAGTTTATCGTTTAACGCCACAGTCTTATCAACGCTTTTATTGACACTCACAGTTATCGGTATGTCGGTAACTGCTAAAGCCATCCTAACAAATCTACCAACAGGTGTTAAAACGTTCCTGTTATCAATTGGAGGCTTTTGCCTTGGAATTGTTTGGATTTGCAGCAACGCTTATTGGCAATTAGAACGCCAAATACCGGAGCCCTTAAACAATCAGGCGCACATTATAGATGCCGAGGTTATTGAATTACCAGCTATTTATCCTGAGTACTGTCAGTTCGAGGCTCATATCAAGCAAGCCGAGCACGACAGTCTGTTAGGCAAGATGATTCGATTAAAGTTCTATCAATCTGAATGTCCTTTCAGATTAGGTCAAGTATGGCAAATGCAGGTTAAGCTCAAACCGATTCATGGGCCGGTCAATATGGCAGGCTTCGATCTGGAGCGGTTCTACTTTGAAAATGGTCTTGATGGCCGTGGTTACATTCGAACAGAGTCGCTGGAATTAAAGTCCGAAACACTCAATCCAATCCATCAATTCAGGCAAAACTCCCTCGACCATTTAAGCGAGCTAGACAATGCCGGTATTTTCCAGGCGCTATTAATCGGTGAAAAATCATCCATCGGCAGTGAGCAAAGAGAGTTGCTGCAAAAGCTCGGCTTAAGTCATCTCATCGCTATTTCAGGACTTCACATCTCAATCATCGCCGGCGTCAGCTACTGGCTGATAAACTTTTTGTGGGGAAGGGTAGCGGGCTTAGCGATAGGTCGAAAATGGTCGCCACTTCAGGTTGGTTTAATAGGCAGTTGTCTGGTTGCGTTTCTGTATAGCGCCATGGCAGACTTTTCTATTCCAACCATTCGCGCCTTAATCATGTGGTGTGCGGTAGCCTCTGCATTCTTACTACAAAGGCGGGCAGCTATTTATGATGGGCTGATGATATCCTTGTTGCTGGTACTGCTGATATTCCCTCTGAGCGTTCTCTCCGCAAGCTTCTGGATGACCTTTATCGCGGTGCTGATCATCAGTTTAATTCTGATGGGCAGGACTCAGCAGAAAACCGGCTGGAAACAAAAACTCAAGCTGCTGATCAAACTACAGCTTGGCATTACCCTGACCCTAGCCATTCCGTCGTTACTTTATTTTCAGCAAGCCAGCTTTCTGGGAATGTTTGTAAACATCATAGTCATTCCTGTGTTCAGCCTGATTATCTTGCCCGCCATATTCTTGAGTTTTCTCTTGAGTCTATTCGGTGTCGCATGGCCACTGTCGCAAATCGATGCATTAGTGAGTGACTTCTTTCAATACGCAGAGCAACTCATCCACAGTAAGGCTCTAGAAAGTCTTTCAGTGTTGTTCATCGATGCCCAGATCCCAATCTTCTTAGGCATATTAATCTTCCTGGTGCTATTGCTGTGTTGCTTGCCCTTATCCAAGATTCGAATGCCACTGATCAGTTTTGCAGCATTGATGGTTTCATTGATGCTCATCGGTACAAAACTCGATCGAGAATTATCAGACAATAAATGGTCCATAGAAATCTTTGATGTCGGGCACGGACTATCTGTTTTATTGCACAACAATAATCACACCATTTTATACGACACAGGATATGCCAGCCCAGGCTCCAGTGCCGTATCCAGCTACATTATCCCAAGCTTAAGGACATTAGGCATCAGCCACATAGATACCTTAATCTTAAGCCATCAAGACAACGACCACGCCGGAGGAGTTTATGAGCTGTTGCAGAATTTTAAAGTTGATCAAATCATCGCAGATTCATGGTTCGATAAATCCAGTGAGCCTTGCGAAGTAGGGCAGGTCATAGAGCTAGAAGGAGCTAAACTTGAATTTTTTTATGGCGAACAAAACGCCGTATCCGACAAACCCAACAACCAATCCTGTGTCGTGAAAATCACCATTAATGACTTCAGTATCCTGATCCCCGGTGACATCGAAAAAGACGCAGAATACCTTCTAGCCAGTAGCGAAGGCTTTGGAAAACTCAAATCCGACATACTGATCGCACCGCACCACGGCAGCAAAACCTCCTCAACCTATCCCTTCATCAAACGCGTCGACCCCGGCATCGTCATCTACACCAGCGAACTCCACAGCCGCTACCCAATCCCACACCCCAGCGTCTACAAACGCTATCAAGAATTCAACATCAAAGGCCAACACTCAGGCTGCGCAGGCCAGATCACCATCAACCCTTATGACAGAACCCTAAAGCGCTGGCGGGAAGAGCAGAAAGTTTGGAGGAAAGAGCCTTGTGAGGTTTGAGGGAAAGTGGACTGGAAGCTGATAAAAATGTAGTCTGACTTCAATTATCGGTTAATCCTGTCGTTATCCGTACATGATATGTTTAGGAGTTATCAGTGAATAAAAGTGCAATAAAGGAACTATCTTCAGATGCCCTGGAGGTTGCATTGGATAGTAATCTTGGCAGTGGTATTTTGAGGGATATTCCAATATTTGGTTCTGCTGTAAAGGTTGCAGAGTTAACAATGTCTATTCGTGATCGCTTTTTCCTCAAGAAGCTTGGTTGTTTTATATATCAATTAGATGAATTATCCAAAAAAGATAAGGACGCTGTATTATCATTTTCAAAAACTGATGATAGTGAGAAAGTTGCTAATAAGATTATTCAAGTTATCGATAATGTAACAGATGTCGAAAAGACTGAATTGATTGGAAAATTATTTGCTGCATATTGTAAAAGGTCCATTGATAAACCCAGCTTTTTAAGGGCTGTAGATACAGTACAACATTACTTTCTCGATGATATTAATAATTTTATAAGTATTGATAACATACATTTGTTCACTTTTTATGACTTGGAATCTCGTAAAGTAGATATGCTTGTTGGAAGCCAATTAATCAAAGAGCAATACATTAAGCAAAATGAGCTGATTAGGATGGGGTATGATAGTAGTGAACTCGATATAACATATTTCGAGGACTCACAATTCGGGAGGATATTTAGGGAAGCTTTAAAGTATTAAACGTAGCCTCGACGAGCGTTAGCGAACTCGAGGTTTTAATTCTAAATCGCAAACCAATACAAACCTGTCGCTTATTACCGAACTGCTAACTCAATCAATAAAGTCATTGCAACACCCAGAAACCTAACTATTATAGGGTATTACCTTTTTAACTATAAAGCTCATAGCAATTATCGGTAAAGAGATACCAGAACAAGAATGTCCTGTTTTATAGGGTATTAGCCAAAAAAGGACATTGAAAATAACTAATTTAAATTAATAAGTTATCGGCGATGCTCGGTAAATAATGTTATGCATACAGGATGAACAATGAACACTGATTTCCTTTTATCTATAAATGACCAGAATCGGTGGAAGAAAACTGACACTGAGTCACAGCAGCGTTTGGTCGAGCGACTTATCAGTGAGGTTTCTAAAATCGAAGCCGGAGAGGTTAAAAAGGTTCGGTCTGGGTTTGTTCCAAATAATGCTGGGGCAGATTTTGCTAATGCCTTACTTTCAGGTCTGTCGATTCCTGCGCTGTTGACCTCAGCTGGCTATCTTCTTAAGCACCTATCCCCTTTACTGATTGAGTACATGAGGTCTAGGTCTGCAAAAGAAATTACTGTGGATATACATGGTAAACGTATTACGATCAAAGGAGGCGGTGATTTCGAAGATGAGCTGAACAAGGTAATTCAACAGGCAGAGACTTTGGATAATGGTTCGAACAATGATGCATAACCAAGCCATTAAATACGCTCCCTTCGGTCGCAGGACCTCGTTTCATTCGGCCTTTTATGGCGGGCGTTATAGCGCAACACAGAAAGCCTTAAATAATAGCGTGGCATTTTATAAGTTGATATGATGCATCCAACTAATATTATGAGTTCATAAAAATGAAAAAAATTATACTGTTGTCTTTAGCTTCTCTTTCATTGGTTGGTTGTGGAGCACCTAGATACATGGGTAATGCCGTACCCGAGACCAATATTAAGCCAGAAATAGTTGTCATTAAGGACAATGAAACTCGTTCAGGATTCCAAGATACAATTGAGTCTTGGTTACAAGAACACAGCTACTCCTATATTGTTGTACCAGATCAGTCTAAGCACGACCTGAGTAAATTAACCCTCGAATATGAAGGTCATTGGGGGTGGGATCTGGCATTGTATCTAAAGAGTGCGGAGATAACTGCTTATCAAGGTGGGCAAAGAGTTGGTGAAGTAAAATTTAAAGTACCTTACACCGCTAATCCGAACAAATTTGGTGACGCAAGCAAGAGAATTGGTTTTATGATGGATACACTTTTCGGTCTAATGACACCGGAGCAAGCAACTAAAGCCGCAAACTCGTCTTCATCGACCTCGCCAAAATAGCAAGCGAAGCCTCGACGAGCATTAGCTAACTAGAGGTTTTGATAGAGATCCTCGAACACACTTTCGCTGTTCGAGGCTACAAAGAAAAGAGCAGATTCTGACTTTCGTCAGAATGACAAGTCTGATAGTTAGTAATACCTTGTAGGGTGCGTCGTGACGCACCGCTTGAAAAGCCTAAGAGCAGATCCTGAATTACCTAAAGGTATTTCCTCCGGTCACTATTCAGGCAGGCAATTCTCCAGGAATTGCTACTGCATTCCCCACATCCTTGTGGGTCAAATGACAAACCCTTTAACAAATCCACGCTTTCCATTTCCCCCTAACCACGTCACAGTTGGGTTTAATTAGCTCTTGCTCTTACTGGGCGTCTACTGCAAAATGGTTCGGTTCCTAATTTTAGAATTGTTTGTTTTTCAATCAATTAGGCCGGTTGGCCAAAGTAAACTATAAGCTGGCAATAATATGATGATAAGCCAGTGATTTATCAGACTTTTTCAAATATAGAGGGGAGATATGCCTTTATTTGCTACCTCAAGCGGCATGTTGTTTGATCTGCTTAAAACCGGTGGTTGGACGATGGTGCCAATTACGCTGTGTTCTTTGATTGCTATGGGTATCATTGTTGAGCGTTTTTGGAGCTTGCAACGTAGCCGTATTTTGCCGAAGCATTTGGTTGCGCAGGTTTGGACCTGGATTAAGAATGGTCAGTTTGATAAGACCAAGATGCGCGATCTTAAGAACAGTTCGGTGTTGGGTGAGGTTTTAACGGCGGGTCTGTTGAACCATCAACACGGTCGTGCGGCGATGAAAGCGAGTATTAATGAAGCAGGGCGCGCGGTTGTGGTGCGTCTTGAGCGTTTCCTTAATACTTTGGGCTCGATTGCTCTGGTCACTCCTCTGTTGGGTTTGTTAGGTACTGTTATCGGTATGATTCGGGTGTTTACGGTGATTCGCGTAGAAGGTGTTGGTAATGCTGATGCTTTGGCGGGCGGTATCTCGGAAGCTCTGATCACGACTGCTGCGGGTATGGCTGTGGCGATTCCTACCTTGGTTATGCACCGTCATTTTAGCCGCCGGGTTGAAGAGTTGGTCAGTGAGATGGAGCAGGAGGCTTTGAAGATGGTTGATGTGCTTCATGGCGAACGTGAAATCTTCACCGGTAACTAACTCTAGTAACGAACAGGCTTTATAACTGATATGTGGCGAAACAAGAAAAAAGAAGAGTTGCAACTGAACCTGACACCGCTGATTGATGTGGTGTTTTTGTTGCTGATTTTCTTTATGATCTCGACCAGCTTCAAGAAAGAAACCAAAATCACTCTGGATTTACCGGAAGCCAATGGCGAAATGGCTGAAAAGCTGCCTGAGTCCATCGAAATCAGCATCAATAAAGATGGCGAGGTTTTTGTTAATGGAGAGGGCTTGATTAATCGACAGCTAGCGACTATAAAGGACGCCATTAAGCAGGTAGCCAGTGATCCTGCAACGCCGTTAGTCATTAACGCAGACGCCCAAGCGCCTTATCAGGCGGTGGTCAGCGTTATGGACGCAGCAGGGCAAGTAGGTTTTAATAACCTGACACTGGCTACGCAACAACCTAAATCGGATATTCAAGACTAGTCGACTCATGACTGAACCAAAAAATTACACAGGCTGGGAAATTTATAAACGCCTGTTAGGCTTCACCAAAAAATACAAAACGGTATTTATCGTTGGTGTGGTCGCGAACATTCTCTTTGCGCTGGTTGAAACCTATTTTGTTAACTCGATTAAATACCTGATTGATGATGGTATTCGAGCACGCGACAGCTATTTCCTTCTGGTCAAAACCCCGCTGTTTATTATGGGCGCGATTGTCTTGCGCGGGATTTTCAACTTCGTTTCCGTCTACTGCATGGGCTGGGTCGGTCGCAAAGTAGTACAAACTCTGCGCGAACAGCTTTATGAGCACTTTGTGCGTCAGCCAACTGAATTCTTTTCTAAGCGCGCGCCTGGCAATTTATTATCAACCCTGACCTTTAATACCGAGCAGGTTGCTGTAGCCAGTTCTGATGCAATTACTTCAGCGTTGCGTGCTGGCGGCACCATCATCTTTATCATCACCTTTATGGCACTGACCAGTTGGCGTCTGACGTTATTCTTGTTCATTCTGGTGCCAGTCGTTGGCTGGGTTATCAAAGTCAGTGCGCGTCGATTGAAGAAGGTCAGTAGTAGCATTCAGAATGTTGTGGGCGACGTCACTCGCGCGGCGGAAGAGTCTATTAAAGCCAATCAGGTTATTAAGATTTTCGGTGGTACTGAGCGCGAAATTAAGAACTTTAATAAGCAGGCCAACCGCAATCGCCAGCAGGATATGAAACTGATTGCAACTAAGGGCATTGCTTCGCCAGTCATACAAGTTATCGCTGGTATTGGCTTCGCCGCCATTATGTATTTCGGCAGTCTTGAAATGCTTGATAAGCGTATTTCAGAAGGCGAGTTGATTTCTTTTATTACTTTGATGGCGATGATTCTGCGACCGTTAAAAGAAGTCAGCAACGTTAACACCCATTTGCAACGCGGCATCGCTGGTGCACAAAGTGTGTTTGATATTTTAGACTTGCCTAATGAGCCTGACGAAGGCACCCGAGTGATTGAAGATGCAGACGGCTCAATTGAATTTAAAGACGTTACCTTTGGTTATAAACCCAATGAGCCCGTTCTCAATAATATTTCATTCAGCGTACCGGCAGGACAATCGATTGCCTTAGTCGGTAAGTCGGGTAGTGGTAAAAGCACTATTGCTAGTTTGATACAGCGTCTTTATAACATTAATGACGGTGAGTTATTAGTTGATGGTGTTCCGGTTAAAGAACTGACGTTGGATTCGTTACGCAAACAGATCGCCATCGTGTCACAAAGTGTAGTGCTGTTTAACGATACTATTCGCCATAACATTGCTTATGGTCGTATGGATGAAGTGTCCGATGAAGACATCATTAAAGCCGCTAAAAATGCTCATGCGTGGGAGTTTATCGAAAAGCTGCCGGAAGGCTTGGATACCACGGTTGGTGACAATGGTGTCATGTTATCAGGTGGTCAGCGTCAGCGCATTGCAATTGCTAGAGCCATGCTTAAAGATGCACCGATTTTAATTCTCGACGAGGCGACCTCAGCACTTGATACTGAGTCTGAGCGTTATATCCAAGAAGCGCTTGAAGAGCTGATGAAAGATCGCACCACTGTGGTCGTAGCGCACCGATTATCCACCATTGAAAGTGCTGATCGAATTTTAGTGCTCAAAGACGGTGTTATTATTGAGTCAGGAAGTCATCAGGAATTGCTGGATAAAAATGGTGAATACACTCGCCTGTATCAAATGCAATTCAGCGAATAAGTAGTGACTAAATAGGATAGGGCATGGCCATTTCAAAAAGCCAACAGTTTTTTGAGTCATTGTGGTACCGCAAAACTGTCTGGTGGCTTTGGGTGTTCTGGCCATTTCATTTATTGTTAAAACTAATCGTTTGGTTGCGCCGTTCCTTTTACCGCATTGGTATTTTCAAATCGACCAAGCTTAAAACCCCAGTTATTGTTATCGGTAATATTTCGGTTGGTGGCACTGGCAAAACTCCTTTAGCGATTTACCTGATTGAACTGCTTACAAGTCAGGGCTACAAACCAGGGTTAATCAGCCGTGGTTATGGCGGTCACTCCGAACACTACCCATTAAGCCTAACCCAATCGACGTCTGCTTCTGAGTCTGGCGATGAACCTTTTCTAATCTATCGTAGAACAAAGACTCCTGTTGTGGTTGATCCAGTCCGCGCACGCGGTGCGAAAGAGCTTGAGGCAATGGGTTGCGATATTATTATTTGTGACGATGGGCTGCAGCACTACGCATTGCAACGTGACATTGAAATTGTGGTGGTTGATGGAAACAGGCAATTAGGTAATGGTTGGCTGATGCCCTTTGGGCCCTTGCGCGAACCAAAATCTCGCCTGAAGCAGGCTGATCATATTATTGTTAATGGTCAAGACATGGTGTTAGAGCCGGATCCGATTCAAGCGATTAATCATCACCAGGATGCCATTAAAGAACCAATAACTGCTGTTGCAGCCATTGGTAACCCTGAACGATTCTTCAAGACTCTTGATGGCTTAGGCTATCAGTTCAAGCGCCAATCTTTCCCCGACCATTATCAGTTCTTGAAGCAGGACTTTGAGTCTTTTTCAGGCAGCATCCTGATGACTGAAAAGGATGCTGTGAAATGCCTATCTTTCGCGGATGAGCGTTTTTATTTTTTACCGGTTAGCGCTAAACTGTCTAAACCGTTTTTGCAGTCGCTAATGGAACAAATTAAGGCCATAACGCATGAATCATAAACTTTTAGATGTTTTAGTTTGCCCAGTTTGCAAGGGTGATCTGGTGTACAAGAAAGACAACAACGAGCTTATTTGTCGATTCGACAAACTGGCGTACCCGATCAGAGACGATATTCCAGTGATGCTGGAAGAGGAAGCACGCACGGTCTCAAGCGAGGAACTCGATGCACTTTAAGGATTTTATCGTCGTCATACCGGCGCGTTACGCATCAACTCGACTGCCAGGTAAGCCATTGGCAATGATTGGCGGCAAGCCAATGATTCAGCATGTCTACGAAAGGGCGTTGATGGCTGATGCCAAACAGGTGGTTGTGGCAACCGATGACGAACGTGTTGAAGAAGCCGTAAAGTTATTTGGTGGCGATGTGTGCATGACTCGCGAGGATCATGTTTCTGGTAGTGATCGCCTGGCTGAAGTGTGCGAAAAATTACTGCTCAAGCCAGAAATGATTGTGGTGAACGTGCAGGGTGATGAGCCTTTTATTTCGCCAGAAAATATTCGCCAGGTTGCAGAAAACCTTCATCAACACACAGCCTTTCCAATGGCGACACTCTCCACTCCTATCACCGAGTCAGGAGAGGTTTTCAATTCCAATGTAGTCAAAGTGGTTGCGGATGAGCAGGGCAAAGCACTGTATTTCTCCCGTGCGCCGATTCCATGGCAGCGAGGAGCTTTCGAAGAACAGCGTGTCCAAGACATTGAGCACTGTCAGCGCCACATCGGCATTTACGCTTATCGTGCTGGCTTTTTGGCAGAGTATGTCAAAATGTCACCAGCCATGATTGAGCGGATGGAATCTTTAGAGCAGCTTCGTGTCTTAGCTCATGGCTATTCAATTCATGTGGAGCAGGCCAGTGAAGCGCCAGGACTTGGGGTTGATACCCAAGCAGACTTGGAAGCTGCTGAGCAGTTCTATCGTAAGCATCGCCTATAATCATTTCTTTTAAGGGAAAACAATTTTTCATGCCAAGATTTTCAGTGTTATTCGTGTGTTTAGGTAATATTTGTCGTTCCCCAACCGCAGAAGGCATTTTCAAACATAAGCTTAGCCAAACCGAATTAGGAGAGCTGGTATTTGTCGATTCGGCCGGAACCAGTGCTCATCATGTGGACGAAACTCCCGACCCAAGAGCTCAGGAAGAAGCAAAGAAGGCCGGTTATGATCTGTCCTTTATTCGCTCACGTCAGGTTCGAGATGTGGATTTTCATGAGTTTGACCTGATAGTAGCGATGGATGACTCCAATTATTACAACTTGAAAGATCTTGCACCAGATCCTGAATATCATGACAAGATTAAGCTGTTTCTGGCTGACTATGCGCCTGATCTGCCTAAGCGAGAAGTTCCCGATCCATACTATGGTGGCAAGCAAGGCTTTGTTGAGGTTATCCAGCTTATTGAAGCCGCTAGCGATGGCTTGATTGAAGAGTTGCGACGCATACACAACAAGTAGACTTTTTTTATCCGCCAAGTTTCTTACCCTAAACCGTGGCATACACTGCTCAAGCAGGTATAATAGCGCCAATTTTTCAACGATCTGTAACCGACATGCTTGTATCTATCGAACACCAACTAAGCCAATTATTTGCTGACGCATTTGAAAGCCTTGAACTGCCGCGAGAGCTGGGTAATGTTCAGCGCTCGAATCGCCCTGATCTGGGCCATTATCAATGTAACGGTGCAATGGCCGCTGCAAAGTTAGGTGCAGGTAATCCGTTTGTGACGGCTGAAAAAGTGGTTGCAGCCTTATCGGACAATTCTCTGATTGAAAAGCTAGACGTTGTTCGTCCGGGCTTTATTAACGTCTTCGTTAATGCTGAGTCATTAGCACAAACACTCGAGTCATACGGTTCTGATGAAACCTTCGGCAGTTATGAAGATAAGTCTGACTGCAAGGTAATGATCGACTTTGGTGGCCCAAACGTTGCTAAGTCGATGCACGTAGGACATTTGCGTACCGCAATTATTGGCGACTCATTACAGCGTATTTTCCGCTTTAAAGGCTATCAGGTCGTCTCCGATGCGCATTTAGGCGATTGGGGCACGCAAATGGGCATGTTGATCGAAGGCCTGAAAAAGCGTCAAACTGATCTGGTTTATTTTGATGCTGATTTTAGTGGCCCATACCCTGAAGAATCTCCGGTTACTATTCAAGATTTAGAAGAAATTTATCCGCAAGAGTCTGGTTTATGTAAATCAGATGAAGCTGTAGCTGAAAAAGCACGTCAGGCAACGCTTGAACTTCAAAATGGTCGAGCTGGCTATCGTGCTTTATGGAAACATTTCGTCGATGTCTCTGTGGCAACGCTTAAGCGTGACTATGGCGAGCTGGGTGTGAGCTTTGATTTATGGAAAGGTGAAAGTGATGCTGATCCATTTATTGCCAAAGTCATTCAACAACTCGAAGACAAAGGTTTAGCCGTTCGTGATCAGGGTGCATTAATTGTGCCGTTTAAAGATGATCAAGATGAAGCCATTATGCCGCCGCTGATTTTGCGTAAATCTGATGGCGCAGTGATGTATGGTACAACCGACTTAGCAACTTTGTATGAGCGTGTGTACAACGATCATGCCAACTTGGTTTTATACGTTGTCGACGGTCGTCAACAACAGCATTTCAAGCAAGTATTTGCTGCCGCAGATTTAATGGGCATGAATGCGAATACGGCTTACGAGCATACTTATTTTGGAACGGTTAATGGCAAGGATGGAAAGCCATTTAAGACTCGTTCCGGTGGCGTAATGAAGCTACATGATCTGATTCAAATGGCTAAAGAAGAAGCGCGCAAAAAATTAGCGGCCAGTAACTTCGGTACAGAGTTTGATGAAGATGAAAAAGAAGAAATTGCCCATAAAGTAGCGATTTCTACTTTGAAGTTTGCGGACTTAAGAAACTTCCGTATTAAAGATTATATTTTCGATTTAGAAAAATTCAGCGAGTTCGAAGGTAAAACAGGCCCTTATCTTTTAATGCAGGTTGCGCGTATTAAATCTATTCTACGCAAAGCAGAAGAGGCGGGTGCTAAGCCTGGTGAACTGATGCCAACCAGCGAAAACGAATACGACTTAACCTTTGGTTTGCTTGATTTTCCTGTGGCGCTTGATAAGACCGTTGATAAGCGTGCGCCGCATTATTTATGTGAACACCTATATAATTTAGCGCAGCAGTTCAGCTCCTTCTATCAGAAGCAGCATATTATGAATGAACCCGACAAAGCACGTCAGGCCAGTTTATTACGTTTAAGTCAGATTTGCTTGGCTCAACTTGAGATGGGGTTAAATCTACTAGGCATCGAAACGCTAGAGCGTATGTAGCGATAATCGTTCGGGTCTAAGTCTTGATGGAGTTTAAACCTCGAACTCTTCACGCTGTTATACAGTGCCACTTTGATTAATCATAAAGCTTCGTTAATATGGCTCCATATGGAGCCATTTTTTTTGGAGTGTTATGAACGAATCATTATTAAAATCTCGTGCCTTTATTAATGGACAATGGGTTAAAACCGACAAACGATTTCGTGTTGATGACCCTTTTGCGCAAGAGCTGATTGTCGAAGTATCTGATTGCGGCGAAAAAGAAGCTCACGAAGCCATTAATGCCGCACACCAAGCCTTCAAATCATGGAGCAAAACTCCCGCTCAAGAACGCTCTGATAAACTCCTCACCTGGTATCAACTGATTGTTGAGCATCTTGATGACCTTGCTGAGATACTAACTACTGAGCAGGGTAAGCCACTTCAAGAAGCCAAAGGCGAAATTCAGTACGGTGCCAATTATATTAAGTGGTTTGCTGAAGAGGCGCTTCGTATTAATGGCGATATCATTCCTTCCCCTGATGGCAACAAACAGATCCATGCCATAAAGCAACCGGTTGGCGTTGTCGGTATTATCACTCCCTGGAATTTCCCCCAAGCTATGATCGCACGCAAAGTGGCACCTGCTTTGGCTGCCGGTTGTACTGTGGTCATCAAGCCGGCGGCTGAAACACCGTTATCGGCGCTTGCTATGGCAGAGTTAGCACAACAGGCGGGAATTCCTGACGGTGTTATTAATCTAGTTCCTACCAGTGAAGCCAGCGTGATTGGTGAAGCCTTAACTTCAAGTTTTAACGTGCGTAAAATTTCTTTTACTGGCTCGACCAAAGTCGGCAAGATTCTCATGAGTCAGGCTGCGCAAAATGTTCAGCGCGTGACTATGGAGCTTGGTGGTAATGCGCCATTTATTGTGTTCGATGATGCCGATATTGATGCTGCAGTTGATGGCATAATGGCCAGTAAGTTTAGAAACTCAGGACAAACCTGCGTCTGTGCAAACCGAATCTTTATTCATGAGAACATTTATCAAGAAGTGATCGATAAGCTGGTTAAGAAAGTTGAAGCGCTTAAAACTGGTTCAGGTCTTGAGCGGGATGTTTCGATCACGCCATTAATTAATCAAGCGGGCATTGATAAAGTGAAACGTCTGGTCAAATCTGCACAAGATGATGGCGCAAAAGTTATCGTCGGTGGCGAGGTGTCTGAAAAACATAATCAGATTTTCGAGCCAACAATTATGACGAATGTAAACTTTGATATGGATATCGCCTGCGAAGAAATATTTGGCCCAGTGTTGTCATTTATTGCATTCAGCAATGAAGCGTCTGTGGTTGAGCAGGCCAATGCCACCAAAGCTGGTTTGGCGGCTTATGTTTACACCGATGACAGGCATCGCATTAAGCGACTAAGCGAACAAATTGAATCTGGAATGATAGGCTTTAATGAAGGCATTATTTCCAATCATATGGCGCCATTTGGAGGAGTGAAAGAATCCGGAATGGGGCGTGAAGGCTCAAAATATGGTATTAGTGATTATTTGGATATCAAGTATTTGTGCATAAAATAACCAAAAATGGGTTAAGAGTACTAGCTAACTCATTGAAAATGTAGTACAAAGAAGGTGCGAGCCTGGTTAAAAGGTTTAGGTTCGTACCTTATTATTCCAAGAAAAGGAGTCAGCTATGAATTTTCAAGAAGTTGAATCCGTAAAACAATCTCTAGAATTGGGCAGTCATAGGCTGATCGATTTCCTACCGTATTTATACCAAGACTTTTCGGAGTTAGGCAGTAACACTGGCTATATGATGCAGCTAATTGATGAGCTGCAAAAAGACGAGCTCGGCAAAAGAGTATTAGATTTATGTTGTGGTAAAGGCGTAACCTTGATTAGCCTTGCTAAACATTACGGCTGGCACGGTATTGGTGTCGATGTTGTAGAAGATTTTATTCAGCAAGCTAAAATTGATGCAATAAGCCAGCGGGTAAAGAGCCAGGCGGAATTTGTTCGTCAGAATATGGCTGATTTTTTAAAACAGAACACCGAACTATTCGATGTAATCGTTTTTCCAGCCTGTACCGATGTTTTAGGCGATAGGGTTGAAAGTCTAGATATCCTGTCCAAACATATTAATGATGACGGTTTTATATTGGTTGAAAGTGACTATAAAAGTCATTCTTTCAATATTGGCAGTGGTGTAGAGCTTACCAAAAATATGGATGATGTGATTGCAGAGTCCAAGCTCCAATCAACTCGGAAAATAATTTGGGAGCAGAAAATCCTGATTGATATTTATCGTCGTGATACTCAACGATTAACCACTAGAGTTAATGAGCTGAAAGTAAAACAACCCGAAATAAAGCGAGAGCTCGAACAGTTTATCGAACAACGTAATGAGCATTTGCAACATTACATGGATAACGAAGTCGCACGCGCTAGTTGGTTGCTCTCAAAGCAGGCCTTCTAAAGGCTTGGGTGCTGACTGGCTTAAAAATCAGTTTCAAACCTAAACTCGTATCACTTCACCTTGCTTAGCAATGGTGACTTCACTATCGACATTCTGCGTTATGAAATCATGGAACTCTTCGATAGTTGTTTTTGCTCCATGTATCAACACTAGCCTAGGTGAATTTTCGAATTTCTGATACCACTTGAGTAAATCTTTCTGTCCCGCATGAGCAGAGAAGCCACCAATAGTGTGGACGCTTGCCGCAACCTTGACTGTTTCTCCCCATAACTTGATGTAAGGCGCACCTTCAACAATACGATTGCCCAATGTGCCTTCTGGCTGGAAGCCTGCAACTATCAGAGTGCACTCGGGGCGCCACAGATTGTGCTTGAGGTGTTGCTTGATTCGACCACCATTCATCATGCCACTACCAGCAATGATAATGGCGCCTTTTCTTACACTGTTCAATTCAATAGATTGCTCGGTATCTGGTGTGAATTTTAAATTCGGTAGTTTCTGGTGAAGCGTTTCACCTGACCACAGGTGTTGGCTTTCTTCTTTATACAGTTGCCAGTATTTCCCATAAGTGTTGGTTACCCTAATAGCCATGGGAGAGTCTAAGTAAATATCCCACTCGTTCAGGTGCCATTCCTTATAATATTTTGCAAAATAATAGAGCAAAACTTGAGTTCTACCTACCGCAAAAGAGGGGATCAGAACGTTGCCACCTTCGTGCCGTGCTTTTTCAAGTGCTTCTTTAAGTTCAACGACAGATTGTTCCCAGCTTTGATGATTCCGATTACCATAGGTTGATTCCATGAGAACTAGATCGGCCTTGCCAAAAATATTCGAATCGCGCTGGATCGGTGAACCTGGATTACCGATATCGCCACTTAAAATAATACGCTTGGTATGACTATTCTCTTTAACTAATAATTCAACGTGGGCGGAGCCTAGAATGTGTCCCGCATTGTGCAAGATCATGGTTATGTCTTCTGTGATCTCAACAGATTGGTTATAAGGGTGTAAATTTAACAGCGATAAAACTGGTGGTACATCATCCTGAGTATAAAGCGCATCGACTAGCTTTAAGCCTTTGCGATCACGTTTCTTGTTCGCCCATTCGGCTTCTTTCTCCTGTAAATAAGCACTATCCATGAGCAAAATATCGAGCAAATCAGCGTTTGCTTGATGCGTGTGTATCGGTCCCTGGTACCCCTGACTGACCAGAACTGGTAATCGGCCACTATGATCGATGTGGGCGTGAGTTAAAATAACGGCATCAATTTCACGCAAAGAAAAAGGAAAAGGGGAGCGATTTCTTTCCTCCCGCTTTGGCGCACCCTGAATAAGGCCGCAATCAACAATAATATTACTGTGTTCAGTAGTAATCTGTATGCAGGAACCGGTTACTTCTTCCGCTGCGCCATGGACTTTAATTTTCATGGTTGGTTTCCTTAATAGTTTTATCAATTGATTCTAACGCCTGCATATAATATTTGCAGGACTTATAGAGCGATTTGTTAAGATTTAACAATGTAGAAATGATATCGACTGAAATATTATGACTAATTTGTGAGGTCAATAAATTCGCTTCACTTGTTTTAAATTCATGGAAGAGTTGCTCGTACCAGTTCTTGTTGAAATCTTCAAAGCTGAGATCAACTTTCTGATCAAATAGGTTTCTAGAGTCTTCATAAAATGCTTTAGACTGGTTGAAAATAGGGAAAGTTGACTTGTCATGATATGACTCTGCTAAATCAGGTTGCTCTAAATCAAACAGTAAGTCTTTCAACAGTTTTGCTGAATAAATACCATGCCTGATAGCCGTCAGTAGGTTATACAATGACTGTGTTTGTTCCTGGGTTAATGGGCGTTCTGACAATTGACGAGAAAGTTTAATGAATAACCCTTCCATCTTTTTTAGTTCAGAGTAGTGCTCTGGGGTTACTACGTCGGTTGACAGACACTTCTGATTAAACTGGCTTACTCTATTGATAAATGAAATGGTTTCTGAGCGAAATCTCTCGATTGCAACCGGAGGCATATCAGTTGGAATTAATGAAAGTCTTGTTTCAACTGGACTCAACTTATCTTCAAACTTGGTTGATAAGAACTGAACAAATCGATTGATGAATGGGTAGAAAAGGATAATCCCAATAAGTTTTAACAAGCTATGGAAAGTAACGATACTTATCAGCAGGTCGTGGATCTTAAGGAATTTGAAAATAGCTTCTATAAAGGGAAGTAACATAAAGAAGCCAATAATCGCTATGGCAAAATTAAAGAGCAGGTGAGCAAGAGCAAGTTGTTTTTTTATCTTAGCGCCTTTAACACTGCCTAGAATCGCAGTACTGGTTGTGCCAATATCAGCACCAATCACAACCGCTATAGAGCTTTGCAGGTCAAGTAGGCCAGCATTAGCAGCACCCAGTGTCATCATCATAACAGCCGAACTTGATTGAACCAGTGCTGCTAAAATAAGGCCTATTAAAACAAAAAGTAAGGTTGACTGACTTTGAATTTCAGTAATATCGAAATTCTGACTTAATCCAATGGTTCCAGTTTTTATAATATCGAAACTGAATAAAATTAACCCTATGCTTATAAAGAGTGAATACAGAGCAATCTGATTGGTTCTCTTTGCCAGGAATACCCGACCAAGCGCAGCAATACCAATCAAATAGATAGCAAATTCTCCGAGATTGAATTTGAATCCAAGGAATGTGACCAGCCAGCCTGTTGCGGTTGTACCTAAATTTGCACCAAAAATAACCCCAACAGCCTGCTTTAAATTAAGTAGCTTAGAGCTTGCTAAGGCGAGCACGATTAAAGTTACCAGTGAACTACTTTGGACTACGGTGGTACAGGCTGCACCGACTAAAATGGCTGAAAAAGTGCTTTTAGTCCAGGAGGAGAGGTAGTGATTAAGTTTACCAGAGGCTAATTTAGAAAGGCTGGACTCAATCAGTGACATCCCCCATAGGAAGATACCAACGCCCGCTAAAAAGTTCAGCCAATCTAAATTCATTAACTGTGTCCTAAACTATTACTTCACCAGCTTAAAGCTTTCGGCGATGCTATCTGAAACATCGACGGCATTACTGACGTGAGGAATCGTGTTGCAACTTACAATCTGGCTTATGTGTGAATGAGCCAGCTTTCCGTAAGCGTTTTCATTAAATATGGCATGCGTTGCGACGCAAACTATATTGTTAACGCCAGAGTCTTCAAGGTGTTTCGTAATTTCGAGAATGGTATGTCCGGTTGACACTATATCGTCAACGATTACTACTGTTTTATCCTTGAACTCCTCTAACCCTTTAACAGTGATTTCTACATCCTTATCACCATGACGTACTTTGTTAGCAACTAAAAATGGAACATGAATTTCGCCGGCGATTGCTTCAACCCATTGACGGCTTTCGCTGTCAGGACCGACTATAACAGGCTCGCTCACATGAGTTTTAATCCATTGCGCAATTGGACTGGTGGTATGAGCAAGATAAGTGCGAATAGGATAAAATTGATCCAGACTGAAGAAGCGGTGCAAATGTGGGTCAACAGTAATCAATGCATCGAGGTTTTCTGAAAGAATCTCTGCAAAATGGCGCGCAAGAATCGATTCCCCTTCATGGAACACTGCATCTTGGCGCATATAGGGAAGATAGGGTGCAATGAGCACAATCTTCTTTGGCGACTGCTCCTTAATCATCCGAAGCACAAATAGCAACGGTAATACTTTACTGTTCGGATGCGATAAATCGGCTAATACTACTACTGTCTGATCCTTACAGGGACTAAGTAACTGAACGTTGCTCTCTCCATCGGGGAAATAATGCATAGTCAGCTTACCCATTGTGGCACCGATTTTCTCACATACAGGGGCTGATAAATTCAAGTTTTGTGAGAGGTCAAAAAATAGCGTGCTCATAATTCTTCCTCGATGATAATCATTTCTTTGTGTGTGTTATAAAATTCTAGCGCATATTCCAGCTCACCGGGTGCCTCAGAATGAATGGCCAGTAATGTCGAGCCCTCGGTTATAAAGTCGCCAACTTTGGCTTCCATATAGACTCCGGATGCATGATCTGCCGGTGCCCCTGCAAGCTTCGCAAGACGACCCAGTAGCCGATTGTTAATACGTCGAATATAACCGGTTTTATATGCATTTACATTCATCTTGCAACAGCCAACAGGTGGCTCTGTAAAGCCTCCTTGAGCTTCACAGATTTGCGTAAACTTATCCCAGGCCTCACCTGACTCTATAACGCGCTGCGCTTCCTTTAGTCCTTCGCCCGGTTTAACCACTTCAGCATGTTCCAGCAACTCTCCGGCAAGAAGTACCGAACGTTCTTTTAAGTCTTGCGGGGCGGAGTTTAAATTCTTCAATACACCAATAACATCCCATGCTTCTAGCGCTGGACCAATACCGTAACCTACAGGTTGTGAGCCGTCGGTTAACACCACTTTAACTTTTAAGCCCATCTCATCGCCAGTGGCTTTTAACTGTTTGGCAAGTGCCTGAGCACTCTCTTTGCTGCGCAGCTTTGCAGTTGGACCGACAGGAATATCAATCAGTACATACTTTGATCCGGCAGCAATTTTTTTCGATAAAATAGAAGCAATAAGTTGTCCTTCAAAATCTATATCCAATGCTTTTTCAACACTGATCAAAATATCATCAGCAGGACTTAAACTTACTGAACCGCCCCAGGCAAGACAGCCGTTATGTTGCTCAACAACTTGTTTCAATTGTTCAAAAGTTAAATCAACTTTCGTCATGGTCTCCATGACATCCGCAGTACCAGCTGGTGAAGTGATCGCGCGCGAAGACGTTTTAGGAATCGTCAAACCTTTTGCCGCCAGAATAGATACTACGATAGGAGAGGTGCGATTTCCCGGCAAACCTCCTACACAATGTTTATCAACGATTTTATCTCCCGGCCAGGTCAGAGTTTCGCCAGCGTCAACCATTGCCTCAGTTAAATAGAGAATTTCCTCGTGGCTCATATTGTTATTAGCGCAGGCAGTAATGAATGCCGCTAAATGCACATCCATGTAATGACCCTCAACGATATCGCGCATGATTTCCTGTAACTGATGCTTGTTCAATTCATGACCAAAAGCTTTAGCACGAATATAGGCAAGCGAGTCAACTTGAGGGGCATGAGAAAGTTTTATTCGTTGACCCTCGGTAATGTTTAAGCGCTTCCAAGCAGTTTCAGAAAGACCTGCAAATCCGGGTTTAATGAGATCGCTATAGACGATTAATAAGGTTGCAATTATAGTTTTATTATTGACTTCAACTTTCACTCGAGACATGCTTTCAAAGCCTTCTGAGCGGGCAACAGGAGAGTCAGAACGCAAGAAAATTAATGGTTCGTGACGTGAGTTGATCCCTAGCCGCAAAGCCACAGGAAGTATTGATTCAGTTTTATCCATACCAGTTTGTTCTCAATTGTTATAACTTAAACTCTGCAATGACTGGCTTATGATCGCTAGCCACTTTGGATAATTTTTTTCGGCATAAGAAAACATTTTTAAGTTTTAAATCACCCTGATAAAAAATGCGATCAAGCCCGCCGCGAGGCGAAAAAGAAGGGTAGGTTTTAAGTGCGGACACTTTATTTTTATAACGTCTATCTGTAGCGCATAGAAAACCCGCTTCTTCGGTCAAAGGCTTACGCAACAAAGAACGCCAGTCATTAAAATCACCAATAATTAATTTATTACTGTCTTCGTTCAGTTTGTTATATTCAGACGAATGAAGCAGCTTTTGAATTTGCTTATCACGCTCTTTAGCGGACAGCCCTAAATGCAGATTAAAAACCTCAAGGTGAACCTCTTTAGAAGGACTTGAAGGAATATCAATAGTGGTATGCTGACAGCCACGCCGTTTTTTATTATCAATCGTTAGATCTATATTGCGTTCTCGAACAATCGGATAACGACTCAAGGTAGCATTACCATAATGGCCTTTTTTCAAGCTGACATTTTTTCCTAAAACGTAGTAGGGGAAATCAAGTGCTTCAGCCAGCTCTTTCGCTAAATTCAATTCGCGAGAGCGGGGCACTCCATCATCCACTTCCTGCAAAGCGATAATGTCCGCATCGTAGCTCTCTAGAATCTCAACAATACGCTCAGGACGAAACCTGCGGTCAACGCCAATCGCGCGATGAATGTTGTAGGTAATGACCTTAAGTTTCATCCTGAGGCTTCCAGCTTAGGGATAAGATTAATCTGTAAGATCGCTGGATTTGAATCCTTGTTTTAAATCCTTGTAGGCTTCTTGTAACTGATGTCCCAATAAAGTAAAACCCTTGCCTACATCCTCAGAAGCCTTCTGAGCACCCTTACCAATAGTCTTAGCTTTGGCTTCAAAACGCTCCCAGTCATGCTCAGTTTTATTCCACTTATCTCTAAGCTCAGCCTTAGCAAGATGTGCCTGCACTTTCAGTTCGTCACGTTGAGTTTTAAGCTTCTCATACAGTTTTTTGGCTTCAGATTTCAATTCTTCTTCATTCATGATGCAAACTCCTTTATTTCCATAAGTTAAGGGTTTTAAACACATACTAGGTATATCATATTAAAAGTTTAACTGCTTGATTTTTGTCAAGGAATGGAGAGGAAATTCAGGTATTTGATCGGGGCGGGAGGGAGCTTATAGCAGGTTAACAAGAGCTAAGAGCAGATCCTGAATTACCTAAAGGTATTCCCTTTGGTCACAGTTTAGGTGACATGGGATCTGGTGTGGTGCTAATTAAGGGGGCTTTACGGTAAAGTTAAGTCTGCACCTACGAAATTAATAAGATTTACTTAAAACAGGAACTCCTAACCAGAGGATTGTCATCCTGAACTTGATTCAGGATCTGCTCTTAAAGATCTTTATTCAAAAGGGCAAGCAAAAGGACCTGTCTACGGCAAGAATGGACATATTTATGAATAAAGCTGGGACAACTCATGAGTTGTCCCCAAGGTAATAATCTAACCCTTAAACCAGTGCTTGGTTCTATTGGCAAAAGCGACCAGCGATAACATCACTGGAACTTCAACTAAAACACCAACTACGGTTGCCAGGGCAGCACCGGAATGCAAACCAAATAATGAAATGGCTACAGCAACAGCCAGCTCAAAGAAATTTGAGGTGCCAATCATGCATGCTGGAGCAGCCACATTATGCGGTAACTTCATAAATTTAGCTGCCGCATAAGCGATGATGAAAATACCGTAAGTCTGTATCAGTAATGGTATCGCAATTAAACCAATGTCCAGAGGCTTTTCGAGAATTTTTTCGGCCTGAAATGCGAACAGTAAAATAATCGTTAGCAACAGACCTAATATTGACCATGGTTTTGACTTGGCAAGAAAGGCGTTAAGGCGATGATGATCATCTTTTTTGTCTAAAGCATTGCGTGTAATAGCGCCAGCGATCAGTGGTAACAGTACATACAGAACAACTGACAATAATAAGGTTTCCCATGGCACGGTAATATCGGTTATGCCCAGTAAAAAGGCCGCTAAAGGCGCAAAGGCAAAAACCATGATGACGTCATTGATGGAGACTTGTACTAAAGTGTAATTAGCATCTCCTTTGGTTAAGTGACTCCACACAAACACCATCGCGGTACAGGGCGCAACACCCAACAAAATCATACCTGCGATATACTCATTGGCGGTTTGTGGATCAACTAAGTCAGCAAAAAAGAATTTAAAGAACAGGACACCAAGTGCCGCCATGGTGAAAGGCTTAATCAACCAGTTGATAACCAGGGTTAAAACCAAACCCTTAGGCTTTTTACCGACATCTTTAATCGACTTAAAATCAACTTGAACCATCATCGGGAAAATCATCAACCAGATGAGTACTGCCACCAATAAATTGACGTGGGCATATTCCAGTTTAGCGATGTAGCTAAACACGTCAGGCAATACATTACCTAACACCACACCAACGACAATACATAAGGCTACCCATAGCGATAAAAATCGTTCAAAAACACCCATTAAAATAACTCCCCAAGTTGTTGCAGTTCAGTTTTAAGTTGGTCAGCATCCATCTGCTCAAAATCTTTCTCCAGAAGCGCAGCAATGCGTTTTTCGATGACGTTGATCACATGCGCAAAAGCTTTGGCTTCATCATCTTCGGAGCTATGACCTTTTGATGGATCGGGCAATCCCCAGTGCACTTTCAGGGTTTTCCCCATCCACACCGGACAGGACTCGCCAGCAGCACTGTCACACACAGTAATCACCACATCCGGTTCAAAATCGCTCAACTCATCCCAGCTCTGGCTGGTTAATCCGTCAGTGCTGTAGCCATGTTTGGCCAGGTATTTCAAGGTAAGAGGGTGGACAACACCGCGCGGGGCGCTTCCGGCGCTGGCTGTCTCAAGTCGACCTTCGCCCACAGTTCGAGCAATGACTTCCCCAAGCACGCTTCGACAGGCGTTATGGGTACAAATAAAGAGTAGTTTCATGGCCATAACCTTATAGAAATAGATTCAAGATGGTTAGATAACTTATTAATAATCATAGGGAATCAGCAGCAAGATGAGCGCTCAGGACGATTAGACATTTTCTGTAGCCGCTTGATGTTGTTATTAATAAAGGCTTCATTGCTTTGAGCAGTTTCAGCTAAGATTTTTCCAATCCAGGAGGGCTGTTCGGAATTCAAACGGTAATAAACCCACTTGCTATCACGTCGATCCAATAGCAGGCCACATTGACGCAATTGGGCCAGATGGCGCGAAATCTTCGGCTGGCTTTCATCAAGAGCTTCCATCAGCTCGCAGACGCAAAGCTCAGATTCTCGCTGGATCAATAACAAGCAACGCAAACGCGTTTCATCAGCTAGACATTTAAATAACTCAACGGGCTTCATTAAGAACACCTCAGAGATGAATATATATGGCTGGCATATATATATGAAAAATCATATATGTCAAATGAATAGATTTATTATGATGAGCATTAAGGGAGGTCGGAAGTATTCAACCTGGAGGGAATGCATCGATTCCTTCGTATTCCTGTAACTGTGACGCTCTTTATCGAGTTACTGTGGTTCTATATTAATCATCAAATGCTTCGATTATTGGGCATGGGCCTGTTTTGCTGCCGCGACATTCTGTCGCAAGTTTCTGCAAAGCGTTTCTTGCCTGTTGCAGTTCGGCAATTTTCTTATCGAGTTCACTGACCCTTGACGTTGCGAGCTCGTACGCTTTATGTCGGTCGTTACTTGAGTCGAGTACGATTAACTCTTTTATCTCCGCCAGCGTGAATCCTGCGGCTTTAGCTTTTAATATAAATTTAAGTTGTCTGATGTCTCGATCATCATAACGACGAATTCCGCCTTCTTGTTTGGGAATCCTGAGCAGACCTTTACGCTGATAAAACCTGATGGTTTCAACTCCAACTCCGCCTGCCTTTGCAAATTTGCCAATTGGTAACATGTGTCTTGACTCCGTACTATAGTACTGTCTTTATACTATCACCATGTCTAAACACGTACTAGGATAACTTATGACTCCTAAGCAAGAAAAGAAAGCTGTACTGTATCGAATGGTAACGGATAAACAGGTGTGCCCATACGAACTCCTAACTGATGGGTTATATATAAATGCTAACCCATCCTATAAATCCTTCAAGACTCAAAGTCAGAAAATCCCCAGAAGCTTATGGTTATTTCTTTCAACAATCAGTGCTAAAGTAATGTCTATTAATTCAGTCAAAAGTTTGGCTAAAGGTTAAGCTGCATGAGTAATAATTCTTCCAACCACAAAACCGTAGAGCTGACCATTGAAGGTGCTGGTTGCGCCAGTTGTGTCGGTAAAATTGAAGGTGCTTTGAAAAACGTATCCGGCGTTGAAAGTGCTGAAATGAATTTTGCTGATCGCACAGTAATGATTAAGGGCTCAGCTTCAACCGACAGCATGCTTCAAGCGGTCGATAATGCTGGCTATAAAGCATCAGTTATCGAAAACGAATCTGAAAGTGATGCTCTGGAAGAAAAAGAGCAGGCTAGTAAAGCATATTACAAGCGCCTCATGACGCAGATGTGGATTGCGTTATTAGTCGGTGTACCACTTATGGCCTATGGCTTGCTTGGCGGTGCTATGACTGTGCACACCACAAACGAGCGAATCGTCTGGTCAATCGTCGGACTAATCACGCTCGCCATCATGTACTTTTCCGGTAAGCACTTCTATACCGGTGCCTGGAAATCCTTTAAGAATCACTCCGCCAACATGGACACCCTGATTGCGCTCGGTACTGGTACTGCCTGGGTCTATTCGATGGTTGTGGTTTTCTTCCCAGACTCAATACCCGAAATGGCGCGCCACGTTTATTTCGAAGCCACAGCCATGATTATCGGCCTTATCAACTTAGGTCTTGCGCTGGAAGTTCGAGCCCGTGGCAGAACTTCAGAAGCGATTAAACGTTTAATTGGTTTGCAGGCTAAAACAGCCCGAGTGATTCGCGATGGCGATGAACTAGACATTCCGATTGAAGATGTGCAGAAAGATGATTTAGTGCGGGTTCGTCCCGGTGAAAAAATTCCAGTGGATGGCGTTGTTACTGAAGGCAAGTCGAGCATAGACGAATCGATGCTGACTGGTGAACCAATGCCGGTGGAAAAAGGAGAGGGCGATGATGTCTCTGCCGGAACTATCAATAAAAGTGGCTCGATTATTTTCAAAGCCACTCGCGTCGGCAAAGACACTGCACTGGCGCAAATTATCAAGATGGTTAAACAAGCGCAAAATTCCAAGCCGCCGATTGGTCGTTTAGCTGATGTTATCGCCGCTTACTTTGTGCCGACCGTCATGATAATTGCGGTTATCAGTGCGCTGGTCTGGCTCAATCTGGGCGCACAAAATGGACTGGCTTTCGCTGTCGTTTCCGCGACCACAGTTTTAATTATTGCCTGTCCCTGTGCATTAGGGTTGGCAACGCCGATGTCGGTGATGGTTGGTGTTGGTAAGGCCGCCGAAGCTGGCGTACTGATTCGTAATGGCGAATCGCTGCAGACCGCTTCAAAAATCACCGCTATGGTGCTCGATAAAACTGGCACCATTACCGAAGGTTCGCCTAAAGTCACCGACATAGTGTCATTCAATGATTTGTCTGATGATGAGAACTTGAAGCTGGCGGCAAGCCTCGAAACCGGCTCAGAACATCCGCTCGCTCAGTCGATTGTCGAATCTGCGAAAGAAAAAGATATCGAACTTAGTAAAAGCTCCGATTTTAATGCTATAGCTGGTCATGGAGTCGAAGGCAATGTCGACGGCAAACATCTTTATTTTGGTAATGAAAAGTTGATGCGCGATCAAGGTATCGACATTGACCATGCAGTTGATAAAGCCCAGGAGTTAGCCGGTGAAGCTAAAACTCCGATGTACTTCGCGATTGATAAAAAACTCGCTGCCATTATTGCCGTTGCTGATCCGATTAAGGATGACTCTATCGAAGCCATTAAGCGTTTACAGAAATCTGGTATCCGCGTTGTCATGCTAACGGGCGATAACAAAGCTACCGCAAAAGCTGTGGCCAACAAAGTCGGCATTGAAGAGTTTTTTGCTGAAGTTTTACCGGAAGACAAAGTCAATAAAGTGAAGGAATTGCAGCAAGAGGGTGAGTTAGTCGGTATGACTGGCGATGGCATTAACGATGCGCCAGCGCTGGCTCAAGCTGATGTTGGTTTTGCCATCGGTACCGGAACTGACGTCGCCATTGAAAGCGCGGATATTACTTTAATGCGTGGCTCATTGCATGGCCTTGCAGACGCAGTTGCCACCAGTAAAGCAACGCTGCGCAATATCAAACAAAACCTGTTTGGTGCATTCATCTATAACGTTGCGGGCATACCTATTGCTGCAGGTTTGTTGTATCCATTCTTCGGTATTTTATTAAGCCCTGTCATAGCAGGCGCAGCCATGGCATTTTCCTCGGTAACCGTGGTCACTAACGCTAACCGTTTGCGTTTCTTTAAACCGAAAGAACATTAAGCCAAAAGGAAAAACAATGAATTTACTTATCATTAATATTGCTGGCTTAGCCGTTATTGCCCTGATCATCTACTGGTTCTGGATCTATAAACCCAAAGACGTGCAGGCAAAAGACCAGGACACTATCACCATCATGGTCGAAGATGGCGTCTATCAACCATCGCGTATCAGTGTGCCAGCTGATACTGAAATTAGCCTTGAATTTAAACGCAAAGATGAAACACCCTGCGCAGAAATGGTCATCTTCCCTGAGCTCTACATTAGTGAAAGTCTGCCTATCAATAAAGCCAAAATCATCAAGCTAAAAAAGCTCGAAAAGGGTAACTACCAATTCCACTGCCAGATGCAGATGTATAAAGGCGAGTTGCATGTGGAGTGAGTTAGATTCCGGCTCGTAGGCCGGAATGACAAGATGGTAGTGATTGAGCAAGACTCCGAACTGATCGTCCTTACTCTACAAAAAAAAGGGCAGACACACAGGTCTGCCCCTACCAAAAAAGCTTTAATCAGCTCATTTTCCTTTGTAGTTTAATTTATAAGCTGCTCTTAGCCCCATAAATAAACTGACGCACATCAGCAATAATACAATAGTGAAGGGCAGGCCAACTGTTATCGCTGCTGCTTGCAGTGCATCTAACGCTTTATCACCACCAGCAAATAATAGTACGGCTGCGATAACACCTTCCATAACAGCCCAGAAGACCCTTTGTGTTACAGGAGCATCTACTTTGCCGCCAGCGGTAATGCTATCAATAACTAATGAGCCAGAGTCTGATGAGGTAATAAAAAATACTAATACAAGTACAATAGCTATAATTGACGTTACCGATGCGAGCGGCAAGTTTTCAAGCATTTGAAATAAAGCCAATGACTCATCAGCGATCCCATCGGCAAGCTTTCCTACTTCATTTTTGACCTGTTCGATACCTGTTCGGCCAAAGGTAGTCATCCATACCGCACTTAATAGAGTAGGGATGACTAAAACCGCTGCGATAAACTGTCTTACTGTTCGTCCTTTCGATACTCGAGCAATAAACATCCCCACAAATGGAGACCATGAAATCCACCAGGCCCAGTAGAATATCGTCCAACCTTCATAGAAGCTTTTATCTTCACGACCAATCCAGTTACTAAGAGGAATCACATTTTTTGCATAAGACACTAATGTTTCACCAACTCCACCTAGAATCATTACCGTAGAGCCCGAGATAATGACAAAAAGCATCAATAACGCAGCTAATGACATGTTGATATTACTTAAGACCTTAACGCCGCCCTCAAGACCTCTTACAACAGAAAAAATGGCGACTACGGTCACACCGAAAATAATCGCAAGCTGAGTGGTAATATTATTAGGAATATCATTGTAAAGGTAATGCAAACCACCTGCAGCCTGCTGAGCGCCAAAGCCTAGAGAAGTAGCCAGACCAAAAATTGTCGCCAGTACTGCGACTGTGTCAATAATGTTACCGGTTGTTCCCCATACACGCTCCCCAAACAACGGGTAAAAACTCGAGCGTATGGTTAGCGGTAGGTTGCAGTTATAGGCAAAGAAAGCCAATGATAGTGCGACAACGGCATATATTCCCCACGGGTGTAAGCCCCAGTGGAACATGGTTGCGCCCATTGCCATTTCTTGTGAACCTGTAGGAACATTAAAAGGAGTTTTGGCAGGCACACTAGTGAAATAACCAACGGGCTCGGCAACACTCCAGAACATCAGGCCAATTCCCATGCCTGCTGCGAACAGCATGGCAAACCAGGAAAGAAGACTAAAGTCGGGTTTTGCTTCTCTGCCGCCAATCCGGATTCTTCCATAAGGCGAAAACAATAAGAATAAGCAGAATAAAACGAAAATGTTGCCGCTAATCATAAATAGCCAGTCGAAGTTACCAGTCGACCATGCCTTAGCTGCTTTATAAGCATCTTCTGATTTTTCCGGAAACAATAAGGTCAGTATGACAAAAAATACGATTAAGAACGTTGAGGTGAAAAATACAGGGTTGTGTAAGTCCATACCGAGAACTTCAACATTGTTTTCGCCTAACTCATGATCTGTATCGTATTTTTTGTGAAGTGGGTTAACTGATGATTTTGGCTCTTTTACAGAGTCGCTCATGAATCCCCCTATGGATAAGCATTAAAAGTAATAACCGATGTTAATATTTAATCGTGAATGCCATTTTTCAGGCCCATCAAAGACTCCAATCCCTGGCCCGCCAGCAAACCACATATTCTTACCGGCTATCCAGTCAATATAGGTGTAAAGACCATCTTTAATTAAGGTGCAGCCTGTGACGTTTTGAATCGAGTCAGTCAGCCCAGGCTTGTTACTGGTCGCGGTGTAAGTGAAGTCGTTATAGCAAACAACCTTGTCAACGAACTGATTGCCGACAGTGAATGTTTTCGCGAGATTAAAGCTGGTGACGTTAGCTTCTGTAGCTATTTCGAATGGAAAATCAAAAGCAGACATAGCAATCCGGTGATCAGTATTTTGCAATCCAGGAGCTGTGTCGAAGTCATAATAAATATGCTGTAGCTGCAAATTCCAGCTATCAAAGTGACCATCAAAATGCACTGCGGCAGCTACGTGGTTGCCGGTGTCATTCGTCGTCCGATTACGAATTTTACCCGCTTGCAAAGACCCGCCAATAACATGGGGTCCTAATTGATATTGCGCTCTAAAGTTAGCCTGGCCATCCTCTTTATTATCGCGAGTGTCGGTGCTGGCAACATCAAAAGAGTAACGCCCATAGCGAGCAGAGTTGTCATATTCACTATTAAAGAAGTAGGCGCTATCAAATGTCCAATCGCCCGATGTGTGAGTCCACTTGATTCCTGAATCGTAATCATCTTCGAAGCCCAGATAATAAGTGCCACCGAACCAGAAACCGTGAGATGCATAAGGACTAATACCGAAAGGTACCTGCGAGACGCCCACTGCTAATCGATTGGAATCATCGAAATGATAACCAACTTCGGCATGGTGAATGGCGTTAAAACTTTGGTAAAAACGGAATTGAGAATCGACGAACCAGTTGCCCTTGGTGATATCAACGTCAACAGCAAATAGCTCAAAATCAAACTGGCCATCACTATCATCATCGTAATCTTTCCAGCCGTAGTTGAGCCTGATAGCACCGCCTAACTTTACATCGACTTCTTCGTCATCCGCACTTGCTTCACCAGGCGATACCAGAAGTACACCGAGAAATAAAACTAAGCCCCCAGACAGAGTTTTTGACATATTCTTCCCTTAGTTAAGCTGTGCCTAATAACCACTATACCCACGTGATTTGATAAATCAAACGCACCCAATCCTTCGCACGCATAGAGCAGTCTGGACTAATACTATCAATAAAACTAATTACGGCTCATACAATAAATATTGAAAAACATTGATTTAAATCTATGTCGATCCACAAAAGCTCACTATAATTGCGGCACTTTTCATTTGCGCAGATGAAGTAAATACCGTGAAAACATCAGCCTTATTAGTAATAATTATTAGTTTATTCCTTCCTTTTCAAGTGCTTGCGTCAGAAAACTCATCTGGAGCTTTATTAGATTTAACCCACCATTGGGTTGGTTTTGTGGCCATCGGCATCTTTGTCCTGGCTTATTCTCTGGTCATATTTGAAGAAAAAATCCACTTAAGAAAATCTAAGCCAATTCTACTTGCCGCGGGTTTGATCTGGCTGGTGATTGGAATTGTTTATCACCAGCATGGTTTGTCACAACTAGCCGAAGAGGCTGTTCGCCACAACTTCCTTGAGTACGCTGAACTGTTCTTCTTCCTGTTAGTCGCTATGACCTACATCAACGCCATGATTGAGCGAGATGTCTTTGATGCTCTTAGAGATTGGCTGGTTAATAAAGGTTTTAGCTATAAACAGTTGTTCTGGATGACCGGTATTCTTGCCTTCTTCATCTCACCAATTGCGGATAACCTGACCACAGCATTGATCATGTGTTCTGTGGTGTTAGCGGTCGGTAATGGCCATGCTAAATTTATCGGCGTCAGCTGTATTAATATCGTTATAGCAGCCAATGCCGGCGGTGCATTTAGCCCTTTCGGTGACATCACAACACTGATGGTTTGGCAAAAAGGCATGGTTGAATTCTCTGAGTTCTTCGCATTATTCATTCCTTCAGTAGTCAACTTCCTGGTACCGGCATTGATCATGCAATTCGCTATTATGAAGGGAAAACCTAAAGCAATCGAAGAGGGCAGTCATGCGCAGATAAAGCAGGGCGGTTTAGTTATAGTCGGCCTCTTCCTGGTCACCATCATCACAGCCATTTCATTCCACAACTTCCTACACTTGCCACCGGCAATCGGCATGATGCTTGGTCTTGGCTTCCTGAAATTCTATGGCTTTTTCTTACGCAAAGGGCACAAAAAAGACACCGAAGAAAACCCAACCAGCGTATCGACAAAAAAACCTTACGATATTTTCGACCGCATCGCGCAAGCAGAATGGGACACCTTATTCTTCTTCTACGGCGTTATCCTCGCTGTAGGCGGTTTAGGATTCTTAGGCTACCTTGGCATGGCATCAAGCTACATGTATGGCGAACTCGGCGCAACACCAGCCAACGTCCTAGTCGGCATCCTGTCATCCATCGTGGATAATATCCCAGTCATGTTCGCAGTGCTCACCATGAATCCTGAAATGTCACACGCCCAATGGCTACTGGTCACATTAACTGCAGGCGTCGGCGGCAGCTTACTGTCTGTCGGTTCAGCAGCAGGTATCGCACTCATGGGCCAGGCACGCGGCCACTACACCTTCATGACACACCTCAAATGGACACCCGTCATCGCACTCGGCTACGCGGCCAGTATCTGGGTGCACTTGCTGATTAATGGAGGGTGATTGATTCTAATTAGAATTGCCTGCACGATCTATTTTTGTAGTTATTGTTTTACGCACCACAAATAGCACAGTTAGCATCTTTGGTGACTTTGATCTTTCTAAAGTCACCATTGAGTGCATCGTAAATAAGCAATCGGCCATCGGCGACTTGACCTGCAGCAGTGATTATTTTGAGCGCTTCTGTAGCTTGCAGAGTTCCAATAGTACCCACGACCGGTGACAGTACCCCTTGGTCAAAGCAGTTTTCATCAAGCTGAATATCTGGCTGATAAAGGCACTGATAGCAAGGTGATTGGTCGGTATAATTGAAAACGGCCAGCTGTCCTTCAAAGCGAATTGCTGCGCCGGACACCAGTGGTTTTTGATGTTTAACAGCAGCACGATTGATCGCAAAACGTGTTTTGAAATTATCACAGCAATCAATCACCGCATCGACCTTACTGAGCAAATCATCCAGCTCCTGGTCTCCCAGTTTCTGCTTGATACTGGTTACTTGAATCCAGGGATTTAAAGCCTTCAGAGTGGACTGAGCAGAATCAACTTTATTCTGACCAATACTATTGAGGTTATGAATAATTTGTCGCTGTAGATTGGAGCGCTCAACTTGATCATGATCCGCAATATAGAGATGTCCCACACCTGCCGCGGCCAAGTACATTGCTACTGGCGCACCAAGTCCACCCATGCCAACCACAAGCACCTTTGATTGCTTGATTTTTTCCTGACCGGCTTCATCAATCTGCGGCAAAATAATGTGGCGACTATAGTGAATGAGTTCTTGTTCGGTAAGCATGGCTGCATCTTGTATGTTGCAAGTGATGAAAGTATCGCATAAATATTCCTGCAACCCAATCACCTAACTTCCTATTGAATGCTAAATGAATTTGAGGGTTTGTAAAGGTGGATTTATTGATCTTTATCAAGTTCGGCAGAATGACTTTCTTCTATGATGTAACAAATTTTAATAGGTAATTTCTCATGAATTCTCACAATAAACAGCCGAAACCCTTTATTCCTTTGAACATTTCTGTGCTGACCGTCAGTGACACTCGCACTGAAGAAACCGATACATCTGGTAAGACTTTGATAAAGGGGTTAACTGATGCAGGACATCAATTAGCCGGTAAAAATATTGTAAAGGATGATATATATCAATTGCGTGCTGTTGTATCACAATGGATAGCGGATGAAAAAGTACAGGTCATATTGATCACAGGCGGCACAGGGTTTACCGCACGAGATAATACGCCACAAGCAATTAGTCCATTATTGGACAAAATTGTTGATGGTTTTGGAGAGTTATTCAGACACATATCTTATGGTGATATTGGAACATCAACTGTCCAGTCTCGAGCATTGGCAGGTTTAGCCAATCGGACACTAATTGTTTGCATGCCAGGCTCTCCTAATGCCTGTCGAACAGCCTGGTATCAGATTTTAGAAGAGCAACTTGATAACAGCCATCGCCCCTGCAATTTTGTTGAACATCTGGAAATTCAGCAAGCCGATGAAACAGGGCGCTTGCAGGTGTGCGAGACACGTTTATGAGTTGTTGTGATGCTCCCGGTCTGATGCCGGTTAAACAGGCAATTGAAACCTTGCTTGAAAGCGTTAAGCCAGTACAAGAGCACGAAACGGTAAACTTATATGAAGCAATGGGGCGAGTTTTAGCCAAAGAACAATTGTCACGTATTAATGTCCCTGGTTTTGATAATAGTGCGATGGATGGTTATGCGATTCATACTGATTCTTTAAAATCTGGTCAGCCATTACGAGTTAGCCAAAGAATTATTGCCGGCGATCCAGCTGATAAACCCTTAGAAGCAGAAACCTGCGCGCGGATTTTTACCGGTGCACCTGTACCGCCACAATGCAACGCTGTGATTATGCAGGAGCAATGTGAAGTATCTGAAACTGACGCTGGCATTTGGGTGTCTTTTCCTGAGTCGGTCAGTGATCAGCAAAATATTCGCCCAAAGGGGCAGGATATTGCAGCTGATTCAGTCATTATTAAGGCTGGCAAACCATTACGAGCGCAAGAACTGGGTCTGTTGGCTTCGGTTGGCATTCAGCAAGTTCCTGTGTATCGCAAACTAATAGTCGCTGTGATCTCCACCGGTAATGAATTAGTTGAACCTGGCAATCCGATTGAAGATGGACAAATTTATAACTCCAATCACTTTACTCTAATTGGCTTATTACAGTCACTTGGCTGCACTATTTATGATTGCGGCACCATTGAAGATAATGAGGCTAAAATACAGCAAGCACTTAGCGATGCTGCCGAGAACGCTGATTGTATTATTACCAGTGGTGGAGTTTCAGTGGGCGAAGAGGATTATGTCAAAACCAGTGTTGAACAACTTGGGCGTCTGGAGCTGTGGAAAATTGCCATAAAGCCAGGCAAGCCATTTGCATTTGGTTATGTTAAAAACACCCCCTTTATAGGTCTGCCCGGTAACCCTTCTGCAGTGTTTGTAACCTTTAATGTGATTGCCAAGCCATACCTTAAAGTCTTTCAGGGATGCGGTGAACTGCACCCGAATAATCTGACTGCTAAGGCTTCATTCTCGATCAGTAAAGAAGCTCCCCGTGAGCAATACCTGTATGTTAGGACCGTCGAGAAAGAAGGGCAGATTTGGTTGGATAAATTTCCGAATCAAAGCTCTGGAGTATTATCATCAAGCAGCTGGAGTAATGGCTTTGCTCGTATTCCTATTAATACCAGTGTGAGCATAGGGGATTCAATCGAGTTCATTCCTTTCGATTAGCACTTCACTGAATGATTGAAAAAAAAAGCGCTTTATCATGAAGCGCTTTTTTGTGAGCATGTGATTGCACTAAAATAATTTATTCTCAACCGCAAACAATGCCGCTTCAATACGAGATTTAAGGTTGATTTTTTTTAGTAGGTGTTTGACATGCACTTTAACCGTACTCTCTGCAATTTCTAATTTTCGGGCAATAACCTTGTTGCTATCACCTTGCGAAATGTAGCGTAAAATTTGTGTTTCCCGATTGGTAAGTGCCTCAAGGAACTCTTCTTTTTCAGCTTTAGGGCGAAATGACTTGGCCAGAATCTGGGTGAGTGGGGCGCTTATCACAAGCTCACCCTGCATGGATTTATTAATATATTGAATCAGTTCTTCAGGTTCGGAATCTTTCAGGACATAGCCATCAACGCCAGCCTTGAGGGCCTGTAGAACATCGGCTTCGGCGTCGGATACTGTAAACATAATAACTTTTGCTTTAACGCCCGTCTGTTTGATGGCTTTTAAAGTTTCAACACCATTCAATCCTTTCATATTAAGATCAAGCATGATTAGATCGGGATCTAACTCAAGCGCACGCTTGACGGCGTCTTCACCATTGTTCGCTTCAGCAACTACTTCCAGGTTATCCTCTAACTCGATCAGTTGCACCACGCCTTTGCGAAGCAGAGGGTGATCATCAACTAACATGATAGAAATATTGTTCTGTTTCATCGTATCCCTTCTATGGTGTTTGTTTGTGGCTCTAAAGTCATCTCAACGATGGTGCCTTGGGGGGGAGCTTTGCGGATATCAATATTGGCATTCAAGGACGCAGCGCGTTCGTTCATGATGGATAGACCATAGTGGGTGCCTTCGGGCATTTCATCGGGGATGCCAATACCATTATCAATAACTTCGACATGTACCTTTCCACCTTGGATGGATAATTTCACCCAGGCTTTACTCGCCTGCGAATGCCGCTGGACGTTGGATAATGCTTCGCGGATTATCTGCAGTGCATGAATTTGTTGATTGGAAGTTAAGGTTTGATTCGTTATCGAGTAATCAAGCTCTACCTCATAACCACACTTAGTACTAAATTCAGCAACGGTACCTTTGAGTGCACTTTCTAAAGAGGGCTCTTCAATTTGCAGACGGAAAGTTGTTAGCAATTCTCTTAATTGTCTATAAGCATTATTCAAACCATCTTTCAAATCACCAATTGTATTTTCGATCGTGTTTCGCTCAAGATTTTTATCCAGCTGTCTGCTGAGCAATGACGTTTGAAGCTTTAAAAAGGACAGTGATTGTGCGAGAGAGTCATGCAGCTCTCTTGCAATGACAGCACGCTCCTCCATTAAAAGCAGTAGGTTTTCTTGCGCTCTTTTCTGATCAAGACTTATAGCAACAGCTATATTATCCGCAATAGCCTGCAGCAAGTTATGAACCCATTGCTCTGGCTTTCCTTTATTTGAGAAATACTGCAGGGAGCCATAATCTTTATCTTGCTTATGGATGTGGAAAGAGTGCCTGATATTGTTTGATATTTTACATTGGCTACAATGAATCTGGTCACAATTTTTAGGCAGTTCGTGTTGACTGATAGGAATTCTCTGATGACTATTTTGCACTTTTTGATCAAGGCACAATATGACCTGTCCATCGCCTATCGTTTGCTCAACTTGAGCCAGTAAATTTTCAAAGTCACGCCTGCTGTTAGCTCGAACTAGGTTATGAGAGGTTTGGTAAAGCAATTCCAGTGACTTGTTGCTTCGCTCCAGCTTAGTTGTTTTTTCTTGTACTTTTTCCTCGAGGTGGTTATGAATAATTTGTAATCGCGTAGACATTTCATTAAAGGTAGTTCCTAGCAGACCAATTTCGTCATTAGAAATGTCGCTGACTCTTACATTAAAGTTTCCTTTGGAAGCCTCTTTCGCTGCTGCAACCAGGTTATTCATGGGTTGAACAATGCTTCGATTAATACGGTAAAGCGCTATAAAGGCAGTTAAAAGTGTCAAGAAGAGGGCGCTGCCTTGAATCATTCTAAGGACACGTATCTTTTTCTCAGACTCACTTTGCAGAATAGATACCAGCCGATCGATAGTACCGACAAATTGATCGATCAAACTGTAATCAGTTTCAAATCTGGCAGGATTGGTGTTCACCTGTGTTTTAATCTCAAACCACTGCTGCTCCAAGACTTTATGAATATCAACAATTTTTTGGTTTCCACTATTTGCAATTAAACCATGGCTTAGCAAGATGCTGAGCCTTCGTTCAAACTCACGGATCTCATCGGTTGCCGTAGTTGCATTCAAGATGTCTAAATTATTTTGCTCAGCGGTGAGTGCCCTGGATAAGCGAATAGACTGCATTCGTAGTGAACCTGCAACGTTAATCTGAGCAGCGTCACCATCAAGACTCTCCGAGACAAACATAGAAGTAATTAAGCTGGCCAATGCCAGGGCGACAATAATAGCCATTACCAATCCCGCTCTAGTCACTAAAGAGGTGTAATTGACTTTGCTGTCTTTAACGGACTTTTTGAGCAATGTTTAAACCTATTGTTGGGTAGTACTACCAAAGAACCTGAGAGTCTAAATTATCCTACCTTACACGAGTACGAAAAGAGCTTTTTCATACTTATCAACAGGTTAGCTAGAACTGTTGCATACCACTTTGGTGGTAGTTTTTAAATATAGTAATTGTTAGCGGGAGTGACTTATTGATCTCGATCAAATAGATGGTCAAAGAGGGGGAGTATCTTCACTTTGAGATAAAGATGAGGAGGCTCTCAATGCTAACGCACAAACAAAAACAATATTCTGTTTTGTCCATGAGTACGGTCGCATTCGCATTTAACTTTGCAGTGTGGACCATGTTCTCGATTATCGGCATTAAGATTAAGCAAGAGCTTGGATTGACGGATACCGAGTTCGGCATTCTGGTCGCTACACCAATTTTAACAGGCTCCATTACACGATTGCCGTTGGGTATTTTAACCGATCGTTATGGTGGGCGTATTGTCTTTTTTATTCAAATGCTGTTAGTTGCCGGTGCTACCTACGGGCTGGCATTTGCTCATGAATATTGGCAATACCTGGTAGCAGGTTTATTTGTAGGTTTGGCTGGTGGCTCTTTTGCCATTGGTATTGCCTATACCTCTGCCTGGTTCGAAAAAGAGAAGCAGGGCACTGCAATGGGCATCTTTGGTGCCGGTAATGCTGGTGCTGCTATCACCAACTTAGTTGCTCCAATGATTGTAGTTGCTGCCGGATGGCAAATGGTGCCCAAGGTTTACTCAATTGCAATGCTGGTAATGGCAATTGTGTTCTGGTTCTTCACTTTTAACGATCCAAAACAAGTCGAGCGAGCCAGAACTGGCAAGCACATTTCAATCAAAGATCAATTGGCGCCATTAAAAGAACTCCGTGTTTGGCGATTTGGACTCTACTATTACTTTGTGTTTGGTGGTTTTGTCGCATTGGCCTTGTGGCTGCCAAAATACTATGTCGGTGAATATGGTTTAGACCTTAAAACGGCATCCTTTATTACCATGCTATTTACCTTACCCTCTGGCTTGATTCGTGCTGCTGGTGGCTATGCTTCCGATAAAGTTGGCGCTCGTAAAGTCAACTGGTGGGTATTCTGGATTTCAATCGCATGTCTCTTCTTCCTGTCCTATCCACAAACAACTTTGCTGGTTAAAGGTATTGAAGGTGATTTCAGTTTCGACATTGGTTTGAACATTTGGATCTTCACAGCATTAGTTTTTGTGGTGGGGATTGCGCAGGGGTTCGGTAAAGCCAGTGTCTATCGAATTATTCACGACTATTACCCCAATAACATGGGGTCGGTTGGCGGCATGGTAGGCGTTCTAGGTGGTTTAGGCGGATTTACACTACCCATCTTTTTCGGTCTTTTATCAGACTATACCAACGTTCGTAGTTCTTGTTTCATGCTGCTATTCATTCTGGTTGCTATCTGCATGGTATGGATGAACTACGCGATTGTTCAGCAGAAAAAAGAAAGCGAAATATTGTAAACGTTATGCCTTGGCAACGAGGCATAACGCTATATCGAATTTAATGATTACTTATTGGAGAAAGCAATGGCTGACTTAAAAAAATGGGATGTAGAAGATCCTAAGTTTTGGGAGTCCGAAGGTAAGAAGGTTGCTAACCGAAACCTTTGGATTTCAATTCCAAGTCTACTGTGTGGTTTTGCAGTCTGGCTGTATTGGGGAATTATCACGGTTCAGATGTTGAACCTCGGCTTCCCATTTGAAAAATCAGAGTTGTTCACTCTGATGGCTATTTCTGGCTTAACCGGAGCAACATTACGTATCCCTAGTAGCTTCTTCATTCGCCTGTGTGGTGGCCGTAATACCATTTTCTTTACCACAGCGTTATTGATGATTCCAGCCGTTGGAACCGGTATTGCGCTACAGGATAAAGACACGCCATTGTGGATGTTCCAGCTGTTGGCTTTGTTATCGGGCCTGGGTGGCGGCAACTTTGCTTCATCAATGTCTAACATCAGCTTTTTCTTTCCTAAAAAACAACAGGGTTTAGCCTTGGGTTTGAATGCAGGACTGGGCAATTTTGGCGTAACCTCGATGCAGATTTTGGTTCCTTTATTCATGACTATCGGAGCATTCGGAGCCATGGGTGGCGACCCAATGACTTTGGTCAGTTCAAGCGGAACCCTTATTGGAAAAATTGAAGCAGGTTCAGAAACCTGGATTCAAAATGCCGGCTTTGTTTGGTTACTACTGCTTGTTCCGCTTGCTTTCGCAGCTTGGTTTGGCATGAACAACATTAAGACGCAAGAAGTATCACCGGACATAGGTAATCCTTTGTCGGCCTTTGGGAAAATAACTTTCATGCTATTAATTGGCTTTATCACTGCAATGGCTGGTTTGTGGTTGATGTTGCCCGAAAGTGCTAACGGTTCTGGTTTTGGCGTGCCTAAAGAAATTGTTCTGGTATTGGTTATTACAGCGACAGTATTTCTGCTTAAGGCATTGCCTGGACAGATTCGTACCAGTCTTAACCGTCAATACAAGATTTTCAATAACAAGCATACCTGGGTGATGAGTGTTATTTACACCATGACTTTCGGCTCCTTCATTGGTTTTGCAGCAGCATTCCCGCTCGCTATCAAGGTCATCTTCGGCTACAGCCATATCATGGTCGATGGTGTCATGACTCACGATACGATTAATACTAATGGTCCTAGTGCTTTGATGTATGCCTGGATGGGACCTTTTATTGGTGCTTTGATTCGTCCAGTAGGCGGTTGGATTTCTGACAAAGTTGGTGGCGCTTTAGTCACTCAAATTTGTTCGCTAATCATGGTTGCCAGCGCACTCGGCGTCGCCTATTACATGAAAGCTGCTTATGGTTCAGCTAGCCCTGAAGAGTATTTCATTCCGTTCTTTATATTGTTCCTGGTGCTGTTTGCGGCAACCGGTATTGGTAATGGTTCAACCTTCCGTACCATCGCAATGGTCTTCCCAAAAGAACAGGCCGGTCCTGTACTTGGCTGGACCTCAGCCGTTGCAGCTTATGGCGCTTTCTACATCCCAAAAGTCTTTGGCGAACAGATCCAAGCCACTACACCTGAATATGCATTGATTGGTTTTTCCATATTTTATGCGGTCTGCTTATTCGTTAACTGGTGGTTTTACCTGAGAAAAAATGGTGAATTTTATAACCCTTAATTGGTAGTAAAGAATTTAATTATGACGACATTTATGAATTTAAATAACAGATCAGATGGGAGAGTAATATGAGTCAGTTCCTTGATCGCTTACAGTTTTTTAAGAAAAAACAAAGCGAGTTTTCTAATGGTCACGGCGAAGTGACCAACGAAAGCCGCGCTTGGGAAAACAGTTATCGACAACGTTGGCAGCATGACAAAATTGTTCGCTCAACTCATGGCGTTAACTGTACTGGTTCATGTAGCTGGAAAATTTATGTGAAGAATGGTCTGGTGACCTGGGAAACCCAGCAAACGGATTACCCAAGAACCCGTCCCGATCTTCCTAATCACGAACCCCGCGGCTGCCCACGTGGTGCCAGCTATTCCTGGTATCTTTATAGCGCGAACCGCTTAAAGTATCCTAAGGTTCGTAAGCCATTATTGAAACTGTGGCGTGAAGCGCGATTAACCAGATCTCCGGTTGAAGCCTGGCAGTCGATTGTTGAAGATCCTGAAAAGGCGAATAGCTATAAAACAAAACGCGGTCTAGGTGGTTTCATTCGTTCAAGTTGGGATGAAGTCAATGAAATCATCGCAGCTTCGAATGTTTATACTGCAAAGCAATATGGGCCTGACCGAATCGTTGGCTTCTCACCAATCCCAGCGATGTCGATGGTTTCTTATGCTGCGGGTTCGCGCTACCTGTCTTTAATTGGTGGCGTCTGTATGAGCTTCTATGACTGGTACTGCGATCTTCCTCCTGCATCTCCAATGACCTGGGGTGAGCAGACAGACGTTCCTGAATCAGCTGACTGGTATAACTCTAATTACATCATTGCCTGGGGCTCTAATGTGCCTCAAACACGGACACCCGATGCGCACTTCTTTACTGAGGTTCGTTATAAAGGTGCCAAGACGGTTTCAATCACGCCTGATTATGCAGAAGTGTCCAAGCTTACTGATGAATGGCTCAATCCAAAGCAGGGTACTGACGCTGCTTTAGGCATGGCATTTGGTCATGTCATCCTGAAAGAATTCCACTTGGAAAACCCAAGTGAATACTTCACTGATTATGTTCGTCGCTACACTGACATGCCGATGCTGGTTGTGTTAGAGGATTATGAAAAAGGCGGTTATACAGCCGGTAAATTCTTACGATCCTCTGATCTGGTTGATAGTTTAGGTCAAGACAATAATCCTGAATGGAAAACCATTGCTTATGATGAAAACACCAATGAGCTTGTTTCCCCGCTGGGTTCCATTGGTTACCGTTGGGGAGAAAAAGGTAAGTGGAATATTCAGGATAAAGAAGGCAAAGAGGGTAAAGACGTTAAGCTTCAGTTATCACTGATCGGTGATGACGTTGCATCCGTGTCTTTCCCACATTTCGCTTCTGATAAAAGCAATCAGCACTGGGTATCCTGCGAGCACAATGAAGTGCTGAATCGTAATGTTCCTTGTAAAACTATAACGCTTGCCGATGGTAGAACCGTCAAAGTTGCAACCGTTTATGATTTGATGATTGCTAACTATGGTATCGATCGCGGGCTTGGTGGCGAAAACGTTGCTTCCAGCTATGACGATGACATTCCGTTCACACCAGCCTGGCAAGAAAAAATTACCGGTGTTAAACGCGATAAGGTAATTCGTATTGCGCGTGAATTTGCTGACACAGCTCATAAGACTAAAGGTAAGGCCATGATTATTGTCGGTGCGGCAATGAATCACTGGTATCACATGGACATGAACTATCGTGGCTTAATCAACATGCTGATGATGTGCGGCTGCGTAGGTCAATCAGGCGGTGGTTGGGCTCACTATGTAGGACAAGAAAAACTGCGTCCACAAACAGGCTGGTTGCCTCTGGCTTTCGGTCTTGACTGGAGTCGTCCACCACGTCAAATGAACTCCACGTCGTTCTTCTATAACCATAGTTCGCAGTGGCGTCATGAGAAGGTCAGCATTCACGAAGTTCTATCGCCACTGGCTGATAAATCTCAATACCCTGAGCATATGTTGGACTACAACATTAAAGCTGAGCGTATGGGCTGGTTGCCATCGGCGCCGCAACTGGATCGTAATCCATTGCAGATTACGCGTGATGCGGAAGCTGCGGGCATGGATCCGAAAGACTATGTGGTGCAGGAACTGAAAAATGGTAATTTACGTTTTGCCAGTGAAGCTCCCGACGACCCTAAAAACTTCCCACGCAATCTATTTGTCTGGCGCTCAAATTTATTGGGCTCATCAGGTAAAGGTCACGAGTACATGCTCAAGTATTTATTAGGCACTAAAAACGGCTTAATGAATGACGATCTTGGTACGCGCGGAGGTTTCAAACCCGATGAGGCAGACTGGGTTGAAAAAGGTCCTGAAGGAAAACTGGATCTTGTGGTCACGCTAGATTTCAGAATGTCATCGACGTGTTTGTATTCGGATATCGTTTTACCGACCGCTTGCTGGTATGAAAAAGATGATTTGAATACTTCCGATATGCATCCTTTCATACACCCATTATCAACCGCAGTTGACCCAGCTTGGGAGGCTCGCTCTGATTGGGATATTTACAAAGGTATTGCTAAAAAATTCTCTGAAGTGGCAGAAGGTGAATTAGGTATTGAAAAAGATTTAGTCACAGTACCGATCCTTCATGATACTGCAGGTGAGCTCGCACAATCAGATGTTAAAGACTGGAAGAAGGGCGAGTGCGAACTTATTCCTGGTAAAACAGCTCCCAACATGATGGTGGTTGAACGTGATTATCCGAACACCTACAAGAAATTTACTTCGTTGGGACCATTGCTTGAAAAATTGGGTAATGGCGGTAAAGGTATTGGCTGGAACACTGACGAAGAAGTTGAGTTCCTGCGCAAATTAAATCACACGGTTCTGGATGAGGGTGTTAGCGAAGGTCAACCTCAGATCGAAACAGCGATTGATGCTGCTGAAGTTGTGCTATCTCTCGCGCCAGAAACAAACGGCAATGTTGCGGTTAAAGCTTGGTCTGCATTAGGTGAGTTTACCGGTCTGGATCACACTCACTTAGCTTTGCCAAAACACGAAGAAAAAATTCGCTTCCGTGATATTCAGGCACAGCCTCGTAAGATTATTTCTTCACCAACATGGTCTGGACTGGAAGATGAGCATGTCAGTTATAACGCTGGCTACACCAATGTTCATGAGTTTATTCCTTGGAGAACCATCACTGGCCGACAACAGTTCTATCAAGATCATCTATGGATGCAGGCCTTTGGTGAGCAGATGGTTTCGTATCGTCCGCCTATCAATACTAAAACCATTGAGTACGTTAAAGACAAGAAGCCAAATGGCAATAAAGAAATTGTCCTTAACTGGATTACGCCTCACCAGAAATGGGGTATTCACAGTACTTACTCTGACAACCTGTTGATGCTGACTCTGTCTCGTGGCGGCCCAATCATCTGGCTGAGTGAACTTGATGCCAAAGAAGCCGGCATTGAAGACAACGACTGGGTTGAAGTTTTCAATGCTAATGGTGCTATTGCTTGTCGTGCGGTGGTCAGTCAAAGGGTCAAGCAAGGCATGGTGATGATGTATCACGCACAGGAGCGCATCGTTAATGTACCCGGTTCAGAAATGACCGGCACAAGAGGCGGTCACCATAACTCAGTAACGCGCGTTGTCTTGAAACCAACTCATATGATTGGTGGTTATGCACAACAATCCTATGGCTTCAACTATTACGGTACTGTGGGTTGTAACCGTGATGAGTTTGTTGTCGTTAGAAAAATGGACAAAGTTGACTGGCTCGATGGGCCAGATGGCGATGTTCATCCTCAACCACTACCTGATGAAGTATAGGAGCCAATAATGAAAATTCGTGCACAAGTGGGTATGGTCCTGAATCTTGATAAGTGTATTGGTTGCCATACTTGTTCGATAACCTGTAAAAATGTTTGGACTTCTCGCGAAGGGATGGAGTATGCCTGGTTTAATAATGTTGAAACCAAACCGGGCATTGGTTATCCGAAAGAGTGGGAAAACCAGGATAAATGGAATGGCGGCTGGGTGCGTAAATCCAACGGCAGCATTCGTCCAAAAATCGGTGGTAAGTTCCGTATTTTAGCCAACATATTTGCTAACCCGGACTTGCCAGAAATCGACGATTACTACGAACCGTTTGATTTCGATTATCAACATTTGCATACCGCCAAAGAGTCTGAGCACCAGCCAACAGCAAGACCACGTTCGCTTATTTCCGGCAAGCGCATGGAGAAAATCGAATGGGGTCCGAACTGGGAAGAAATTCTTGGTACTGAGTTTGAAAAACGCAGTAAAGATAAAAACTTCGACAATGTTCAAAAAGAAATCTACGGCCAGTATGAAAATACATTCATGATGTATTTGCCACGTCTTTGTGAGCATTGCTTGAATCCAACCTGTGTCGCTTCATGTCCTTCAGGCGCTATCTATAAGCGTGAAGAAGACGGCATTGTTCTGATTGATCAGGAAAAATGTCGTGGCTGGAGAATGTGTATCAGTGGCTGTCCATACAAAAAGATTTACTACAATTGGAAAACAGGCAAATCAGAAAAATGTATTTTCTGTTACCCACGGATTGAAGCGGGTATGCCAACGGTATGTTCTGAAACCTGTGTGGGCCGAATCCGTTATTTGGGTGTGTTGCTTTATGACGCAGACAAGATTGAAGAAGCTGCATCAACCGCTTCTGAAACCGATCTGTATCAAAAGCAGCTCGAAATCTTCCTCGATCCGAATGATCCCGAAGTTATCAAGCAGGCTCGTAAAGACGGTGTCGCTGATTCAGTGATCAAAGCTGCTCAGGCATCGCCAGTTTACAAAATGGCGGTTGAGTGGAAATTGGCGCTGCCATTGCACCCAGAATACAGAACCTTGCCAATGGTTTGGTATGTACCATCCTTGAGTCCGATTCAGTCTGCGGCTGAAGCAGGGCATATCGGTTATGTCGGCAAATCTGGCGTGATTCCTGATGTTGAATCTTTACGCATTCCAGTGAAATATCTGGCTAATCTGCTAACTGCTGGTGATGAAAAACCTGTGATTCTAGCTCTTAAACGTCTCCTGGCAATGCGCGCATACAAACGCTCGCAACAGGTAGAAGGGGTCGAGGATCTGGATGTGCTGGAAGATGTTTCGCTGACTAAGAAACAGGTCGAAGAAATGTATCGCTACCTGGCCATTGCTAATTACGAAGATCGCTTCGTGATTCCAACCGGCCACCGAGAGTTAAACATTCCTGAAGCCTACGAAGAGCAAAATGGTTGTGGCTTTAGCTTTGGTAACGGCTGTAGTTCCGGTAATAACGACGTCAACATGTTTGGTGCTAAGAAAATCACCCAGCGTGACATCATTAAAACCGTACAAATCTGGGAGAATGACCAATGAAAATTTTGAAAGTTATTTCTCGCTTATTGGACTACCCAACCCAAAGCTTGCTGGATAACACTGATGCACTGGTTGAAGCAACTGCTTCAACCAAGCATCTGCCACCTGAAGTACGCGAAAAAATCATTGCCTTAATCGAGCAACAAAGAGTTGCCGACATCTACGATCTTCAAGCCAACTACGATGGTTTGTTCGAACGTGGACGTTACGTTTCACTTTTGATTTTCGAACATGTTCATGGTGAGTCACGTGATCGCGGTCAGGCCATGGTCGATCTTTTGGAAATGTATAAATCCAAAGGGTTCGAGCTGGATTCCCGTCAAATGCCTGATTACATCCCTTTGTTCCTGGAGTTTTTATCCGAACAGGATGAACTCTATGCACGCGAATGGCTGGCTGACGTTGCGCACATTTTTGCCTTACTTGAAGAACGATTGGATAAGCGTGAATCAGAGTTTGCAGTTCTATTAAGAAGCTTACTGATCATTTCAGGTGCCCAGGTGGATCGCAAAGAGATTCAGGAAACCGTGGCCAAGGAACAAGCCGAGGACACTTTAGAAGCGATTGATAAAGAGTGGGAGGACAAAGAGATTCGTTTTGATGATCCGATTGATGGACAGTCGTGCCCATCGAATCGTCCGGCGCCACAATTGAGTGCTAATAAAGAAGTGCCAATCAACTGGCATGAAGCCTCAGTTAATAACAAATCAGACTCAATACAACGTTAGGTCCAGGAGTATAGTTATGTCAAATTTCAACACGCTACTTTTTGGGATCTATCCTTACATTGCAATAGCTATATGCATTGTAGGCTGCTGGATCCGTTTCGATCGCGAGCCTTATACCTGGAAAGCACATTCCAGCCAGATGCTCAGCAATAAAGGGATGCGGATGGCCAGTATATTTTTCCACGTCGGTGTGATCTTTATTCTGCTGGGTCACTTTGTTGGCTTGCTTCTACCCGAGGCAATTTATCATTATTTTATCAGCACGGCTGATAAGCAATTGCTGGCAATGGTATCCGGTGGTTTCTTTGGCATCATCTGTCTGATTGGTCTGGTGATGTTGATTCATCGTCGCTTAACCAATGACCGTGTTAGAGCCAACAGCAGCAAGTCTGATATTTTTATTCTGTTCCTGTTGCTGGTTCAGTTGGTACTAGGCTTGATGACCATTGCTGTTTCAAGCCAACACATGGATGGTTCAGTCATGGTGCAATTGGCGAACTGGGCACAGTCCATCGTTACCTTCCAGGGTTTCGAAGCAGCAGCTTATATTGCTAACGTCCATATCATCTACAAACTGCATGTGTTTGTTGGTATGACCATGATTCTGGTATTCCCGTTCACACGTCTGGTACACATTATCAGCATGCCAATTTGGTACTTTGGACGTAAATACCAGGTTGTTAGACAGCGATAAGCCATGGAGCAGGGGAATCACTGCCCCTGCTTAGAAACGAAATACAGTTAAACGTTATTCGGTAGGAGATTTATATGTCAACAGCGGCAACTTACAAGCCCACCAAGCAGGATCAAAAAGCACCCTTTGAGGTGCCGGTTATCTCAGTTAATGGTGAGCTTATTGATGAAAAGCTTTTGTCTGAGGAGCTTCAGTATCATCCTGCCCAAGATGCTGAGTCAGCGATCCAGAAAGCAGGCCAAGCTTTGGTGATTCGTCAACTGCTCAAGCAACAGTTAAAAGAGAGCGCGACGGAAATAGATGATGAAGAACAGGCATTTCAGGATCTGATTGAGAATAATATCAACTACCAGGAAGTGTCTGATGAAGACTGTCAGCGATATTATGAGCAGAACCAGGCAAAGTTTATGACCGCGCCCATTATGGAGGTTAGCCATATTTTACTGGCTGTCGCTCCGGATGATATCGAGGGACGCATTGAAAAGAAAACAGTGGCTGAAAAATTAATCAGCAAGCTTCTCAAAGACAGCTCATTATTTACGGATATGGTGATTGAGTATTCGGGCTGTCCTTCAAACAAAACCGGTGGCTCGCTCGGTCAAATCAGTAAAGGACAAACGGTTCCTGAGTTTGAACGTCAATTATTCCCGCTTGATGAAGGGATTTATGATAAGCCCATTGAAAGCCGCTATGGCTACCACATTGTGTTTATCAATAAAAAAATCGATGGCAATCAGCTTGAGTACTCGATGGTTAGCGAAAAGATTCATGACTATCTGAATGTTCGCCGTCATCGTCAGGCCGTCAGTGATTATCTGTACCAGCTTGTTGAAGATTCGACGATTGAAGGATTAGAACTCAAGCTGGAACAAGACAATATATTCTTTGGTTAATAACACAAGAAGTGCCTTATGAATGAGCAAACAAAGTTAATTGACCCCTTTGGTCGCCAGATCACCTATCTACGATTGTCCGTAACTGATCGTTGTAATTTCAGGTGTGTGTATTGCATGGCTGAAGACATGACTTTTTTGCCCAAACAAAGGTTACTCTGTTATGAAGAGCTCACACAAATCAGCCAGGCCTTCACGGAACTTGGCGTTAACAAAATACGCCTCACCGGTGGCGAGCCATTGGTTCGCCACGACATCATTAAACTGACGTCCAATCTGGGTCAATTGGATGGCTTAAAAAACCTGGCCATTACAACCAACGGTTCGATGTTAACTAAATTGGCTAAGCCGCTCTATCAAAGCGGCGTTCGCAGTTTGAACATCAGCCTCGATACATTGGATGAAGAGCAGTTTCACTCAGTTACGCGTACCGGAAAGCTGTCTAAAGTGCTTGATGGCATTCAGGCTGCTAAAGAGGCTGGTTTTGAAAAAATCAAACTCAATGCGGTCATTATGAAAGGGCAGAATGATCAGCAAATACCCGCGTTGCTGAATTATGTGTTGGAGAATGAACTGGATATCAGCTTCATTGAAGAGATGCCTTTGGGCCATATTTCTTCTCATGACCGAGCTAAAACCTTCTGCTCCAGCGAAGACGTTAAAGCCATTATCAAAGATCATTACCAGCTGCTACCTTCAACCTTGAATACCGGCGGCCCGTCACGTTACTTTTCAATACCGGGTCATCGCAGTAATATTGGCTTTATTTCACCACACAGCAACAATTTCTGCGGTAGCTGTAATCGCATTCGTTTAACTGCAGAGGGTCAACTGTTGTTGTGTCTGGGTAATGAAGACTCATTAGATCTAAGAGCCATTGTTCGACGCTACCCAAACCAACCGGAAGTGTTAAAAGAGAGGATTATCGAAGCGATTAAACTGAAGCCGAAGGAACATCACTTTAGCAATGACGGAGATGTACAAATACTTCGCTTTATGAATATGACCGGTGGCTAAATGATTCGGCTTGCTACTATTTTCCTGGCCTTAAATACAGCTGCTGCGCAGGCAGAAACGATTAGCGTTGCTGTTCCCGCTAATTTCTTAAAGCCGATGCAGGTCATTGCAGAGCGCTATGAATTAAAATCAGGTAACTCAATCATTTTGCACTCAGGTTCTTCCGGGCAACTGTACGCGCAGGCCATTAATGGTGCTCCTTTTGATGTGTTCTTATCGGCGGATGAAGAGCGTGTCGATGCTTTATTGAAAGACAATCGAGCGGAACAGGCGGAACTCTATACCTGCGGCAAACTCGCATTTTATTCTCAGCAGCATCAAATCACTAATATCCAGGAGCTGAATCAATTAACCAGGATAGCCATAGCTAAACCAAACCTTGCCCCTTATGGTAAAGCAGCCGAATCGACGCTTAGCCATATCCAGCAAGATTTTTCAGCAAAATTGATCTACGGCCAAAATGTGGTGGCAACTTATCAATACGCCATGCATAACGCAGTGGATGGTAGCTTCGTCGCTTATTCAAACGTACTCAAGCCGGATTCTGGATACGTATGGTTAGTACCCAAAGAGTTGTATGCGCCGATTAAGCAGAAAATGGCAGTCTTAACATCCAGCAAAAAACAGCACAGCGCACAATACCTGTATCGCTATATCTTGTCAGATGAAATTCAATCACTGATTAGCGAAATGGGCTATACTCACATAAAAGATTGCTAAGTTAATTTGTCTATGGACTTCTTTATCATTGATTGGCAGCCGATTCTTTTATCGCTCAAACTGGCTTTCGTGACCACCATTTTCCTGTTGTTAATTGGTACCCCAATTGCCTGGAAATTATCGCAAAGCACAGGCTGGATTAAGCACATCGTGTCCATCATTGTTGCACTGCCATTAGTATTGCCGCCAACCGTTATCGGTTTCTATTTATTGATCCTGCTGTCTCCAAATGGCTGGATAGGGCAGTTAACCGAAGCATTAGGCATTGGCAGTCTGTTGTTTAGTTTTAGTGGTCTGGTGATTGGCTCAATCATTTACTCATTACCCTTCGTTGTTCAGCCACTCCATAACGCTTTCGAAGCGCTCGGACGCAAACCGATTGAAACCGCTTATAGCCTGGGTGCAAAACCACTGGATACGTTTTTCTCAGTAGTGGTTCCTTTATGTCGTAATAGTTTTATTACCGCTTCAATTTTAGGCTTCGCGCATACCATGGGCGAATTCGGCGTTATCTTAATGATTGGTGGCAGCATTCCCGGCGAAACTAAAGTGGCATCGGTGGCCATCTATGAACAGGTTGAAATGCTGAACTACGCAGATGCTCATAAGCTAGCCATTATTATTGTGATTATTTCCGTTCTATTAATGCTGATTTCATACCGATTAAATCATCGCAAAAGGGCCGAGTCATGAGTGAACTAGCCCTCGATCTAAAATTGCAAAAGGCAGGCTTTCAGGTGACTGCCAGACAAAACCTATCCTTGCAGGGTATTACTGTTATCTGGGGGCAAAGCGGCAGCGGAAAAAGTCTTCTTCTGCGATCCATTGCTGGCTTCGAGCAGCCGCAGGGTACATTAATGCTTGATGGCATGACGCTGCTGAGTAGTCAAACTTCAGTGTTCATACAGCCTTACCAGAGACACATTGCCTATGTCGCCCAGCAACCCGAGTTGTTTGCCCATTTAACGGTCAAGCAGAATCTGGAATATGGGTACAAGCGAAGAGGCGAGTCAGAACCACGTGCATACTCTTTTAATGAAGTAGTCACAGCTTTAGGGCTGGCGGAATTCTTAAGCAAGAAACCTGCCACCTTATCAGGGGGACAAAAGCAACGCTGTGCAATTGCTCAGGCACTCCTGTCTTACCCAAAATTGCTGTTGATGGACGAGCCCTTGTCAGCACTGGATGATCAGGCCCGGCAATCAATCATCAGCTATTTAGTGCAAATCCCAAGATTGTTTAATGTACCGATTGTTTATGTCACCCATTCATATGAAGAGCTGTTGAAATTGGCCGACCATGTTGTGCCGGTTAAAAAAGGCAGAGTTACAGGTTGCTACCCACTTGAGGATTATTGCTCCAATTACAACAATCAGGCACTTCCCGCCGAACAGTTATGCTCTGTGTTGCTAGGCCAAATAGAACCAACCAGAGATCGCGAGCAAGAATACGGTCTCTGTCGCTTAAGCTGTGAGCATCAGGATTTGTATATCCCGCGAGCCCTGGCCACAAACGAGCCAATGAAAATTATTATCTATGCCAAAGACGTTTCTATCAGCCTGACCAAAGTAACCCAAAGCAGTATTTTAAATCTGCTTGAAGTCACCATTGAACAGATTATCGATTACTCAAGCACCAGCAACTTATTACAGTTAAAACTGGGCCAGCAAACTTTGTTTTCTTTAATCACCAAAAAGTCGGCGGCAGAGCTCAATATTCATCAAGGCCAAAACGTGATTGCACAAATTAAAGCCGTTTCAATTAAGGCCTAACAGGTACTATTTGCCAATGACCAATAATCACGCACAGCTCAATGTATTACTACTCGCAGGCGGCAAGTCGTCGCGCATGGGCGGCGAAGATAAGGCGCTGATTGAGTATCAAGGCAAACCGATGATAGAGCACCTTATTGAGCAATTGCCTATGTCGGACATCCATCAGCTGGTGATCAGTTGTAATCGAAACCATGAGCAATACAG